>JBHJHI010000060.1:0-64498 GCA_050330995.1 Paracoccaceae bacterium
TCCGCCCGGCGCCGCCCCCTGCGACGCGCGACACCTTCCAGGGCTTTCGGCGCGCGACCGGGCGTGTCGGCACGCGAAACATCATCGCGGTGCTGCCGTCGGTGAACTGCTCGGCCACCGCGGCGCGGCAGATCGCGGGCGCCTTCGGACCGGAGGCGCTCGCCCCCTATCCCAACGTCGACGGGGTCGCGGCGTTCGTCCACGGCACGGGCTGCGGCATGGCCGGCGAGGGCGAGGGCATCGAGACCCTCCGGCGCACGCTGAACGGCTATCTCACCCATCCGAACTTCGCGGGCGTGCTGATGATCGGCCTCGGCTGCGAGATGAACCAGATCGCGCAACTCATGCGCCGCTACGGGCTGGAGGACGGCGAGCGCTTCCGCCACATGACGATCCAGGCGGCCGGCGGCACCCGCGCCGCCGTGCGCCAGGGCGTCGAGCACGTGAAGGCGATGCTGCCGGCGGCCAACGACGTCACGCGCGAGCCGGTCTCCGCGAACCACCTGACGCTCGCGCTGCAATGCGGCGGCTCGGACGGCTACTCGGGGATCACCGCGAACCCCGCGCTCGGCGCGGCGGCGGACCTGCTGGTGCGCCACGGCGGCACCGCGATCCTGTCCGAGACGCCCGAGATCTACGGCGCCGAGCACCTGCTGACCCGCCGCGCCGCGAGCCGCGAGGTCGGCGAGAAACTGGTCGGCCAGATCCGCTGGTGGGAGGACTACACGGCGAAGAACGAGGGCACGATGGACAACAACCCCTCGCCGGGCAACAAGGAGGGGGGGCTGACCACGATCCTCGAAAAATCGCTCGGCGCGGCGGCGAAGGGGGGCACGACGCGGCTCGAAGGCGTCTACGCCTACGCCGAGCCGGTGACACGCGCGGGCTTCGTGTTCATGGACAGCCCCGGCTACGACCCCTGCTCGGTCACCGGCCAGATCGCGAGCGGGGCGAACGTCGTGTGCTTCACCACCGGGCGCGGCTCGGTCTCGGGCTTCAAGCCCTCGCCGTCCCTCAAGCTCTGCACCAACTCGCGCACCTACGAGCGGATGGCCGAGGACATGGACCTGAACTGCGGGCCGGTGCTGGAGGAGGGGGTCCCGGTCGAGGAGATGGGCGCGCGCATCTTCGATCTGGTGCTGCGCACCGCCTCGGGCGAGAAGACGTGCAGCGAGGAGTTCGACTTCGGCGACAACGAGTTCGTGCCCTGGCAGATCGGCGCGGTGATGTGAGCGCCGTCGGTGTCGCGACCCCCGGCGCCACGCCCGGACGACGGCTCACGGTGCAAGTCGGGTGCCCGGGCGGCGCCTCGTCCTTCCGCCCTTCCCGTCGTCCGCCGCAGGGCCGACGATCGACTGCCCGCGACCCCGAGAGACCTCGCGCAGTCGCGCCATAGCGAACGGGGGGCGAAGGCATGGTGTCGCCGTCGTCTCGCGATAGCGGCGTTTCAGAAGGCGTCGTCGCAAGACGGCAAAACCAGGGGCAGGTCGCTCCCTCGACTTGACCCCGGCGGCTCGAGCGCCGATGGCCTTGAAGCCGAGGGGAAAGAACAAGGGGGTGGTCATGTGGAACGCATCGGTCAAAGCGCCCGTCACCCTGATCCGGGGGCGCATTTCGTTGGTCTTTTTAAGAAACTGACGCACCGCCGTGTCGCCTCCTCGAAGATCCCGCCGGATCTTCGCTTGCGGAACCGCCTGACTGGACGGGTGCCATGCCTTCGCCGAGCCTTACATTCTGCCCGATCACGAACACCCCGACGATAGCGACCGCACTGCCCGGCTGGTCGCACGAGGCGAGCGCGACCACGCTGCGCCTCGTGCTCCGCGAGCGCACGCGCGAGGCGCATCACCGCGTCGACGCCGCGCTCGGCGCGCTCGACCTCGCGACGCCGGCCGGTCTCGCCGATTTCCTGCTGACCCATCACCTGGCGCTGACGCATCTCGAGCCGGCGCTGGGCGCCGCGGCCGAGTTCGACGTCCCGCCGAGCCGGCTGCCGCTTCTAGAGGCGGACCTCGCCGCCCTCGGTCACGCCCCCGCGCGTGGTCCGGCGCCTGGCGCGGGGTGCGGCCTCGGCGAGAGGCTGCGGGACCCGGAGCCGCTCGGCCTCGCCTACGTGCTCGCCGGCGCCCACTTCGGCACGCGCGTCCTGCAGGCGCGCTGGGCGCGCTCGACCGAGCCGAGCGTGCGTGCGGCGCATCGCTTCCTCGCCGACACCGGCATGCGCGATCTCTGGCGCGCGCTGCTGCCGCGTCTCGCGCGGCCGGCCCGCGAGCACGACCGCGTCGAACGCGCCGTCGCCGCGGCCCATGCGGCCTTCGACGTCCATCTCGACGCCTTCCTGACGATCCGCGAGGCCCGCCATGCCCCGTCCTGACGCCGACACCGGCGCGCTAACGCGCGAGGTCGACCTGACCAGCTGCGACCGCGAGCCGATCCACAAGCTCGGCCGCGTCCAGTCCTTCGGTGCGCTGATCGCCGTCTCGGCCGACTGGATCGTCACGCACGCCTCCGACAACGTCGCGGACTTCCTCGGCCGCGAGGCCGGGGCCCTGATCGGCCTGCCGCTCGCCGAGGCGGTCGAGGCGGAGGCGCTGCACGCGCTGCGCTCGAAGCTGCAGATGCTCGGCCATCGCGACGCGGTCGAGCGCGCCTTCGGCCTGCGCCCGGCGCGGGACGCCGCCCCCGTCGACGCGACGCTCCATCTCTCGGGCGACGTCATCGTGATCGAGATGGAGCGCGCCGGCGAGGCGCCGCGCCCCGACTACGGCGCGCTCGTGCGCCCGATGATCGATCGCATGAGCCGCGCCGGCGACGTCGAGACGCTCTGCGAGCAGGCCGCGCGCCACCTGCGCGCCCTGACCGGCTTCGACCGCGTCATGGTCTACCGCTTCGCGGACGACGACACCGGCGAGGTGATCGCCGAGAGCCGCGCGCCGGACATGGCCTCGTTCAAGGGCCTGCGCTATCCCGCCTCCGACATCCCCGTGCAGGCGCGCGCGCTCTACAAGCGCAACCTCCTGCGCCTGATCACCGACGTCGCCGACCCGGGCCGTCCGATCCTGCCCGCGCGCGATCCCGAGGGGCGCGTGCTCGACCTCTCGATGAGCGCGATCCGCGCGGTCTCGCCGATCCATCTGGAGTATCTCGCCAACATGGGCGTGGGCGCCTCGCTCTCGGTCTCGATCGTCAAGCGCGACCGGCTCTGGGGGCTGTTCGCCTGCCACCACCGTACGGCGCGGCTGCTCTCGCCCGAGGCGCGCGCGGCGGCAGAGCTGTTCGGCCAGCTCTTCGCCTTCGTGCTCGACCAGCGCCTCGCCGACGTCGAGCGCGAGGAGCAGGCGCGGGCGCGCCAGCTGCACGACCGGCTGATGGCCCGCCTCGCCGGGGGCAGCTCGATCGCGGAGAACTTCGAGACCATCGTGGAGGCGATCGGCGAGGTCGTCGCCCACGACGGCGCGGTCGGCTGGATCGGGGGCGAGTACCTCGCCACCGGCCAGGCGCCGACGCGCGAGGAGTTCCTCGGCCTCGTGCGCTTTCTCAACACCACCGCCGCGAGCCGGGTCTACCACACCGAGCGTCTCGGGGCCGTGTTCGCGCCGGCGGCCGACTTCGTCGAACGCGCCGCCGGGATGCTGGTGCTGCCGGTCTCGCGCACGCCGCGCGACTACATCGTGCTGTTTCGCCGCGAGATCGCGCGCTCGGTCACCTGGGCGGGCGACCCGACCAAGCCGGCGGAGCTCGGTCCGAACGGCCTGCGGCTGACGCCGCGCAAGAGCTTCGAGGCGTGGCAGGAAGTGGTGCGC
This sequence comes from Paracoccaceae bacterium, assembly GCA_050330995.1. GTDB lineage: Bacteria > Pseudomonadota > Alphaproteobacteria > Rhodobacterales > Rhodobacteraceae > Thermohalobaculum. Next base: position 3,804 of record JBHJHI010000060.1, read on the forward strand.
GGCACCTCGGCGCCCTGGACGAGCTTGGAGGTGCAGGCCGCCGAGGCGCTGCGCGTGACGCTCCTGGAGGTGGTGCTGCGCATGACCGACGCGGCGGTCCGCGACCGCGCCCGCGCGCAGGAGCGCCAGGAACTTCTGATCGCCGAGCTGAACCACCGCGTGCGCAACATCCTCGGCCTGATCCGCAGCCTGATCGCCCAGAGCCGGGGCGAAGCCGAGACGGTGGCCGAGTTCACCGAGGTGGTGGGCGGGCGCATCCACGCCCTCGCTCGCGCGCACGACCAGATCACGCGCGAGAGCTGGAACCCGGCCTCGGCGCACGAACTCGTGCAGACCGAGACGGCGGCCTACCTCGGCGCCAAGGCCGACCGGATATGCCTCTCGGGGCCGGACGTGGCGCTCGAGCCCAAAGCCTTCACCACGCTGGCCCTCGTCGTCCACGAGCTGACGACCAACGCGGCCAAGTACGGCGCGCTCTCGGATCGCCACGGCGCGGTCGACGTGCGCTTCGCGATCGAGCCCGACGGCGCGCTCGCCATCGACTGGCGCGAGCGCGGCGGCCCGCCGGTCCGGGGCGTGCCGAACCGGCGCGGCTTCGGCACGACGATCATCGAGCGCTCGGTGCCCTTCGAGCTGCAAGGCACGGCCGAGGTGCGCTTCGAGGTCGGCGGACTCCAGGCGCGCTTCGTGCTGCCGCCCGCCCACGTCGCCGCCGTCGTCGAGGCCGCCGCTGCCGACGACGCGTCGCCCGCCGCCGAGGACGCGCCGCGCGCGCCGCTGTCGGGCGACGTGCTCGTGCTGGAGGACAACATGATCATCGCGCTCGACGCCGAGACCTGCGTCGCGGAACTCGGCGCCGAGCGCGTGCACGTCGCCTCCTGCGTGCGCGACGCGCTCGCCATCCTCGACCGCGTCGTGCCGGACTTCGCCATCCTCGACGTCAACCTCGGTGCGGAGACGAGCGAGGCCGTCGCGCGCCGCCTCGCCGAAGCCGGCGCGCGCTTCGTCTTCGCGACCGGCTACGGCGGCACGACGGCCGTGACGACCACCTTCCCCGACGCGGTCGTCGTGCAGAAGCCCTACGACCGCGCCACGCTGGAGAGCGCGATCGCGATCGTCTCCTGACCTCGACGGTTGGCGACGCGGACGAGGCGCCACCGGCGGAGAGGGCGATCGCGCCCCTCCGGTCGATCGCGAGCCGGCCCGAACGGGCGCGTGCCTCCGGGCAGGGGCGTACGGCGGGAGCCGGTACCGGCGCGATCGCCGCGGTAGGGCGTCGACGTCGCTTCATGGCGCGAGCCGGGCAGGGAGCCGGCGGCCGGCCCTCGTCGTGCAGCCGCCGTTCGCCGTTGCGCCAGCGGTCGTCTCGGGCCGACCCCGTCTCGGACGTCCTGGGGAAGGGGCAGCGACCCGTCCCGAGCCACCGCTCCGGCTCACGCCACCGCCACGCGCCCGGCGCCGTCGAGCGCCACGGCCTCGCGCGCGAGATCAACGGGCACCGCCGCCCCCGCTACCGGCGCGCCACGCTTCGGACGGGGCAGGGCGCGTGCATCGTGCTAGGCTCGGACCCGGGCTCGAAGGAGAGGACGATGGCGCTCGAGAAACCGCTCCGTATGGACGCAGAGACATACCTCGACTGGGCCATGCGACAGCCCGAGGGTCAGCGCTACGAGCTGGTCGACGGCGAGGTCGTCGCCCAGGCGTCCGAACGGGCGCGCCATGCCAGAGCGAAGTTCGCGGCGGCACGGGCGTTGGAAGATGCCATACGCGCCGCCGGAAAACCCTGCGAGGTGTTCCCCGACGGCATGGCCGTGCGCATCGACGCGACCACCGTCTACGAGCCGGACGCGAGCCTGCGCTGCGGCGCGCCGCTCGACGGCGACGCGGTCGTCTTCGACGATCCGGTGGTGATCGTCGAGGTGCTCTCGCCGTCGACGCGCGGCGACGACCTCGGGCGCAAGCTCGTGGACTACTTCCGGCTGGAGAGCCTCGGCCACTACCTGATGGTCGATCCCGAGCGGCGCACCGTCGTCCACCATGCCCGTGGCGCCGACGGCGAGGTGCGCATGCGGGTGATCCGGGAGGGCGGCCTCCGGCTCGATCCGCCGGGGATCGAGATCGACACGGTGGCGATGTTCGCCGGCGCCTGAGCGCCGGATGCGGCGAGCGGCCTGCCCGTGGATCGGTTCCGGGCGACGACCCTCGGCTGGCACGGCCGCGAGGTCCTCGCAGCGCAGGGGGTTCCACCGTGTCGGAGGGTCAGGTCGAGCGCCGGTGGGAGCCCCCGCATGACGCGACCTCTCGACGGGACGAACGGCTCGTCCGAACCCGGAGGAGGCCGGTCGAAGGCTGCGTCGCCCACGCCATGAGCCGCTTCGGCAGCCGGGTCGGTGCGATGGCAGAAGCATCGCCAGCGCAGGCGGCGGTGCGACCCGCCGCGTGACGCGGCCGCGGTTTTCGGCGAGACTGCCGGTCATGGCGCGGACGCGAGCACGGACCGACCCGGCCCCGGCAGGGCGCGGCTGAGACGTGGGCACGCCCGTCGGCCAGCGCCTGCTCGCCGCCTACGACGCGATGCCCCGCGGCGAGCGCCGGCTCGCCGATCTGCTGCTGGAGGACGTGGGCGTCGTGCGCCACATGACCGCCGGCGAGCTGGCCGAGCGGGCCGGCGTCTCCAAGGCCACCGCCGCGCGGCTGTTCCGACGGCTCGGCTACGCCGGCTACAAGGCCGCCCAGCGCGAGGCGCGCGCGACGCAGGCCACGCCACCCGCCGCGGCGCCGCTCGCGAACGGGCGCGCGACGCCGAGCCCCTCGGCCTATCTAGACGCCGAGGTGAAGCACCTCGTGCGCACCTTCGAGCTGATGCGCGGCGACGACCTGGCCGAGGCCGTTCGGCTGCTCCGCGACGGCGAGAAGCTCTGGGTGGTGGGCTTCGGCGACGACTACCCGCTCGCCCACTTCGCGCGCGCCCTGCTCATCAAGATGCGCCCGGACGTGCGCATGATCCCGATCGGCGGCTTCCCGATCCCCGAGGAGTTCGCCTCGATCTCGGCCGCCGACACGGTGCTCGCCCTCGGCGTCGCCCGGCGCACGCAGGCGCTTCGCAACGTGCTCGGCTCGGCCGGGCGGGCGGGGGCGCGCGTCGTGCTGGTCACCGACGCGCTCGGCGCGGGCGACAAGGCGGCGGCGAGCGTGATCCTGAGAAGCCGCGCCGGCGGGCCGACGCTGTTCGGCTCCTTCACCGCGAGCGTCAGCCTGATCGCCTACCTCTGCGCCTCGCTCGCCGGGCGAATCGGCGACACCGCGGTCGAGCGGCTCAGGGCCATCGAGGCCATCCACGCCGAATGGGGCGACGGGACGGACCCCGGTGGTTGAGCGGCGTTTCAATTCTGCGTTGAAACCCTCGCCCCTACAGACGAAAAACGCCGCTTGCGAAAAAGAATTCGTCGTTTCCGAAATCTTCTTGCCGGCCGTGCCCGCTCCTCGGCAGCCTTTCCGAGAGGCGAGGGCGACCGCGCGACGGCGCGCTCCGCACCGGCAGGGAGATCCAGGGATGACGAACGGACGGATGCTCACGAGCGCCTGCGCGGCGGTCGCGGTCACGCTCGCGGCCGGCGCGGCGGGGGCGCAGGAACTGGTCTGGGCGCGCTACGGCGACATCGACTCGCTCGATCCGCACCGCGCGACCTCGACGCTCTCGATGCAGGTCTGGGACCAGATCTACGACCAGCTGCTCGCCTTCGACATGGAGGGCAACCCGCAGCCGAACATGGCGAAGTCCTGGGAGGTCAGCCAGGACGGGCTGCAGTACACCTTCGCCCTGCACGACGGCATCAAGTGCCACGACGGCAGCGACTTCACGGCCGAGGACGTGAAGTTCACCATCGACCGCGCCTTCGGCGATACCCCCTCGCTCACCCGCACGAGCTGGGGCCCGATCGAGAGCGTGGAGGTCGTCGATCCGCTGACGGTGAAGATCTCGATGTCGAGCCGCTTCGCCGCCTTCCTGCCGTTCCTGGCCGACAGCTTCTCCTCGATGGTCTGCGACAGCGTCGATCCGGAGACCTTCGGCTCGACCACCGCCATCGGCACGGGGCCGTTCAGGCTGGTCGAATGGACCAAGGGCGACGAGGTCGTCCTCGCGGCCAACCCCGACTACCGCAATCTCGGCAAGCCGGTGGAGAACGACGGCCCGCCGATGATCGAGCGGCTGGTGGTGCGCACCGTGCCCGAGGCGCAGACCCGCCTCGCGGCGCTGCGCACCGGCGAGGCGCACGTCGCCGAGCCGCCCTTCGACGACATCCCCGCGATCCGCGACGCGGGCGAGCTGGAGATCGTGGTGGCCGAGAACACCGGCCAGAACGTGTTCTGGGAGTTCACCACCTCGCGTCCGCCCTTCGACGACATCCGCGCCCGGCAGGCGATCGCGCACGGCACCGATCCGCAGATGGCCATCGACATCATCTACGGCGGGCTGAACCAGCGCGAGTGGTGCCCCATCGCCCGCGGCGTCTTCGGCAACGACCAGGAATTCTGCCGCAGCCACGGCTACGAGTACGACCCCGAGAAGGCGCAGGCGCTGCTCGCCGAGATGGGCTACGGCCCCGACAACCCGCTGGAGACGACGATGTACGTCTGGACCGGCGGCAACCGCCACAAGCTCGCCGAGATCTTCCAGGCCCAGCTCGCGCAGATCGGCGTGAAGGCCGGCATCGAGATCATGGACATCGGCACCATGAACGCGAAGGTGAAGGCGCAGAACGAGAGCCCGGACGACCCCTCGCCCGGCACCTTCGACATGATGACATGGTCCTGGTACGACCCGGACATCCTCTACCAGCTCTGGCACTCGCCCGGCGCCTACTCGGGCTACACCTCGCCGGAACTCGACGCGCTCCTTGAGGAGACGCGCACCACCATCGACCCCGAGGAACGGCTGGAGAAGGTGCGCGCGGTCATCGCCTACCTGATGGAGAACGCCGTCCACATCGGCCTCTACACGCCCGGCTGGGAATGGGTCTTCGCCCTGCGCCCGGAGGTCGAGGGCTTCAAGGTCGGCCCCTTCCTGCACCCGCTCTTCCTCGACGTGACGATGGAGCAGGGCTGAGGCCCGCCCGCGGCCCCGCGCGCCGGGGCCGCGGACCACCGTAGACGGGAGGCGGCGCCATGGCCCGCTACGTCCTCCAGAGGCTCCTCGCGGCGCTCGTGACCGTCTGGGTCGCGACGATTGCCGTCACGGCGCTCGTCCACCTCGTCCCCGGCGACCCGGTCGAGGTGATGTACGGCAGCTTCCAGACGACGGAGGCGGAGCTGGAGGCCATCCGCGCCCGCCTCGGCCTCGACCGCCCCGTCTGGGAGCAGTACCTCATGTACCTCGGCCGGGTGCTCCAGGGCGATCTCGGCCGCTCCATCGTCGGCGACCAGCCGGTGCTCGACATCCTGCTGACGCGCTTTCCGGCCACGCTCGCGCTCACGGTGGCGAGCCTCGCCATCGCCGTCGTCGTGGGTATGACGCTCGGCTTCCTCGCGGCCTACCGCAGGGGGACGTGGGTGGACGCGGGCGCGATGATCCTCGCCATCGTGGGCGTCTCGATGCCCCACTTCTGGCTCGGCCTCCTGCTGCTGTTCCTGTTCTCGCTGACGCTCGAGTGGCTGCCGGTGGCGGGCGGCGACTGGCGGAGCCTGATCCTGCCGGCGCTGACGCTCGGGCTCGCCAACGCGGCGGTGCTCGCGCGGCTCACGCGCTCGGCGATGATCGACATCTTCGACCAGGACTTCGTGCGCACGGCCCATGCCAAGGGGCTGCCGAGGACGGTCGTCCTCTACCGCCACGCGCTGCGCTCGGGGCTCGTGCCCATCGTCTCGATGCTCGGGCTGCAGTTCGCCTACCTGATGGGCGGCGCCATCGTGGTCGAGAACGTCTTCGCCTGGAACGGGGTCGGCCGGCTCGCCATCGAGGCGGTGTTCGCGCGCGACTATCCGCTCATCCAGGGCTTCATCCTGTTCTTCGCCGCCGTGGTCGCGCTCGCCTCGTTGATCGTGGACGTGGCCTACGCCTTCCTCGACCCGAGGATCCGCTACGCATGACCGACGCCGCCGCCTCGCCCCCGCGCGCCACCGCGACGGCGCCGCCCGCCGCGCGGCAGGCGCGCGGGTTCCTGCGCGCCCTCCTCGCCTCGCCCTCGGGCGTCATCGGCCTCGTCATCGTGGCGGTGCTGGCGGTCGCGGCGCTGACCGCGCCGGTCCTCGCGCCCTACGACCCGATGCGCATGGCCGCGGGCCCGCGCCTCGAGCCGCCCTCGTGGGATCACTGGATGGGCACCGACGACTTCGGCCGCGACGTGTTCAGCCGCATCCTGCACGGCGCGGTGCTGACCTTGCAGATCGGCGTGATCGCCGTCGGGATCTCGCTGACCTCGGGGCTCCTCCTCGGGCTCGTCGCGGGCTACGCCTCGGGCTGGACCGAGCGGGTGCTCATGCGCCTCGTGGACGTGCTGTTCTCCTTCACCGAGATCGTGATCGCGCTCGCTTGCCTCGCGATCCTCGGCGTCGGGCTCACCAACGCGATGATCGCCATCGGCATCGCCTCCATTCCGTTCTACGCGCGCATCACCCACTCGGTCGTGCTCGTCGAGAAGGGCAAGCCCTACTTCGAGGCCGCCGTCGCCGCCGGCGCGGGGCACGGGAGGCTGATCTTCCGCCACCTCCTGCCGAACGTGATCCCGACGCTGATCGTGGTCGGCACGCTCGGCGTCTCGACGGCGGTGCTCGCCGCCGCCGGCCTCTCCTTCCTCGGCCTCGGCGCGCAGCCGCCGGCGCCCGAGTGGGGCTTCATGCTCTCGGCCTCGCGCGACCTGATCTCGCGCGCGCCGTGGATGATGATCTTCCCCGGCCTCGCCATCGCCGTCGTCGTGCTCGGCTTCAACCTGCTCGGCGACGGCATCCGCGAGGTGCTCGACCCGCGACAGAGGGCCCGATGAGCGATCCCGTCCTGTCCGTGCGCGGCCTGAGCGTCGCCTTCGGCCGCGGTCCCTCGCGCAACGTGGCGGTGAAGGACCTCTCCTACGACCTCGCCGCCGGCGAGACGCTCGCGATCGTGGGCGAGTCGGGCTCGGGCAAGTCGGTCTCCTCGCTCGCCCTTCTCGGCCTCCTGCCGCCGCGCGCGGCGCGCGTCGAGAGCGGCACCGCCTTCTTCGAGGGGCGCGACCTCCTCGCGATGACCGAGGCCGAGCGCCGGCGGGTTCGCGGCGACCGCATCGCCATGATCTTCCAGGAGCCGATGACCTCGCTGACCCCGGTGCTCAGAATCGGCCTCCAGCTCACCGAGGGCCTCGTCGCGCACGCCGGCATGGACCGGCGGGCGACGGAGATGCTCGACCTCGTGGGTCTCGACCGGCCCGAGAAGCGGATGCGCCAGTTCCCGCACGAGCTGTCGGGGGGGATGCGCCAGCGGGTGATGATCGCCATGGCCATGGCCGCCGACCCCGCGATCCTGATCGCCGACGAGCCGACGACGGCGCTCGACGTCACCGTGCAGGCGCAGATCCTCGACCTGATGCGCCGGCTCAAGCGCGAGTTCTCCACGGCCATCGTGCTCATCACCCACGACATGGGCGTCGTCGCCGAGATGGCCGACCGCGTGGTGGTGATGCACGAGGGCGAGAAGGTCGAGGAAGGCCGCGCCGCCGATCTCTTCGCCCGGCCCGAGAAACCCTACACGCGCCGCCTTCTCGACGCCGTGCCGCGCCTCGGCGCCCGCGCGGCCGAGCCCGCGCCCCGCGCCGTGGTCGAGACGCCCGCACCCGTGGGCGAGGCGCTCGTGCGCGCCGAGGGGCTGTCGAAGACGTTTCGCGAGAGCGCCTGGCTCTTCGGGAGCGGCAAGGCCAGCGCCCACGCCATGCGGGACGTGGGCTTCACCCTCGCCGAGGGGGAGACGCTGGCGCTCGTCGGCGAGTCGGGCTCGGGCAAGTCCACCACCGGCCGCGCCGTCCTGCGGCTGATCGAGGTGGACCGCGGCACCATCGAGATCGGCGGCGTGGACGTCCGCGCCCTCTCGGGCGCAGGGCTGCGCCGCGCCCGGCGGCGGATGCAGATGGTCTTCCAGGATCCCTTCGCCGCGCTGAACCCGCGCATGAGCGCGGGCGCGCTGGTGGCCGAGCCGATGACCATCCACGCCGTCGCCACCGGCTCGGAGCTCGACGACCGCGTCGAGGCGCTGTTTCGCCGCGTGGGCCTCGGCCCCGAGCACATCGCCCGCTATCCCCACGAGTTCTCGGGCGGCCAGCGCCAGCGCCTGTGCATCGCCCGCGCCCTCGGCGTCGGGCCGAGGCTGATCGTCGCCGACGAGCCGACCTCGGCGCTCGACGTCTCGGTGCAGGCGCAGGTCCTGGAGCTGATGCTGGAGTTGCAGCAGAGCCTCGGGCTCGCCTACCTCTTCATCTCCCACGACATGGCCGTGGTCGAGGAGATGGCCCACCGCGTCGCCGTCATGCGCCAGGGCCGGATCGTCGAGAGCGGCCCGCGCGCCGCCGTGCTCGGCGAGGCGCGCCACCCCTACACCCGCGCGCTGCTCGCCGCCGTGCCGGTGCCCGACCCGACGCGCACGCGCGGCGTGCTGCCGGTCCTCGATCCCGAGGCCGTGCCGATGGGCCCGCTCGCCGCGGCCGCGCCCGGCCACCTCGTCGCGCAGGCGGCGGCATGACGGTCGGGATCGCGGTCTCGGGCCCGAACGCGGGCCGCGCCGCCTGGCGCGCGCTGCGCGCGGTGGAGGCGGTCGGGCGCGGCGCCGTCGGCGGCTTCGCGAGCTTCGTGGTCCTCACGGCGGGGGGCGAGGTGCTGCGCGCCGAGACCCAGCGCGGCGGCGGCGCGGCGCTCTGGGACGGCGCCGGCCCGCCCGAGACCGTGGCCGCAGCACCGCTCGCGGGGCTCATGTCCTCGGGCCCCGACCGGCCCGAGCCGCTCTCGGCCTTCGCTGCCGCCGATCCCGCCGCCGGCATCGTCACCGGCCACCGCCTGCCGATCCTGCCGGGCCCCGACGGGGTCGCGCCCATCCGCGCCGCCCTCAACCGCCTCGCCGCCGGCACCGACCCGGAGACGGCGGTCGCCGAGGCGCTCGCGCCCGACCCCGACGGCGACGCCGGCCTGATCGCGCTGACCCGCGACGGGCGCATCGCGCTCGCCGAGACCGAGGCCGTCGCCGCGCGCGACGACCGCGGCTCGGCGCTCGTGCGCGACGCGGCGACGGGGCTCTCGGTCGGGGTGCTGCACAACTCGATCTTCCCGCACGCGGCGCTCGCCGCCCTCGCGGTCTCGGCCGCCGTGGACGCGGTCTTTCCCCGCGACGCCTTCGACGCCCGCGCCCCCCTCGCAGGCCTCGCCGTCGCCGCCGGGCCGCGCCGGCGCGAGGTCGACGCCGCTGGCCGGGCCGTCGCCCTCTGGGCGCCGGCCGAGGGCTGGCGCGGCGCCGCCTGGGAGGGCTCGCCCGTGCGCCGCGGCGCCCCGGTGACGCGCGCGGGCCGCATCGTGGGCCGGGTCACGGGCGAGTGCTACGCGTTGGCCCGCGGGGGCGTGGTGGTCGGCGCGCGCGGCGAGGCCGCGGTGCGCTGGCGCTGGCTCGCGGCGGAGGCGGCGGCGTGAGCGCCCCGGAGCTTCCGGTGCTTCCGCGGCCGTGTCCCTTCGCCAGCGAGATGGGCGGCTAGGCGCCGGGGCCGACAGGCCGGACCGTGGGGGCCGGCGGCCGGTCGGTCGCGGCCGCTCGCCGCGGCGAGGCGCCCGCACGGCGACGGGGCGAGGCGCCGTCGGTCCCGGGCAGGGAGGGTGAGGGACGGATTTCCCACGATCGGTCCCCGGCCGTGCGGCGGTGGATTGACCCGGAGTCCGGCGCGGGGCGATCCTCGCGGCAAGCGCGACGGGGCCGGCTGTCCCGGACGCGGGGCCGGGCGCGCCAAGACGCCCGCCCGACACAGGGAGGACGACCCATGAAGGCGACGACGATCGCGCTCGGCCTCGCCGCGGCGCTCGCGGCCACGCCGGCCGCACCCCAGGACTGGGTGCCCTCGCCCTATGGCGCGGACGACCGGATCGGCGCGGCCAACCGCATCACGCCCGAGACGGTCACCCGTGCCGCGGGCCTCGTGACCGAGGGCAGGACCTACGCGCTCGGCATTCCCGTCGACCGCTCGACGCCGGGCTTCGGCGCGCGGAACCTGTCGGTGACCATCCTGCAGCCCGACCAGTTCGGCGGCGTCAGCTTCGGCGAGAACGAGATGAACTACATCGACGACGTGTTCATGGGCTGGCTCGGACTCGGTACGCAGATCGACGCGCTCGGGCACCTCGGCATCGCCAACACCTTCTACAACGGCAGGAAGGTGGGCGACTTCGTCAAGACGACCGGCGTGACCGAGCTCGGCATCGAGGGCATCCCGCCGCTCGTCGGGCGCGGCGTCCTGCTCGACATCGCCGCCCACCGCGGCGCCGATCGGCTGCCGGCGGGGGAGCTGATCACGGTGGAGGATCTCGAGGCGGCCGCCGGAGCCGCCGGGCTCGCCGTCGAGTCGGGCGACATCGTGCTCCTGCACACCGGCTGGCTCTCGATGATCGACGAGGACCCGCAGGCCTTCGCCGCCGGCGAGCCCGGCATCGACGCCGAGGGCGCGCGCTGGCTCGCCGAGCGCGGGGCCGTCGCGGTGGGGGCGGACACCTGGGGCCTCGACGCGGTGCCGAACCCGGACGGCCTCGTGTTCCCCGCCCATCAGGAGCTGCTCGCCAAGAAGGGGGTCTACATCCTCGAGAACGTCGACACGCGGGAGCTGGCCGCCGACGGCGCGACGGAGTTCCTGTTCGTGCTCGGGCAGCCTCGCTACCGCGGCGCGGTGCAGGCGATCATCAACCCGGTCGCGATCCGCTGAGAGAGGTCGGCGCCACCCGTTTCCACCCGCAAAGGGATGTGGACAGGGCTCTCGGCGTCGACCAGCATCCGACTTAGCAGGGAGGCCGGCCCGGACCGGTCCCCGTGACGAGGCGGCCGCAGAGCCGCCCGGCGACAAGTCAGGGAGGAATCAATGACACGACTTCGGCTCATGGCCGTCGCCGTGGGCGCGATCGCGCTCGCGGCCGGCGTCCCCGCGCTCGCGGCCGACAAGCCCGAGCGGCTGCGCATCGGCATCACGGCCTTCCTGTCGGGGCCGGCCTCGGTGTTCGGCCAGCCCGCGCAGGCCGCCGGCGAGATGCTGATCGAGCAGATGAACGCCGAGGGCGGCAGCGGCGGCGTGCCGGTCGAGGCCTACTGGGTGGACGAGGGCGCGGGCGGCGAGGCGCTGTTGTCCGAGTATCGCCGTCTCGTGCAGGACGTCGGCGTCGACGCCATGCTCGCCTCGATCTCCTCGGGCAATTGCAACAAGATCGCGCCTCTGGCCGAGGACCTGAAGGTCCTCAACATCATGTGGGACTGCGGCACCCAGCGCATCTTCGAGGAGGGCGACTACGAGTACGTCTTCCGCACGCAGGCGAACGCGACGCCCGAGATGCTCGCGACCGTGCTCTACCTCCTGAAGACCAAGCCCGACTTCGAGACCATCGCGGTCGTCAACCAGGACTACGCCTGGGGACGCGATAGCTGGGACATCTTCTCGACGGCGCTGAGGGCGATGAAGCCCGACGTCGAGGTCGTCGCCGAGTTCTTCCCCAAGTTCGGCGCGCCCGACTTCTCGACCGAGATCTCGCGGCTCCAGGCGCTGCGCCCGGACGTGATCCTCTCGACCTCCTGGGGCGGCGATCTCGACACCTTCGTGCGCCAGGCGGCGCAGCGGGGCCTGACGCAGACCTCGACGCTGGTGCTGCCGCTCGCCGAGAGCTCGCTCCAGCGCCTCGGCTCGGCGCTGCCGCCGGGCCACATCGTCGGCGGGCGGGGCGATCACTACTTCCTGCACCCCGAGAAGACGGGCGACGAGGACTACATGGCCTTCGTCGAGGCCTTCCGCGAGAAGACCGGCGCCTACCCGATCTACCCGGTCTTCCACATGGCCCAGGCGCTCGCGGCGCTGGAGAAGGCCTACGAGACCGCGATCGAGGCCAACGGCGGCGAGTGGCCGGGCGAGGAGCAGGTGATCGAGGCGATGGACGGACTGAGCTTCGCCGGCCTCGGCCGCGAGGTGACCATCCGCGAGGACGGACAGGGCCTCGAGGACCAGCTGCTCGGCACCACGGCGACGAGCGAGGAGTACGACTTCGCGATCCTCGACGACATGATGATCTTCGACGCCGAGGACATCACTACCCCGGTCGGCGAGACCTCGATCGAGTGGATCGGGACGCTCGGGCCGGAGTTCGTCGAGCGCGTCGAGGCCGACCGCTTCTCCGCGAAGTGAACCCGCCGGCACCGCCGTCGTCGCGCCCCACGCACGGGAGGCCAGCGTGAACGCCCAGCTCGTCGCCCTCGCCCTCTTCGACGGCGTGGCCTACGCGGCGCTCGTCTTCCTCGTCGCCGTCGGCCTCACGCTGATCTTCGGCGTGCTGCGCATCCTGAACGTCGCGCACGGCTCGTTCTACGCCATCGGCGCCTACGCCATGGCCTCGGTCGGCGGCGCGGTCTTCGCCGCCGGCGTCACGCCCTGGCTCGGCCTGCCGCTGATGCTGCTCGCCGCCGTGCTCGTGGGCGTCCTGCTCGGGGGACTGGTCGAGAAGTTCCTGCTCAGCCGCATCTACGAGATGGACCAGGTGCTGCAGATCCTGCTCACCTTCGCCGTCTTCATGATCCTCGAGGACGTCCAGCGCCTCGTCTGGGGCGTGCAGCCCTACTTCGAGGCGAGCCTCCTGAACGCCATGGGCACGGTCGAGGTGCTGGGGATCACCTATACCGCCTACCAGCTGATCTTCCTGCCGGCGGTCGCGGTGGCGGTGCTCGCGGGGCTCAGGCTGTTCCTGCGCCGCACGCTCTCGGGGCGGCTGATCCTCGCGGTCACCGAGGACCGCGAGGCGGCGACCGCCATCGGCATCGACGCCGAGCGGGTCTATCTCGTCACCTTCGTCGTCGGCGCCTCGCTCGCGGCCTTCGGCGGCGCGCTCGCCTCGCAGACCACCTCCGTGCTGCCCGGCATCGGGGCGGACATGATCGTGCTCTCTTTCGCCGTGGTCGCGACCGCCGGGCTCGGCCAGATCGAGGGCGCGGCGATCACCGCGCTCCTGATCGGGCTCGGGCGCAGCTTCTCGGTCTACCTGATGCCGGAGCTGGAGGTGATCATGCCCTACCTCATCATGCTCGTGGTCCTGCTGATCCGCCCCGAGGGGCTGTTCGGCATGGCCCGGACGCGGAAGATCTGAGCCGTGGCGGGTGCGCTCCGCATCGCCGTGCCGCTCCTCCTCGTCGCGGCCGTCGCCCTCGCGCCGCTCGCGGACCCGACGAGCCGGGTGCTCCTGACGCTGGCGCTCGCCAAGGGGCTCGCGGTGCTCGGCATCGTCGTGCTGTTGCAGGCGGGGCAGGTCTCGTTCGGCCACGCGCTCTACTTCGCGGTCTCGGCCTACGCCGCCGCCTTCCTCGGCCACCGTCTCGGCGGCGGCGAGCTTCTGCTGATGCTCGTGGCCGGCACGCTCGGCGCGCTGGTCGTCGGCGTCGTCGTCGGCCTCTTCGTCGTGCGCTATCGCTACATCTTCTTCGGAATGCTGAACCTCGCGGTCTCGATGATCTTCTTCTCGATCCTGGAGAAATTCTACTACCTGACCGGCGGCTCGGACGGGATGCAGGTCGCGCGCCCGCTGGTGCTCGGCGTCGAGACGGGGCGCGAGGCCTTCGAGACGCTGCTCTTCTACCTCACGCTCGTCCTCTGCCTCGCCGCCGCCTGGGGCACGCACCGCTTCCTGAACTCGCCGATCGGCAACATGATGCGCGCGATCAAGACCAACGAGGTGCGCCTCGAATACCTCGGCGTCTCGGCGCGGCGCGTGCTGCTGGTCGGCTACGCGCTCTCGGCCGCGCTCGGGGGCCTCGGCGGCGCGCTGACCGCGGTCGCGCAGGGGATCGTGACGCCCGAGTACGCGTTCTGGGTGCGCTCGGGCGAGTTCGTCTTCATCGCCATCCTCGGCGGCTCGGGCTCGGTCGGCGGCGCCTTCGTGGGCGCGCTGATCTACGAGGCGGTGCGCACCTACGCCGCCGCCTTCGCCGCGGACGTCTGGCAGATGATCCTCGGCGTCGTGCTGCTCGTCGTCATCCTGTTCCGCCCCTCGGGCGTCGTCGGCGCCTGGGTCGAGGCGCGCGACCGCCTCGGCAAGCGCGCGGGCGGCCGCGGGACCCCGGCCGGGCGCGCGGAGCGGAGGGCGGCGGAATGACGGCGCTCATGGAGGCGCGCTCGGTGACGATCCGCTTCGGCGGCGTCGTCGCGGCCGACGACGTGAACGTCCGCATCGAGGCGGGACGCAACCTCGCGATCATCGGCCCGAACGGCGCGGGCAAGACCACCTTCCTCAACATCTGCACGGGCTATCTCAGGCCCGCCTCCGGCCGCGTCCTGCTCGACGGCGAGGACGTCACCGGCCTCGCGCCGCGCCGGCTGGTGCGCCGCGGCGTGGCGCGGGCCTTCCAGATCCCGCAGCTCTTCACCGAGCACACGGTGATCGAGAACCTGCTCATGGCCGCCGCCGCGCGATGCCGGCGCTGGGCGCCCCTGACGGCGATGCGCGCCGTCCCCGAGCGCGAGCGGGCGATGCACTGCCTCGAGATGGTCCGCTGCGCCGACATCGCCGCGCGGCCGGTCGCCGAACTGGCCGAAGGGCAGCGCAAGCTCGTCGACATCGCCATCGCCCTCGCGCTCGAGCCGAGGCTCCTGTTCATGGACGAGCCGACCTCCGGCGTCGCGGCCTCGGAGAAGTTCGAGGTGCTCGACATCGTCGCGGGCGCGCTCGCCGAGGCGGCGGTGACGGCCGTCTTCGTGGAGCACGACATCGGCATCGTCGAGCGCTTCGCCGACGAGGTGGCGGTCTGGAACCGCGGCGAGGTGCTCCACCGCGGCCCGCCGGCGGAGGTGCTCGCTCACCCGGACGTCGTGCGCGACGTGATCGGCGAGGCGATCTGATGCTGGCCTTCGAGAACGTGACCGTGGCGCTCGGCGGGGTCCGCATCCTGCGCGGCGCCGGCTTCGAGATCGCTCCGGCCGAGACGGTGGCGCTGATCGGGGCGAACGGCGCGGGCAAGACCACCACGCTGCGCACCGTGATGGGCTTCACGCGCATGAGCGGGGTCATCCGCCTCGGCGACACGGTGCTGAGCGAGGTCGCGCCCCCCAGGCGCCCGGGCCTCGGCATCGGCTACGCGCCGGAGGACCGCCGGCTGTTCTCGGCCTTCACGGTCGAGGAGAACGTGCTGCTGCCCGGCCGCGTCGCGGGCTTCGCCGAAGAGGCGCTCGCCGCCGGTCTCGCACGGGTCTACGACATCCTGCCCGAGCTTCGCGAGATGGCCAGGCGCCCCGCCGGCGGGGTCTCGGGCGGACAGGGGAAGATGGTGGCGCTCGGGCGCGCGCTGATGATCGGCTCGCGGCTCATCATGCTCGACGCGCCCTTCCAGGGCCTCGCTCCGGCCCTCGCGCGGCGCTACGCTGAGGCGCTGCGCGCGCTTCGCGACCGCGACCGCGAGGTGACGCTCGTCATCACGGAGTCGAACCCCGACCTGCTGCGCCGCTTCGCCGACCGCGCCCTCGTCATCGAGCGCGGCGAGATCCGCCAGGGCGCCCTCGGCGGCGACCACGCCGCCTGAGGCGCCCGCAGAAAGGAGAAGGAGGAACGGGATGCGACTGAAGGACAGGACGGCCCTCGTCACCGGAGCGGCCTCGGGTTTCGGGCGCGAGATCGCGCGCCGCTTCGCGCGCGAGGGCGCGCGCGTCGCGGTCGTGGACCTCAACGGCGACGGCGCCGAAACGGTCGCCGCGGAGATCGGCGCGGGCGCCGTCGCCGTCGCCTGCGACGTCGCCGACGGCGGGCAGGTGAAGGCCGCCTTCGACCGCGCGGCCGAGGCCTTCGGGCGCGTCGATATCGTCGTGAACAACGCCGGCTGGACGCACCGCAACCGGCCGCTTCTCGAGGTCGACTACGAGAGCTTCCGCAAGTGCTACGCGGTCAACGTCGACTCGATCTTCCACATGACCCACGCCGCGCTGCCGCACTGGCGCGAGATCGGCGGTGGCGTGATGATCAACGTGGGCTCCACGGCGGGCATCAGGCCCCGTCCCGGGCTGACGTGGTACAACTCCTCGAAGGGCGCGGCGAACCTGATGACGCGCTCGCTCGCCGTCGAACTCGCGCCCGACAAGGTCCGCGTCTGCGGCCTCGCCCCGGTGATGGGGGCGACCGCGATGCTGGAGGACTTCATGGGGGTGCCCGACACGCCGGAGAACCGGGCGCGCTTCATCGCGACGGTGCCCCTCGGCCGGCTCTCCGAGCCCGAGGACGTGGCGAACGCGGCGCTCTATCTCGCCTCGGACGAGGCGGCGTTCATCACCGGCGTGATCCTCGAGGTGGACGGCGGGCGCACCGTCTGAGGCGGGCGCCACACGGGGCGGTGGAGGGAAGAGGCGCCGCCGGGGAAGGGATGTCGGGGGCCTTGTCAGATCGACCCCGCCTCGACGGAACGGAACCGTCGCGCGGTCGTATCATGCGGCGAGCGCTGCAGCGTGTTCGTCACAGAGCGCGAAGGCATCCGAGCGTGGCGGTGGGATCGGGAAGACGGGCGGTGGCGTTCCGGGCGGAACGGGACGGCGACCTGATCGTGAGCGGAGAGGAGGCGCTGCGCTCGCCCGGGCGACTCGGAGCCGGCCGAAATCCTTCTTCCGCCGTCGGGTATGGCGATGCGAGATCTCGCCCCGATCGTTCGGCCCCTTGCGCCGACGATGCCCGAGACCGGGGACGAGATCGCCGACCGCCTTCGCGTCGCCGCCCAATTTGTCGATGACGATCACCTGGGGAGAACCCCGGCGAAGGCTGGTCGCGGCCGTCTTCCTCCTGCCGACGTTGCCTGTGACAGCCTCCGTCGTCGGGACGTAGCGCTCGGCGCACCGCGCCGGGCCGGTGGCGGCTCCCGTCGCGGCCGCGTCGGCGAGGATCGGCCCGATCGCTCCGCCGTCCCCGACGGCGAAGCCGCCAAGGGCGCGGACCGCGCTCGCCGCGTCCTGACGGAGCGTTGCCGCCGGACCGGGGCGCACGCCGACGGGACCCGGCGCTCCCGACGCTCAGCGACGGCGCCCGTCGGGTGGCTCGGGGCGTGACGACCCCTCCGCCGCGCCCGGAACGAGACGAAGGCGCAGCTTCGTCCGGTCGCCGCCGGCGTGCGCGAAGCCGAGACGCTCGTAGAGCGAGAGCGCCCGGTTGCCGCGGATCATCTCCAGCAGCAGCGGCTTGCCCCGGCGCGCGGCGCCCTCGATCGTCCGGCGGATCAGCGCGCCGCCGATCCCGCGGCCCCGGTACGCCTCGTCGAGATGGATCTGGTCGAGGTGCAGGGCGTCCTTCGTCTCCGAGACCTGGACATAGCCGATCGGCGACCCGTCGCGGACGACGATCCGGATCTCGACGGGCGCGAAGTAGGCCGAGAAGTTGGCTTCCGCCTGTGCCGCGTCCCACGCGCCGAGGGCCCGCAGGAGAGGCTCGACCGAGGCGAGGTAGAGCGCGCGGCAGAACGCCCTGTCGGCCTCCCCGGCCGGACGAAGGGCGAAGGCCGCCGGCGACGGCTCGGGGGCGCGGCGGTCGCGTCGCGACGGGCGCTTCATTCGAGCCCGGCCAACCTGAGCCCGTCGATCAGGCGCTCGCGCGGCTCGGGATTGCGGTCCGGGGGCACGTCGCGCCAGTGCGAGAGCGAGAAGTCCGGCTGGCTCAGGAGCAGCTCGCGCGCGCTCCGGACGGCCATCTCCCGCTCGCCGCTGAGCGCGTAGCTCGCGGTGAGGATGCGATGGGCCTCGGTGCGGTCCTGCATCCGGTTCAACGTCGTGATCGCGCGCGCGTAGTCGGCCTTGTCGAAATAGGCCTCGCCGAGGTGCCAGAGATACCAGTCGGGATGATAGGGATTGAGCGACATCGCGGTCTCGATGAGCCCGATCGCCCGGTCCGGGTCGTCGTTGACGCAGACCGAATGCCCCATCTCGGCGAGCACGTCGGCGTCGTTGGGGTTGAGCGCGAGGGCCCGCTCGAAGGCGGCCAGCGCGCTCTCGTGGTGGCGCAGGTAGAGCCGGACGCTGCCGAGGGCGGCATGGCCGCGCGCGTCGGAGGGGTCGAGGCGGACCGCCTGCTCGGCCTCGGCGAGCGCACGCGCCAGGATGGTCTCGGGCGGCTGGAGCCAGCGGTAGCGCCACGCGTCGTTCAGCACCCGCGACACGCCCGCGTAGGAGCGCGCGAAGCCGGGATCGAGCTCCTTCGCCTGCTCCAGCAGCCGTTTCGCGTGGAGGTTGTTGAAGCGCGAGACCTGCCGGTAGACCGCCTTGCCCCGCAGGAGCAGCCCGTAGGCCTGCAGGTGCTCGGGCGGCGAGGTGGTGATGCGCCTCAGCTCGGCGCTCGCGATCTCGTTCGACAGCCGGCCGGCGATCTGGGCGGTCAGCTCGTCCCCGATGGCGAAGACGTCCCCGAGGGTGGCGTCGAAGCGCTCCGACCATAGGAGGCCGCCCGTCCCCGCCGCGACGAGTTCGATGTGCAGCCGTATCCGGTGCCCGTCGCGCAGCAGGCTGCCGCAGACCAGGTAGGCGACGCCGAGCAGCTCGGCGATCTCGTCGAGCGGCTGGCGCGCGCCGTCGAAGAGCGACGAGGAGCGGTGCGCGATGACGTGCAGGTCCCGAAAGCGGGTCAGGTTGCTGATGATGTCCGACGTCAGGCCGCTGCAGAGATGCGCGTTCGCCGGGTCGGCGGACGGGTCGACGAGATTGAGCACCGCGAGCGCGTTCGCGTACCGCGCGCGCGTCCTCTCGGTCTGCTCGTCGACGAAGATCCCGGAGGCCGGGAGCGCGTTGTCGACGAGCACCTCCGACACGTCGACGAACGTGCTCAGGTTGCGCAGCCTCTTCTTGCCGAGCCGCCGGAACGACGCCCCCGGCACGGCGCCGGCCTCCTCCTGGATCGCGCCGGTCACGAGGATGCCGCCCGGCCGGGCCATCTGCTGCAGCCGCGCCGCCACGACCAGCGTGCGGCCGTGCGCGCCGCTCGGGGTCTCGACCACCTCGCCGACGCTGATGCCGATGCGGAACGCGATCGGCAGCCGTTCCGGGTTCCAGACCCGGTCGTTGGCCATCTCGCGCTGGAAGCCGACGGCGAGGCTCAGCGCGTCCGCCGCCGTCTCGAAGACGGCGAGCACGCCGTCGCCCGAGACATGGTCGACGATCCCGCCCAGATCGTCGACGAGCGAGGTGAGCAGCGTCGTGGCGCGCTCGCTGCGTTCGAGGGCGGCGGGCTCGTTCAGCTCGAGCAGGCTGCTGTAGTGGTGTATGTCCGCGAACAGGACCGCCGCGCGGCGTCTCGGACCTATGCCCATCGGTCGGTTTCCGAACCTTCGCCGGATGCGTGCGAGCCGCCAGCATAGACCAGCGCACGCGCCCGTTCCAGCGATCCGCGCCCCTGCCCGGCGGGCCGGTGTCGAGTTCGCGCCCTCGCAAGCCGTTGACCGTGCTGGGGTCCGCTCCCCTCCGCGCGCCCACGGCCCGGCGCGCGGAGGGGTTCCGGGCCGCCGGGCCGCGCCCGCGTCAGGCGAGCGTCCGGCCGAGCCCCGCCATCGGGTCCGGCGCCGGCTTCGCGCGCACGCGGTAGAGTGCCGCGTAGAACGCGGGCACGAACAGGAGCGTCAGCAGCGTCGCGGCCGCGAGCCCGCCCATGATCGCCACCGCCATCGGGCCCCAGAAGGTGCTCGCCGTCAGCGGCAGGAGCCCGAGGATCGAGGCCAGCGCGGTCAGCGCGATCGGCCGGCTGCGCCGCACCGTCGCCTCGACGACGGCCTCCATCGGCGCCGCGCCCGCCCGCTCGTCCCGCGCGATCTGGTCGATCAGGATGACGGCGTTGCGCATGATGATGCCGGTCATGGCGAGGCTGCCGAGCATCGCGACGAAGCCGAAGGGCTGCCCCGTCGCCAGGAGGATCCCCACGATGCCCACGAAGCCGAACGGCGCGGTCACGAGCACGAGGACCATGCGTCGGAAGCTCTGGAGCTGCACCATCAGCAGGCCGAGCGTCACGAGCACCATGATCGGCAGCGTCGCGGCGATCGAGGAGTTGCCCTCCGAGCTGGCCTCGGCGGCGCCGCCGACCTCGATGCGGTAGCCTGCGGGCAGGCGCGTGCGCAGATCCGTCAGCCGCGCCTCCACGTCGCGGCTGACCATCGGGGCCTGGACGTCGCCGACGACGTCGGCCCGCACGGTCATCACCGACTCGCGCGAGCGGCGCCAGAGGATCGGCTCCTCGAAGTCGTAGTGCACGGTCGCGAGCTGCGAGAGCGGCACCCAGCCGCCGACCTCGCTGAGCGGCGCCCATCCCGCCTCGGTGCGGATGAGGCTCGGCGGCAGGGGCACGTTCAGGTCTTCCCACTGGCCGAGCTCCAGCCGCTCGTCCGCCGTGGTCCGCACGACGACGTCGACGAGCTCGTTGTCGCCGCGGAACTGCGTCACCGCCAGGCCGTCGAGCAGCACCTGCATGGTCATCGAGAGGAAGTCGTTGGTGATGCCGAGCGCCCTGGCCTTGAAGGGGTCGACCTCGAGGCGCACGCGCTTGGCCTTCTCGCCCCAGTCCAGGCTGATGTTGGCGAGGTTCTCGTGGGTATGCATCGTGTCGCGGATCTCGTGGGCGATCTCGCGCAGCCGCTCCGGGTCGCTGCCGATCACCCGGAACTGCACCGGGTAGCCGACCGGGGGGCCGACCTCCAGCCGGCCGATGCGGATGCGCGCCGCGGGGAAGGCCTCGTCGGCGACGCGCATGATGTCGGCGGCCAGCGCGTCGCGCGCGGCGGGGCTGCGGGCATGGACGACGAACTGCGCGAAGTTCGGGTTCTCCAGCTCGCGGCGGAACGTGAGGAAGAAGCGCGGCGCGCCGGCGCCCGTGTAGGCGACGTGGCGCTCGACCCGCTCGTCCCCGTCGAGCATCGCCTCCATGCGCGCGACCTCGGCCGCCGTCGCGGCGAAGGAGGCGCTCTCGGCGAGGCGCAGGTCGATCACCAGCTCGGGCCGGTCGGAGTCGGGGAAGAACTGCTTGGGCACGAAGCGGAAGCCGTGGACCGAGGCGCCGAGCGCCAGCACCGTCACGAGTATGGTGAGCCAGCGCCAGCGCACGCAGGCGGCGATCCGCGCGCGCAGCCGCCGGTAGACGGGGCCGTCGTAGGACGCGCGCCGGACCGCGCCCGGCCGGGGCGGGCGCATCAGGTGGAAGCCCAGATACGGCGTGAAGAGCACCGCGACGATCCAGGACAGCACGAGCGCGAGCGTGACCACCCAGAAGATGGCCTGCGTGTACTCGCCCGAGGAGGAGGCGGCGAAGCCGATCGGGATGAAGCCGGCGGCGGTGATCAGGGTGCCCGTGAGCATGGGAAAGGCGGTCGAGGCGTAGGCGAAGGCGCCGGCCTCGACGCGGTCCCACCCCTCCTCGATCTTCACCTGCATCGCCTCGGCCGAGATGATCGCGTCGTCGACCAGCAGCCCGAGCGCCATGATGAGCGCGCCGAGCGAGATGCGGTGCAGGTCGATGTCCAGCACCACCATGAGCACCACCGTCAGCGCCAGCACCAGCGGCACGGCGAGGGCGACGACGAGGCCCGAGCGCCAGCCGAGGCTCACGAAGCTGACGAGCATGACGATGACGAGAGCCTCGACGAAGGCCTTGAGGAACTCCCGGGTCGACTGGTCGACCACCTGCGCCTGGTTCGCGACCTCGGTCATGACGACGCCGGCGGGCAGCCCGTCGCGGATCTCCTCGACCGCGCCCGCGAGCCTCTCGCCGAGGCGCAGGACGTGCCCGCCCGGCGTCATCACCACGCCGATGCCGTCGGCGTCCTGCCCGTTCACGCGCATGGTCGAGACCGGGGGATCGACGTAGCCGCGCCGGACGGTCGTCACGTCCCCGATCGTGATCTGGCGCCCGCCCGAGTCGATGGGCAGCGAACGGATCGCGTCGAGCGCGTCGAACCCGCTGGAGACGCGCAGACGCAGCCGGTCCGACCGGAGGTCGATCTTGCCGGAGGGCACCACCACGTTCGCGTTGCGGATGGTCTGGATCACCTGCTCGCCGGTGAGGCCGAAGGAGGCGAGCCGGCGCGAGGCCATCTCGACGAAGATCTTCTCCTCCTGCACGCCGATCAGCTCGACCTTCTCGACCTGCGCCACGTCGAGCAGCGTCTCGCGCGCGTCCTCGGCGATCGTCTTCAGCTCGGCCGGCGAGAACGCCGGGCCGCTGAAGCCGTACATGAACGAGTAGACCTCGCCGAACTCGTCGTCGAAGAACGGCCCCTTGGTCCCGAGCGGCAGCGTGTCCTCGATGTCGCCCACCTTCTTGCGGACCTGATACCAGATGTCGGGGATCTCCGCGGGCGGCGTCCATTCCTTGACGACGATCTGGATGACGGAAAGGCCGGGGCGCGAGTAGGCCCGGTCGAAGTCGTAGTAGGGCACCTCCTGGAGCTTCTTCTGGATGACGTCGGTGACGAAGCGCTCGACGTCGCGCGCGCTCGCGCCGGGCCATTCCGTGCGGATGATCATCGTCTTCCAGGCGAAGGGCGGGTCCTCGGACCGGCCGATCCGGTCGAAGGTGTAGAGCCCGGCCAGGGCGGTGGCGAGGATCAGGAAGAGCACCAGCGGCCGGTGCGCCAGCGCCCAGCGCGAGAGGTTGAAGCGTCGTTCCGTCTCGGGTCTCATCGGTCGGGCTCCTGCCAGATCCTGACGCGCTGAGCCGGGCTCAGCTTGTGGACGCCGGCGGTGACGACCTTCTCGCCGGCTTCGAGGCCCGCGCGGACGAGCGCGGTGTCGGCGGTGTAGCGTTCGACCTCGACGGGCCGCAGCGCGACGCTCTGCGCCGTCTCGTCGACGACCCAGACGGCCGGCCGGCGCGCGTCCTGGAGGAGCGCCGAGAGCGGCACCGCCGAGAGCGCGCGCTCGTCGCCGGCGCGCAGCACCAGCGTCGCCGTCATGCCGAGCTCGACCGACGACGGCGGGTCGACCAGCTCGACGTGCGCCTCGAAGGTGCGCGTCAGGAGGTCGGCCACGGGCGAGAGGTCGCGAAGCCGTCCGGCGATGCGCACGTCCGGCCGTGCCCAGAGCTCGACCTCCAGCTCGGCGCGGCGCAGGAGCGCGACCTGCGGCTCGGGGATGTGGGCCACGGCGTCGATCCCGCCGCTCTCGGCGATGCGCAGCACGGTGCGGCTCGCCTGCACGACCTGGCCCGGCGCGACGTCGACGTGCGTGACGACCCCGGCCGCGTCGGCGACGAGGGTGGCGTAGCCGGCGTTGTTGCGCGCGACCACGAGCGCGGCCTCCAGCTCGTCGATGCGCGCGCTCGCGGCGTCGAGCACCGTCCGGCGCTGCTCGAACTCCTGCTGCGAGGACCATCCCTTGTCGTGCAGGCGCGCGAAGCGGGAGAACTCGGCCTCGGCGTTGGCGCGCTCGGCGCGGGCGAGGGCGAGCCGGGCCGCGACCGCGCGCGCCTCGTGCTCCAGATTCATCGGGTCGAGTCGCGCGAGCACGCTGCCGGGCGCGACCGCGTCGCCGAGATCGACGGCGCGCTCGACGACCTTGCCGCCGACCCGGAACGCGATCTCGGCCTCGACCCTGGGGCGGATCACCGCCGGATAGCGGCTGACGGTGCGCTGGCTCTCGACGCCGACGGTGGTCGCGCGCACCGGCAGCACGCGCTCGGGCACCGCCGCGTGCGATTGCTCCGGCTCGTCGCAGCCCGAGAGCAGGGCCGCCGCGGCGAGCGTCGCCAGCACGGGCGCGAGCCGTGCTATGCGGAAATTCCTGGGCATGACCTCGGTCCTCCTCTGCGGCCGTTTCCCCGTGCGGGCGCCCCGGCCGCGCCGGGGCGCCTCGATCGTCGCGCGACGCCTCAGTCGCGCTGCACCACGGCGAGCGCCATCGCGGTGCCGACCAGCTCGTGGACCTTCGCCGTGGGATAGCCCGGGGTCAGGAAGACGAAGCGCTCAGGATCGCAGGCGCCCGCTTCCATGACCGCGACGCACGGCGTGTTCCGGTCGGTGAAGCCCAGCTCGCGGTAGTGCGCGATGACGTCGTCCACGAAGTCGCCGAACGACCAGCGGATGATCTCGACGCCCTCGGGCAGGTCGAGGCGGTCGAGCATGGCGTAGAACATCTCGTTGTACGCCGCCGACAGCTGCGAGGCGGGGCCGGCGGCCCCCATCCCCTGCACCGCGGGCGAGACGGACAGGTCGAGGAAGTCCGGCACGAAGAGCGTCTTCGCGCCGGCCGCGACGAGGCGGTGGATCGCGCGCTCGATGCCGCCGACGGCCTTGCCGAGGATCGGCCCGATCGCCGTGTGGTCCTCCGCCTGGGCGGCGGCGATCACGTCGTTGCCGCCGATGAAGACGAAGTAGAGCGCGTCCGGGTCGGCCTCGCCGCCGGCGCGGTCGAGATAGGCGTCCACCTGGGCGGCGAGGTCGTGCGGGCCGTCGCCGCCGGCGAGCGCGTCGGAGACGGCGAAGTTGGTGCCGCCCGCGCCCGCCTTCAGGTGCATCGAGGGCGCCGCCTCCAGGCCGCCGAGGCGCGCGGCGAGGACCTCGACCGCGACCGGGCCGTCGGCGTTGCGGTTGGCGTGGAACGGCGCCGGCAGATCGCCCGTCACCGAGGCCATGTTGCCGGTGTCGCTGAGCGCGCCGCTGAAGGCGACGAGCTTGGAGAAGGGCTCGGCCGAGGCCGGCGCGGAGAGCGCGGCCGAGGCGGCGAGGGCGAAGAGGGCGTGCTTGACGGAAGGCATCGGGTCTCTCCTTGGTGCTGCCTTTCGGGTCGGTTCCGGCGCCGCGGGCGCGGCGCCGGCGTTCGCGTCAGGTCCCGTCGAGCGCGTCGGCCAGGACCGCGGCCAGCCGGTCCGCGTGCGGGGGGGCGAGCATCGTGAGGTGGTCGCCCGGGACCGCGTGGACGGCGATCTCGCTGGCCAGGGCGCCCCAGCCGAGCGTGGAGCGCGCGCGGGGCACGCCTTCGTCCTCGGCGGCGGCGTAGTCGTAGTCGGGGTTCGCCTCGGCCGCGCGCAGCAGCCGGATCGGCACCGGGCGCGGGGCGCGCGGGGCGTAGCGGATGCGGCCGTTCGCCATGAACACGGCGAGGAAGCCGCGGATGGCCGCGCTCGACGCGCCGGGCGGCAGCAGGCCCGCCCCGGCGAGCCGCGTCTCCACGAGCGACAGGCGCGCGGCCTCGTCGAGGGGCGCGAGCTCGCCCGCGCCCACGACCGGCTCGATCCCGGCGGCCTCGGCGAGCGCGCCGGCGCCCTTGGCGAGCCACGCGGCCTCGTCGAGCGCCGCGGGCGCGATGGCCGCGCCCGGTCTGGGCGCGGGGGCGTCGAGCACCGTTACCGATGCGACCGCATGGCCGCGCGCGAGGAGCTGCTGGGCCGTCTCGAAGGCCACGAGGGCGCCGAAGCAGTGGCCGCCGAGCAGGTAGGGCCCCTCCGGCTGCGCCGCGAGCACCGCCTCGACCATCGTCGCGGCGATCGCCTCGATCGAGCCGAGCGGCGCGCTCTCGCCGTCGACGCCCGGCAGCTGGAGGCCGAGGAACGCCCGCTCCGGCGGCATCGCGTGGGCTAGGTGGTGGAAGTAGAGCACGTTGCCCCCGCCGCCGGCGACGCAGAAGAACGGGCGCTTCGTGCCGGCCATCTGCACGGGGACGAGAGGCGTGAACCCGGCCCTCGCCCTCGGCCGGCGAAGCTCGACCGCCAGCGCCTCGATCGTTGGGTTGCGAAACAGCGTCGCGACCGGCGGCTCCTCGCCGAGGACCGCGCCGATCTCGGCCATCATCTGCACCGCGAGGAGCGAGTGGCCGCCGAGGGCGAAGAAGTCGTCGCGGATGCCGACCGGGCGGCGGCGGAGCAGCTTCTCCCAGATCGCCACGAGCCGCTGCTCCAGCGTGTCGCGCGGGGCGGCGACCGGCCGGGCGTCCTCCTCCAGATCCGCGTCGTCCGGCAGCGCGCGCCGGTCGAGCGTGCCGTTGCCGGTCAGCGGCAGCGCCTCGAGCGCGACGAAGCGGGCGGGCACCATGTACTCGGGCAGCCGCGCGGCGAGATGGCGGCGCAGGGCGCCCGGGTCCGCCGCCGCGCCCGCGCGCGCCACGACGTAGGCGACGAGCCGCGCCCGCGCGCCGTCGAGGTCGCGCCCGACGACGACCGCGTCGGCGACGTCGGCGTGGGTGGCGAGCGTCGCCTCGATCTCGCCGAGCTCGATGCGAAAGCCGCGCAGCTTCACCTGGGTGTCGATGCGCCCGAGATACTCGATGTCGCCGTCCGGCAGGTAGCGCGCGAGATCGCCCGAGCGGTAGCGCCGCGCCTCCGGCTCGGCCGCGCCCGGATCGGGCAGGAAGCGCGCGGCCGTCAGCTCGGGCCGGGCGTGATAGCCGAGGGCGACGCCCTTGCCGGCGACGTGGATCTCGCCGGGCACGCCCACGGGCACGGGCGCGCCGAGGGGGTCGAGGAGGTCGAGGCGCAGATCGGCGATCGGCGCGCCGATCGTGGCGCGGGTACGTTCCAGATCGGCCGCGCGGACCACCTTGATCGTCGCGTGCACGGTCACCTCGGTGATCCCGTACATGTTGACGAGCGTGGGGCGGGCGTCGCCGTGGCGCGCGATCCAGGCGCGCAGGCTCGGCAGGTCCAGCGGCTCGCCGGAGAAGACGATCCAGGCGAGCCGCGCCGGCTCCGGCAGGGGATGGCGCGCCTCGGCCTCGACGAGCGGGCGGAAGGCCGAGGGGCTCTGGTTGAGGACCGTGACGCCGTGCTCGGAGAGCAGCGAGAGGAACTCGGCCGGCGAGCGCGAGACCAGATAGGGGACGACGACGAGCCGCCCGCCGTGCAGGAGCGCGCCCCACATCTCCCAGACCGAGACGTCGAAGGCGATGGAGTGGAACAGCGTCCAGACGTCGTCCGCGCCGAAGCGGTAGAAGGAGGCGGTCGCCGTGAACAGCCGCGCGACGTTGCCGTGCGAGAGCTTGACGCCCTTGGGCCGCCCGGTGGTGCCGGAGGTGTAGATCACGTAGATCGGGTCGGAGAGCGCGACGCCCGAGACGGGCTCGCCGGCGCTCTCGGCGGCGATCGCCTCCGCGTCCGCATCCGTGCGCACCATCGCGGCGCCGCGTCCGGCCACCAGCGGCTCGAGCGCGGTCTCGGTGATCACGAGGCCCACCTCGCTGTCCTCGAGGATCAGGCCGACCCGCTCGCGCGGCGAGCGCGGGTCGAGCGGCACGTAGGCGCCGCCCGCCTTCAGGATCGCGATCACGGCGACGACGAGGTCGAACGACCGCTCCAGGCAGAGCCCGACGAGGACGCCCGGCCCGACGCCCCGCGCGCGCAGATGGTTGGCCAGCCGGTTGGCCCGCGCGTCGAGATCGCCGTAGGTCATCGCGGCGTCGCCGTCGACGAGGGCCACGGCGTCCGGCCGGGTCCGCGCCACGGCGGCGAAGCGCTCGTGGACGCAGGCCGTCGCCTCGACCGCCGCCGGCGCCGGGGCGCGCACGCGCAGCCAGGTCCGGTCGGCGCGCCCGAGCAGGTCGAGGCGCTTCACGGACGTGCCCGGATCGACCACGACGGCGCGCAGGAGCGCGACGAGGCGCTCGGCGTATCGCTCGATCGTGGCCGCGTCGAAGAGGGCGGTGTCGTACTTGAGCCAGCCCGAGAACGCCGGGCCGACCGCCATCAGCTCCAGCTCGAGGTCGAACTGGCCCGTCTGCTGCGCCATCTCGAAGTGCTCGAGGCGCAGATCCCCCCAGCGGCCGCCGCCGGCGGCGATCTGGAGGGCGCTGCCGGCGCGCTGTGCCTGCTGCATGACGAAGCTCGCCTGGAAGACCGGCGAGACGCTCGGATCGCGCCGCCCCGCGAGGCGCTCGACGAGGACCGGGAAGGGCATGTCCTGATGGTCGCGCGCGTCCAGCACGGCCCGGTGCGTCGTCGCCACGAGATCGGCGAAGCCCGGATCGTCGGCGAGATCGGCGCGCAGCACGACCGGGTTGACGAAATGGCCGATCACGCCGGCCATGGCGGGATCCTCGCGCCCGCTCAGGGGCGTGCCGACGAGCACGACGTCCTGGCCGGCGTGGCGCGCGAGGAAGACCTGCCAGGCCGAGAGGAACAGGGCGTAGGGCGTGACCCCGAGGCGTCGCGCGAGCGCCTTGAGGGCGGCGCAGAGGCCGCGATCCAGCTCGACGCGTACCGCGTCGCCCCGCAGGCGCCGCTCCGGCGGGCGCGGCCGGTCGGTCGGCAGGTCGAGCACCGCCGTCGCGTCCGCGAGCCGCTCGCGCCAGAACCGCCAGAGCCGCTCGCCCTCGGGGCCGGCGAGGCGGGCCCGCTCGGCCTCGACGTGCGCCGCGTAGTCGCCCGCCGGGGCCGGGAGCGACGCCGCCTCCCCGGCCGTCTCCGCCGCGTAGAGCGCGCCGAGCTCGTCGATCGCGATCCAGAGCGACCAGCCGTCGAGGACGATGTGGTGCGCGCTCAGCAGCAGGACGTGGTCCGCCGCGCCGCGCGAGAACAGCGTCAGACGCAGGAGCGGGCCGTGGCGGAGGTCGAACGGCGCGGCGTGGGCCGCGGCGACGGCTTCGTGCAGGCCCGCCGCGTCGAGACCGGCCGCGTCGACGCGGCGCAGCAGCGGCCCCGTGCGGCGGCGGACGCGCTGCGCCGGCGCGCCGTCGGGCGTCTCGAAGACCACGCTCAGCTGCGGATGGCGCGCGACCAGGCGCTGCGCCGCGCGCTCCAGCGCGCCCGCGTCGGTCCCGCCCCGCAGCCGCGCGGTGAACGCGACGTTGTAGGCGGGGCTGTCGGGCGCGCTGCGGTGGAGGAACCAGAGCGCTTTCTGCCCGGCCGAGAGCGGCCTCGCGGCCTCGTCGGGCGCGGGTCCCGCGCGGCACTCGGCCCGCGCGGGCGCGACCTCGGCGCGAGGGCGCAGGGGCGGATGGAGGACGTCGGTCATCAGGCGGCTCCCTCGGCATCGAGCGTCGCGAGTTCTGCGGCGGGCGCGTCGCGCCGGTGGCGGGCGGTGGCGGGTGGCACGGGCGCGCTCCCGCCGCGCCCCGTCCCGTCGTGCGCCGGGGCGTCCGGCGTCCCGGCCTCCGCGTCTAAGGCGCGCGAGAGATCGCGCGCGATCACCCGGAGGCTGTCGCCTCGGAGCAGGACTAGGGTGGCCACGCGCATCCCGGTCTCGCGCTGGATCGCCGTCTGGCACTCGATGGCCATGAGCGAGTCGAGCCCGAGGCCGAGGAGCGAGACGGTCGGATCGAGCCGGGCGGGGTCGAGGCGCAGGATGGGCGCGAGCAGCGTCGTCAGCAGCCGCTCGATCGCGACCGGACGCTCGGCCGCGGGCAGCCGGCGCAGGGCCGCCGCGTCGCCGCCCTCGTCCGCGCCCCCGTCCGCGTCGGCCGGCACGAGGTGGCGATAGCGCGACGAGGCGGCCCAGGCGGGGTAGGTCCGTCCCCAGAGGCGCCAGTCCATCGGCGCGAGGCCGATCTGCGGCGGGTTCCAGAGCAGGATCCGGTCGAGCGCGTCGACCAGGAAGTCGGGCGCGATGCTGCCGACGCCGACCCGGCTCAGATAGTAGCCGACCCCCTCGTGGCGCGCGGCCATGCCGACCTCGGCGAGCGCGCCGAGGTTGACGCTGACGGCGGGCAAGCCGAACCAGCGCCGGCGGTGCGCGAGCGCGTCGAGGTAGCCGTTCGCCGCCACGTAGGCCGCCTGGCCGGGGCTGCCGACCAGCGAGGCGAGCGACGACACCATCACGAAGCAGGTGAGGTCGAGCCCGCAGGTCGCGAGGTGCAGGTTCCACGCGCCCTGCGCCTTCGGCCGCGCGACCGTGGCGAGCTGATCGCGCGTCGTCGAGGCGAAGGGCGCGTCGTCGAGCACGCCGGCCGCGTGGAAGACGCCGCGCAGGCGCTCGCCGCCCGACCCGATCTCGGCGACGACGCGCTCGACGTCCTCGTGCCGGGCGACGTCGCCGAGGACGATCCGCACCGAAGCGCCCGCGGCCTCCAGCGCGCCGATCGCCGCGACGGCGGCCTCGGTGGTCGGCGCGCGCCGGCCCATCAGCGCGAGGCGCCGGACGCCGCGGTCGACCAGCCAGCGCGCGAGGCGCAGGCCGAGCCCGCCGAGACCGCCCGTGATCAGGTAGGTGCCGGCGGCGTCGAAGGCGTGCGGCGCGCTCCGGGCGAGCGCGGCCGGCGTGAGCGCCGCGCCGTCGCGGCGCAGGATGGTCCCGTCCTGCCCGGACGCGCGGGGCTTGCGCGTGGCCAGCGTGTCGACGAGGCGCTCGAACTCGGCCGGCGCCTCGCCGAGCAGGGCCGGGGTGTCGAGCCTGACGCCGAGGCGGTTGCGGCCGAGGCGCGCGGGCTCGCGCCGGGCGTCGTCGCCGTCGATCTCGACGAGCCGCCCGAGCGCGCCCAGCCGCCTGGCGAGCCCGTCGCGGAACTCGGTGCCGTCGCGGGTGAGCACGACCCGGGCGCGGGCCTCGCCGAGCCGCGCGTCGAGCGTCTCGAGGACGTCGAGCCGGCCGCGGTCGAGGCGCTCCGCCGGGCTCCCCGCCCAGCAGGGCGCCTCGGGATCGTGCGACAGGACGAGGGGGCGGGCCGAGAGCGCGAGGGCCCCGTCCACCGCGGCGCGCGCGAGGGCGCCGTCGCCGAGATCGACGACCACGCCGTCGCCGGGGCGGACCCGGCCGATCGCGTCGAGCGCGTGGCGCGCGATCGCCATCGGCAGGAGACGGGGGTCGGCGAAGACGCGCTCGGCGCGCGGCAAGGCCACCGCGTCGTGCGCCTCGACGTTGACGAAGAGGGGCGCCGGATCGTCGGCGGGGCACCGCACCAGCACCGCGTCGCCCGGCGCGAGGGTCTCGACCCCGGCGCCGCGGGCCGTGACCGTGCCGAGGACGTGACGTCCGTCGACGACCGCGCGCACGCCGCACTCGATCTCGTGGGCGGCGGGAGGCGTCCTCTCGGCGCGTGCGTGCAGGGCGGCGGCCTCGCGACGCTCCAGGCGGCAAGCGAAGCGCCGGTCCGCGTCCAGGACGATCGTGTCCTCCGTCGAGGGGCGCGCGATCTCGCGCGCGATGGCGGCCGTGCCGGTCCGGGCGGACGTGTCGATCATCCGCAGGCGCCGGTCGGCGTGCTCGTTGAGCGCGGTCCGCGCGAGGCCGACCAGCGCCGCCGCCGTCGGGTCGACGGGGTCGGCGCCCGGCGCGGCGAGCGCCTGTCGGGTCACCACCACCACCTCCGCGTCCGGCGCGGCGTCGAGCGCCGCCTGGAGCGCCTCCAGCGTGTCGCCGAGGCGCGACAGGCCGATCGCGTCCTCCGCGGTCGTCTGTCCGCCCCCGCGTGCCGCGAGCACCAGGCGCTCCAGAGGGGCCTCGGCGCCCGCCTCGGCGATCAGCCGGGCCAGCGTCTCCCGCGACGCGCGGGCGCCGGGGTCGATGCGCCGCGCGGGCCGGTCGTCGCTCCCGAGCGCCCGGGCCAGCTCGACGCCGAAGGCCGCGTCGGCGCAGAGGACGGCGGTCCGCGCCGCCGGCGTCTCGGACGCCGCCTCCGATCCGGTCTCGGAAGCCGCGGGGAAGGCGAACTCGTAGAGGCACGCGTCGAGCGCGGTGTCGGCGTCGGTCGCGTCGCGCGTCAGCGCCCGCGCCACGACGCCGCTCGCCTCGGCGACAACGCGGCCCTCCCCGTCGGAGAGCGTCAGCTCGCCTTCGAGCGTCTCGGCGGTGCGGCGCAGGCAGCGGGCATGGCACCAGAGCGCCCCCCGCGCGGGCTCGTGCAGCCGGATCGAGGCGATCGCGACGGGGACGAAGATCTCGCCCCCGCCGGCGTCGGTCGAGGCGGCGAGCAGCGTCTGGAAGGCGCCGTCGAGCAGGCTCGGGTGCAGGCGGTAGCGATCGAGCGTCGGCGCGACGTCCGGGAGGACCTCGATCCGGGCCAGCGCCTCGCCGCCCGCCCGCCCGCGCTCGTGGCCGAGCCACAGCTCGCGCACGGTCTGGAAGGCGTGGGCGTAGCCGAGCCCGCGCGCGGCCATGTCGATGAGGTGCTCGGCCTGGGTGCGCCGGAGCGGGCAGCGCGCCATCACCGTCTCCCGCGCCGGGGCGCGGCGCGGCGCGAAGGGCAGCGACGCGCGGGTGCCGCGGGCGTGGACGATCCAGGGCTCCCCGGCCGCGCGCCGGCTCGCGATCGAGAAGGTGCGCGTCGCCTCGTCGTAGGTGGTCGCGAGCACGGGCGCCGCGCCGCCGCCGTGGACGAGCGCCTGGCTGAACGTCACGTCGCGCAGCTCCGAGCGCGCCGAGCGCGTCAGCGTCTCGTCGAGGGCGAGGCCGATCTCCACGTAGGCCGCGCCCGGCATCACGCGCAGCCCCTCGACCTCGTGGTCGGCGAGCCAGGGCAGGGCGGCCCGGCTCGGCGCGCTCGACCAGGCGGGCGCCGGCGCGTCCGTGCGCGTGCCCAGCAGGGGGTGGGCCCCCGGGTCGCCGAGCCGGTCGCGCAGCCCGCTCTCGGTCTCGCTCCAGAGCCGCTCGCGCTGGAACGGGTAGGTGGGCAGCGACGCCGCCGTGTCGTCGCCGGGCAGGACGCGGCGCCAGTCGATCCGCGCGCCGTGCGCGTACAGCCGGCCCGCCGCCTCCAGGAGCGAGACCGCCTCGTCGCGCCCGCGTCTGAGGGTCGCGACGGAGAGACCCTCGACGCCGCGCGCCTCCAGGCACTGCCGGAGGGCGCTGGAGAGCACCGGATGGGGGCCGACCTCGACGAAGGCGCGGTGCCCGGCGTCGATCAGGGCGTCGACGGCCGGGGCGAAGTAGACCGGCTCGCGGATGTTGTCGCACCAGTACTCGGCGTCGTAGTCGCCGGGCTGCGCGAGGGCGCCGCGCACGGTCGAGTAGAGCGGCAGCGTCGCGGCGCCCGGCGCGAGCCCGGCGAGCGCCTCGCGCAGCTCGGGCTTCAGCGGCTCCATGAACCCGCTGTGGTAGGCCACCTCGACCGTCAGCCAGCGGTTGAACGCCCCGGCGAGATCGAGTTCGCCGGCGATCTCGCGCAGCGCCTCCGTCTCGCCGGCCAGGGTGACGCTCGACGGACCGTTCACCGCCGCGATCGCGACGTCGCCGTGGTGGCGATAGACCAGCGGCAGGATCTCGGTCTCGGCCATGCCGGCCGCGAGCATCGCGCCCTGGCCGGCCGCCTTCTGCTGGATGCGGCTGCGGTGGAAGGACACGCGCACCGCGTCCTCCAGGCTCAGCACGCCGGCCGCGTGGGCCGCGGCCACCTCGCCGACGCTGTGGCCGACGATCGCCGCCGGCTCGACGCCCCAGGAGGTCACGAGCGCGTGCAGCGCGCCCTGGAGGACGAAGTTGGCCGGCTGCGCGACGGCCGTGCGGGCCATGCGCGAAGTCGCCTCGTCGCGGCCCATCTCCGCGAGCACCGACCAGCCGGCCTCGGCGCGGAACAGCGCGTCCGCCTCCTCGGCGAAGGCGCGCGCGACGGGATGGTCGGCGAGCAGCCGGCGGCCCATGCCCCACCACTGCGGACCCATGCCGGTGAACACGAGGACCGGCCGGGCGCGCTCGGCGCTCGCGGTGGCGCTTATCGTGCCCGCCGCGCCGCCGCCCGCGGCGAAGCGCTCCAGCGTCCCGGCGAGGGCGCGCGGGTCCTCGTCGACCACCACGAGGCGCTGCTCGTGGTGATGGCGCCGGACCGCCGCGGCACGGCAGAGCCCCGCCGCCTCCTCGGGCGCCGACGTCGAGAGGCGCTCGGCGAAGCGTCCGGCGAGGGCGCGCAGCGCCGTCTCGCTCCGCGCCGACAGGGCGAGCGCGTGGACGGCGGGGGCGGCGGCGTCCTCCGGGGCGCTCTCGCGCCGCGCCAGCGCGTGCTGGGCGAGCACGACGTGGGCGTTGGTCCCGCCGTAGCCGAACGAGTTGACGCTCGCGAGCGCCGGGCGCCGCCCGTCGCCGAGCGGCTCCGGCGCGCGCGGCAGGCGCAGGCCGAGCGTCTCGAAGGGGATGGCGGGGTTGGGCGTCTCCAGGTTCGCGAGCGGCGGCACGGTGGCGTTGTGCAGGCAGAGCGCCGTCTTCAGGAGCCCGGCGATGCCCGCGGCCGCCTCCAGGTGGCCGATGTTCGCCTTGACCGAGCCGATGGGGCAGGGGCGCTCGCCGCGGCCCGCGCCGACGGTCTCGCCGAGGGCGCGCGCTTCGAGCGGATCGCCGAGCGCGGTGCCGGTGCCGTGCGCCTCGACGTAGTCGACGTCGCCGGGCGCGATGCCGGCGCCGGCGCAGACCCGCTCGATCAGCACGCGCTGGGCCTCGGCGTTGGGCACGGTGATGCCGTCGGTCCGGCCGTCCTGGTTGACCCCGCTGCCGCGGAGCACGGCGTAGACGCGGTCCCCGTCGCGCAGCGCGTCCGCGAGCGGCTTGAGCACGACGACGCCCGCCCCCTCGCCACGGCCGTAGCCGTCGGCGCGCGCGTCGAAGCTCTTGGAGCGGCCGTCGGCGGCAAGGAAGCCGCCCTTGCACATCGCGACCAGCGGCTCGGGCCGGAAGATGACGTTGACGCCGCCGCAGAGCGCGACGGCGCACTCGCCGCGCCGGATCGCCTCGCAGGCGAGGTGGACCGCCACGAGCGAGGAGGAGCAGGCGGTGTCGACGGTGAAGCTCGGCCCGCGCAGGTCGAAGGCGTGCGAGATCCGGTTCGAGAGGATGGCGAGCGTCGAGCTGACCGCGGTATGGCTGCCGATGGCGTCGCGGTTCTGGGGGCCGAACTGCGTCAGCAGCCCGTCCACCATGAAGCCGCCGACGAACACGCCGGTCTCCGAGCCGGCCAAGTCGCCGAGCGAAACCCCCGCGTCCTCGATCGCCTCCCAGGCGACTTCCAGGAGAAGACGCTGCTGTGGGTCGAGAACGGCCGCCTCCCGAGGCGAGATGCCGAAGGCCAGACTGTCGAACGCATCGATGTCCTGATCGATGAATCCACCATTCTTGACGTATATCTTTCCGGGAGCACTGCGATCTTCATCGTAAAAACGTGAAATATCCAGCCTTTTGGAGGGAATCTCTCCGATGCCGTCCCGACCGCTGCGGATCAGGCTCCAATATTTATCGGGTGAATCGACGTTGCCGGGCAGGCGGCAGCCGACTCCTACGATCGCAATAGGATCCTGCATAGGTCGTGCCCTCTTCTTTGCTTGCTGAGGACAACCTATGCGCGAACGCGGTGCGGCACTGTCGGCTGGCCGACAGGGCGCGCTCGAATGCGTCCGCCGCCGGCGCACGCGTCCGGCAGGGAGCGCCGCGCCCGACGGACGTCCGCGCCGGGCCGGCGTTCAGGTCGGGTAGAAGCGTTCGGCGCGGCGCAGGAGGGCGCCCTCGTCGACGAGCTTGACGAGGTAGGGGTCGAGGTGGCGGCGCGCCTGCGCCGCCGCGTCGCCCTCCGTCCGGGGATAGAGCGCGCGCGCGATCGCCCCGGCGTCCTCGCCCGGCCGGCGGGCCACCGCCTCGACGATCGCCGCCTCGCGCTCGGCGCGCATGGCGAGGAGGGTGTCGATCAGCACGCGCGGGCGCATGAGCGGCGGGCCGTGGCCAGGCAGGTAGAGCGTCTCCGGACGCCGCCGCAGCCGTTCGAGCGCCCGGACGTAGGCGGCCGCGTCGCCGTCGGGGCTCGCGACGGCGCTCGGCGCCCAGGCCATGAGGTGATCGCCGGTGAAGAGCGCTCCCCCGGGGGTGGCGAGGCAGACGTGATCGGGCGCGTGCCCCGGCGTGGCGAGAACCTCGAGCCCCGCGACCCGGTCGCCCTCGGCGACGAGGCGGTCGACGACGAGCCCGCCGGCCGCCCACTCGGCGGCCACGAGCGGCGCGCCGGTCTCGCGCGCGAGCGCCGGCGCGCCGTCGGCGTGGTCGCGGTGGCGGTGCGTCAGGACGATCGCCTCGACCCGCGCGCCCGCCGCGTGCCGCACCGCGGCGAGGTGCGCGTCGTCCGCCGGCCCCGGATCGATGACGACCGTGCCCGCGCCGGTGTCGTGGACGTAGGTGTTCGTGCCGTGGCAGGTCATCGGGCCGCCGTTGTCGGCGACCACCCGCACCACGTCGCGCGCGATCGGCTGCGCGACGCGACGCGGCGGCGGCGGCTCTGTGAAGAAGGTCACTTCCCCAGGCCCCCTTCCCCGGTAGCCTGCGCCCCATCGAGGAGAGCCTAGCGCAGCCGGTCGGGAAGGACGAGGGACCGTTCGCGGTCACGTGGGGGAGGCGAAGGTCCGATGCCGTACCGACCGCATGCCTTCGCCGACGCGGCGTCCTGCGACGTCGAGCTTCACGTCGCCGATCTGCGCCTCGACGTTCCCGACGGGGACGGCCTCTCCGACGAGGAGCGCGCCCGCGCCCGGCGCTTCGTCGCGGCGCGAGACCGGACGCGCTACCGCCGCACCCACGCGCACCTGCGCGCGACGCTGGCGCGGGCGCTCGGAACGGTCCCGGCGGCCGTGGCGCTCGGTCGCGACGCGCGCGGCAAGCCGCGCGTCGCCGCGCCGTCGACGACGCTCCGCTTCAACCTGACCCATTCGGCCGATCTGGCGATCGTCGCGCTCGCGCACGGGGTCGAGGTCGGCGTCGACGTCGAGGCCCTGCGCCCGGTCGAGCGGGTCGAGGGGCTGGCCGATCGCTGCCTCTCCCCCGGCGAGCGCGCCGAGATCGCGGCGCTGCCCGCCGGGGAGCGCTCGGCGCGCTTCCTGCGCAAGTGGGTGCTTCGGGAGGCTCTCCTGAAGGCCACGGGCGAGGGCCTGAGCCGCTCTCCGGCCGATCTCGCCACCGCCGAGCGCGAGGACGGGGAGGCGCGCGTTCTCGTCGCGCCCGAGCCCGACGCGTGCCGCTGGGCCTGCCGCTGGTTCGTCCCCGTGGCCGGCTATGTCGCCGCCGTCGTGGCGTGCGCTCCGCACGCGCGCTTTCGCACGATCCGCCCCGTGCCGGCGCCGCGCGGGGGGAGGGGCCGGGATCGATCGCCCGACGGTCGCTTCGGGGAGGAGCCCGGCCGCCCCGTCCTCGTCCCGCCCGTCCAGGAACCACCGGCCGCGCCCGAGGGGATGGCGGCGAAGTTGCCGGAGATAGAACGATGACTGAGGTTCTCGGGAAGCTCGATCGCGACATCCGTCGCACCATGGTCGCCCGCTGCCCCGCCTTCTCGTCGCTGTCCGCGTCGGAGAAGGCGGAGATCGCGACAGCGCTCACGCCGAGCGCCTGCGCCGCCGAGGCCGTGCTGTTCCAACGCGGCGATCCGGGCGAGCAGCTCTACCTGATCGTCACCGGCCAGGTGCATGTCGCGCTGCACGGCCGCTCCGGCACGACCCGGCTGCTGCGCGTCCTCAAGTCGGGCGACGTCTTCGGGGAGATCGCGCTTCTCGGCAACGGCGAACGCTCGGCCACGGCGATCGCGCACACGCCGTGCCGCTTCCTGACCCTCGGCCGCGTGCCCTTCCTGACCATGCTCGGACGCAGCCGGGCCTGCGTCGAGGCGATGACGACGCTCGCGACCGAGCGCGTGCGCAACATGAGCGATCTCGGCGAGCACGCGCTGTACGCGGCCAAGCCGCGCGTCGCCTCGGCCGTGCTCAAGCTCGTCGAGCAGCACGGGCGGCGGGTCGACGAGGACGTGACGATCGACATCCGTCTGACGGACAACACCCTCGCGCAGCTGGCGCAGGTCTCGCGCCAGACCGCCAACGCCTATCTGCGCGAGCTGCACCGCAGCGGCGTGATCCAGCGCCGCAGCCGCGGGCTTCTGGTGCGCGACCAGTCCCGGCTGCGCGCGCTCGCCGAGGAGGACGCTTGAGGGGCGCCCGGACCGGCGTGCCGCTCGCCTCCCGCTCTGTTGTCCCCGGTCGCCGGCGCGGGTAACCATGCCGGCACGGCCCCCGCGAGCGGCGGGGGCGCCGCCGGAGAGGCTGCCGGCCCGGTCGGAACGAGGGGCGCGTGTCCGAAACCTCCTCCCCCGCGAGCGGGCTCTCGCGCACGCCCAAGCGCTTCCGGCGCGGCACGCACCGTGCCGTCGCTCCGGCGCGCACCCTCGAGCGGGTCCGGCCGATCCTCAGGGACGTCGGCGTCACGAGGGTCGCGAACGTCACCGGTCTCGACCGGATCGGGATCCCGGTCGTCGCCGTGATCCGGCCGAACGCGCGCTCGCTCGCCGTGGCTCAGGGCAAGGGCCTCGATCTCGACGCGGCGAGGGCCTCCGGCGTGATGGAGGCGATCGAGGGCTTCCATGCCGAGACCGCCGCGCTGCCGCTGCGCCTCGCGCGCGAGGACGAGGTGGCCGCGCCCGGGCAGCGCGTGCCCCTCGCGGCCCTGCCGCGGCTGAGCGGCACCCGGATCGACCCGGCCCGGCGTCTGCTCTGGGTCGAGGGACGCGACCTGATGCACGGGTGCGCGTGCTGGGTGCCGTTCGAGACGGTGCATACGGACTACACGCTCCCGCCCGTGGGCGCGAGCGGCTGCCTCGTCGCCAGCTCCAACGGCCTCGCCTCGGGCAACCACCTCGCCGAGGCGATCGCGCACGGTCTCGCCGAGGTGATCGAGCGCGACGCGCTGACCCTCTGGAACGCGCGCTCCGAGCGCGCGATCGCCGCCACGCGGGTCGATCTCGACGCCGTCGCCTGCCCCGACTGCGCGATGCTGCTGCGCCGGCTGCGCGACGCGCGCATGGCCGTCGCCGCCTGGGACGTCGCGAGCGACGTCGGCCTGCCGGCCTACTACTGCCTGATCGTCGACGAGCTGTCGGCGAGCGGGCACTCCGGGGCCGGAGCCGGCTGCCATCCCGATGCCGCGATCGCCCTGGCGCGGGCGATCACCGAGGCCGCGCAGGTGCGGCTGACCTATATCGCCGGCGCGCGCGACGATCTCCTGCCCGGAGAGTACGCGGCCGAGGCCCGCACCGAGAAGACCGAGCGGGCGCGCCGTCTCATGGCGCTGCCGGACGGCGGGCGCAGGCGCGTCGTGCCCGCCCCGTCCGGGCCCGGCGCGGAGACCTTCGAGGAGGAGCTCGACGCCGTGCTCGAACGCCTGGCCGGCGTCGGCGTCGAGCGGGTCGTGTGCGTCGATCTGACGAAGCCCGAGATCGGCCTCCCCGTCGCGCGCCTCGTGGTGACGGGGCTCGAAGGGCCGGACGACCACGCGGACTACGCGCCGGGCGCGCGCGCCCTCGCGCGGGCGGACGCATGAGCCCGGTCGTGTTCGCCGGCCCGACGATCGCCGCCGGCGAGATCCGCGCGATCGGCGCGTTCGAGGTCCGCCCTCCGGCCGCGATGGGCGACGTCGCGTGCGCGGTGCGCGAGGGCCACCGCCGGATCGGCGTGATCGACGGCTACTTCGGGGGCGCCGCCTCGGTCTGGCACAAGGAGATCCTCTGGGCGATCCGGCAGGGCGTCCAGGTGTTCGGGGCGGCCAGCATGGGCGCGCTGCGTGCGGCGGAGCTGCACCGCTTCGGCATGCGCGGCTGCGGCGAGGTCTTCGAGGCCTTCCGCGACGGCCGGCTGGAGGACGACGACGAGGTCGCCCTGGTCCACGGCCCCGGCGCCCTCGGCTACCCGCCCCTTTCCGTGCCCATGGTGAACATCCGCGCGAGCCTCGCCGGTGCCGGCGCGTCGGGCGTCCTCGACGCCGACGAGGCACGCTGCCTCGCGGACGCGCTCAAGGCGACCTTCTACCCCGAGCGGTCGTGGGCGGGCGTGCTCGACGCGGCCGAGCGCCTGCTCTCGCCGCGCGTCCGTGACGCGCTCGGCGCCTGGCTCGACGGGGGGCGCATCGACCAGAAGAAGCGCGACGCGGTCGCGATGCTCCGCGCGATGCTCGCCGAGGCCGACCGCCCGGCGCCGGAGTTCGCCTTCGAGTGGAGCGTGATGTGGGACAAGGCCCACGCCTGGTGTGTCGCGCGGGACGCCGCCCGAGAGGCGGAGCGCGACGCCGCGGCCGGCGTCCTCGACGAGCTGCGCCTCGAACCCGTCGCGTACCGACGGCTCGAGCGCCTCGCCCTGGCGCGCCACCTCGCGACCGCCCCCGCGCGCGGCGCGGTCCCCGACGACGCGTCGCTGTCGCGCGCGCTCGGCGCCCTGCGCGCGGCGCGCGGGCTCGGCTCGCGCCGCGCGCTCGACGACTGGCTCTCGCGAAACGATCTCGGGGAGGCGGGTCTGCGTCGTCTCCTGACGGGCGAGGTCGCGGTCGAGGCGCGGGCGCGGGACGCGGGGCGCGCGCTCGACGGGGCGATGCTCGACGAGCGGCGCCTCTCGGGCGCGTATCCCCGCCTCGCCGGGCGCGCCGGCGCCAAGCGCGAGGCGCTGGAGGCCGCGCGCCGGGCGGGCGGCGGGCGGCTGCCCCCGCTGCCGCCGCGCTCGATCCTGCGCGGCTGGTTCTCGGAGAGCGTCCTCTCCGAGCGCCCCGATGAGGACGCCGCCGCGCTGCACGTCCGTCTCGGCCTGCCCGACGCCGAGGCGTGCGACGCGCTCATCGCGGCCGAATTCCTGTTCCGGCGCCTGGAGGGCGGTGGCGCCGCGCCGGACGAAGAGCGATGACCGAGCGTCCGCGCCGCGAACACGGGAGACGGGGGATGCGCCTCGGGACCACTCCGCCGGAGCGCGACGCCGGCACCCGCGTCGCGCTCTTCCCGCAGTATCCGGGCAGCGCGCCCGCGACCCGGCCGGAGGTCGTCCGGCTCTCGCCGCCGGCCGGCACGGTGGGGCCCGGCCCGGCGGACGATCGGATCTACGTCGTCGATCCCGTCGGCAAGCGCCTCCCCTACGGCTTCCACCGCGATCGCGCCGGGCGCGTGGCGCACCACCGCCCGCCGTGGCAGGGGGCGGCGCGCCCGCCGGCCGAGCCGGACGGGGCGGGGCATTTCGACCATCTCGACCCGCGCGGGCGCGCCTTCGCCCGGGCGCACGCCTACGGCTGCGTGCGCTTCGCGCTCGACGTCTGGGAAGGCTACTTCGCGCGGCGCATCCCCTTCCACTTCGAGCGCGCGTACGACCGGCTCGAGGTCGTCCTCCTGGAGGGCCTCGACAACGCGCTCGCGGGCTACGGCTCGATCGAACTCGGCGCCTACCGCCACGAGGGCGGGCGCTTCCTCGACTTCGCGCTCAGCTTCGACGTGATCGCCCACGAGCTCGGCCACCTCCTCGTCTACAGCGTCGTCGGCCTGCCGGACGTCGCCGTGGCGGACGGCGAGCACTTCGGCTTTCACGAATCGGCTGCGGACATGGTCTCCCTCGTCGCGCTCCTGCACTTCGAGACGGCGCTCGACGGCCTTCTCGCCGCGAGCCGGGGCAATCTCTACTCGTTCAACAGGCTGAACCGCTTCGGCGAGATCTCTGCGTTCGAGCAGCTCCGTCTCGCCTCGAACCGGAGCACGCTCTGGGACTTCGAGCGTGGCTGGACGAGCGAGCACGACCTCTCCGAACCGCTCACCGCCGCCCTGTTCGACATCTGGGTCGATCTCTTCCACGAGGCGCTGCTCGACCGGGGGCTGCTGGCGGGGGCGATCGAGGACCTCTCCGACCGTCTCGAGCACGAGCCCGACTACGAGGCGGTCCTACAGCCGCTCTTCGACGAGGCCTTCGCCGACGATCCGCAGGGCTTCGCCGCCGCGCTCGTCGCCGCGCGCGACCGCATGGGCGCGCTGCTCGCGCGCGCCTGGACCGACCTCGCCGCGGTCCCCTCCTACGCCGCCGTCCGCGACGCGATGGTGCGCGCCGATGCGGGGCTCAGCGGGGGGCGTTACCGGCGGATCATCGCCGGGGCCATGGCGCGTCGCGGGATCGGCCTCGTCGAGGCCGGCCCTCGCCTTGCGCCGCCGGCGTCGGACAGCCACGCCTTCTCGCCGAGGACCGAAGTGCCTCGCCGGATCGGCCCCGCCGCGGGACGGCGGTGCATGCCCTATCGCGTGCGCATGGCCCTCGCCCGGGGCGGGTGACGCTGCCGCGAGGGAAGAAGCGTTGATGGCGTTCCCCTCCGGGGCTATGGTCCCCCCGCGGCCGACGATCCGTCGCCCCATCGCGCGAGGCTTCGAAGGATGACCGAAAGTCTGCTGGGCCTGTCGCGCATCCTGCTCTTCGGGCGCGAGCTCTCCGATCTGAGACTGGACCCCGGCGGGAGCCGGTCGGCCCGGCTCGGGGCGAACGGTTTCCTCGACCGCCAGCTCGCGGCGTCGGGCGAGGAAGACGCGGATGCCGCGCCGCGCCTCGCCCGGATCTACTGCTTCGCGTTCGAGGGCAGCCTGTACGACCTGGCGCGCCCGCAGATCTTCCTGGTCCAC
This sequence comes from Paracoccaceae bacterium, assembly GCA_050330995.1. GTDB lineage: Bacteria > Pseudomonadota > Alphaproteobacteria > Rhodobacterales > Rhodobacteraceae > Thermohalobaculum. Next base: position 46,229 of record JBHJHI010000060.1, read on the forward strand.
GGAGGCGGCGATCCGGTGGAGCGGGCGGTCGAGGACGGTCGGGGCGTCGAGGTCACTGGTGTCGAGGCCCGCAACTGGACGTTCGCGCCGGACATCCACGTCTGGGGATACGACAAGGGCGACTTCTCCATCCGCTTCGACCCTTCGACCGGCCCTCTCGAGCAGATCCTCCTGGACGCCGAACTCGCACGTGAGGGGGCGCACGGTGATGGCGCCACCTATAGCGGCGGCAAGGCTTACAGCGGCGGCAAAGCCTATAGCGGAGGCAAGGCCTACAGCGGCGGTAAAGCCTACAGTGGCGGCAAGGCCTACGGCAGCGACTGAGGACGCGCGCGTCTCGATCTCCCTCGCCAACGCCGCCGCGACGCCCGACGGCCCGGGGGCACCGCCTGATCGTCACGACGGGACCGCCGTCGGGGGCGCCGACGCGGGCCGGCCGCTCCGGGGCGCTGACAGGAGCCATCGCGACCTCGACGGCGCCCCTGACGGCGGGCCGATCTATCCGAACCTCGCCGAAGACTTCGAAGTGCACGGACCCGATCGACTATGGATCTCGGACATCGCCTTCGTCGGCTCGGCTACCGGCTTCGCCTGTCTCGCGGTGATCATGGGCGCCCGGTCCAGGCGCGTCGTCGGCTACGCGCTTGACCGCAAGATCGACGCGCGCCTCGTCGCCGCCTTGCTGAAGGCAGCGATCGCGAACCGCCGCCCCTTGCCAGGCTGCGTCCTCCATTCCGAGCGTGGCGGCCAGGACGCGTCCTTTCCGCCGGACCCCGCCTCCGGCGGGACGTCCCATCGACGGCTATCGAAGGGTCACGGCGCTGTCGGCTCCATGAGCGGGCGGGCCGACCCCTGCGACAACGCCGCCGCCGGGAGCCTGGAGGTCGAGGCGGTCCGCGTGATGGACCACGAGACCTTCGAGGACGTCGCCGCCGATCCGCCCCGCTTCATCGACGAGGTCTACGACGAGACCCGCCTGCACTCCGCGCTAAGCCATCTCGGCCCGATGCGCTTCGAGGCAATCAGCCGCCCGGCCCCGGTCCAGTCCGTCGCGTGACGGTGCTCGGCCTCGGGGGGCAGTCCACCCCGATCGGCGCTGACCGGGCTTCCTCGGCGGGGCGGGTCCGTTCGACACCGACGAAGGCTTACGAACCTTCCGGCCGAGGGTCACGGCTCGGAGCCGATCCACGCTTTCGCACTCGACCTGCCGGATCGGTGAACCGAAGCACCGCCCGAGCGCGTCTTGTGGTCGATGTCCGGCGTGGGCGGAGCGGCCCCGGACGGGAGACGAGGCGCGCCTCGCCGGGAACGACGCGGCCGCCATCCATCGCCGCGGGAAGGGACGGATCATGACCAAGGCTTCCGACCTGTTCGTCGCCGCGCTCGAGAACGAGGGCATCGCCTACGTCTTCGGCGTGCCGGGCGAGGAGAACCTCGACCTGCTCGACAGCCTCGCGGGCTCGCGCATCACCCTCGTGGTCACGCGCCACGAGCAGGCGGCGGGCTTCATGGCCGCCACCGTCGGGCGCTTCACCGGCAAGGCGGCCGTCGCGCTCTCGACGCTCGGGCCGGGGGCGACCAACCTCGTCACCGCCGCCGCCTACGCCACGCTCGGCGGCATGCCGATGCTGATGGTGACCGGCCAGAAGCCGGTGAAGCGCTCGAAGCAGGGGCGCTTCCAGATCCTCGACGTCGTCGACATGATGGCGCCGATCACCAAGTACACTCACCAGCTCGTCTCGGCCGACAACGTCGCGAGCCGGGTGCGCGAGGCGGTGCGGCTCGCCGAGGAGGAGAAGCCGGGCGCGACGCACCTGGAGCTGCCGGAGGACGTCGCGCGCGAGACCACCGAGGCGCGCCCCATAGCGCCGAGCTACACTCGCCGCCCCATCGCCGAGGACAAGGCGATCGCGGCCGCGGTCGAGCGTATCCGCTCGGCGCGCACGCCCCTCCTGGTGATCGGCGCGGGCGCCAACCGCAAGCTCTGCTCGAAGATGCTGACGCGCCTCGTCGAGCGCTGCGGCGTGCCGTTCGTGACCACGCAGCTCGGCAAGGGCGTGGTCGACGAGCGCAGCGCGCTGTTCATGGGCTGCGCGGCGCTGTCGTCGGGCGACTTCGTCCACCGCGCGATCGAGGCGGCGGATCTCATCGTCAACGTCGGCCACGACGTGATCGAGAAGCCGCCGTTCATCATGCAGCCCGGCGGGCCGGAGGTGGTCCACGTCAGCTTCCGCCCCGCCGAGATCGACCCGGTCTACTTTCCGGGGCTAGAGGTGGTCGGCGACATCGCCAACGCGGTCTGGCGGATCAAGAACGGGCTGAGCGACACCGCCTGCGACTGGGACCTCGCGCGCATGAAGGCGGTCAAGGCCGCGCACGACGCCCACATCACGGAGGGGGCGGACGACGCGCGCTTCCCGGTCTACCCCCAGCGCGTGGTCGCCGAGGTGCGCCGGGCGATGCCGTCCGACGGCATCGTCTGCCTCGACAACGGCATCTACAAGATCTGGTTCGCGCGCAACTACCTCGCGCATCGCTCGAACACGCTGATCTGCGACAACGCCCTCGCCTCGATGGGCGCGGGGCTGCCCTCGGCCATGGCCGCGCGCCTCGTCCACCCCGGACGCCGCTTGCTCGCGGTGGTCGGCGTCGGCGGCTTCATGATGAACAGCCAGGAGCTGGAGACCGCGGTGCGCCTCGGCCTCGATCTCACGGTGCTGATCCTGAACGACAACGCCTACGGCATGATCCGCTGGAAACAGGCCGACATGGGCTTTCGCGACTACGGTCTCGCCCTGGGCAACCCCGACTTCGTCGCCTATGCCGCGAGTTACGGCGCGACGGGCCACCGCGTCGAGCGCGTCGAGGACCTGGGCGCCCTGCTGGATCGCTGCCTCTCGGCGTCGGGCGTGCACGTCATCGACTGCGCGGTCGACTACGGCGAGAACGACCGCATTCTCAACCACGAGATCAAGGACCTGAGCGCGCGGCTCTGAGCCTCGCGCCGGCCGCGAGGGCGCGCCGACGCGGAGACGGCACCGCATGGCATCCGGACCGGCCGCGGCGCTCTTCGGGACATTGGCGATCGCGTCCCCGCCGTCGAAGGCGTGGCAGCGCCCCTCGGCGCGCAGGATGCGGCGTGGCGCGAGGCGCCGAGCGATGCCGCTGCCGAAGAAGGGCGCCGTGTTGCCCCCGCCGATCTCGACGCGCGTGGCGGCGAGGGCGTCGAACACCTCGGCGTCGGGACCCGCTAGGCCGACGCTCTCGGTGGATGACCGAAGCGGCTGCTCGAGCGCAAGCGTGCGACGCTCGCGGCGGTGGCGCTCGCCGAGAGGATGGCGCCCATTGTCCGGGCCGTGCCGATGCGAGGCCAGCCCCACCGCGTCGAGCTGACCCGGTCCGAGACCCTGCGCGGCGGCGCCGAGGCGGCGCGTAGGGGGCCGTGGTGCCGAGAGGGGGCGACGAACCGGTCGAGGTCGGAGATCGGCAAGACCCGAGGAGCGACGGCGCGATCGAGCGCGATGGGCTCTGCAGGGAGCCAGTCCGCGAACTTCACCAAGGCCAGCGGCCGTGCGCCGCGCACGAGCGGCCGGACACGTGACCACAGACGACCTCGTCGTCGCTCGAAGACCCTTGCACCGCCGAGCCCGTCCACCATGCGCTCGTCGCTCGTCGCTCGTCGCTCGTCGCTCGTCGCTCGTCGCTCGTCGCTCGTCGATACGCGTCGTCCTTGGGCACAGGAGGCCTTCGACTGTCGCTGTCTCCTTCGGGGGGCGGAGCGCCCCGACGGTCGCGTCTTCGCCGATATCCGCGCGCCAGGGGCGGCGGTCCCGGTCCGGCGGCTCGGACCGCACCGACGGCGCCACTGACGAAGGCGTGCGTTGTGCGTGATCGCCCGGCCGAGCAGTCTTCCTCCCGAGCCGCCATCGACGGAGCCGCCATGACCATCGACCGTCGCCAGATCATCGCCGCGGGCGTCGCCTGCGGCGCCTTGCCCGCCGTCCTTCGCGCCGACGGGAACGAGATCGACCAAGCGCTCTTCGACCTGATCTTCGAGGCCGGACCGCGACGGGAGGCGGCGCTCGACGCGATCTCGGCCTACCGCCGAAGCGATATCGTCCCCTCGCTGATTTTCGCCCTTCGCTGGAACCGCGACGATCGCGGCGCGATCGTGGCCGCTCTCCAGCGGCTGACCGGCGAGAGCGGCCGACGCGACTGGTTCGACTGGATGCTCTGGCAGCAGCGCCACCCCGAGATCGCGCCGCGGGCGTCCTTCGTCGATCTCAAGCGCGCGGTCTATCTGTCGATCGACCCGAACTTCGAGCCGTTCCTGCACCCGCGCGACCTGCGCCCCGAGCGCATGGGCATCCGGCTCGAGGAGATCGTCTGGGGCGGCGTGCGCAAGGACGGCATCCCCTCGCTCGACGACCCCGCGCTGATCGGCGCGGGCGAGGCCGGCTACCTGCGCGACGAGGACCCGGTCTTCGGCGTCTCGATCGACGGCGACGCGCGCGCCTATCCGCTGCGCGTCATGGGCTGGCACGAGATGTTCAACGACACCATCGGCGGCGTGCCGCTGGCCCTCGCCTACTGCACGCTCTGCGGCTCGGGCATCCTGTTCGAGACGGTCGTGCCGGGACGTCCCGAGCCCTTCGTGTTCGGCTCGTCGGGCTTTCTCTACCGCTCGAACAAGCTGATGTACGACCGACAGACCCATTCGCTCTGGAACCAGTTCACCGGCCGGCCGGTCGTCGGGCCGCTCGCCGACAGCGGCATCGAACTGCGCCAGCGTCCCGTGGCCATCGAGCACTGGGGTACGTGGCGCAGGCGGAACCCGTCGACGCGCGTGCTCTCGCTCGACACCGGCCATACGCGCGACTACGGCGCCGGTGTCGTCTATCGCGACTACTTCGCGAGCCCCGATCTGATGTTCCCGGCCGTCTTCGACGACCAGAGCCTCGCGGCGAAGGATTACGTCTTCGGCGTCCGCCGCTTCGGGGGCGCGAAGGCGTGGCCGCTCTCGGCGTTCGAGGGCGGGCGGGTGATCAACGACCGGCTCGGCGATCTCGAACTCGTCCTCGTCGGCGACGCGGCCGAGCGCAGCGTGCGCGCCTACGAGAGCCGCGGGCGCGATTTCCGGGCAGGCGACGCGGACACGCTCCTCTGGCAGGGCGCGACCTGGCGGATGACGGAGGACGCGCTCGTCGGCCCGGACGGCGAGCGGCTGCCCCGCGTCGCCGGCCATGTCGCCTACTGGTTCGCCTGGGACGGCTATCTCGGCGCCCGTTCCGAACTCTAGGTGACGCCGACACCGACGAAGGTTTCCTCCATCGCACCCCCGCTCCTGTTCCGCGAGGTCTGCGGCAACATCCCCCATCGACTGTTCGGGACGACGAGCGAAGGAGCGGACGGCTCCCACGAGCGCTTGCCGATCGATAGGAATGAAATTCGATCAAGCGTCATTATGCGGTTTGTTTGAAACAAGATGGGGCTCCGGGACGCACTGGTTCATATACGCCCAGAGCGTCTTCCAGCCCGAGCGGAACGCTCTGACATCGCGAGAACGCGTGGAACAAGCCGGAGCGCCGGACCCGGGCCGACCGGGCCGAACGGCGCTTCGGGGATGGCCAGGAGGTCGCGTCGATGCTCGTCTACGCTTTCGCCGAACCGAGAGAGGGGCAGAGGCCCGAGCGCCCGCGGGCCGGCTTCGTCCGGGCGTGGAGCTTCGAGGAGGCGAAGGCCCTGGCGCCGATGGCCGAGGCTCTGCTGATGCCCATGCCGCCCTCCTTCCGTTGGCCGGGACCGGCGCGGGCGCATGTGTACGAGCCCGTCGTGCTGGTCTGGATGGTCGGTCCCGCCGTGTGAGGGCGCGGCAGTCCGCTCGGCGTCCCGCCGGTCGCGGCTGCGTCGCCGGGGGATCGCTCGCCGGGCCTTCCGCCGCGGAGTGCGCCGTCCCGCCGGCCGCCGACGAGGGGCGCGCGCGCCGTCTTACCGGGCAGGGCGCGGGCCTCGCGCCGGCGGCGCCCGGCCCCGTCGGGGCGCTCGAACCGGCACAGCGGTCAATCGAGCCTTGACGGGTCGGGACGCGCTCGCCTATGTCACCGCGCACGCCGCTGGAGCGGTATGTGGATGCGGTTGTAGCTCAGTTGGTTAGAGTACCGGCCTGTCACGCCGGGGGTCGCGGGTTCGAGCCCCGTCAACCGCGCCATCCACGCAAGCCCCGAACGGCCCGACGTCGCGAGCGGTTGTAGCTCAGCTGGTTAGAGTACCGGCCTGTCACGCCGGGGGTCGCGGGTTCGAGTCCCGTCAACCGCGCCACGTCGGTCCTTCTCCCCCGATAGCCGCGACTCCTGCGCCCCGGCCGGCAACCCGTCCGCGCCCCTGGCCGTTGGTCCGGGCGTGGCGTTTCACGGTCTTGCGTAATACTGTCACGCGACGCGCACGGTCGCGTTGACCCCCGGGGGGACGCGCCGTAGGTGACTGGCACGCAGGCGCGCCCGCCCGGTGGCGCCGCCGCTGGAAAGGACGGGCATGTCCGAGCTGCTGATCGAATACCTGCCGATCGTGATCTTCCTCGGCATCGCCATCGGCATCGGCCTTCTGCTGATGGCGGCGGCCTGGGTGCTCGCCTATCGCAATCCGGACAGCGAGAAGCTGTCGGCCTACGAGTGCGGCTTCAACGCCTTCGACGACGCGCGCATGAAGTTCGACGTGCGCTTCTACCTCGTCTCGATCCTGTTCATCATCTTCGACCTGGAAATCGCCTTCCTGTTCCCCTGGGCCGTGGCGTTCGGCGGGCTCTCGGACCCGGCGTTCTGGTCGATGTTGCTGTTCCTCGCCGTGCTGACCGTCGGCTTCGCCTACGAATGGAAGAAGGGAGCGCTCGAATGGGAGTGACGCCTGACACCGACGCCCGCGAGCAGAACCTCGCCAACCCGGCGCTGAACTACGCCGCCGGCGCCGACCGCGAGCTGATCGCCAAGGGCCTCTCGAACGAGCTGGCCGACAAGGGCTTCCTGCTCACTACCGCCGACGACTTGATCAACTGGGCGCGCACCGGCTCGCTCATGTGGATGACCTTCGGCCTCGCCTGCTGCGCGGTCGAGATGATGCAGGGCTCGATGCCGCGCTACGACATGGAGCGCTTCGGCGTGGCCCCGCGCGCGAGCCCGCGCCAGTCCGACGTCATGATCGTCGCCGGCACGCTGACCAACAAGATGGCGCCCGCGATCCGCAAGGTCTACGACCAGATGCCGGAGCCGCGCTACGTCATCTCGATGGGCTCGTGCGCCAACGGCGGCGGCTACTACCACTACAGCTACAGCGTCGTGCGCGGCTGCGATCGGGTCATTCCCGTCGACATCTACGTGCCGGGCTGCCCGCCGACGGCGGAGGCGCTGCTCTACGGCATCCTGCAGTTGCAGCGGAAGATCCGCCGCGAGGGCACGATCGTCCGCTGAGAAGACCCCGCGGGCGTGCCCCGGGCGGCGCGCCGTTCTGCGAGAGAGGGCGCGCCGCGGCGCGCCGCTCGGCCATCCCCCCCGAGGAGAGCGACCATGGACGCGACCGACACCCTCGCCGATCTCGCCGAGCTGATCCGCTCGGCCCAGGCCGACGCGGTGGTCGACACGCGGATCGCCAACGGCGAGCTGACGGTGTTCGCGACCCGCAGCGGCATCCGCGCGCTCGCGGGCTACCTCCGCGACAACGCCGCCTGCCGCTTCACCACGCTGATCGACCTCACGGCGGTGGACTGGCCCGGGCGCGAGCGGCGCTTCGAGATCGTCTACCACTTCCTGTCGATGCAGCAGAACCAGCGCATCCGCGTCAAGGTGCCGGTCGGCGAGGAGGAGACGATCCCCTCGATCACCGACCTGTTCCCGACCGCCGACTGGTTCGAGCGCGAGGTGTTCGACATGTTCGGCGTGCTGTTCGCGGGCCACCCGGACCTGCGCCGGATCCTGACCGACTACGGCTTCCGCGGCCATCCGCTGCGCAAGGACTTCCCGACCACCGGCTACGTCGAGGTGCGCTACGACGACACCGAGAAGCGGGTGGTCTACGAGCCGGTGCAGCTCGTGCAGGAATACCGCGCCTTCGAGTTCATGTCGCCGTGGGAGGGCGCGACCTACGTGCTGCCCGGCGACGAGAAGGTGCCGAGCCTGCCCGGCGCGCCGAAGGACTGAGCGCGATGGAAGCCTTGAACCTCGTCATCCTGGTGGTCGTGGCCGCGCTCACGATCACCTCGTTCTGGCGCATCCTGCCGCGGGCCGGGATCTCCCCCTGGTTCGCGGTCGTCTCGATCATCCCGCTCGGCGCGCTGGTGCTGCTTCTGGTGCTCGCCTTCCGGCCCTGGCCGGGCGACGCGCCGCGTGCCTGAGCGAACACGGAGGTAGACTCAATGGCTGCTGACGGCGCCCCGACCATCGAGCCCGCCCAGGGCGAGAGCCGCATCCGCAACTTCAACATCAACTTCGGCCCGCAGCACCCGGCCGCGCACGGCGTGCTGCGCCTCGTGCTCGAACTCGACGGCGAGATCGTCGAGCGGGTGGACCCGCACATCGGGCTTCTCCACCGCGGCACCGAGAAGCTGATGGAGAGCCGGACGTATCTCCAGAACCTGCCCTACTTCGACCGCCTCGACTACGTCGCGCCGATGAACCAGGAGCACGCCTGGTGCCTCGCGATCGAGCGGCTGGCCGACGTCGAGGTGCCGCGTCGCGGCCAGACCATCCGGGTTCTCTACAACGAGATCGGTCGCATCCTCTCGCATCTCCTGAACGTCACCACGCAGGCGATGGACGTGGGCGCCCTCACCCCGCCGCTCTGGGGCTTCGAGGAGCGCGAGAAGCTGATGGGCTTCTACGAGCGGGCCTGCGGCGCGCGGCTGCACGCGGCCTACTTCCGTCCGGGCGGCGTGCACCAGGACCTGCCGCCCGAGCTGATCAACGACATCGAGGCGTGGTGCGACCCGTTCCTCGGCGTGCTCGACGATCTGGAGACGCTGCTGACCGACAACCGCATCTTCAAGCAGCGCAACGTCGACATCGGCGTCGTCTCGATCGAGGACGCGCAGGCGCACGGCTTCTCGGGCGTGATGATCCGCGGCTCGGGCTGGGCCTGGGATCTCCGCCGCGCGCAGCCTTACGAGAACTACAACGACTTCCAGTTCCGCATCCCCGTCGGCAAGAACGGCGACTGCTACGACCGCTACCTCTGCCGCATGGAGGAGATGCGCGAGAGTACCGCGATCATCCGTCAGGCCTGCGCCAAGCTGCGCGAGACCCAGGGCGAGCCGTTCATCCATCGCGGCAAGATCGCGCCGCCGACGCGCGGCGACATGAAGACCTCGATGGAGGCCCTCATCCACCACTTCAAGCTCTACACCGAGGGCTTCCGCGTGCCCGAGGGCGAGATCTACGCCGCCGTCGAGGCGCCGAAGGGCGAGTTCGGCGTCTATCTCGTCTCGGACGGCACCAACAAGCCGTACCGCGCCAAGCTGCGCGCGCCGGGCTACGCGCACCTCCAGGCGATGGACCACATCGGCAAGGGGCACATGCTGGCCGACGTCTCGGCGCTCCTCGGTTCGATGGACATCGTGTTCGGCGAGGTGGATCGCTGATGCTTCGACGCCTTCATCCCGAACAGCCCGAATACTTCGCCTTCACGCCCGCCAACGAGGAGTGGGCGCAGAAGCAGATGGCGAAGTATCCGCAAGGCCGCGAGGCCTCGGCGGTGATCGCGCTGCTCTGGCGCGCGCAGGAGCAGGAGGGCTGGCTGTCGCGGCCCGCGATCGAGCACGTCGCCGACATGCTCGGGATGCCGCGCATCCGCGCGCTCGAGGTCGCGACCTTCTACTTCATGTTCCAGCTCGCGCCCGTGGGCTCGGTCGCCCACGTCCAGGTCTGCGGCACGCTCTCGTGCATGCTCTGCGGCTCGGAGGATCTCGTCGCCGTCTGCAAGGAGAAGATCGCCAAGCGCCCGTTCCAGCGCTCGGAGGACGGCAAGTTCTCCTGGGAGGAGGTCGAGTGCCTCGGGGCCTGCGCGAACGCGCCGATGGCGCTGATCGGCAAGGACTACTACGAGGATCTCGACCGCGAGAGCTTCACCGAGCTTCTGGACCGCCTCGCGGCCGGCGAGGTGCCCGAGCCGGGCTCGCGCAAGGGCCGCTTCGCCTCCGAGCCGGAGGGCGGCGCGACCACGCTGAAGGTCGAGCGGCCCGCGCACGAGGCCAACGCCTCGGTCTCGATCGCGCGCCAGATCGGCGACACCGTCAAGCGCATCGACGGCACCGAGCCGCTCTACGACGTGGGCGTCGCCGAGATCGTGCCCCAGAAGCCCGACGCCATCGACGTGCAGATCGAGGACTTCGAGCGCGTCGGCGAGGAGACCGACCGTCGTGCCGGCGAGGCCAAGGCTTGGCCCGACACCGGCTCGGTCGCGCCCGAGCCGGAGGCCGAGGCCGAGGACATCTCCGCCCATCCCGCCGCCAACCCCTCGGGCGTCGGCCGCGAGCCGGCGCGGCTCGACGAGGCGCGTGAGGGCGGCGCCGACGACCTGCGACGCCTCAAGGGCGTCGGCCCCAAGATCGAGACGGTGCTGAACCGCCTCGGCATCTACCATTTCGACCAGATCGCCGCCTGGGGCCCCGAGGAGATCGATTGGGTCGACGCCCATATCGAGAGCTTCTCCGGGCGCATCACCCGCGACGACTGGGTCGGCCAGGCCAAGGCGATCGTCGCGGGCGAGACGCCGAGCCCGGCCGACGGCCCCGAAGAGGACGCGTGAGGACCGCCATGCTTGACGACAAGGATCGTATCTTCACCAACCTCTACGGCATGCACGAGCGCAGCCTCGCCGGCGCGAGGAAGCGCGGGCACTGGGACGGCACTGCCGATCTCATCGCGAAGGGCCGCGAGGGCATCGTCGCCGAGGTCAAGGAATCGGGCCTGCGCGGTCGTGGCGGCGCGGGCTTCCCGACCGGGCTCAAGTGGTCGTTCATGCCGAAGGAATCGGACGGGCGGCCACACTACCTGGTGATCAACGCCGACGAGTCCGAGCCGGGGACGTGCAAGGACCGCGAGATCATGCGCCACGATCCGCACACGCTGATCGAGGGCTGCCTGATCGCGGGCTTCGCCATGGGCGCGAACGCGGGCTATATCTACATCCGCGGTGAGTACATCCGCGAGCGCGAGGCGCTGCAGGCCGCGATCGACGAGTGCTACGAGGCCGGTCTCCTGGGCCCGAACGCGGCCAAGTCGGGCTGGGACTTCGATCTCTACCTGACCCACGGCGCGGGCGCCTACATCTGCGGCGAGGAGACCGCCCTCATCGAATCCCTCGAGGGCAAGAAGGGCATGCCGCGGCTGAAGCCGCCGTTCCCGGCCGGCGTCGGGCTCTACGGCTGCCCGACCACCGTCAACAACGTCGAGTCGGTCGCGGTCGTGCCCACCATCCTGCGCCGCGGCGCCGCGTGGTTCGCCGGCATCGGCCGGCCGAACAACGCCGGCACCAAGATCTTCGCGATCTCGGGGCACGTGAACAGGCCGTGCGTGGTCGAGGAGGAGATGTCGATCCCGCTGCGCGAGTTGATCGACCGCCACTGCGGCGGCGTGCGCGGCGGCTGGGACAACCTCAAGGCCGTGATCCCGGGGGGCTCCTCGGTGCCCTGCCTCCCGAAGTCGCTCGCCGACGATGCCATCATGGACTTCGACTGGCTGCGCGAGAACAAGTCGGGCCTCGGCACCGCCGCTGTGATCATCATGGACAAGTCGGTCGACATGGTGAAGGCGATCTGGAACCTGTCGGAGTTCTACAAGCACGAGTCCTGCGGGCAGTGCACGCCGTGCCGCGAAGGCACAGGCTGGATGATGCGCGTGCTTGGGCGCATGGCCAAGGGCGAGGCCGAGATCGAGGAGATCGACACCCTGCTCGACGTCACCACCCGCATCGAGGGCCACACCATCTGCGCGCTCGGCGATGCTGCCGCCTGGCCGATCCAGGGCCTGATCCGTCACTTCAGGGGCGAGATCGAGGAGCGCATCCGCGCCCGGAAGTCCGGCCGCCCGAACGCGGTGGCCGCGGAGTGAGGGGTCCCGGAAGCGTCGCGACGGGCCTGGCGGCGCTCGCGCTCGCCGGCTGCGCGAGCGGCCCGGCGCCGACGGGGCGCTCGCCCGCCGCCGACGAGGCGGGCGCCGCCGCGAGCGTCGAGGCCGGCGAGCACGAGGACGCGCGTTTCCTCGTCGACTACGCCGGCATGCCCTTCCGCGTGAACGTGCGCTACGTGGCGCTGATCGACGAGAGCGTGATCGCCGTGCGCCGCGGCGCCGGCGAGGCGGCCGCGGAGGGCTGGCCGACCATCTCCGTCGAGGCCGGCGCGCCGGTGCCGGGACGGCGCGTCAACTACGCCGACGAGCGCTACGAGCCGGTGGTTCTCGCCATCGCGAACGCGGTGCAGGCCGAAGGCGGCATCTGCGAGAACGGCGCCTCGATCGAGATGGCGCGCGACGACGCGGGCGAGGTGCGCACGCTCCACCGCTCGAACCGGCAGGTCTGGGTGGTCTTCGCGCTCTGCCCCGAGCAGATCGACGGGCAGGGGAGCGTCACGGGATGAGCGCGACCCACCTTGCCCAGCTCAACGTCGGCCGGCTGCGCGCGCCGATCGGCGATCCGCGCGTCGCCGAGTTCATCGACAACGTCGACCGGGTGAACGCGGCGGGCAAGCGGATGCCGGGCTTCGTCTGGATGCTCGAAGGCGACGCGGGCCCCGGCAACACCGAGCACAAGATCGACGGCGATCCGCGCTTCATCTCGAACCTGACGGTCTGGGAGAGCGTCGAGGCGCTGGAGGCCTTCGTCTGGGGCACGGTCCACAAGCGCTTCTACGAGCGTCGGGCGCTCTGGTTCGAGGCGCTCGCGGAGGCGCATTTCGTGATGTGGTGGGTGGCGGCCGGGCACCGCCCCACGCTCGCCGAAGGGCTCGACCGCCTCGCGCGCCTGCGCGAGCATGGTCCGAGCGAGCACGCCTTCGGCTGGAAGGACCTGCCGGAGGCCCGGCTCTGGCGAGAGGCGCGGTGCGGCGAGGTGACGGCATGACGAGACGGGCGGCGACCACCATCTGTATGCTAGCGGCGGGCTTCGCGCGCGCGGGCTGCGCGGGCGATCCGGAGTTGCGCCCGATCTACTTCGAGGGCGCGGTGACGCCGATCTCGGCCGGCCCGGCGACCTACGCGGTCGGCCCGGTCGAGGAGGAGGGCTGGGTCGTGCAGGCGGTGAGCCAGGACGGCACCGCCGATCAGGAGGGCGCGCGCACGGCGGTGCTCGCGGCCTATCCCGAACTGTGCGCGAGCGAGCGGCTCGTCCTCTCGCCGCACGCGCAGCTGTTCTTTCCCGACGGGCAGCGCGCCTGGCGCTTCGTGGCCAGCTGTCCGACCGACCCTGTCTAGACGCCCCCGTCCAATCGCCTTCGTCGGGGGTCGAGGATCGAGACATGACCGAGCTTCGCAAGATCGTCATCGACGGCAATGAGTACGAGGTCGATCCGCGGCTGACGCTGATCCAGGCCTGCGAGGAAGCGGGTGTCGAGATCCCGCGCTTCTGCTATCATGAGCGGCTCTCGATCGCGGGCAACTGCCGGATGTGCCTCGTCGAGGTCGTCGGCGGCCCGCCGAAGCCGGTGGCGTCGTGCGCCATGCAGGTCAAGGACATGCGCCCCGGCCGCAACGGCGAGCCGCCCGAGGTCCGCACCAAGACGCCGATGGTCAAGAAGGCCCGCGAAGGCGTCATGGAGTTCCTGTTGATCAACCACCCCCTCGACTGCCCGATCTGCGATCAGGGCGGCGAGTGCGATCTGCAGGACCAGGCGATGGCCTACGGCGGCGACTTCTCGCGCTATCGCGAGCCGAAGCGCGCGGTGATCGACCCGCCGCTCGGGCCGCTGGTCGAGACGCACATGACGCGTTGCATCTCTTGCTCGCGCTGCGTGCGCTTCATGACCGAGGTCGCCGGCGTCAACGAGATGGGCATGATCGGGCGCGGCGAGGACAGCGAGATCGTGTCCTACCACTCGGCCACCTTCGAGACCGAGGACGCCGCGGGCGAGGGCGCGGCCGTCGAGGCGGACGACCCGACGCGCTACGTGGTCGAGACGATCCGCGCCGGCCTCTCGTCCGAGATGCAGGGCAACATCGTCGATCTCTGCCCGGTGGGGGCGCTCACCAACAAGCCCTACGCCTTCACCGCGCGGCCCTGGGAGCTGACCAAGACCCGCTCGGTCGACGTGATGGACGCGCTCGGCTCCAACATCCGTATCGACACCAAGGGCCGCGAGGTGATGCGCATCCTGCCGCGCAACCACGACGGCGTGAACGAGGAGTGGCTCGCCGACCGCTCGCGCTACGTCTGGGACGGCCTTCGCCGCCAGCGCCTCGACCGCCCGTTCGTGCGCCGCGAGGGACGGCTCAAGGCCGCCTCCTGGGACGAGGCGTTCAAGGCGGTCGCCGCCGCCATCGGGGACGCGGACGGTGCGGTCGCGGCCGTGGCCGGCGATCTCGCGCCGGTCGAGGCCGTCTGGGCGCTCAAGGGCCTGATGGACGGCCTCGGCGGGCGCTACGACGGCCGCCAGGACGGGGCGAGGCTGCCGGCGGGCAACCGCTCGGCCTACGTCGGCAACGCCGCCATCGCCGACATCGACACGGCGGGCGCGATCCTGCTGGTCGGCTCGAACCCGCGCGACGAGGCGCCGGTGCTGAACGCGCGCATTCGCAAGGCTTGGATCAACGGCGCGGACGTCGCGCGCGTCGGCCCGGAGAGCGATCTCACCTACCCCGCGATAGAACTGGGCGACGCCCCCTCGGTGCTCGCCGGCGAGAGCCGCGGCCAGATCGCCTCGAAGCTCGCCGAGGCCGGTGAGGCGCTGGTGATCGTCGGTCAGGGCTCGCTCCGGCGCGAGGACGGCGAGGCGGTGCTGGCCTCGGTCATGGCGCTCTGCGAGGAGACCGGCGCGAGGATGCTGGTGCTCCACACCGCGGCCGCCCGCGTCGGTGCGATGGACGTCGGCTTCGCCCACGAGGGCGGGGTCGCGGGCGCGCTCGACGGCGCGAAGGTGGTCTACAACCTCGGCGCCGACGAGATCGACATGCCGGACGGCGCCTTCGTGGTCTATCATGGCCACCACGGCGACCGCGGCGCCCACCGCGCCGACGTGATCCTGCCGGGCGCGGCCTATCCCGAGCAGACGGGTCTGTTCGTCAACACCGAGGGCCGCGTGCAGATGTCGGCGCGCGCCTCGTTCCCGCCGGGCGACGCGCGCGAGGACTGGGCGATCCTGCGCGCGCTCTCGGCGCGGGTCGGCGCGCAGCTTCCCTACGACAGCCTAGAGGCGCTGCGCCGCCACCTGTTCGAGGCGCATCCTCACTTCCAGCGCCTGAACGGGATCGCCGAGGTCGAGTGGCGGGCCCACCGGGCCGCGGGCGAGGTCTCGGACCGGGCCTTCGCCTACGCGGTCGCCGACCACTTCATGGCCAACCCGGTGATGCGCGCCTCGGAGGTGATGGCCGAATGCGCCCGCGTGCGCGCCGAGAAGCGGGACGAGACGGCGATGGCGGCGGAATGACGCCGCCCCGCGCCCCCGTCGATCGGCGGGGGCGCCCTTTCCAAAGTCCCGCAGATATGGAAGACCGCCCCGGCACGCGGGCTGTGGAGAGGCACCGATGACCGAGTTTTTCGCCACCCCCTTCGGCACCTTCCTCGCGATCGCCTTCCAATGCTTCACGGTGGTGTCGCTGGTGCTGACCAGCCTCGCGTTCCTGCTCTACATGGACCGCAAGGTCTGGGCGGCGGTGCAGCTTCGCCGCGGGCCGAACGTGGTCGGTCCCTACGGGCTGCTGCAGTCCTTCGCCGACTTCGGCAAGTTCGTGCTGAAGGAGATCGTGGTCCCGTCGGGCGCCGACAAGGTCGTGTTCCTGCTCGCGCCGATGCTGACCTTCGTGCTCGCCGCGATCGGCTGGGCGGTCATCCCCTTCGCCGACGGCTGGGTGGTCTCGGACCTGAACGTCGGCATCCTCTACATCTTCGCGATCTCGTCGCTCGGGGTCTACGGCATCATCATGGGCGGCTGGGCCTCGAACTCGAAGTATCCGTTCCTGGGTAGCCTTCGCTCGGCCGCGCAGATGGTCTCCTACGAGGTGTCGATCGGTCTCATCATCATCGGCGTGCTGATCTCGACGGGCTCGCTCAACCTCTCCGAGATCGTGCGCGCGCAGGACGGGGCCTACGGCTTCTTCTCGTGGTACTGGCTGCCGCACCTGCCGATGGTCGTGCTGTTCTTCGTCTCGGCGCTGGCCGAGACCAACCGCCCGCCCTTCGACCTGCCCGAGGCGGAGTCGGAGCTGGTGGCGGGCTACCAGGTCGAGTACTCCTCGACGCCCTACCTGCTCTTCATGATCGGCGAGTACATGAACATCCTGCTCATGTGCGCGCTGACGTCGATCCTGTTCTTCGGCGGCTGGCTCTCGCCGGTGCCCGGGCTGCCCGACGGCGTGTTCTGGATGGCCGCGAAGATGGTGTTCTTCTTCTTCCTGTTCGCGATGGTGAAGGCGGTGGTGCCGCGCTACCGCTACGATCAGCTGATGCGGCTCGGCTGGAAGGTGTTCCTGCCGTTCTCGCTCGCCTGGGTGGTCGTCGTCGCGATCCTCGCCCGCGCGGACGTGGTGGGCTACGCCCGCTACACCGTCGCCGGCTGACAGCTCAGGGGTGATCCGATGGCTGCGATCCCGTTCGACCGCGCACTGCGCTACTTCCTGCTCGCCGACATGTGGGCGGGCTTCAAGCTCGGCTTCAAGTACCTGTTCAAGCCGAAGGCGACGCTCAACTACCCCTTCGAGAAGGGCAAGCTGAGCCCGCGCTTCCGGGGCGAGCTGGCGCTGCGCCGCTACCCCAACGGGGAGGAGCGCTGCATCGCCTGCAAGCTCTGCGAGGCGATCTGCCCGGCGCAGGCGATCACCATCGACGCCGAGCCGCGCGAGGACGGCTCGCGCCGCACCCGCCGTTTCGACCTCGATTCGACCAAATGCATCTACTGCGGCTTCTGCCAGGAAAGCTGTCCGGTCGACAGCATCGTGCTCGGCCCGAACTTCGAGTTCACGACCGAGACGCGCGAGGAGCTTTACTACAACAAGCAGAAGCTGCTCGACAACGGCGAGCGCTGGGAGCGCGAGATCGCGCGCAACATCGAGCTGGACGCGCCGTATCGGTGACGACGCGACCGCCGGTCGCGACGCGAGCGAGGGGCGAATGACCGTCAGTCGCGGCGACGAGGTCCTGCTCGATGGCTGGCTCGGATGGGCGGTCGCGATCGCGCGCCACGCCCTCGATCTTCGGCGTGGCGGCTAGCCGATAGCCCGCCGCGCCGGCCTCTCGGCAGGGTGGGCGCCCCTGGCCCGCCTGCCGGTCGTTCCGCCGGTTCTGCCTTGGGCGCTTGCGTTCGTGCGCTGGCCGGTTCAGGAGCGGACCGAGACTCTCGCCGAGGCGGCATGGGCCGCCGGTCTGCTACCGCAGCACGAGGTGACCCGATGACCATCACCGCTATCGCCTTCTACGTCATGGCCACCATCACCGTCGTCTCCGGCCTGTTCGTGGTCGCCGCCCGCAGCCCGGTCCATTCGGTGCTCTGGCTGATCCTCGCCTTCTTCTCCTCGGCCGGGCTAATGGTGCTGCTCGGCGCCGAATTCATCGCCATGCTGCTCGTGATCGTCTACGTCGGCGCGGTGGCGGTCCTGTTCCTGTTCGTGGTGATGATGCTCGATGTCGACTTCGCCGCCCTGAAGCAGGGCGCCATCGCCAACGTGCCGCTCGGTGCGCTGATCGGCATCGTGCTGCTGGTCGAACTCGGCCTCGTCATCGGCAACTGGGCCTTCGCCGACGCGGCGCCGGGCGCGCGCGAAGCGGTTGTTCCCGACCCGGCGGGGGTCAACAACGCCGAGGCGCTCGGGCTGATCCTCTACGACCGCTTCTTCTACATGTTCCAGACCGCCGGCCTCGTGCTGCTCGTCGCCATGATCGGCGCGATCGTCTTGACGCTCCGCCCGCGCGAGGGGATCAAGCGCCAAGACGTGCTGCGCCAGATCTACCGCACCCGCGAGGAGAGCGTGGAGCTGAAGGACGTCGAGCCCGGCCGCGGCATCTGAGGGAGACCCGACCATGGAACCGATCGCCGGCGTCGGTCTCGGCGCCTATCTCACCGTGGCCGCGATGCTGTTCGTGATCGGC
>JBHJHI010000061.1:0-23920 GCA_050330995.1 Paracoccaceae bacterium
GGCCCCGGCGAACGACGCTTTCCCCATAGACCTCGACCCGCCGACCAGGCGTCCCGCGGGTTCGTCCCCTGGCGACTTTCGGACGCCGGCACCCCCAGCGCAGCCTCAATACCCCGCAGCGGCATCCGAAACCCTTCACACCTCCGGTCCGCTAACCCATGACGGCGAACACGAACTCTGGCAGGGAGACCGGACGCGGCACGATCGCGCGACGCGCGTGAGAGCCACGACCGCAGGCACCGACCCTCGCTACGCGCGCCGTACGAGCGCGGGTGCCGGCGTCGGCGCGACCGGCACCGTGCCGAGAAGGCGGGCCCGGTCAGCACGGTAGACCGCGGCGATCGCATTGACGGCTCGACGCACCGCCGGCTCGCGCAAGAGGTCGCGGTGGACGATCAGGTGCTCCTCGGTGGCGAGCGCCCCGATCGGTCGCGTCAGCGCGACGAGGCGCGGCTCGGCCGCGCCCATGAAGGCCGGCAAGAGCGCGAGCCCCGCACCCTGAACCACGAGGTCGAACGCCGTGGTCATCGCGTTGACGTAGAGCGCCGGCGGGCGGCCGAGCCGCTCGGCGAGCCAGCGGCCCTGCTCGGGAAACCAAGCGCGCTCGGGCGAGAGGCCCACCCAGGCGCAGTCGGCGTAGCGCGCCGCCGAGCGTGCCGCCGGATGGCGCGCGACGTAGTCGGCCGCGCCGAATGCCGCGTAGGCCATGCGCCCGAGACCGCGCACCACCAGGGTGTCGGTCTCTGGCAGGCAAGCGCGGATCTGGATCTCGGTCTCGCGGCGCTGATGGTCGGCGTGCGCGTGCTCTGCCATGAGCGAGAGCGACACGCCGTCGAGCCGGGCGGCGAGGGCGGCCAGTGGTCGGTCAGAAAGCGCGCGCGCACCTCGTCGACCGAGACGCGCACCACGCCGAGGCCGTCGCCGGCGAGATCGGCGCGCACGCGCTCGACCGCCTCGGCCGCCGCGCGCATCTCGGCGGCGAGCGGGATCAGCCTGAGCCCCGCCCGCGTCGGACGCAGGCCTTGTGGCGTGCGATCGAACAGGCGCGCGCCGAGGCGGTTCTCGAAGGCGCGCAGCCGGCGGCTGGCCTGCGGCTGGCTGAGCCCGAGATAGCGCGCCGCGCCCGTGAGCGAGTTCGTGCGCGCGGCGGCGTCGAGAAGGCGCAGATCGTCCCAGTCCATCGCGCCGTGGCTCGCCACGCCTCGCCCCCATGCGGATACGCATGGCAGGTATGGCATGGCGGCGGCTCGCCGCATAGCGCCCCGGCGCTCTATCGCCGGGCGAGCCGCAAGGAGACCGCCCGTGAGCGCCCCGACCCCGATCCCGTCCGTCGCCGCGCCCGCGGTGCCGAGCGCCGCCCTCGGCGTCCTGCTCGCGCTCGGGGCGGTGGCGCTGTTCGCGCCGATCTTCGCGGCCGCGCGCCTCGCCGAGGTCCACGCGGGCGTCGCCGCCCCGATGATCGCGATCGTCTGGCTGCGCTATCTCTCGGGCTTCGCCACCGTCGCGGTGGCGACGGCCGTCACGGGCACGCGCCCCGCCGATCTGAGGAGCGCGACACCCGGGCTGCACCTCCTGCGCGCATGCCTCGGCGCCGCCGGGCTCGGCTGCATCCTCCAGGCCGCCGTCCTGCTGCCGCTCGCCGACGCCACGGCGATCGGGCTCGTGAAGGGGCTTCTGGTCGTCGCCTTCGCCGCGCTGATCCTCGGCGAGCGGGTGACGCGCGCGCACTGGGGCGCGGCGCTGCTCTGCGCCGCCGGGGCGGGCGTGGTGATCGTCGGTCTGCCGCTGGAGGCGGGCAGTATCGGCAGCGACCGGGTCGGGCTCGAGGGCGCGCTCTACGCGCTCGCCGGTGCGGTGTTCATCGCGCTCGAGACGCTGACCATCAAGGTGCTCGCGCGCCGCGAGGGCGCGCTCGGCGTGCTCGCCCACGTCAACGGCGTCGCCGCCGTCCTCTGGTTCGGTCCGACGCTCTGGGCGGTCTCGGCGGCCGGGCTCGGCGCGGGCGATCTCGCGGTGTTCCTGCTCATGGGCCCGCTCGCGATCCTCGGGCAGTTCCTGAACGTCCGCGCCTTGCGCCTCGCCGATGCCGCGGTGATCGGCCCGGTGGGCTACGCGTCGATCGTGTTCGCCGCGCTGCTCGGCTGGGCGGCCTTCGGCGAGACGCCGGGTCCGGCGACCTGGGCGGGCGCGACGCTGATCCTGTTCGGCGGGGTCTGGCTCGCGCGCCTGCGCGGTCCTGCGTGAGATCGACCGGCCGCACGCGCCCGAACCGGGAGCGTCCCGATCGGATCACGCCCTGCCTGGCGTTGGCGCGGCCGCGACTGGCAGCCGTCGCGGGTGGTCCGGGCGCCGGCTCGGCGCGTGGGTTCGCGCGATCGATCGGGCCCGTCCGGGCGCTTTCGCCATGGTCTGTCCGGTCCGGTCGTGAAAGCGCGGCGCGCCGGGAGGGGGTCGAGGAACCCGATCGCGACCGCACGGACCGTCAGATCACGAGCGCCGGCGTGCGGCCGCTTTCTTCGAGTTCCCACGCCGCCCGCCATCTGCCGCCCTCGCGTTCGAGCACCAGATAGTTGCGCTCGCCCGTGTAGATCCGCGATCGGCCGGGCTATGGCTCGAGCCGGATCGGACGCTCGGGCAGCGGCGCTTCTCCGAAGGCGGCGAGCACGCCGAGGCAGGTGGCGAAGACCTTCGGGGGCGGCGGGTGGGCGATGCCCGAGGCGACGAGTTGATGAAGGGGCGTGCGCCCGCCGGACAGCGTGGCGCGCGTGGCGAGATGGATCTCGCCGGAGAGCACCGTCACGTCGCGCCCGTCGCGGTCGTGGAGCGCGGTCAGGCCACGGAGGAGGCGGCGCCATTCCGCGCGGTGCCTCCGGCTCTGCCACTGGTCGCGCAGGTCGTCCTCGTACTTGTTGGTGACCGGCAGGAGGTTCATCGCCTTCTCCACCAGGGAGAGGCGCGGGCCGAGCGCCGGCACGCTCGACATCACGAGCACGCGCTCCGCCTCGCAGCCCGCGAGCACGGCTTCGAAGGCCGTCCAGCCGGTCGGCCCGAGCACGCGGTCGGGACGGCGCTCCGAGCGCAGGTCGGGCGCGACGATGTCGAGACCGGGAAGGGCGACGTGCCAGCCGAGGCTCGCGCCCGTGCGGTCGGCGACGGTCTCGGGCGGCGCGTCGGGCGCGGCACCGAACTGGAACAGGAGGAAGGCCTCGCGCGCCGCTTCGAACAGCGCCCGGCCCACGGGGGCGTCGAGCTGCGCGGCGGGCAGCGAGCCCCAGCCGTCCACGATGTCGTGATCGTCCCACATGGCGAGCGAGGGCACGCGCGCCATCACCCAGGCGGTCTCGGGCTGGGCGAAGATCGTCTCGTAGCGCGCGAGGTAGGCCTCGGCGAGCGCCTCTCGCACCGCCCCGGCCGTCGCCAGGTCCAGCGGCTCGGACCAGCCTTCGCCGCGCGCCCAGGCCGCGACGAGCGGGTGCGCCTCGACCACCTCGTCGGCGTAGACCTGATCGCCGCCCTGCAGCAGGAGCTGGAACGGCGCCCGGCGGTGCTCTTCGGCGAGGCGCGCCCAGAGGCCGTTGCGCTCCGCCGGATCGCGCTCCGTGTCGCCTCTCTCCTTGCCGTTGCACGAGACGTAGGCGAGGCGCAGATCGCCCGCGAGGTCGGCGCTCACCGCGTAGTCCTCGCCGTCGAAGCGGTAGCGCGCGTCCGCGCGGGCAGGCAGGACGAAGCGGTAACCCAGCAGGCGCCGGCCGCCCCGCCGGGCGAGAAGAGCCGGCGTCACGGTCCCGCGCTCGGTCTCGAGCACCGGGTCGGCCCCGGCCTCCGGCCGGACCGCGACCACCGCGAGGGAGACCCCGTCCTCCTCGATCCCGCGCAGGAACAGCAAGGGGCCGAGCCCCGGACTGCGCGGCAGCGTCCGATCGTCCATCGTCTCGTCCGTCCCTTCGTGGCCGTTCGTGTGGCGGATGTGATGAAGGTCGAAAGGGAGCGCCGTCACGCCTCGTGCGAAGGCCATGGCTGCCAGCGGCACGACGGCCACCGGTTCGAGCGAAGCCTCTCCATCCGACCTCGAGCCGCTCGGATCGGCGCTCTCTCCGGGTCATGGGCTGGCGATCACCGGTGCCGATGCGAAGGACAGCCACCGCGGGAGGACCGGGCGCAGCCCGGCCGCCGGAGGTGCGCCAGAACCGGACCACCCGCGACCGATCCGCTGGTCCTCGCCTCAGACCGCCACGCGCAGCCAGGTCGACATGCCGCTCGCGGCGTGGGCGAGCATGTGGCAGTGCAGCAGCCAGTCGCCGGGGTTGTCGGCGACGAAGGCGATCTCGGTCTCGGCGTTCGGCGCTATCAGCAGCGTGTCGCGCAGCGGCCCGATCGCGTCGTCCGCGCCGATCTCGCGGAAGTGGTGGCCGTGCAGATGCATCGCGTGCGCCCAGCGCGAGCGGTTGACGAGCGCGATCCGCACCGTCTCGCCGAGGCCCGCCTCGAGGAGCGGGGTCTCGGGCGGGTCGGCGCGGCCGTTGAAGGCCCAGGCTCGGCCGCGGCCCGCGAGGTCGCGAAGCGTCAACGTCTCGTCGCCGAGCCGCGCGCTCGCGAGCCCGCCCATGGCGCCGCCCTCCATCACGAGCCGGGCGCGGCGCGCGGCGGCGAGATCGCCGAGCGGAGGCACGGTGCCGGGCTCGAGGGGGGCGGGCGCGGCGAGCGGCACGCGCCGTGCCTCGCCCTCGACGGACAGCGACACCAGCGCGAAGCCGCCGTCGCGTTCGAAGGAGACCAGCAGCGCTTCCCCGCCCGCCTCGGCAGTGACGTCCACGATCAGATCGGCGCGCTGGGCGGGCGCGAGCGTCAGGGTCTCGAACGTCGCGGGTCCGGCCAGGGCGTGGCCGTCGAGGGCGGCGATCCGGCCCGCGAGGCCCTGCACGCCGAGGCGGAAGACCCGCGCGGTGGCGGCGTTGATCAGCCTGAGGCGCAGCCGCTCGTGCGGGCGCACCGGCAGACGCGGCTCCCCCTCGCCGTTCACGGTGATCCAGTTGCCGATCCGCCCGGCGTGGGCGCGGTCGTGCAGGCTCTCGAAGCCCTCGGCGATGGCGGCCGTCTCGGTCAGGCGCCAGTCGTCGAGCACCAGCACCTCGTCGCGGTCGACCGACGGCGCCTCGTCCTCCTCGACGATCCGCGCGCCGGCGAGGCCGCGCGCCACCTGCTCCCAGGAGCGGACGTGCGGGTGATACCAGTAGGTGCCCGGATCGGGGGCGACGAAGTCGTAGAGGAAGCGCCCGCCCGGCGCGACGGGGGGCTGGCTGATCCCCGGCACGCCGTCCATGGCGTTCGGCAGCCGGATGCCGTGCCAATGCACGGTGGTGGGCTGGTCGAGGCGGTTGACCAGCTCGCGCCGCAGCCGCTCGCCGCGCCGGATACGGATCACCGGCCCGGGCACGGCGCCGTCGTAGGCCCAGACCGCGGTCTCGGGGTGGCCCTCGGGCACGAGCCGGACCGAGGTGGGTCCCGCGACCAGCCGCTCGGCGGGCGCCGCGCTCCCGCCGGAGGCGGGGTCCTGCGCGAACGCGCGCGCGGCGGGCAGAAGGGCGGCCGAGGCGGCGCCGGCGAGAAGCGTCCGGCGCGTCGGCCGGCGAAG
This sequence comes from Paracoccaceae bacterium, assembly GCA_050330995.1. Taxonomy (GTDB): domain Bacteria; phylum Pseudomonadota; class Alphaproteobacteria; order Rhodobacterales; family Rhodobacteraceae; genus Thermohalobaculum. The sequence continues at coordinate 5,633 of JBHJHI010000061.1, forward strand.
CGGGTCGGTCATGGGGCGTCGTCCTTCATCGAGCGCACGAACCGTGCATCGGCTACCGCGTGCGGCGAGCAGACGGAACGTGCCGGCACGCCGCGCCGGCGAGGCTTCGGCCCCGAAGGCGCGGCAGTCGGGCCCGTCGGGCTCCCGTCAGAGCGCGTGGAGGAGCAGGGCGCCGCCGAGGGCCAAGGCCCCCACCAGGCGGAACGGCGGGCATCAGCCCGGCACGTCGGCACCGGTGGCCCGGAACCCGTGCGGGAGGTCCCATCCGCCGTGGGGCACGATCGCCGCGGGGATGACCAGCGGCGACCGGGCGAGCCCGGCGCCCGCGAACAGCGCGCAGACCGCGCCTTCCACCACGAGCGCGCGGCGCCGTCCGTCGACCGCCGCGAGGCCGAGGCAGGCTCCGGCGATGACGGCGAGGGTGACGGCCCCGAAGGCGACGGACGCCTCGCGCCCGACGAGGCCTGCGCGGCGATCAGGGCGACCGTGACGGCCGCCCCCCGTGAGGCGTGGATGGCCGTGTGGCGACGCGCCGTTCACCGGCGGCCCGGCTCACTCCTTCGGCTGGAGCGCCTTGATCGCGTACATCCCGTCCGGTCCCTGCTCCAGCGTCATCGTCGCCTCGTCGCCGGCGGCGACGTCGCCGACCTCGGCGCCGTCGAGGAGCTTCAGGTCCATGGTCATGGCGGGCCAGCCGATCGTCGGGATCGGGCCGTGGGTGACGTTCACGGTGTCGCCGTCGATGGTGTTGACGGTCGCCTCCGCCTGGACGCCGTCGGTCATGCCCGAGTGGTCCATGGAGCCGTGGTCGCCGGCGCCGTGGCCGCCCTACTGGGCGTGTGCCGGCAGCGCGGCGAAGGCGAGGGCGACGAGCACGGGGAGGAAGGTCTTGCGCATGGGTCTCTCCTGTGGGCTGCGCAGGGGCCGACGGCCGATCATTCGGCCGGCAGCGGGTCGGCAGGGGGACGCGGCGCCTCGGCGAGCGCGCGGTTGGTGCGCGCGAGGCCCAGGCGCTTCCAGAGCGTGAAGACGGCCGGGATCACGAACAGCGTGAGCAGCGTCGCCGTGACCATGCCGCCGACCATGGGCGCGGCGATGCGGCTCATCACCTCCGAGCCGGTGCCCTCGCCGATGAGGATCGGGATCAGGCCGGCGAAGATGGTCGCCACCGTCATGACCTTGGGGCGAAGCCTGAGGCTCGCGCCCTCGAACACCGCCTCCTCGACGTCGTCGCGGTCGAGCGGTCGGCCCTCGGCAGCGGCGCGGCGCACGCGCTTGTCCCATGCGAGGTTGAGATAGAGCAGCATCACGATCGCCGTCTCGACCGCCACGCCCGCGAGGGCGATGAGGCCGACCAGCACCGCGACCGAGACGTCGAAACCGAGATACCAGACGAACCAGACCCCGCCCGCGAGCGCCACCGGCAGCGCGGCGAGGATGATCGCCACCTCGGTCACGCGGTCGAAGGCGAGGAACAGCATCAGCGTGATGACAAGGATCGTCGCCGGCGCCACCAGCGCCAGCCGCTCTTGCACCCGCTCGACGTACTCGTACTGGCCCGACCAGCTCAGCGAGTAGCCGGGCGGCAGGGCGACGGTCTCGGCGACGGTGGCGCGCGCCTCGGCGACGTAGCCGCCGAGGTCGCGCCCCGCGATGTCGACGAACACGAAGCCGGTCGGGCGCGCGTTCTCGGAGCGGATCATGCCGGGGCCGTCGGCGACGCGGATGTCGGCGAGCGCGCCGAGGGGGAGGTGCGCGCCGGACGGCGTGACCACGGGCAAGTCCGCGAGCGCCTCCGGCCCGTCGCGCCAGTCGCGGGGATAGCGCAGGTTGATGGGGTAGCGCTCGAGCCCCTCGACGCTCTCGGCCACCGTCGCGCCGCCGATCGCGGTCCGCACCACGTCCTGCACGTCGGCCACCGACATCATGTGGCGCGCGGCGGCGGCGCGATCGACGTCCACCTCGATATAGCGCCCGCCGACGGGCCGCTCGGCGTAGGCCGACGCCGTGCCGGGGATGCCGGCCACCGCCCGCTCGACCGCCATGGCGATCCGGCCGATCACGTCGAGGTCCGGTCCCGAGACCTTCACGCCGACCGGCGTCTTGATGCCAGTGGCGAGCATGTCGATGCGGTTTCTGATCGGCTGGATCCAGACGTTGGTGACGCCCGGCACCTGGACGAGGGCGTCCAGCTCGTCGCGGAGATCCTCCATGGTCAGGCCAGGGCGCCAGTCCTCGCGCGGCTTCAGGCGGATCGTGGTCTCGATCATGGTGAGCGGGGCGGGGTCGGTCGCGGTCTCGGCGCGGCCGAGCTTGCCGTGCACGCTCTCGACCTCCGGCAGCGTCGCGATCAGCCGGTCGGTCTGCTGCAGCACCTCGCGCGCCTTGCCGATCGAGACGCCGGGCGCGAGCGAGGGCATGTAGAGGAGATCGCCCTCGTCGAGCGCGGGCATGAACTCCGAGCCGAGCTTCGAGAGCGGCCAGGCCATCGAGGCGACGAGGGCAAGGGCGAGCAGCACCGTCGCGCCCGGCCAGGCCACGGCCGCGTCGAGGAAGGGGCGGTAGAGCGCGATGCAGAGCCGAGCGAGCGGGTTCTTGCGCTCGGGCACGATGCGTCCGCGCACGAAGTAGCCCATCAGCACCGGCACGAGGGTGACCGACAGGATGCAGGCGGCCGCCATGGCGTAGGTCTTGGTGAAGGCGAGCGGCTTGAACAGCCGTCCCTCCTGCGCCTCCAGCACGAAGACGGGCAGGAAGCTCACCGTGATGATCGCGAGGGAATAGAACAGCGCCGGGCCGACCTCGGAGGCGGTCTCGCGCACGATGCGCCAGCGGTTCTCCGGCGTCAGCCGTTCCTCTTCCATGCGCCGGTGCATCGCCTCGATCATCACGATGGCCGCGTCCACCATCGCGCCGATGGCGATGGCGATGCCGCCCAGGGACATGATGTTGGCGTTCACCCCTTGCAGCCGCATGACGATCAGCGCGGCGAGGATGCCGAGCGGCAGCGACAGCACGATCACGAGCGACGAGCGCAGGTGCATGAGGAACGCCGCGATCACGAGGATCACCACGACGGTCTCCTCGGCGAGCTTGTCGGCGAGGGTGTCGATCGCCCGCTCGATCACGCCGGAGCGGTCGTAGGTGGTGACGATCTCGACGCCCGTCGGCAGCGCGGGGCGCAGCGCCTCCAGCTTCGCCTTGACCGCCTCGATGGTGGCGAGCGCGTTGCCGCCCCAGCGCATGACCACGACGCCGCCGACCGCGTCGCCCTCGCCGTCGAGTTCGCCCACGCCGCGGCGCATGGCCGGGCCGAGGCGGATCTCGGCCACGTCGCCGAGCGTCAGCGCGGCGCCGCGGTCGTTCACCGCGAGCGGCGCGCTCGCGAGGTCGTCGAGCCCGTCCACGTAGCCCTTCGCGCGGACCATGTACTCGGCCTCGGCCATCTCGACGACGCTGCCGCCGGTCTCGCGGTTGGCCGCGACGATCGCCTCGCGGACTTGCGCCAGCGTCAGGCCGAAGGCGCGTAGGCGATCGGGGTCTGCGACCACCTGGTACTGGCGCACCATGCCGCCGATGGTGGCGACCTCCGAGACGCCCTCGACCGCCTGAAGCTCGTACTTCAGCCACCAGTCCTGGAGCGAGCGGAGCTGCGCGAGGTCGTGTCCGCCCGTGCGGTCGATCAGCGCGTACTGGAACACCCAGCCGACGCCGGTCGCGTCCGGCCCCAGTTCCGGCGCCGCGCCGTCGGGCAGCCGCGCCTGCACCTGGGCCAGGTATTCGAGCACGCGGCTTCGCGCCCAGTAGAGATCGGTGCCGTCCTCGAACACGACGTAGACGTAAGAGTCGCCGAAGAACGAGAAGCCGCGCACGTCCGTCGCCCCCGGCACCGCGAGCATCGCCGAGGCGATCGGATAGGTGATCTGGTCCTCGACCACCTGCGGCGCCTGCCCCGGATACGGGGTCTTCACGATCACCTGCACGTCCGAGAGGTCGGGGATCGCGTCCACCGGCGTCGTGCGCGCGGCCCAGAGGCCGCCGGCGGCGAGAGCCAAGGCCAGCACCACCACGACCAGGCGGTTGGCGATGGACCAGCGGATCAGCGCCGGGATCATTCCGCGCCCTCCCCGGCGAGGCCGACGAGGGTCAGCGAGAGATCGTCGCCCTGCCGGATCAGCACCTCGACCGGCTCGCCCACCGGCAGCGCGGCCGGATCGACCTCCGGGCCGAGCGGGAAGTCCATGGTCATGCCCGGCATGCCGATGGCGGCGAGGGCGCCGTGCGTGACGTTCGCCGTGCCGGCGGCGGCATCGACGCTGTTGACGGTGGCGCCGACCTTCATCGGCGCGGGTTTCGGCTCGACCGCGATCAGGACCAGGCCGCGCTCGGGATCGTTCATGAGCGTGACCGTTGCCGCGCCGGTCGCGATCGCGGCGGGGTCGAGATCGTCGGCCAGCGGGAAGTCCATCGTCATGCCCGGCATCCCGATCGCCGCGAGCGGCCCGTGGGTGACGCTGGCGGTGCGTGCGGCCGCATCGACCGCGTTCACGGTGCCATCCACGGTCATGCCCTCGGGCGCGGCCTCGGCGCCGGCCAGCACCATGGTCAGCCCGCCGGGGCGCTCGAAGGTGAGCGTCGCCTCGCGCCCGACCGGCAGCGCCGCCGGGTCGAGGCCGTCGGCCAGCGCGAAGTCCATGGTCATGCCCGGCATGCCGATCTCGGCGATGGGGCCGTGCGCGACGCGGGCGGTGCGGGCCTCGGGGTCCACCGCTTCGATCGTGCCGTCCACGACGAGGGGCGGCGCGGCGGGCGTCTCCGCTGCCGGTTCGCCCACTGCCTCGCCGTCCGCCCCGCGCACGCCGACGATGACGAAGGTGCCGCCCTCGCCCTTGGCGAGGTCGAACGCGACCGGCACGCCGGTCGGCACGGTCGTGGGATCGAGGCCGGCGACGGGCATCGCCATCTCCATCGCCGGCCAGCCGAGCGCCGGGATCGGGTCGTGGGCGAGGTCGAGCTTGCCGTCGGGCGTCACCGCACGGACGACGCCGGTCCCGGTGGCCTCGATGCCATCGTCGCGGCCGAGGGTGGCAAGTGACAGCAGCCCGTCCGAGCCACGCACCAGCGCGAACCGCACCGCCTCGCCGGACGCGCGGCGCTCGAGCGCGACGTCCGCCTGCGCGGTGAAGGCGGTGGTCATCGCCGGCCAGCCGATCGCCTCGATGGCGTCGTGGGCGATCGTCACCCGGCGCCGCTCGACGTCCACGGCGACGATCTCGCCGCGGCCCGGTGCGGGCTCCGCCTCGGTCGGCGCGAAGCGGGTCATGCCCGCGGACAGCGCGCTCTCGCTGTCGATCAGGAACTGCGCCGAGGAGACCACCACGTCGCCGGGCGCCAGGCCCTGCACGATCTCGGTGCGCCCGCCCGCGCCGAAGCCCCCTGTGAGCCCGGTGGTGACGAGACGCGGCTCGAAGGTGCCCGTCCCCGTCCTCAGCACCACGCGCTCGGCGCGCCCGGTGCGGATCACCGCCTCGGAGGGCACCGTCAGCGCCTCGCGGCTCTCGGAAGGCGTCAGCGTCACCGAACCGTACATGTTGGGACGCAGAAGCCCCTCGTCGTTGTCGAAGCGCAGCCGCACGGGCAGCGTGCGCGTCGTCGGGTCCAGCTCCGGGTAGACGTAGTCGATGGTTCCCTCGAACACGCGGCCGGGCAGGGGCGCGAAGCGCGCCTCGACCGTCATCGCGTTGGACAGCCGGCCGATGTCGCGCTCGAACACGTCGACCACGAGCCAGACGCTCGCGAGGTCGGAGAGCGACATCGCCCGCGTGTCGGGCTCGAGATACATCCCGTCCGCCGCGTCGAGCGCGATCACCACGCCGTCCTGCGGCGCGTGGACCCGGATGTGCTGCGCCGGCGCGTCGTCGTCCGCCATCTCGTCGATCTGCCGGGGCGAGACGCCGAAGTTCCTGAGCTTGCGCCGCGCGATGTCGGCGTCGCGCGGGTTGCGCGCCCGCATCAGCTCCGAGGAGGCGATGGTGATCTCGGGGGCGTAGAGTTCGAACAGGAGGTCGCCCTCGGCGACCGGATCGCCGACCGCGCGCACGGCCAGCCGCTCGATCCAGCCCTCGACGCGGGTGTGGACGTGGCTCGTCGCGTGCTCGTCGTAGGCGACGAAGCCCACGGTCTCGATCCGGCGGGCGACGTCCTCGACGCGCGCGGTCGCCGTGCGCACGCCGATGGCGTTGATCTCGTGCGCCGTGAGGCGGACCTCGGCCGGGTCGCCGGCAGGCTCCTCGCCCTCGTAGACCGGCACGAGGTCCATGCCCATCGGCGACTTGCCGGGGCCGTCGCGGCGGAAGTTCGGGTCCATCGGCGCGACCCAGTAGAGGATCTCGGGTCCGCCCCCGGCCTCGCCGGGCGGGTTCAGGAGGAAGCGTTCGGCCCAGACGCCGCCAGCGAGGCCGGCGCCGAGCGCGAGGAGGGAGAGGGCCGCGTATCGTCCGCGCATGGGATGTCCTGCCTGACCGGGCGGACGGCGCGAAGGCCGTCCGCGGGAGGCCGACGGCGCACGGGCCGCCGGCCGCGTTCACGAGCGGTCAGGCGCGGCGCGGCGGGCGGTCGTCGGGCAGACGAGGGCGCGAGGAGGCGTCGACGGCCTCGGGCGGGGCACGGTCGAGCCGGCGTGCGAGGCGCTCGACCGTCGGGACGGGCGTGGCGGCTTCGGCGGCGGGGCAGCAGGCGCCGCCGCTCCCGCAGTCCGAATGGGCGGGTGCGCGCTCGGCGGGATCGCCTTCGACGGCATCGTGCGTCATGGCATGATGCGTGGCCGCCCCGTGATGCACGGCATGCGCGCTCGCCGGGTCCGCATCGACCGATGCGGCCGGAGCATGGTGGCCGCCGCCAAGCGGCGCCATCGCGCCAGGCTGTCCCGCCGCCACGGCGAAGGCCATGACGACCAGGACGACAGCGCGCAAAGCGAACCACCACCGGACCATAGGACCATCGTATTCATGCCCGCGAGCCCGGACCAGCGCCGCCCTGTCGCGCCACCCGAGACCGGTCATGCTAGCGTCGCGAGCATCCAGACCCCCATGGCGAGCATCATCAGGTTCTCGGTGAGGCTGATGCCGCCGAGCGGCACGTTCGAGCCGCCGCCGACGCAGGCGCAGGTCAGCTCGCGCCGGTCGACGTAGACCGCCTTGACCACGCTGATGGCGCCGATCGCGCCGATCACGATCCCGACCGGCGCGACCAGCCAGATCAGGGTCGAGCCCGTGCCGATCAGCGCGATCATGCCGATGCCCACCCAGGCCTCGGCGAAAGGATAGAAATAGCCGTAGGGCACCCAGGCGCGCGCGAGCAGGTCGTAGCCGAGAAAGCCGTTCACGAAGCCGCCGACGTCCGTCAGCTTCTGGATCGCGAGCGCGCACATCGAGAAGGCGACGAACCACTTCAGCCACGACGCCGCCGAGGCGAGCGGATCGGCCAGCGGGCCAGCGTCGGGCGCGAGCTGCCACTGCGCCGCGAGCGCCATCAGCGCGGTGACCGAGAAGATCGCGATCACCGGGGCGTAGGTGGTCTCGCCCTTCTCGCGCACACGGTAGCCGAGGCGGCGCTTCAGATCCTCGTAGCCGCCGACCCGCTCGCCGTCGATGAAGGCCTGCGGCGTGGTCGAGACGCCGTACTCGGCCTTGAAGGCGTCCTGTTCGGCGCGGCTGGTCAGCGGGCGGTCGTCGAGCGCGTAGCCGCGCCGGCGCAAGAGGCTCTTCGACTTCAGGCCGGACGGACAGAGATGGGTGTCGGTGGCCATGCGGTAGAGCACGGCCGTCCCGGCGCTGCCGGGCGGGACGCGCGCGTCGCTCCGGCCGGTGCCGGCGCTGCGTCCGACGGTGTCGGTGCCATCCATGATCGGCCTCCTCGGTCGGCGAAGGCGAGCGCGCCTGCGGCGGCGAGCCGATGCCGCCATGCCCTCCTGCGGCCCACCCTCGGAATACCCCCTATGGGTATGGCGAACGACGGGACGATTCAACCGCTCGCCCTCGCCCTCGACACGTCCCCTCGCGGGCGGCTTTAAGGATAGTATGAAGGAGAACAAGGACGCCGCCCTCAGACGCCTCGGCCGCCTCGAAGGGCAGGTCCGCGGCATCCGGCGCATGGTCGAGGAGGATCGCTACTGCGTCGACATCCTGACGCAGACGGCGGCGATCCGCGCCGCGCTCAAGGGCATCGAAAAGCTGGTGATCGACGACCACGCCGCGCACTGCATCGAGGACGCGGTCGCCTCGGGCGACCCGGCCGAGCAGCGCGCCAAGTTCCTCGAACTGATCGAGCTTCTCGACAAGGCGCGCGGTTAGCCGCCGGCGCCAGGGCGATGCCGTCGTCCGCCGTCTCGGGCTCGCTTCCGTCAGGGCCATGCACGGAGAGCCGAAGGCGGCTATGGGGCGACCTCGGGCGTGGCGAGGGCCCGATCGGCGTATCGGGTTCGGCAGATGGGGCCGACATCGAAGCGAGGCGCCTCCTTCGGTTCGAGGCCCCTGGCGACACCGTGCCGATCGGAGCCTACGGACGTTCCCGATGCGCCCTGTTCCCCATGATTGTTTGCGTCGGACGGGTTCGACGATGACATCAGCCGCCTCGCTCGCGGGCTTCAGGCCCATCTGGAACTGCGCACCTCGCTCGGGGCTGCCGGCGCCAAGCTGGAAAGCCCATCGATCGAGTTCGGCGAGGATAGCGACGCCCTTCTGGTCGAGAACCTGCTGGCGAGCGTGGCGCAGCATCAGCGCCAGAAAAATGGCGAGCAGACCGTCAACCGCATGCGCGGCCGGCTGATGAACGGCTACTGGTGCTTCCAGCCGCCGCTCGGCTACCGCTACGAGCGCAAGAGCGGCCAAGGCAAGGTGCTGGTCCGCAACGAGCCGATCGCCTCGATCATTCAGGAAGCGATGGAAGGCTACGCCTACGGCCGCTTCGACAGTCAGGCCGAGGTCAAGCGCTTCCTCGAAAGCCAGCCCGCCTATCCGAAGGATCTGCCGAACGGGCAGATCCGCTTCCAGCGCATCACCGAGCTTCTGAGCCGGGTGATCTACGCCGGCTATGTCGAAGCGCCCGACTGGAAGGTCAGCCTCAGGAAGGGCCACCACGAGGCCCTGATCAGCCTCGAGACCTTCGAGCGCATTCAGGAGCGGATGCAGGGGGCCGCCAAGGCGCCATGCCGCACCGATCTCAACGAAGACTTCCCGCTGCGCGGCTTCGTGATCTGCGGCGAGTGCGATCAGCCGCTGACCGCCTGCTGGTCCACCAGCAACACCGGCAAGAAGCATCCGTACTATCTCTGCTTCAACCGCGCCTGCACGGCTCACCGCAAATCGATCCGGCGCGACGCGATCGAGGATGCCTTCGAAGGCGTGCTCAGGAGCCTGACGCCCTCGCAGAAGCTGTTCGATCTCACGGCCCTGATGTTCAAGCGCGCCTGGGCGCAGCGAGCCGCGCAGGTCGAGGACCGCACCAAGGCGACGAAGAAGGAGCTGGCGACGGTCAACACCCAGATCGACCGGCTGATGGATCGCCTCGTGGACGCCGAGAGCCAGAGCGTGATCGCGGCTTACGAGAAGCGCATCGCCAAGCTGGAGCGGGAGAAGCTGTTGCTGACCGAACGGGCCACGAATGCCGGCCAGCCGGTGCATACCTTCGAGGAGATGTTCGAACTCGCCCTCGGCTTCCTCGCAAGCCCCTGGAAACTCTGGACTTCCGGGCAGCTAAGCCTGCGGCGGATGGTGCTCAGACTGGCCTTCGCAGAGCGGATCGCCTACTGCCGTGAACGCGGACTTCGAACCCCGAAAACCACGTTACCGTTCAACGTGTTAGGGGAGTTATCAACAGGGAAAAGCGGAATGGCGCACCGGGGAGGATTCGAACCCCCGACCCCCAGATTCGTAGTCTGGTGCTCTATCCAGCTGAGCTACCGGTGCAGGCGGCCGCGGCGCGGCGTGCTGCGGGCACCTATCGCGGGCGTGCGGGCGTTGCAAGAGGGCCGGGCGTCTTTCCCGGCCGCCTCGGCCGAAGCAGGCGTCACGCCGCGTCCGGGCCGTCCCCGGAGGGACGCGCGGCCGGCGTGCCCGGACGGCGCGGGATCGTTTCCCTCCCCGCGCGGCGCGAGGCGGCGGGTAGGGTGAGGGCGAAGACGGTGCCCGCGGTCGAGGTCTCGGCGAGCGCGAGGGCGCCGCCCTGCAGGCGCGCGAGATCGGCGGCGATCGCGAGGCCGAGGCCGGTGCCGCCTCGCCGCGCGCTCGCGCGGAAGGGGCGGAACAGGTGCTCGCGCGCGCGCGCCGGCAGGCCGGGGCCGGTGTCGGCGACGCGGATCTCCACGAGCGGGCGCCCCCCCGAGCGGCCGGGCGTCGCCTCGCGCGCCTCGGTGGCCGACACCTCGATCCACCCCGGCGCGCCGCTCGCGCGGATCGCCTCGGCGGCGTTGCGCAGGAGGTTCGCCAGGATGCGGTAGAGGTGCTCGGGGTCGGCCTCGACGGCGTCGGTCTCGGCGAGGCGCAGGCGGACGCGCACCGGCCCCGCCGCTTCGGCCTCCTCGTCGGCCGGCAGGCCGAGGCCCTCGACCACCTCGCGCACGAGCGCGTCCAGCACCACCGTGCGCGGCTCGGGGGGGCGCTCCTCGGCGCGGCCGAAGGCGAGGGTGTTCTCGCAGAGCGTCGAGGCGCGGTCGAGCGAGGCCACGAGCTTCGGCAGCACCCGCGCCACCAGCGGGTCCTCAGAGCGGCCGAGCCGCTCGCTCATCAGCCGCCCCGCCGCCAGCATGTTCCTGAGATCGTGGTTGATGCGCGCGACCGCCTCGCCGAGCGCCGCCAGGCGGCGGCGCTCGGACAGCGCGCGCAGCACCTCGGCCTGCATCGCCGCGATCGCGCGCTCAGCCTCGGCGACCTCGCCTTGCCGCGCGCTCGGGCGCATGACCCGGCTCGGGTCCTCGGGGTCGGCGTGGAAGCGCTCGACGCCGCGCACCACGTCGAGGAGCGGCGCGACCACGAAGCGGCGCACCACCACGAACACGACGCCCGCGGTGACGACCGAGATCACGAGCGAGAGCTGGAGGATGCGCAGCCCGTAGTCGAGCATTTCCGCCCGCAGCCGGTCGGCGCGGAACGTGAGCCCGACGCGGTCGTAGAGCCCCTGATCGGTGCGGCCCTCGACGTAGTGCACGTCGCCCGAGCGGGTGAACAGGAGGCAGGCGAGCGCGTCGGCGATCAGCTCGGCCGTCCCGGTCTCGGGCAGCACGAAGCGCGCCATGGTCATGGGCGGCGTCTCGGGGCCGAGCACGCGCCGCCACCGCCCGTCCTCGCGCACGTGCAGATCGAGCGCCTCGGCGCTGCTCAGGAGCCGGCGCCCGAACGCCTCGCGCACGGGCACCGCCGCCGCCTCGGCGGCGCTCGCGGCGATTTCGGCGCGCACCAGGCGTTCTTCGAGGAAGGACAGGCGGAAGCGCGCGATCGAGGGCACGAAGATCGCGACCTCGACCAGCATCACGACCAGGATCGTGACCATCAGCAGCCGGACCGAGAGGTCCGAGACGAAAGCGCTCATGGAGCGACCATCCGAACGAGGCCCGGGCCGGGAGCCGGGCGGGGGAAGCTCGACCGCGGTGTAGACCGAGCCGACCGCCCTCGGAAACCGCGCCGTCGCCGCCCGACGCCTCCGCGCGCCGGCGCGCGCGCCTGGAGGACGCGCTGTCCGACCCGATCGGATCGGGTCACGCGCGCTCGGTCGGCGTCGCCGCGCCTTCGCGTTGCCGGGCGTTCCGACGGGGGCGGACCGGCGCTCTACCCGAGGCGCGCGAGCCCGCGTACGACGCGCTTGACGAGGTCGCTCTCGAACAGGCGCGGCGCGTAGTACTCGGACGCCGCCTTCTTCGAGGCCTCCGAGAGCGTCGGATAGGGCAGCACCGTGGACGCGAAGGCGCCGATCTTGAGCTTGTTGGCGATCGCGAGCGCCCAGGGCGCGATCAGCTCGCCCGCGTGCGGCCCCGCGATCGAGGCGCCGAGCACGCGCCCGCGCCGGTCGACCACCGCCTTCAGGAGCCCGTCCTCGACCCCCTCGGCCACGGCGCGGTCGTTGGCGCCGAGATCGACCGTCACCACCTCGACCCCGTCGCCGTGGCGCTCGCGCGCCTGCGCCTCGGTCAGCCCGACCTGCGCGAGTTCGGGGTCGGTGTAGCTGCACCAGGGGACGTGGCGGGTGTCGGCCTTCACGGGGAGGCGAAACAGCGCCGAGCGCACGACGAGGCCGGCGTGCCAGCCGGCGACATGGGTGAACTGGAGCCCGCCCGCGACGTCGCCGATGGCGTAGACGCGGCGGTTGGTGGTCGAGCGCAGACCCTCGTCCACCTCGACGCCGCGTGTCGTGTAGGCGATGCCGCCCGCCTCCAGCCCGAGATCGAGACCCGGCCGGCGCCCGGCCGCGACCAGGAGGTGGCTGCCCTCGATCGTCTCGCCCTCTCCCGCCTCGCCGCCGCCGAGCGTGACGGTGATCGCGCCGGCGCGGCCCTCGACCCGCGTCGCCTTCGCGTTCTCGCGGATCTCGACGCCCTCGGCGCGCAGCCGGCGCACCACCACCGCGGCGGCGTCGGGGTCGTCCTTGGCGAACACGCGCGGGCCGGCCTCCAGCACGGTGACGCGCGATCCGAGGCGGCGGTGCGCCTGGGCCATCTCCATGCCGATCGGACCGCCGCCGATCACGATCAGGTGCGAGGGGAGCGTGCGGTTCGACCAGATCGTCTCGTTGGTGAGGTAGGGCACGGCGTCGATGCCCTCGATCGGCGGCACCATCGGGCGCGAGCCGGTGGCGACCACGAAGCGCCGCGCGCGGACCCGCTGGCCGCCCGCCTCGACCTCGCTCGGCGAGACGAAGGCGGCGCGGGCGCGGATCACGGTGCAGCCGAGCGCCTCGAAGCGCTCCTGGCTGTCGTGGGGCGCGATCCGGGCGATCGCGGCCTGGACGTGCTCCATCGCGCGCGCGTAGTCGACCGCGGGGTCGGCGGCGGCCACCCCGTAGGCCCCGGAGGCGCGGTGGGCCTGGGCGTGCTTGGCCGCCGCGATCAGCGCCTTGGACGGCACGCAGCCGCGGTTGAGGCAGTCGCCGCCCATCTCGGCGTCCTCGATCAGCACCACGCTGGCGCCCATCTGGACCGCACCCGCGGCGACCGAGAGGCCGGCCGAGCCCGCGCCGATGATGCAGAGGTCGGGGATCAGTCGCTCGTCGCTCGTCGGCGCGCGCATGGGCGGGGCTCCTGTCAGAGGGTCCGGGTGAAGCGGGTCAGGCGGCCGGCCGGCCGCGCAGGCGGCGCACGACCACCGGGAGCGCGGCGAGCGCGGCGAGGCCGAGCAGCGGCCCGAGGATCGCGGGGTCGAAGATCGCGCCGAGGTCGGGCTTCTCGCCGTCGTCGATCAGCGCGCCCACCCCGTTGCCGACCGAGCTGTAGACCGCCGCGCCGGGAATGATGCCGAGGAAGGTGGTCCAGGCGAAGGTGGCGAGCCGCGTGCCGAGGAAGGCGGGGGCGAGGTTGGCGATCCAGAACGGCACCACCGGCACGAGGCGCATGATCAGCAGGAAGCTGACCTCGCCTTCCTGGAAGCCGCGGCGCATCCTGTCGAGCCACGGCCCGGCGCTCGCCTTCAGGCTCTCGCCGAGCGAGGTGCGCGCGGCCAGGAACACCGCCACCGCCCCGATCGTGGCCCCCGTCACCGACAGCGCCGTGCCGAGGATCGTGCCGAACAGGAAGCCGCCGGTGATCGTGAACCAGATCGCGCCCGGCACCGAGAAGGCGGTCGCGAGCGCGTAAGCCGCGACGAAGACGGCGGCGGCGGCGACCGCGTTGTCGGCGCGCCAGGCGAGCAGCGCGTCGCGGTTCTCGACCAGCGTCTCGAAGCTCAGGTAGTCGCGGAGGAACACCACGCCGAGGACCGCGCCGATCGCGATCACGGCGATCGGCAGCCAGCGCAGCGCTGCGGGCCTGCGCCGCCCGGTCCCGGTCTCTCGCGTGGTGTCGGTCATCGTGCCCTCCGTTGTCGTCGGGAGCGATATCGGCCGCGGCGCGGCATCCGCCATGCCCGCTCACGCCCGCTTGATGCGACGTCATCGGGCCGTGGGAGCGGGGGCGGCCCGCCGCTCCACGGCACGGGCTGGCGATCCGATCGAGACGGGTCGGGCCGAAGGGGTCCCGCCGGCGCCTCGACCTCCGAGGTTTCGCGAAGCGCCGCCTCGTTCCGGAACGGACCGGCCTGGGACGCGGGTGGCCCGCTCGATCCGCCGGCAGGGCCGGCCCGCCGGGCGCGATTGACATTCCCCCGCGCCCGCGGCTATCCGAACGCCCTTCCATCACCGAGACGAGGCCGTGCGAGCGTGAGCGCCGGCACCATGGAGAGCCGCGATGAAGCGCACCTTCCAGCCCTCGAACCTCGTGCGCAAGCGCCGTCATGGCTTCCGCGCGCGCATGGCGACCAAGAACGGGCGCAAGATCATCAACCGCCGCCGCCGCCTCGGGCGCAAGTCGCTCTCGGCCTGAGGGCCGGGGCGCCGGGGACGCCGCTCTCGGTGCTCAAGAAGCGCCGCGAGTTCCTGGCCTGCGCGCGCGCGCGACGCCACACCGCGACGGGGCTCCTGCTCCAGGCGCGACGGCGGCGTGCGGACGAGCCGGGCGAGGGGGTCCGGGTCGGCTACACCTGCTCGAAGAAGATCGGCAACGCGGTCGTGCGCAACCGCGCCAAGCGGCGGCTGCGCGCGGTCGCGCGCGACGTGCTGCCCGCGGCCGGGCGGCCGGGCTGGGATTACGTGCTGATCGGCCGGCCGGACGCGACGGTCGCGCGGTCCTTCGACGCGCTGCTCGCCGATCTTGCCGAGGCGCTGGCGCGGGTCCACGCCCCGAAGCGCAGCGACGGGCGATGACACCGATGGCGCGGATGCTGGCCTGGCCGGTGCGCGCCTACCGGCTGGTGCTGAGCCCCTGGGTAGGGATGCACTGCCGCTTCCAGCCGACCTGCTCGGCCTACGCGCTCGAGGCCCTGGCCCGTCACGGGGCGTTCAGGGGCGGATGGCTGGCGCTCCGCCGTCTCGCGCGCTGCCGACCCGGGGCGGCCTGGGGCTACGACCCCGTGCCCCCCGCGACCGATACCGAGGGGAAAGGGGACGGCTAGAGCGCTCCCCGGCCCGATCGGATCGGGCGCCCCGGGTCGCCGTTTCCGCGTTCGCGCGACGCCCCCGAGCGTTCCGCCCAGGCGGGACGGGCACCCCGGCGATCCGGCATGGTGCGGTGGGGCGGTCCGGGGCGCGCGATCTTCCGGTCGTGCGGCGCCGTGACGGCGGGCGGAGCCGACACGCGGCCCCGCCATCGGGGAGACGGCGCATGGCTCGTCCGTGCCGAACGAGAACGGGCCGCGCCCGCGGCACGGCCCGCTCGATCACGGGGCAGGATCGTGAAGCCGGGGCTCAGATCTGTCCACGAGGCGTGGGGACGTCGCCGAGGGCGGCGATCGAGCTGGTCTCGTCGCCGAGACGCAGCACCACCCCGTTGCCGTGACGCACCGCCTCGAACATCGCGACGCTGTCGATCCCGGCGATGGCCGAGACGCGCAGGGCGAAGTGCTGGCCGTCGGCGAGACGGGCGGCGGTGCGCAGCGGGCTCACGTCGCCGGCGCGTGGCGAGACCACCACGTCGAGACGGAGCCGGTCGCCGTCCTCGGCGACCGAGGCTGTCAGCCGACCCATCGGCGCCTCGAACACGGCCGAACGCGCCGGCTCGGGGTCTGGCGGGAGGGCGGCAGTCTCCACCGACTGCGACAGAGCACCGATCATGGCGATGGCTCCGACGATCAGGACGGCGAAGACGGCGAAAACACGCATGGAACGCACTCCTGAACATGGTGCCGGCCCCGAGAGGTTGTGGCCGGCGGGAACGCTACAACTGACGTATCCAGCTATCGCGTGCGCGCCGCCGACGGGCCAGTAACCAGGGGTTGAATCGTCACATTGCGTTCAGAAAGATGAAGATCTGTTGACCACATTGTGGCGGCCCGTGCGGCGCCTCGCGCAGCGCCCCGGGGCGCGTATCCGATGCCGCGCTCGCGCGTTGGCCGCGCACCGACGCCGCGGGCGCGTCCCGCCCGCATGGCCGGGATGCGCCCGCGCTTCGTGCCATGTCCGTGCGCGGGGCGCCTGCGCGGGCATCGCACCTTGACGGCGCCGCCGCCGCCCGTTTGAAGGCGCGCGAGCAACTCACGGGAGCGCGGCCCATGTTCGGCGGTGACAACAAGGACGAGACGCGCAACCTGATCCTCGCCGCCGTCCTCTCGATGGCGGTGGTGTTCGGCTGGATGGCGCTGTTCCCGCCCGAGGAGCCCGCGCCCGCGCCGGAGCGCACGGCCCAGGGCGAGGCGTCCGGCCCGGTCGCGGGCGGCGCCACCGGCGGCGCCGAGGCCGGCCCGGCGGTCGCGCTCGACCGCGAGGGCGCGCTCGCGCGCAGCGACCGCGTGGCGATCGAATCGGACGCGGTCTGGGGCTCGATCGCGCTCAGGGGCGGGCGGATCGACGATCTGCACCTCTCCGACTACAACGTCACCGTCGACCCGGAGAGCGACACGGTCACGCTGCTGAACCCGGTCGGGAGCCCGAACCCCTACTACGTCGTCTACGGTTGGCTGCCGACCGCGGGCTCCGACCCGGGACCGCTGCCGGGGCCCAACACCGACTGGCGCCTCGCGGGCGACGGGGCGCGGACGCTCGCGCCGGGCGCGCCGGTGACGCTCGAGTGGGACAACGGCGAGGGCTTGGTGTTCCGCCGCACCTACGCGCTCGACGACCGCTACATGTTCACGGTCGAGCAGACGGTCGAGAACACGCGCGACGAGGCGGTCTCGCTCGCGCCCTACGGCTACATCGCGCGGCGTGGCGAGCCCGAGACCACGCCCTTCTTCATCCTGCACGAGGGCGTCGTCGCCATGTTCGACGGCGAGCTGCAGGAGCTGTCCTACGGCGATCTCGAGGACCTGCCGGTCTCGGCGCGCGAGCGCGGCCACGTCCAGACCACGCCCGTGGGCCAGGGCGGCTGGCTCGGCTTCACCGACAAGTACTGGATGGCGACGCTGGTGCCCGAGCCCGGCACCGGCTTCGAGGCGGTCTACAAGGCGATCGAGGGCGATCGTATCGAGTACCGCACCGAGATGCGCCTGCCCGTGCGGACCGTCGAGGCCGGCGAGGCCGCCAGCACCTCGACCCGTCTGTTCGCCGGCGCCAAGGAACTCGGCACCGTGCGCGGCTACGAGGACGATCTCGGCATCGTCAACTTCGTGGACGCGATCGACTGGGGCTGGTTCTACTTCCTCACGAAGCCGATCGCCTCGCTCCTGGTGTTCGTCCAGGGCCTGATCGGCAACATGGGCTTCTCGATCATCATCCTGACGCTGATCGTCAAGGCGGCGCTGTTCCCGCTCGCCTACAAGTCCTACGTCGCCATGTCGCGCATGAAGAAGCTTCAGCCCGAGATGGAGAAGCTGAAGGAACGCGCCGGCGACGACCGCATGAAGCTCCAGCAGGAGATGATGGCGCTCTACAAGAAGGAGAAGGTCAACCCGGCCGCGGGCTGTCTGCCGATCCTGGTGCAGATCCCGATCTTCTTCGCGCTCTACAAGGTGCTGTTCGTCACCATCGAGATGCGCCACGCGCCGTTCATCCTCTGGATCGAGGACCTCTCGGCGCCCGACCCGACGTCGTGGCTGAACCTGTTCGGCATCCTGCCCTACGACGTGTCCTGGGCGCCGGTGTTCCTGTCGATCGGGGTGTTCCCGATCCTGATGGGCGTCACGATGTGGATGCAGCAGAAGCTGAACCCGGCGCCGACCGACCCGACCCAGCAGATGATCTTCGCCTGGATGCCCTGGGTGTTCATGTTCATGCTGGGCAGCTTCGCGGCCGGGCTGGTGATCTACTGGACCGCCAACAACATCCTGACCTTCACCCAGCAGTACCTGATCATGCGCAGCCAGGGCGTCGAGGTCGATTTCTTCGGCAACGTCAAGGCGAGCCTGAAGCGCACCGGCAACAAGCTGCGCGGACGCGAGGCGCCCGAGCCCGCCGACGCGCCGGCCACGCCCGAAGCCGCGCCGGAGAGCGCCCCCGAGCCGGAGCGCCGCGACGAGGCCGAGGCGGTCGACGCCGCCGCGGCGTCGGAGACGGCGGAGGACGCCGCCGAGGCCCCCGCCTCCCAGCCCGCGCGCGAGCGCCCGGCGCCGAGCCGGCCGC
>JBHJHI010000062.1:0-27079 GCA_050330995.1 Paracoccaceae bacterium
CCCCCCCCTCCCCCCCGCGGGGGGGGCGGGGGGCGCGCCCCCTGTCCCGGCCGGCCTGGGGGGGGCCCCCCCCGCGGCCCGCGGCGGCTCGGATCAGACGCGGCGCAGCACGCGGCGCAGGATCGAGGCCAGGCCGCCGCCGCGGCGGCCGTAGTGCGCCCGCGGCGGCGGACGGCGGTAGGCGCCGCCGTGGTGGCCGCGCCGGCTCGACATGAAGATCTGCAGGGCCGTCGACAGAAGGCGTTTCATCCCGCTACCTCCCTTTCCATCGGGTGGGGGGCGAACGTGCCGCCCGCTCCGGGGTTGCCCTTTTCCTTGCGTAAGGCCGCGGGTCGGACGAAGCGCGCCTTCGCGTCGCCTCGGGGGAGACGCGCTCGCGATCCGTGTCGGACGGGACGCGCCCGTGGCTCGCGTCAGACGAGGCGCGCGCCCGCCCGGTCGAGCGCCTCGCGGATCGCCGCCATCGAGCCCTCGGCGTCGATCCCGGCCGAGGCCCGTTCGACGATCACCGCCTCGAAGCCGCAACGCCGCGCGTCGAGCCCCGACCAGCCGACGCAGAAGTCGGTGGCGAGCCCGCAGAGCACGACGCGGCGGGCGCCGCGCTCGCGCAGGTAGCCCGCGAGGCCGGTCGCGGTCCGGCCGTCGTTCTCGAAGAAGGCCGAGTAGCTGTCGATCTCGCGGCGGAACCCCTTGCGGATCACGAGCTGCGCGCGGTCGGTCGCGAGGTCGGGGTGGAAGGCCGCGCCCCGCGAGCCGATCACGCAGTGGTCGGGCCAGACGGTCTGGGGGCCGTAGGGGAAGTCGACCCGCCCGAACGGCGCCGTCTCGGGGTGCTGCGAGGCGAAGGAGGCGTGGCCCGCCGGGTGCCAGTCCTGGGTCAGCACGACGAGGCCGAAGCGCTCCATCAGCGCGTTGACCGGCGCGACCACGCCGTCGGCCCCGGGCACTTCGAGCGCGCCGCCCGCGCAGAAGTCGTTCTGCACGTCGACGACGACGAGCGCGTCGGTGGGGCGGGGGTCGATGTCCATGACGCTCCTGCCGTCGCCGGAGGGCGAGAGATGCCGATGGACGCCACGATGTCTCCCGTCCCGCCGCGAGCGAGCGCTTTTCCGCACCGTGGAAGTCCGGCTCGGTGCGATGGCTCTTGCGGCGGGGCGCCGCAGGCGTCTACGACTCGCGGTGGTATCCCAGACGGACGGAGCGGCATGGACCAGGCCGGACCAGAAGCGGAGGCGGACGGCGCGACGGGCGCGCTGTCGCGTCCCGTGGCCGGCGGCACGCTGGCCATGCCGGTCTACGAGGTGCTGAAGCGCGAGATTGTGGCGCTCGACGTCTACGACGCGGACGTGGGTCTCAGGATGGACGAGCGCGGTCTCGCCGAGCGCCTCGGCGTCAGCCGCACGCCGCTGCGCGGCGCCCTCGCGCGGCTCGAGCAGGAGGGCTTCGTCGAGACCCGGCCGCGCCGCGGCGTGTTCGTGCGGCGCAAGTCGCTCGGCGAGGTGGTCGAGATGCTGGAGATGTGGGGCGCGCTCGAGAGCATGGGCGCGCGCCTCGCCTGCCAGCGCGCCGACGAGGCGGCGATCGCGGCCCTCGCGCGCCGCGCCGAGGCCGACGCCGCGGCCGGACGGGAGGGAGGGGCCGACCTCGGCGAGCACTCGGAGGCCAACATCGCCTTCCACCGCGCCGTGCTGGCCCTCTCGGGCAACGCGCGGATGATCGCGACCGGCGACGGGCTGATCGCCCATCTCGCCGTCGTGCGCCGGCGCGCCGCGCGCGATCCCGCGCGGCTCGAGCGCTCGGCCCGCGACCACGCCGGGATCGTCGCCGCCATCGAGGCGCGCGACGCCGATCTCGCCGCCCGCCGCGTGACCGCGCACAACGCGCGGCTTTCGGCCTACCTGCGCCGTCACTGGCGCCACCTGACCGGCGAGAACGCCGGCGACGCCACAACACCATCGGGAGGACCCGCCGCATGAACATCTCGCGCACGGCGCACGACACGCTGGCCGCCAAGTCGACCGACGAGGGCATGATCTCCGGCGGCCGCCTCGTCGCCAAGGCGCTGCGCGCCGAGGGCGTCGACACGATCTTCACGCTCTGCGGCGGGCACATCATCGACATCTACGACGGCTGCCTCGACGAGGGCATCAAGATCGTCGACGTCCGCCACGAGCAGGTCGCCGCCCACGCCGCCGACGGCTACGCGCGCCAGACCGGGCGGCTCGGCTGCGTGGTGACCACCGCCGGGCCGGGCTGCACCAACGCGGTCACGGGCGTGGCCACGGCCATGCGCTCGGAGAGCCCGGTGCTCCACATCGGCGGGCAGTCCTCGCTGACCCAGCACAAGATGGGCTCGCTGCAGGACCTGCCCCACGTCGACATGATGGGGCCGATCACCAAGTTCGCCTCCGGCGTGTTCTCGACCGAGCGCGTCGCCGACATGGTCTCGATGGCCGCCCGCGAGTGCTTCACCGGCGCCTACGGGCCGGCCTACCTGGAGATCCCGCGCGACATCCTCGACGCCGAGATCCCGGTCGAGAAGGCGCGCATCCCCGAGCCCGGCAAGTACCGCGCGAGCTACCGGATGATGGCCGACCCGAAGGACATCGAGAAGCTCGCCGACATCCTGGTGAACGCCGAGCGCCCGGCGGTGCTGATGGGCCAGCAGGTCTGGGCGTCGTGGAGCGCGCAGGAGGCGATCGACTTCGTGCGGGCGATGGACATCCCCTGCTACATGAACGGCGCGGCGCGCGGGATGCTGCCCCCCGGCGACGAGCACCACTTCGACCGCACCCGCTCGCTCGCCTTCAAGGAGGCCGACGTCATCCTGATCGTCGGCACGCCGTTCGACTTCCGCATGGGCTACGGCAAGCGGATCTCGGACGAGGTCACGCTCGTGCAGATGGATCTCGACTACAAGACGGTCGGCAAGAACCGCGACATCGACCTCGGCCTGCCGGGCCATCCGGGCGCGAACCTCTCGGCGGTGGTGCAGGCGGCCTCCGGCCGCATCGACCAGGGCAAGAAGCAGAGCCGCAAGCAGTGGATGGAGAAGCTGCGCGAGGCCGAGGCCAAGGCGCTCGACAAGCTGATGCCCTGGTTCCAGTCGGACCGCTCGCCGATCCACCCCTACCGCCTGGCGTGGGAGATCAACGAGTTCCTGCGGGACGACACCATCTACATCGGCGACGGCGGCGACGTGGTCACCATCTCGGCGCAGGCGGTGCGCCCGCGCGCGCCGGGGCAGTGGATGGACCCGGGCGCGCTCGGCTCGCTCGGCGTCGGCACCGGCTTCGCGATGGCGGCCAAGCTCGTGCATCCGAACAAGGAGGTGGTCTGCCTCTACGGCGACGGCGCCTTCGGCATGACCGCCTTCGACATGGAGACCGCGCAGCGCTTCGGCGCGCCGTATCTGGCCATCGTCGGCAACAACTCGGCGCAGAACCAGATCCGCTACGGCCAGATCGCCAAGTACGGCGCCGAGCGCGGGGACGTCGGCAACAAGCTCGGCGACGTGCCCTTCTCGAAGTTCGGCGAGATGATCGGCGGCTACGGCGAGGAGGTGCGCGAGCCCGACCAGATCGGGCCGGCGCTGGAGCGCGCGCGCGAGGCGATCGCCAAGACCGGCAAGTGCGCCGTGGTCAACGTCTGGATCGACCCGAACGAGTACGCGCCGGGCACCAAGGCGCAGACGATGTACAAGTGACGTCGCCCGCTTCCTCCGGCACCGCGCGGCGCCGGAGGGAAGCGGGCGCGCGCGGTGCCGGTCGCCGGCACCGCGAGGCTCCATGCCGGCGCCCGAGGGGGCGCCAGACCCGAGACCGATAGGGGATCTACGACCGATGAAAGCGCTCGACGGCGTCAAAATTCTCGACTTCACGCACGTACAGTCGGGGCCGACCTGCACCCAGCTCCTCGCCTGGTTCGGCGCCGACGTCATCAAGGTCGAGCGTCCGGGGGTCGGCGATGCCACCCGCAAGCAGCTGATCGACGTCGAAGGCGCCGACAGCCTCTACTTCACCATGCTGAACCACAACAAGCGCTCGATCGAGCTGAACCCGAAGACCGACCGCGGCAAGGAGGTGCTGACCCGCCTCGTTCAGGAATGCGACGTGCTGGTCGAGAACTTCGCGCCGGGCGCGCTCGACCGCATGGGCTTCGGTTGGGACGACATCCAGAAGATCAACCCGCGGATGATCATGGCCTCGGTGAAGGGCTTCGGCCCGGGGCGCTACGAGAACTGCAAGGTCTACGAGAACGTGGCGCAGTGCGCGGGCGGCTCGGCCTCGACCACCGGGTTCCTCGACGGCCCGCCCCTCGTGACCGGCGCGCAGATCGGCGATTCGGGTACGGGGCTCCACCTCGCGCTCGGCATCGTCGCCGCCCTCTACCAGCGCCAGAGCTCCGGGCGCGGCCAGCGTGTGCTCGCGCCGATGCAGGACGGCGTGCTGAACCTCTGCCGCGTCAAGCTGCGCGACCAGCAGCGCCTGGAGAAGGGCCCGCTCAAGGAGTACTCGCAGTTCGGCGAGGGCATCGAGTTCGGGGAGGCGACGCCGCGCGCCGGCAACGACAGTGGCGGCGGCCAGCCGGGGCGCATCCTCAAGTGCAAGGGCTGGGAGGACGATCCCAACGCCTACACCTACTTCATCATCCAGGCCGCGGTCTGGGAGAAGGTCTGCGACGTCATCGGCGAGCCCGACTGGAAGACGGCCGAGGGCTACGCCACGCCCCCCGAGCGCAACGACAAGCTGACCAAGATCTTCGCGCGCATCGAGGAGTGGACCACGACCAAGACCAAGTTCGAGGTCATGGACATCTGCAACCCGCTCGGCATCCCGGTCGGCCCGATCCTGTCGATGAAGGAGCTGGCCGAGGACGAGGGCCTGCGCGCGACCGGCACGATCGTCGAGGTGCCCCACCCCGAGCGCGGCGCCTACCTCTCGGTCGGCTGCCCGATCAAGATGTCCGACAGCCAGGTGGAGGTCGCGCGCTCGCCGCTGCTCGGCGAGCACACCGAGGAGATCCTGCGCGAGGTCTGCGGCTACTCGAACGACGAGATCCAGGCGATCGCCGGCACCGGCGCCGTGGGCGAGCTGCCGAAGGCGGCGGAGTGACGTGAGCCGACGCGCGCCCGCCGCGGCGCGCGCCCAACCATAACGAGACGGACCGCGACGCGTCGGCGGCGCAGGGAGGACACATGCGCATCATCGTCAACGGGCAGCAGGCCTTCGGCAAGGCGGCGCTCGAGAAGATCCTGGAGGCCGGGCGCGACGAGGTGGTCGGTGTCTACACCGCCCCCGACCGCGACGGCCGCCCCGTCGATCCCCTGAAGGAGGCCGCGCAGGAGCACGGGCTGCCCCTGTTCCAGCCGTCCAACTACAAGGATCAGGCGGTGCTCGACGAGATGCGCGCGCTCGAACCCGACCTGATGGTCATGGCCTACATGATCGTGTTCGTGCCCGAGGAAGCGCGCGAGATCCCGACGCACGGCTCGATCTGCTTCCACCCCTCGCTCCTGCCGCGCCACCGCGGCCCGTCCTCGATCAACTGGCCGATCATCTGGGGCGAGACCAAGACCGGGCTCACCTGGTTCTACCCCAACGACGGGCTCGACGAGGGCGACGTCCTGCTGAGCCACGAGGTCGAGATCGCGCCCGAGGACACGCTCGGCGACGTCTACTTCAAGAAGATCTTCCCGATCGGGGTCGAATCGGTGCTGGAGGTGGTCGATCTGTTCCGCTCCGGCAACCCGCCGCGCACGCCGCAGGACGAGAGCCAGGCGACCTACGAGAGCTGGGCGCGCAAGCGAGACATGGGCGTCGACTGGTCGAAGAAGGCCGAGGACGTCTACAACCTGATCCGCGGCTGCAACCCCCAGCCCGGCGCCTGGACCACGATCGAGGGTCGGGAGGTCCAGCTCTACGACTGCCGCCTCGCGCCGTCGGAGGGCACGACGCCCGGCGAGGTGCGCGCGGTCTCGACCGACGGCATCCTGGTGCAGTGCGGCGAGGGCGGCGTGCTGCTGAAGCGCGTGCGCCCCGCGGGCGAGGGCAAGATCCCGGCGATGGACTGGTCGCAGGCCGCCCGCGTGTCGCAGGGCGTCGTTCTCGGCACCTGAGCCGGGCGCGCGACGGGTAACGCTGCCGCGCGGGCGGCGCCGACGGGACGACGGGCGCCGCCCCGGTGCGGCCCACGAACGAGAACAGGAAGGAGCGCGGTCCATGTCCGACATCGAGATCGCCCGCAAGGCGAACAAGAAGCCGATCCAGGAGATCGGCGCGAAGCTCGACATCCCCGCCGAGGCGCTCCTGCCCTACGGCCACGACAAGGCGAAGGTCTCGGCCGACTTCATCGCCTCGCTCGAAGGGCGCCCGGACGGGCATCTGGTGCTGGTGACCGCCGTCAACCCGACGCCGGCGGGCGAGGGCAAGACCACGACCACCGTGGGCCTCGGCGACGGGCTCAACCACATCGGCAAGAGCGCCTGCGTCTGCATCCGCGAGGCCTCGCTCGGCCCGAACTTCGGCATGAAGGGCGGCGCGGCCGGCGGCGGCTACGCGCAGGTCGTGCCGATGGAGGACATGAACCTCCACTTCACCGGCGACTTCCACGCGATCACCTCGGCGCACTCGCTGCTGTCGGCGATGATCGACAACCACATCTACTGGGGCAATTCGCTCGAGATCGACACGCGGCGCGTGGTCTGGCGGCGTGTGGTCGACATGAACGACCGGGCGCTGAGGCAGATCACCACCTCGCTCGGGGGCGTGGCCAACGGCTTCCCGCGCGAGACCGGCTTCGACATCACCGTGGCCTCCGAGGTCATGGCGATCCTCTGCCTCGCGACCGATCTCAAGGACCTGGAGGCGCGGCTCGGGCGGATCGTGGTGGCCTACACCCGCGACCGCAAGCCGATCACGGCCAAGGACATCGGCGCCGAGGGCGCGATGACGGTGCTGCTCCGCGACGCGATGCAGCCCAACCTCGTGCAGACGCTGGAGAACAACCCCGCCTTCGTCCACGGCGGGCCGTTCGCCAACATCGCGCACGGCTGCAACTCGGTGATCGCGCCCCGCACCGCGCTGAAGCTCGCCGACTACGTGGTGACCGAGGCCGGCTTCGGCGCCGACCTCGGCGCCGAGAAGTTCTTCGACATCAAGTGCCGCATGACCGGGCTGAAGCCGAAGGCGGTGGTGCTGGTGGCGACGATCCGCGCGCTCAAGATGAACGGCGGCATCGCCAAGGCCGATCTCGGTGCGGAGAACGTGGACGCGGTGCGCAAGGGCTGCGACAACCTCGGCCGTCATATCGAGAACCTGCAGAAGTTCGGCGTGCCGCTGGTGGTCGGCATCAACCACTTCGTCTCCGACACCGACGCCGAGGTGCAGGCGATCAAGGACTACTGCGCCGAGAAGGGCGTCGACGCGGTGCTCAACAAGCACTGGGCCGACGGCGGCTGCGGTATCGCCGAGACGGCCGAGAAGGTGGTCGAGCTCTGCGAGAAGGGTTCGGCCGACCTGAAGCCGATCTACCCCGACGAGATGAGCCTGCTCGACAAGATCGAGACCGTCTGCCGCGAGATCTACCGCGCCGACGGCGTAGTGATCGACCAGAAGACCAAGGACCAGCTCAAGGCCTGGGAAGACGACGGCTACGGCCACTTCCCGGTCTGCATGGCCAAGACGCAGTATTCCTTCACGACCGACGGCTCGAAGCGCGGCGCGCCGACCGGCTTCACCATCCCCGTGCGCGAGGTGCGGCTCTCGGCCGGGGCCGGGTTCATCGTCGTGGTCTGCGGCGAGATCATGACCATGCCCGGCCTGCCGAAACAGCCCGCGGCCGAGACGATCCGCCTCGACGAGGACGGCTTCGTCCAGGGCCTGTTCTGAGGGGGGCGGGTCGATGACGATCGCCCGCATCCTCGTGCCGGTGCGCGACGACGGCAAGGCGCGCGGCGTGTTCGCCCACGCCGCCGCCCTCGCGCGCCGGGCGAACGCCCACGTCGAGTGCGTCCACTGCCGCGCGCGCGCCGAGGACTTCATGCCCTTCGGCGTCAACGTGCCGAGGGGCCTGCGCGAGACCCTGCGCCAAGCGGCGCAGAGCTACGCCGCGAGCCAGGAGGAGGATCTGGCGAAGCGCTTCCGCGAGCGCCTCGCCGAGCACGACCTGGAGGAGACGCCCCTCGACGCGCCGCCCGCCGGGCGCGCCTCGGCCTCGCTGGAGGAGGTCGAGGGCAAGATGGCCGAGGTGATCCGCGCGCGGGGGCGCCTCGCCGACATCGTCGCCGTCGCCAAGCCCGCCCGCGACCGCAACATCGGCGAGAACAGCTTGCGCGCCGCGCTGTTCCAGACCGGGCGGCCGGTGCTGATGTGCCCCCCCGGCGACACGCTCGCGGCCGACCCGGGCAGCCACGTCGCCGTCGCCTGGAACGGCGCGCTGGAGGCGACCCGCGCGGTCGCGCTCGCCACGCCGCTCCTGCGCCTCGCCGACCGGGTGAGCGTGCTCGACGGGGCCGAGCCGAACACGCGCGTGAGCGGCGACGCGCTCGTGACCTACCTTGCCGCCCACGGCGTGACGGCGAGGGCGACCCGGCTCGAGGCCGGCCGCGATCCGGGGCGGGCGATCCTGGAGGCGGCGGCGGGGCTCGGCGCGAGCCTGGTGGTCTCGGGCGCCTACGGTCATTCGCGCGAGCACGAGACCGTGTTCGGGGGCGCGACGCAGACCATGGTGGACACCGCGCGGCTGGCGGTGATGATGACGCATTAGCGAAACGACTAAGGTGGAAACGATGCGCCTATCGCAAGAAAATCCTCGCTTGGCCCTTGAATTCGTTGAATTGTGAGGCGCGTCGTTTACAAAGCGTTCCGCGGTGTAACGCCGCGGCAAGACGGGCGTGTCAAGCGCCCAGACGACGGTCTGTCGTGCCGACGGGGCGGCGGGCCGCAAGCAGAGAACGGGAGAGACCCATGACCTTCCTTCGTCCCCTGACGTTGGCGGCGACCGCGCTCGCGGTGCTGTCCGGCACGGCCGCGAGCGCGCAGGAGTGGCAGCCGCGCAAGCCGGTCGAACTGATCATCATGGCCGGCAAGGGCGGCGGCGCCGACCAGATCGCCCGGCTCCTGCAGGGACTGATCGACCAGAAGGGCCTGAGCCCGCGCCCCTTCATCCCGATCAACAAGCCGGGCGGCTCGGGCGCCGAGGCGCTGACCTACCTCCAGGACAAGGCCGGCGACGACCACACCGTGATGGTCACGCTCAACAGCTACTACACCACGCCGGTGATCCAGGAGGATCTCGGCATCGAGATCGCCAACTACACGCCGATCGGCCTGATGGCGCTCGACACCTTCCTGCTCTGGGTTCAGGCCGACAGCGGCATCACCACGCTCGACGAGTACGTCCAGGCGGTGAAGGACAGCGGCGAGTGGAAGGTCGGCGGCACCGGCTCGGGCCAGGAGGACAGCATCCTCACGGCCATGATGGAGAACGAGTTCGACTACGACGTCACCTACATCCCGTTCCCCGGCGGCGGCACGGTGGCGAAGAACCTGGTCGGCGGCTTCGTCGACAGCACGGTCAACAACCCGGCCGAGCAGACCGAGTTCTTCCGTGCCGGGCGCTCGACCCCGATCGTGCAGTTCACCGACGAGCGCATGGACGCGTTCCCGGACGTCCCCACCGCCAAGGAGGAGGGCGCCGACCTCGAATACTACATGCAGCGCTCGATCAACGGCCCGCCGAACATGAGCGACGAGGCCGTTCAGTGGTACACCAACCTGTTCGAGGAGCTGTTCCGCTCCGAGGAGTGGCAGGGCTTCTGCGAGTCCGAGGGCCTGTTCTGCGACGAGTGGGTCGCCGGCGAGCAGCTCGCCGAGTTCCACCAGGAGCAGCTGGAGCGCCACAAGAACCTGATCGAGAGCGTCGGCGCCGAGGCGATCACCAGCCAGTGACGCGTCCGCCGACCGCGTGACGACCGCGCCGGCCGCGAAGGCCGGCGCCACCGCCCCCCGGCCTCGCCCGCCACGTCGGGCGGGCCGCCCCGAGAAGAACGAGAAGGGGCGCCGGGACGGCATCGGGCCGACCGGCCGCCTTCCGGGAGGAATCCATGACCACCCGCACGGCCGAAGGCCTGATGGCCGCGGCGCTGCTCGTCCTCGCGATCGGTCTGATGATCAAGTCGGCCGATCTCAACATCGGCTGGGTTCGCGGCCGCGGGCCGGGATCGGGGTTCTGGCCGTTCTGGCTGTCGGCGCTGCTCGCCGTCGCGGCGATCGCGACCTGCGTGCGCTGGGCGATGAACGCCACGCCCGAGAGCCGCACGAGCGCGCCCTACATCGATGCGGACACCGTCGTCCTCGTCCTCGTCACCGCCGTCGCGCTCACCCTGATGATCGCGCTGATCCAGGTGATCGGCATGTATCTCTCGTTCATGCTGTTCCTGCTGTTCTACCTCAAGGTGATCGGGCGGCACAGCTGGAGCGAGACGGCGGTGTTCCTGATGGCCGTGCCCACCTTCATCTACCTGCTGTTCGAGGTGGCGCTGACCAAGTACCTGCCGAAAGGCTGGTCCGACTTCGAGGAAGCCTTCCTCGTGATCGACAACGTCCGCTACGACATCCAGTACGGCCCCAATCCGGGCCTCGTGATGCTCGGCCTCGCGCTTTACGTGGCACTCGCGGTCGTGGTCGGCTCCTGGGCCTCGCGGCGCGGCCACAACGGCGTGCTCGCCTTCGTCGTCTCCGTCCCGATCACGCCGATCCTCGGAGCCGCCCTCTACTACCGGCTCGGCCGCCGCGACGGCGCGCGGCCGGAGACCGGGAGGATCGCGTCATGATGGAAACCGTCTTCGAGCCGCTCGCCGCGGGCCTGCTGCAGAGCTTCGAGCCGCTCAACCTCGCGATGATCTTCGCGGGATGCCTCGCGGGGCTGTTCGTCGGCGCCATGCCGGGGCTCGGCTCGGTCAACGGCGTCGCGGTGCTGCTGCCGATCACCTTCCTGGTGCCGCCCACCGCGGCGATCATCTTCCTCGCCGCGCTCTACTACGGCGCGATGTACGGGGGCGCGATCAGTTCGATCACGCTCGGCATCCCGGGCGCCTCGACGGCGGTGGCGACCGTCTTCGACGGACGGCCGATGGCGCAGGCGGGCCTGGCCGACAAGGCGCTGATGTCGGCAGGCATCGCCTCCTTCGTCGGCGGCACGATCTCGGTGGTGCTGTTCACCCTGTTCGCGCCCCCGCTCGCCGAGTTCGCCCTCGCCTTCGGCCCGCCGGAGGAATTCACGCTGATGCTGCTCGCCTTCGCGACCTTCATCGGCCTCGGCGGCGACGACGTGCCCAAGACCGCGGTGTCGATCCTGCTCGGGCTGATCATCGCCGCGGTCGGCTTCGACATCATCTCCGGCCAGCCGCGCCTCGTGTTCTTCGACATGAACGAGCTGCAGCGCCCGATCGAGTTCATCGTGCTCGCGATCGGCATCTACGGCATCGGCGAGATGCTCTGGACGCTGGAGCACACCAAGGGCGACGTCCAGGTCCACAAGGTTACGGTGACCTGGCAGCGCTTCAAGGAGAACGTGAAGGGCGTTCGCGAGTACTACCAGTCCACGATCGCGGGCTCGGTGCTCGGCTTCTTCGTCGGCACGCTGCCGGCGGCGGGCGCGACGCCGGCCTCGCTCATGTCCTACGGCCTCGCCAAGACCTTCGCAAAGAACCCCGACAGCTTCGGCAAGGGCAATGTCGCCGGCGTCGCGGCGCCCGAGGCCGCCAACAACGCCGCCTCCACCGGCTCGATGCTGCCGATGATCACGCTGGGCATCCCCGGCTCGCCGACCACGGCGATCCTTCTGGGCGGCATGATCATCTGGGGCCTGCGCCCCGGGCCCCTCCTGTTCTCCGAGGAGCCGGACTTCGTCTGGGGCCTGATCGGCTCGATGTACGTCGCGAACTTCGTGACGCTCGCGCTCAACCTCGCGCTGATTCCGGTGTTCATCCGCGTGCTGGCGCTGCCCTTCACCATGCTCGCGCCGATCATCTTCATCCTCTGCACGGTGGGCGTGTTCGCCACCACCGACCGGATGTTCGACGTCTGGCTGATGCTGATCTTCGGCTTCGTCGGCTATCTGATGAGGAAGCTCAACTACCCGGTGGCGCCGGCAGTGCTCGCGATCGTCCTCGGCCCGCTCGCCGAGCGCTCGTTCCGCCAGTCGCTGATCTCCTCGGGGGGCGACCCGCTGATCTTCGTCGAGCGCCCGATCGCGCTGGTCTGCCTGATCGCGGCGCTGGCGCTGATGAGCTACCCGCTGGTGCTGAAGATGCGCAAGCGCCGGCGCGAGGCGCGCGCGGCCGGAGAACCGGCGGAGTGAGCCCCGCCGGCGCGCGCGAGCGGGGCGCGGTCCTGCGCGCCCTGCATCGTCCCGGCGATCCGTTCGTCCTGGCGAACGCCTGGGACGCGGGCTCGGCGCGGGTGCTGGCGGGGCTCGGCGCGGCCGCGATCGGCACCACCTCGGCGGGGCACGCCTTCACGCTCGGCCGTCCCGACGGCAGGGTCTCGCGCGACGAGGCGCTGGCCCATGCCGCCGATCTCGTCGCGGCGACGTCGCTCCCGGTCTCGGCCGATCTGGAGAACGGCTACGCCGAGGCGCCGGACGGCGTCGCCGAGACCGTGCGCCTCGCGGCCGAGGCCGGCGTCGCGGGGCTGTCGGTCGAGGACACCGCGGGTCCGGAGGGGCCGGCCTACCCGCGCGATCTCGCGGTCGAGCGGGTCCGGGCCGGCGGCGCCGCCGCGCGGGCGCTCGGGCGCGATCTGGTGTTCTGCGCCCGCGCCGACGGGGTGATGGCCGGCGACTACGACCTGGAGGAGGCGCTCGCACGGGTCGGGGCCTTCGCGGCCGCCGGTGCCGACTGCGTCTACGTGCCGGTGCCGGGCGACGAGCGGGCGCTCGCGCGGGTCGTGGCCGCGGCGGGCCCAACGCCGGTCAACGCCCTCGCCGTCGGCCCGCTCGCCGCCCTCGGCCGCGAGGGGCTCGCGGCCCTCGGCGTCGCGCGCATCTCGCTCGGCTCGGCGCTCGCGCGCATGACCCACCGGGTGCTGCTCGGCGCCGGGCGGGCCATGCTCGCGGAGGGGCGCTTCGACAGCCATCCCGGCGTCTCGGGCGAGGCGGTCGACCGGCTGCTCGCGGCCGGCGCGCCGAGGGGCTGAACCCACCCGCCTCAGGCCGCGGCGTTCTCCGCCTCGGCGCTGTCGGTGGGGTAGGTCGGGTAGAGACCCTGGCTCGCGCCGAGCTGCTGCACGAGGCCGAGCACCACGTCGATCGTCGGCGTCGGGTGGCCGGTGATCCGCCCCATCTCCTGCACCGCCGTCACGAGCGCGTCGATCTCCATCGCCTTGCCGGCTTCCAGGTCCTGGAGCATCGAGGTGCGGTGCGCGCCCACCTTGGCCGCGCCGTCGATGCGCCGCTCGACGTCGACGCGGAACGACGCCCCGAGGCTCTCGGCGATCGCCTGCGCCTCCAGCATCATCGCCTTGGCGGTGCCGCGCGTGGTCGGGTGGCTGGCCACGACGTCGAGCGTCGCGCGCGTCAGCGCCGAGATCGGGTTGAAGCAGAGGTTGCCCCAGAGCTTCAGCCACAGCTCCGAGCGGATGTCGTCGAGCACCGGCGCGCGAAAGCCGCCGGCGGTCAGCAGCGCGGCGATGCGCTCGATCCGCTCGGAGGACGACCCGTCCGGCTCGCCGAGCGCGAACTTGTCGCCGTAGACGTGCTTGATCCGCCCCGGCGCGGCGATCTCGGCGGCGGGGTAGACCGAGCAGCCGATCACCCGCCCGGGGCCGACGATCTCCCACTGGCGGTTGCCGCGGTCGACGCTGTCGAGGCGCTTGCCCTCGTGCTCGCCGCCGATCCCGTGGAAGTACCACCACGGCACGCCGTTCTGGCAGGTCACCACCACCGTCTCGGGGCCGAGCAGCGGGCGCAGGTATTCGGCCGACTCCCAGGACTGGTGCGCCTTCAGCGCGTTGAACACCACGTCGACCGGGCCGATCTCGCCGGGGTCGAGCGCGGCGCGGATCTCGACCGTGCTCTCCTCGCCGTCCTTGTCGAGCGTGAGCCCGCCCGATTTGATCGCGTCGAGGTGCTTGCCGCGGGCAATCACGGCCACGTCCGCGCCCCCGGACTTCGCGAGCCCCGCCGCGAGATAGCCCCCGATCGCTCCGGCGCCGAACACGCAGACTTTCATGCCGTCGTCTCCCCTGGTCGCGAATGTCGCAGGCGCACCCTGCTGAGGGCGGGTCGCGCGTGCAAGGCGTGGGACACCACGGAACGAAAAATTCGCGCCCTCAGGCGAAGGAGAGAAGGATCTTGCCGAGGTGTCCGCCC
Organism: Paracoccaceae bacterium; assembly: GCA_050330995.1. Classification (GTDB taxonomy): domain Bacteria; phylum Pseudomonadota; class Alphaproteobacteria; order Rhodobacterales; family Rhodobacteraceae; genus Thermohalobaculum. The sequence goes on from JBHJHI010000062.1 coordinate 14,374, forward strand.
TCCTCCAGCGCGGCGTGCGCCTCGGCCGCCCGCTCCATCGGGTAGACCGAGTGGGTCACCGTCCTGAGCGTGCCGCGCGCGAACAGCGGCCAGGCCTCGGCCTCCAGTTCGCGCGCCATCGCCGCCTTGAACTCGGGCGAGCGCGGGCGCAGCGTCGAGCCGGTGAAGACGAGGCGCTTCATCAGCACGGGGCCGAGGTTCACCTCGACCCTGGCGCCGTCGTCGAAGGCGAGCTGGACGATGCGGCAGTCCATCCGCGCGGCCTTGAAGTTCCTCTCGACGTTGGCGCCGCCGCGAAAGTCGAGGATCAGATCGGCGCCGCCGGCCTCCTTGAGGATGCCGACGAAGTCCTCGGAGCGGTAGTCGATCGCGCGCCCGGCGCCGAGGGAGGTCACGAACCCGGCCGAGGCGGCCGAGCAGGTGGCGAACACCGAGGCGTCGCGCGCGGCGGCGAGCTGGACCGCCGTGGAGCCGATGCCGCCCGAGCCGCCGTGGATCAGCACGTTGGCGCCCGCCGGCACGTCGTGACCGTGGAACAGGTTCGACCAGACGGTGAAGTAGGTCTCGCAGAGACCGCCCGCGTCGACCGGGTCGACGCCCTCGGGCACCGGCAGGCAGTGGCGCGCGTCGACCGCGACGTAGTCGGCGTAGGCGCCGCCGTTGGTGAGCGCCACGACCCGGTCGCCCTCGCGCCAGCGCTCGACGCCCGCGCCCACGGCGGCGATCTCGCCCGAGACCTCGAGGCCCATGAGGTCCGAGGCCCCCGGCGGCGGCGGGTAGTCGCCGCGGCGCTGCTTCAGGTCGGGGCCGTTGACGCCCGCGGAGACGGCGCGGATCAGCACCTGGCCCTCGCCGGGCTCGGGCACCGGGCGTTCGGCCACGCGCAGTACCTCCGGCCCGCCGGGCTCGGCCGCCTCGATCACGCGCATCCCTGCCATCTCGCCCTCCGCTCGGTTCCCGCCCCGATCTAGCGCGGCCGCGGCGGCTGCGGCAATCCGCCCGCACGCGGCCCCCCTCGCTCTGGCGCCGGGGGCGGTGGCGGGCTATAGCGCGGGGCGATGAGCGAGACCCCGACCGACGCCGGCCCGTCGACGTCCCCGTCAGAGCCCCCGCGCGAGCGCGTCTCCGTGCCGGCGCGGGCGCTGCCGGGCTACCTCCAGCGCCGCTACGCCGCCTGGCGCGACGGCCCCTTCGTCGAGAGCGAGAGCTGGTATCGACGCCTCGCCGAGGTCGGCCAGCGCCCGCGCGCGATGCTGGTGAGCTGCTGCGACAGCCGGGTGAACGCCGAGCAGCTGTTCGGCGCCGAGCCAGGCGAGCTGTTCGTGGTGCGCAACGTCGCCGCGCTGGTGCCCCCGCACGAGCCGGACCAGCGCCACCACGGCACCTCGGCCGCGGTCGAATACGCGGTCATGGGGCTCGGGGTCGCCCACATCGTGGTGGTCGGCCATTCCTCCTGCGGCGGCGTCGCGGCCTGCCACGCCATGTGCGCGGGCGAGGCGCCGGAGCTGGACGCGCCCGGCAGCTACATCGGGCGCTGGACCGATCTGCTGCGCCCCGGCTGGGAGCGGGTGCGCGCCGAGGGGCGCTCGGGCGATCCCCGCGCGCTGGAGCAGGAGGCGGTGATCACGAGCCTCGCCAACCTGATGAGCTTCCCCTTCGTCGCCGAGGCGGTCGAGCGCGAGGCGCTGACGCTGCACGGCGCCTGGATCGACATCGCCTCGGGCAGGCTCGAGGTGCTCGACGGCCGGCGCGGCGTCTTCGCCTGAAGACCGCCCGCCCCGTTCCGTCACGCGGGGTCGTTGCCGACGGTCGAAACGATAGCGTCTGAAAGGTCCGAAACGGGCGTTCTGCGGCAAGCCGTCTCTGCCCGAAGTCTCCGCACCCTCCACATGACGCCCAGAGGCAACGGAGGAGTGTGTCATGGACGCTCTCGATCTCGCCCGTATCCAGTTCGCGGCGAACATCTCGTTTCACATCCTGTTCCCGACGATCACGATCGCGCTCGGCTGGCTGCTCTTGTTCTTCAAGCTGCGCTACAACGCGACCGGCGATCAGCGTTGGATGGACAACTACTTCTTCTGGGTGAAGGTGTTCGCGCTGACCTTCGCGATGGGCGTGGTCTCCGGCATCACCATGAGCTTCCAGTTCGGCACCAACTGGCCCGGCTTCATGGAGAAGGTCGGCAACATCGCCGGGCCCTTGCTCGCCTACGAGGTGATGACCGCGTTCTTCCTCGAAGCCGTGTTCCTCGGCATCATGCTGTTCGGCTTCCGCAAGGTCTCGAACCGGGTGCACACGCTGGCGACGTTCCTGGTCGCCTTCGGCACCACGATGTCGGCCTTCTGGATCATCGTGCTGAACTCGTGGATGCACACGCCCGCGGGCTTCGAGATGCGCGACGGCGTGGCCTTTGCTACCGACTGGTGGGCGATCGTCTTCAACCCGTCGATGCCCTACCGCCTGACGCACATGCTGCTCGCCTCGGTGCTGACCTGCGCCTTCCTGGTCGCGGGCGTCTCGGCGCTGCGGCTGCTCTGGAGCCGGGTGCAGCAGGATTGGAGCGCGAGCTACAAGGGCGCCAAGCTCGGGCTGAAGACCGGCGTCTGGCTCGCGGCCGTCGCGATCCCGATGCAGATCCTCGCCGGCGACCTGCACGGGCTCAACACCCTCGAACACCAGCCGCAGAAGGTCGCGGCGATGGAGGGCAACTTCGAGACCCAGGCGAACGTGCCGCTGATCCTGTTCGGCCTGCCGAACGAGGAGGAGAGCCGGGTCGACTACGCGATCCAGATCCCCTCGATGGCCTCGATCATCCTGAAGAAGTCGGCCGACGGCGTGGTGCCGGGGCTGAACGACTTCCCCGGCGAGACGCCGCCGGTGCTGCCGGTGTTCTGGTCGTTCCGGGTGATGGTCGGCACCGGCGTCGCGATGCTGGCGCTCTCGTGGTGGGCGGCCTACCGGCTCTGGCGCACCCGCGAGAGCGGCGGGCGGCTCGACAAGTGGACGCTGCGCGCGCTGGTGCTGATGACGCCGGCGGGCTGGGTCGCCACGCTCGCGGGCTGGTACGTGACCGAGGTCGGCCGGCAGCCCTGGCTGGTGAGCGGCGTGCTCTCGACGGCCGATGCCGCAGGCCCCGTGGGCTCGCTGGCCATCGCCGGCTCGCTGACGGCATACCTCCTGGTCTACGCGGGGCTTCTGGCGGCCTACGTCGGCGCGCTCGGCTACATGGCGCGCAAGGCCTCGGGGCGCGACGGCACCGGCATGCGCCACGGGGAGCGGGGCGAGGGCCGTCCGGCCACGGCCCTCGCGCCGGGTGGCGCGACCGCCTGAGCGCTTCCTCCCCGGCGTCCGGGCCGCGAGCGTCGCGGCCCCGGCGCCCCCTTCCACCGGCGCGTCCTCCCGGTCCTCCGGGGGGACGCCCCCATCGCCAAGGCCACGACACCGAGCGCGCCTCCCGCTCCCCAACGGGAGGGGGCGCGCGCCTTCGAAGGAGCGATGCCGATGCTCGACTGGATCCCGAACCCCGACGAGACGCTGCCGATGATCTTCGCGGGGCTGATGGGCCTCTCGATCCTGATCTACGTGATCCTCGACGGCTACGACCTCGGCGTCGGCGTGCTGTTCTCGCTCGCGCCCGAGCGCGATTACGACCGGATGGTCGGCTCGATCGGGCCGTTCTGGGACGCCAACGAGACCTGGCTGGTGCTCGCCATCGGCATCCTGCTCGTCGCCTTCCCGACCGCGCACGGCATGATCCTGACCGCGCTCTACGTGCCGGTGGCGGTGATGCTGATCGGGCTGATCCTGCGCGGCGTGTCGTTCGAGTTCCGCGCCAAGGCGCCGGAGGCCTCGCGCAAGTGGTGGAACCGCGCCTTCTTCGGCGGCTCGCTCGCGACCGGCCTCGCGCAGGGCTACATGCTCGGCGCCTATATCTGCGGTCTGGAGCAGGGGCCGGCGCAGATCGCCTTCAGCCTGCTGACGGCCGTGTGTCTGGTCGCGGCCTACGTCTTCATCGGCGCGGCCTGGCTGATCTACAAGACCGAGGGCGATCTCCAGCGCCGGGCGATCGGCTGGGCCAAGGGCGGGCTGATGCTCGGCGGCGTCGGCATGGTGGCGGTCTCGCTCGCGACGCCGCTGGCGTCGGGGCGGATCTTCGACAAGTGGTTCGCCTTCCCCGAGATCGTGCTGCTAGCGCCCCTGCCGCTGATGACCGCCGCCGCCTTCCTCGCGGTCTGGCGGCTGCTCCGCGAGCTGCCGCTGCCGCGGGACCGCTGGTGCTGGGCGCCGTTCGTCGGGGGCTGCCTGATCTTCCTGCTCGGTTTCCTCGGCCTCGCCTACTCGTTCTACCCCTACGTCGTGCCCGACCGGCTCACCGTCACTGAAGCCGCTGCCGCGCCCGAGAGCCTGATCATCATACTCGGCGGCACGCTGTTCGTGCTGCCCACGATCATCGGCTACTCGATCTTCGCCTACCGGGTGTTCGGCGGCAAGGCGACGGACCTGAGCTACGACTGAGCCGCCGGCGCGCCCGCGCTCGGCCCGGAGCGCTGTCGGACCCGACGGGGCCGGGTCGCGCGCGGGCGCGGAACGGCGCGGCTCAGAACGCCATGGCCTGGCCGCGGTAGTCCTCGCACGCCCCCGTGGTCGCGAGGGTGAGCCGCTCGAAGCGCGCGAGCAGCCCCGCGGCCGAGCCGCGCGCGTCCACCGGCGCGCCCGAGCCGCCCATGTCGGTCGAGACCCAGCCCGGATGGTAGGCCCCGACCGCGATGGCCTCGCCCTTCAGATCGGCGGCGAGGTTCACCGCGAGGTTGGTCGCGCCCGCCTTCGAGGCGCGGTAGATGTAGGAGCCCCCCGGCGCCCGCGCCGAGATCCCCATCTGCGAGGAGACGACCGCGACGCGGGCGAGGCCGGCGGCCCGCGCGGCGCGGCGCAGGGGTCCGAGGAAGGCCTCCACCGTGAGGAACACCCCCGCGACGTTGGTCATCAGCACGGCCTGCCAGTCCTCGGCCGGGAAGGCGGCCTCGCCGATGCGCCCGCGGCCGCGATACTGCCCGGCGTTGCAGACGAGGAGGTCGACCGGCGCCTCGACGGCGGCGGCGACGCGCGCGAGGGCGGCCGCGTCGGCGACGTCCGCGCCGTGGACCGCGATCCCCCCGACGTCGTGCAGCCCGCTGGCGCTCCCGGGGTCGCGCACGATCGCGCTCACCCGTGCGCCGGCCGTGGCGGCCTGGCGCGCGATCTCGAAGCCGATGCCGCGGTTGGCGCCGGTGACGACGACGTGACCCTTCATCGAGGCTCCTCCGCTTGCCGGGACGGCCGGCTAGGATAGCCTGCCGACCGACCACGGCCACGCGGAGAGCGACCATGACGCCGATCCATCGCCATGCCCTGATCGTGGGCGCGGGGCAGGGGCTCTCGGCCGCGCTCGCGCGGCGCTTCGCGTCCGAGGGTCTCGCCGTCACGCTGGCCGCGCGCACGATCGACGACCTCGGCGATCTCGCCGCCGAGACCGGCGCGGGGGTCGAGACCTGCGACGCGGCCGACCACGCCGCGGTCGCGGGCCTGTTCGCCCGGCTCGACGACGGGCCGCGCGGCGCGCCGGACGTGATGGTCTACAACGCCGGCGCGCGGGTGCGCGGCGCCGTCACCGACCTCGACCCGGAGGCGGTCGCGGCGGCGGTGCACGTCACCGGCACCGGCGGCTTCTTCTGCGCGCGCGAGGCGGCGCGGCGGATGGTCCCGCAGGGTCACGGCGCGCTGCTCTTCACCGGCGCCTCGGCGGGGGTGAAGGGCTTCGCGGGCTCGTCGTGCTTCGCGATGGGCAAGTTCGCGCTGCGCGGCCTCGCGCAGGCGCTCGCGCGCGAGCTGCAGCCGCAGGGCGTGCGCGTGGCGCATTTCGTGATCGACGGCGGTATCGCCAACGCGGCGCGCGGTATGACCGACGAGGCCGACGGCTTCCTCGACCCGGACGCGATCGCCGCGACCTACTGGCACTTCCTGAGCCAGGACCGCAGCGTCTGGCCCTGGGAGGTCGAGCTCAGGCCCTGGACGGAGCGCTTCTGAGGGCTCGGTCGTCGAGCGGCACGACCGCGTCGCCGAGCGCCACGCGGCCGGGCTCGATCACGGCCGCGTAGAGCCCGCCATGGCCGCGCACCGCCGCGTAGCCGCCCGGCCCGAGCGCCTCCTCCATGCGCGAGCAGGGGGCGCAGGGGCCGCTGCCTTCGAGCACCGCGGTGCCGAGGCGGAAGCGGCGCTTGCGCAGGCCCAGCAGGTTCAGCCCCTCGACCGCGAGGTTGCGCCGCAGCGCCTCGGGCGCGACCGCGTCGAGGCCGGCGAGCGAGGCGATCACGCCCAGATGCTCGGCCTGCACGAGCGTCACGGCCCGACGCGCGCCCGTGGCATGATCGCCCTCGATCCCGTCCGCGCCGATCTCGGCCGCGTCGAGCGCGCGCATCGCCGCGCGCCGCGCCGGGCGCACGCCGATCCAGACCACCCGCCCCTCGCGCGCGATCCGGCGGGTGAGCGTCGCGACCGTCTCCATGGGACTCAGGCGAGCCCCGCGACCGCGATCAGCGCGAGGCCGGTGGCGGCGAGGCCGAGGGCGAGGGCGTTCTCGACGCCCATGCGCCGCAGCGCGGCGTCGGCGTCGTCGGCCGTGCCGCGCAGCACCGTGCGGGCGCGGAGCGCCACGCGCAGGAGCACGCCGACGCCGGCGAGCGCCAGAACGATTCCCCCGATCATCAGCGCGAGCGTCATGCGGCCCCTCCCGGAGCGGGCGGCTCGCACAACTCGGGCGCGACGGCAAGGGGAACGCCTCGCCCTCAATCACGCGTTGTCGGTATCGCGGGCCCCGTCACGGGACTTATTCGGGGCGCGACCGCGCCGTGGCGGTCGGTCGCGATGGACTGAGGCGCCGATGCGGCCTAGGTTTTTCGCGTGGACGAAGAAGGAGGACAGGATGCTCGAACTCGCAGCCGTCGTCGCGACGCTCGTCATGGGCGCCCTGACGCTCGCCGCGGTCGGCGGGCCGAAGCCGGACGAGCGCGCGGTGCGCGTGCACGTCGAGGAGGACGAGGAGGGCCGCCGCGAGGACCGCGCGCCCTGACGCGCGGTCCCCGAGGATCGCGCGCGCCGACGCGCGGCTCCTGACGCGGACGCCCCCGCCGCATGACTTCGCCGCCCCCGCGGGCGGCGTCGCCCGACGAGGGGACCCATGTCGATCTGGCAATGGCTCAAGGCGAGCCTCGCGGCGCTGAGCCGGGGCGAGGGGCTGGGCGCGGTGTTCGACCGCCTCCAGGCCGAGCCGGAGCGCTCGGTCGGCTTCACCATCGCCGTCATCGCGCTCGGCGCGAAGATGGCCAAGGCCGACGGCCTCGTCACCCGCGACGAGATCGCCGCCTTCCGCGAGGTGTTCCATGTCCCCGCCGAGGCGGAGGCGGAAGCCGCGCGGGTCTACAACCTCGCCCGACAGGATGTCGCGGGCTTCGAGGTCTACGCCTCGCGGGTGGCGGCGATGTTCGAGGACCGGCCCGAGGTGCTCGCCGACCTGCTCGAAGGGCTCTGCCACGTCGCCGCGGCCGACGGCGACTTCCACCCGGCCGAGGCCGCCTTCCTCGCGGAGGTCGCCCGCCTCTTCGGCCTCGACGACGACACCTTCCGCGCGATCCGCGCGCGCCAGATCCCCGGCGAGCGCGACCCCTGGGCGGTGCTCGGCCTCGCGCCCGGCACGGACGCCGGGACGCTGCGCCGGCGCTACCGCGCGCTCGTGCGCGATCTGCACCCCGACGCGATGGTCGCGCGCGGCACTCCGGCCGAGGCGGCGCGGCTCGCCGAGAAGCGCCTCGCCGCGGTCAACGCCGCCTATGCCGAATTGACGGACGGGCGCGAGGCGGCCCACCGATCCGGGGCGCCGTCCCGATCGGACGCGCCGGCCGCGCGATAGGCGCTCTCGCGGCGCCCTGGGGGGCGCTCGGGCGGGACGCGCGCCAGAGCGTCGCTCGACGTGATCGGATCGGGGCTGGCGCTCTCGCCGTTCGCCTCCGCGCGCTTCTGCCGGGGCTGGAAAGCGCCCTAGCCGAGCGTCGCGAAGCCGCCCGAGTGATAGACCAGCGCCGCGCCCTCGTGGCGCGAGAAGCCGAGCACGCGGCCGAACAGCACGTCGTGATCGCCCGCCGTGACGCGCTCGTGCATGGCGCAATCGAAGCGCGCGAGCGAGCCGTCGATCAGGGGCGCGCCGCGCGCGCCCGGATGCCAGGTCAGGTCGGCGAACTTGTCGGCGCCGCGGCGGGCGAAGACCTTGGCGGTCTCCTCCTGCTCGGCGCCGAGCACGTTGACCGCGAAGGTGTCGGACGCCCTGAACAGCGCGTAGCTCGCCGCGGTGTGGGCGAGGCAGACCAGCAGGATCGGCGGCTCCAGCGACACCGAGGCGAAGCTGTTGGCGGTGAAGCCCACCGGCACGCCCCTCGCGGGGTCGGCCGTGGTCACGATGGTGACCCCGGTGGCGAAGCGGCCGAGCGCGTCGCGAAGAGCGTCCTTGTCGTCGGGCGAATGCATCATCGCGTCGGCTCCGATGGGGCGGGCGGGGCGCCGGCGGCTCGATCCACCGGGTTCGTCAGGGGCGGATCGCCACCCCGAGGTCTCGCGAGGGAGCGCCTCCTTCCGGAACGGCCCGGGGCGCGGACGCCTCGGTCGATCCCCTAGCGCGCTCCCGCCCGCAGGGGAAGCGGGCCCCACGCCCGTGGACGCGGGCTCAGGCCCCCTCGATCTCGCCGGCGAGCCAGGCCGCGACCAGCACGCGGGCGATCGCGTCGACGCGCGGCGCGCCGAGGCGGGGATGGCGACCGGCCAGCGCCTCGGCCATGTCCGCGCGCGCGACCCACTCGGCGCTCTCCAGCTCGGCCGGGTCGATCGTGATCGGCCAGTCGAGCCCCTCGGCGACGTAGCCCATCATCAGCGTCGAGGGGAACGGCCAGGGCTGGGCGGCGAGCGGGCGCACGCGCCCGACCGGCACGCCCGCCTCCTCCATCACCTCGCGGCGCACCGCGTCCGCGGGCGTCTCGCCGGGCTCGACGTAGCCCGCGAGCAGCGAGTTGAGGCCCTGCGGCCACTGCGGCTGGCGCCCGATCAGAACGTGGTCCTCGCGCAGCACCAGCATGATGACCACCGGGTCGACGCGCGGGAAGTGCGGGGCCGCGCAGGCCGTGCAGCGCCGCCGCCAGCCGCCGTCCTCGGACGCGCTCGGAGCGCCGCAGACCGCGCAGAAGCCGTGGCGGGCGTGCCAGGACAGCATCGCGCGCGCGGTCGCGGCGATCTCGGCCTCGCGCGCGGCCAGATCGGGGGCGATCGAGCGCAGGTCGATCAGCTTGACGTCCTCGCCGAGGAGCCGCGCGCGCGACGCCTCGTCGAGCGGGCCCAGATCGGCGGCGGCGAGGGCCGCGCCGTCCTCGATCCCGAGGAACACCGTCTCGCGGGCCGCGAGGGCCGCGAGCGGCCGGCGCGCGAGGCGCTTCTCCCCGTCGAGCGCCACCGCGACCTTGCCCTCCGACAGAACGACCGCCCGCGCCCGCGGCGCGGCCAGGAGCGCCGCCGCCTCCGGCCGGCGGTGCGCGGCGCGGTCGAGCCGCGGTCCGGGACGCGCGAAGGTGACAGTGTCGAGGAGGCTCATCGCGCTCTCGCGGGCGGCTGGAACGTCGGCGAGCGATGACAGAGCGCGCGGGCGCGGACAAGCGCGCCATCCGCCGCGCGGGCCGCTGCGCTTCGTCGTCCGGATACCGCCGGATCGCGCGCCGGCGCCTAGATCGGACCGGCGCGGGCGGGGGCGTGTCCCGGCGTCGCGCCGTGACGCCCGCGAGCGTCGCGCTCCCGATGCGCCGTGTCGGTGCGGACGCCGGATCGGGGCGCCGGGGGGCGGGGCGCCCCTTGCCGGCGTCCGGCCGCGTTGCTAGGTGATCGGTCGAGAGGTTGGCGCGGGCAGGCACCTCGCCAACCCGGTCAGGCCCGAAAGGGAGCAGCCGTAACGAGGCCCGCTTGGGTCGTCGTCCAGCCTCTCACCCCCCGTCCTTTTCTCCGTGCGCGAAGCGCACGCCGTCGGCCTCGATGCAGACGAGATGGCGGACGCCGAGGCGGTCGGGCGCCGGGACGGCCGGCCCGTCGCCCGAGCGCGCGACGAGTGGTGCCGAGCCCACCGCGGCCGGCGCCTCGTTCGCTATGCGCACGATCAGTACCGCGCCGCCGGCGGTGTCGAAGACGTAGTCGGTCGCACCGGCATGGATCACGGCGTCGGCGTAGCGACCTGCGACGCAACCGGCCGCCGCCGCCGTGGAGGCGAAGAGGCCGGTCGCGGCGATGACGGCCCGGATGGGTCTCATCCGAGCGCGACCGCCGCCCCCGTCTCGTCGATGCAGCAGGAGGCCGTCGCGCCGCCGACCGGCAGGTGCGTCGCCTGCGCGACGAGCGGATCGACGGCGGCAGGCTTCGCGCGGAGGACCAGGTCGCGAAAGTCGTTCCAGGGAAAATGCGTGCCCGGATCGCTGCGACGCGCGGGGTCGAGCATGGCGTGGCTGCAGACGTGCTCGAGATTGGGATACTTCGCCCAGGCGTAGCGGACGATGCCCGCCGTCGCCTCCACCTGCCAGTCGGAGAAGTGGTCGCTGCTTCTCTGGGCGTTGACGATCTCGATGCCGAGCGAGAAGCGGTTGACGTCGCGCTTGCCGCCGGCGATGCGCGGATGGGACTTGTCCTTGCGTACGTGGAAGGCGGCGCGTGCTTCGTGGCAGGTCGCCCAGACGAAGTGGCCGTGCTGGGGCTCGTCCTCGTCCGGCACGAGCCAGTGGAAGCTCGCGCGTCGATCGAAGATGACCGACGCCGCGCCGGCCGAGCTGGAGCCGGCGGTCGCGTGGACGACGATCGTCGTCACGCCCTCGATCGGATCGACGCCACGCGACTTCGAGACCTTGAGCGCGGCCTTTTTGACGTTAGGGAACCATCGCTCGGCGAGCGGTGCGTCATCGGGGGCGCCCCCGTCCGGGAGATCGAAGTGGTATTGTTTTGGATCGTTCATCGGTCAATCTCCGCACGAACGTTTCGCAAATCGAGGCTATCCTATAACGAAACATCTGTCGATTGATCCGGCGCGAAGGGCGAGGCGCCTCGGCCGCTATCGCCGGACATGCCGTGGCCGATGGGGAGACGCGCCGCCTTGCGGCGCGGCGGTCCGAGCGCATAGCTTGCGTCCAGCAGCTCGGATGGTCCCCAAGGCATGAGCGACAGCTTCGACATCGCGGGCGCTCCGTCGGCCTACCGGGTGCTGGCGCGGAAGTACCGACCCGGCCACTTCGACGACCTGATCGGCCAGGACGCGATGGTGCGGACGCTCCGCAACGCCTTCGCGCACGACCGCATCGCCCACGCTTTCGTGCTGACCGGCGTGCGCGGCGTCGGCAAGACCACCACCGCGCGGATCATCGCCAAGGGCCTCAACTGCACCGGCCGCGGCGACCGGCCGACCACCGATCCCTGCGGCGAATGCTCGGCCTGCGTCTCGATCGCCGCCGGCCGCCACGTCGACGTGATCGAGATGGACGCGGCCTCGCATACCGGCGTCAACGATGTGCGCGAGATCATCGAGGCGGTGCGCTACCGCGCGGTCGAGGCGCGCTACAAGGTCTACGTGGTCGACGAGGTGCACATGCTCTCGACCAACGCCTTCAACGCGCTGTTGAAGACGCTGGAGGAGCCGCCCGAGCACGTCGTCTTCATCTTCGCCACCACCGAGATCCGCAAGGTGCCGGTCACGGTGCTCTCGCGCTGCCAGCGCTTCGACCTGCGCCGGATCGAGCCGGAGGTGCTGCTCGCCCACCTGAGCGGCATCTGCGCGCGCGAGGACGCGCGGGTCTCGCAGGAGGCGCTCGGGCTGATCGTGCGCGCGGCCGAGGGCGCGGTGCGCGACGCGCTCTCGCTCCTGGACCAGGCGATCGCGATCGGCGAGCCCGGTGTCGGGGCGGAAGCCGAGACGGGGGCCGAGCAGGTGCGGGCCATGCTCGGCCGCGCCGACGGCGGGCGGCTCCACGAGCTGTTCGAGGCGGTGATGGCCGGCGACGCCAAGGGGGCGCTCGCGCGGCTTCGCGCGAGCCACGCCGACGGCGCCGATCCGCAGGCGCTGCTCCGCGACCTCGCGACGCTCGCCCACGACGTCTCGGTCGCCAAGATCGCGCCGGAGGCGGGCGACGACCCGACCGTCGCGCCGGCCGAGCGCGCGCGCCGCGCCGATCTGGCCGCGCGGCTCACGATGCGCGCGCTCTCGCGCGCCTGGCAGATGCTCTTGAAGATGCTGGAGGAGGTCGAGCGCGCGCCCTCGGCGCTGATGGCGGCCGAGATGGCGGTGATCCGCCTCGCGCAGGTGGCCGAGCTGCCCGCGCCCGCCGACCTCGTGCGCGCGCTCTCGGGGCAGGGGCCGGCGCCGGGAGGCGGGGGTACGGTCTCGCCGTCCCCGGACGGCGCCACGGTCCCGTCGTCGTCGAGCGGTGCCGCCGTCCCGGCGCCGCGGGGCGACGGCGCCCCACCCGCCCCGACGACGGTCGGGACGGACGAGACGTCGGCGGAGACGGGGGCCGTCGCCGCGTCGCCGGCGGAGGTCGCAGCGCCATCGACAGCGGGCGCGGCCGTGTCGTCCCCGCCGGGCGGCACGCCGGCGCGGACATCGCCGGGC
>JBHJHI010000063.1:0-19419 GCA_050330995.1 Paracoccaceae bacterium
GGCGCATGCCGCACGGGCCGAGCGCGAGCGGGCCGCCGAGCAGGAGACCGGCGCCGCGCGCGACGCGGGGGGCGGCCGGCCCGTCCACGCCGGCGAGGCGGGCGGCGCGGGTGCGGCGCAGGGCCGCGCCGGGCTGTTCACGATCAACCGCCTGATCAACCGTGTCTCGGGCCACCACCCGCACGAGCCCGCGGTGACGGGCCGGCGGGTGGCGCCGCGCGCCGATACGCCTGCCGAGGCGGACGACGAGGACGCCATCCCCGCCTTCCTGCGCCGCCAGGCCAACTGAGCCGCCCGTCCGGCCTCCCTCCCCCCCAGGGGCCGGGCCATCGGCCGGCTGCCGCGTGCCAACGCGGCGCCGGCGCCGTCCGCGAGACGCGGGCGGCGCCCTTCGCGTCTTCGTCCGCTGCGACGAGACCCCGACCTCCCGGCACGCTTCCTGTTACAGCGGGACATAAAGAGTGAGTTGTGGGGGTGAACAGCCGCTGCATATAGGGGTTTATCGAGCACGAATGACAGTTGCCCGACAGAGGCGACGGCGAGGCCAGGGACAGTGAAGATGCGTTACACGCTTGGACGTGCCGTGACGTTCCGCGGGATCGGTCTGCACGGCGGCCAGCCGGCGACGGTGCGCGTCGCCCCCGCCGCCGCAGGCCAGGGCATCCTGTTTCATCGCACCGACGCGCCCGCGGGCACCGGGCGGATCGAGGCCCGCTTCGACATGGTCGCCGACACGCGGCTCTGCACGCGCCTCGCCAACCGCCGCGGCGTCTCGGTCGGCACGGTCGAGCATTTGATGGCCGCGCTCGCGGGCTCGGGCATCGACGACGCTACCGTCGCCATCGACGGCCCCGAGGTGCCGATCATGGACGGCAGCGCACGCGCCTTCGTCGAGGGCTTCGCCGAAGCCGGCGTCGTCGCGCAGCCGGGCGAGCGCCGCGCGATCCGGCTCCTGCGCACCGTCGGCGTCGAGAAGGACGGCAAGCGCGCCGCGCTCGAGCCCTACGACGGCTTCGCGCTCGGCTTCGCCATCGACTTCGCCGATCCCGCGATCGGGCGACAGGACGTGACGCTCGATCTCTCCGGCAACGCCTTCGCCGAGGAGCTGGCCGACTGCCGCACCTTCGGCCACCTGGCCGAGGTCGAGCAGCTGCGCCGGATCGGCCTGGCCCTCGGCGGCAGCCTGGAGAACGCGATCGTGGTCGATCGCGGCCGGGTGCTGAACGTGGACGGGCTGCGCCGCGCCGACGAGTTCGTGCGCCACAAGGCGCTCGACGCGATCGGCGATCTGGCCCTCGCGGGCGCGCCGCTCCTCGCCTGCTTCGTCGGCGACAAGGCGGGCCACGAGATGACCAACCTGCTGCTGCACGCGCTGTTCGCCCAGCCCGACGCCTGGGAATGGGCGCCCGCACCGGCGGCGGCGATGCGCCTCTCGGCCACGCGGCCGCTCGCGGCGGAGGAGCGCCGCCTCGCGGTCTGAGCCCCGCGCGCCCGCCTGACGGGCGCGCGGCATCTGGCCCGCGCCCCCGTGGGGCGCTATGGTGCGCGCGCGAGCCATGATCCTCGACCGGACCCCGCGCATGACCCCGAGACTGCCGACCCTGCTCCTCGCCGCCGCCCTCCTCGCCGGCTGTTCGGCCTTCGAGAGCGCGCCGGAGGTCGAGGAGCTGAGCGCGAACGAGATCTTCGAGCGCGGCGAGGCGCAGGTGGCGGGCGGCCAGCCCCTCGCCGCGGCCCGGACCTTCGGCGAGATCGAGCGGCTCTACCCCTTCAGCCAGCTCGCCAAGCGCGCGCTGGTGATGTCGGCCTACGCCGCCTACCAGGGTGGCGCCTTCGGCGAGGCGCGCGCCTCGGCGCAGCGCTACCTCGATCTCTATCCGGCCGACGAGGAGGCGCCTTACGCGCAGTACCTGATCGCGCTCACCTACTACGACAACATCGTGGACGTGGGCCGCGACCAGCGCACCACGCAGAACGCGCTCGACGCGCTCGGCGCCGTGGTCAGCCGCTACCCCGCCAGCGACTACGCCCGCGACGCGCAGCTCAAGATCGACCTCACCCGCGACCACCTCGCCGGCAAGGAGATGGCGGTCGGACGCTACTACCTGAAGCGCGGCCACTACACGGCGGCGATCAACCGCTTCCAGAACGTGATCGAGCGCTACGAGACCACGAGCCAGACGCCCGAGGCGCTGCACCGGCTGGTCGAGGCCTATCTGGCCCTCGGTCTGGAGCGGGAGGCGCGCGCGGCCGCGATCGTGCTCGGCACCAACTTCCCCGGCTCGGAGTGGTACACGGACAGCTATGCCGCCCTCACCGGCGAGGAGGTGCTCGACAAGCCCGGCAGCGGCGGCGTCTTCGCCTCGCTCTACCGCCAGATCGTCCTCGGCCGCTGGCTCTGAGCGGGCGGCGTTGAGCGGGCCCGGGGGCGCGCGACCATGAGCGGGGCCGCCGGCCGGCTGATCGGGCTCGAGATCCGCCACATCGTCCTGATCGAGGCGCTCGATCTCGAGTTCGGCCCCGGTCTCAACGTGCTGACCGGCGAGACGGGGGCGGGCAAGTCGATCCTGCTCGACGCGCTCGGCTTCGCGCTCGGCCGCCGGGCACGGCGCGATCTGGTGCTCGCGGGGCGCGGGCAGGGCTCGGCCACCGCCTCCTTCGCCGTCGGCCCCCGCCACGCCGTCCACGCCGTGCTCGACGACCTCGGCCTCCCGCCCTGCGAGGACGGGCTTCTGGTGCTGCGCCGGGTCGCGCGCGCCGACGGGCCGGCGACCGCCTTCGCCAACGACCAGCGCGTCAGCGCCGAGGCGCTGCGCCGGATCGGCGCCACGCTGGTCGAGGTCCACGGCCAGCACGACGACCGCGGTCTCCTGGACCCCAAGGCGCACCGCGCGCTCCTGGACGCCTTCGCCGGCGCCGAGGCCGAGCGGCGCGGCGTGCGCGAGACCTGGAGCCGGGCCGCGATCGCGCGCCGGCGCCTCGACGAGGCGCGCGAAACGCTGGCGCGGGCCGCGCGCGACGCCGACTACCTGCGCCATGCCGTCGCCGAGCTGGAGGACCTGGCCCCCGAGGCCGAGGAGGAGGAACGTCTCGACGCCGAGCGCCGGCTCATGCAGGCGGCCGCCCGCATCGGCGACGAGGTCGCCAAGGCCGAGGGCGAGATCGGCCCCTCGGGCGCGGAGGGCGCGCTCGCGAGCGCGCTGTCGCGGCTCTCGCGCGTCAGCGACCGCGCCGAGGGCACGCTCGACGCCGCGCTGGCGGCGATCGACCGCGCGATGATCGAGCTGACCGAGGCGCAGGCCGGCATCGCCGAGGCCCGCGAGGCGCTGGCGTACAGCCCCGAGAAGCTGGAGATGGTCGAGGAGCGGCTGTTCGCGCTGCGCGCCGCCGCGCGCAAGCACGACGTCCACCCCGCGCAACTGCCGACGCTGGCGGCCGAGATGGCCGAGCGGCTGGCCGCGATCGACGCGGGCGAGGACCGCATCGAGGCGCTGGCAGCGGAGGCGCGCGCGGCCGAGGCCGCCTACGACGCCGCCGCCGAGCGCCTGTCGGCGGCGCGCCGTGCGGCGGCCGGGCGGCTCGACGCGGCCGTCACGGCCGAGCTCGCGCCCTTGATCATGGGCGGCGCGCGCTTCGCCACCGTGGTCGAGGGCGGCGACGCCGGCCCGGAGGGACGCGACCGGGTGAGCTTCACCGCCGCGATCAACCCCGGCGCGCCGTCCGGGCCGGTCGACCGCATCGCTTCGGGTGGCGAGCTGTCGCGCTTCCTGCTCGCGCTCAAGGTCTGCCTCGCCGGCGCGAGCGACGGGCTGAGCATGGTGTTCGACGAGATCGACCGCGGCGTCGGCGGCGCCACCGCCGACGCAGTCGGTCGCCGCCTCGCGCGGCTGTCGGAGACCGCGCAGGTGCTGGTGGTGACCCACAGCCCGCAGGTCGCGGCCCAGGGCGCGGCCCATTGGCTGATCGCCAAGGGGGTCGAGGGCGGCGTGACGCGCACGACCGTCACCCCCTTGGGCGAGGACGCGCGGCTGGAGGAGCTGGCGCGGATGCTCTCGGGCGAGGAGATCACGCCTGAGGCCCTGAGCGCGGCACGGGCGCTGCTCGCGCGCAAGGCGGCGTGACGCCAGGGCGGAGATCTCCGGACCGGCCGCGGTTCGCGGCCGTCGCGACGCGGGCACCGGACCTCTCCGAGGTGTCGCTGGCCTGCGGGCCGTGGGTGTCACGGGGCGTACGCGCGCGGCATTTCGGCCGATCGTCCCCCGACCCGCTGCCGGGTCCGGGAGCACGCGCCCGAACCGGAGGTCCGCGCGAAGCGGCGGGATCGAGAAGCGGTCACGCCGGCCGTGGCGCCGGCCACGCTTGTCTTGCCGGTTCATCGACGAGGCCCACGCCATCGCGATCCGCGGATCGGGCCCGCGTCGGCCGGCCTCGTTCGCCAAGAGCGGCTCCGGGCGAGCGTCGAGCCGGCGAAGCCTCCGCGCCAGCGGCGGTGTCGACACGGACCGCCTCGGCCGCACGGGAGCGGCCCGGTCGAATCGTCGCACGGACCGCTTGATCCCCCCGGGAGCGATACTTCATCACCGACGAGGATCTGGGACGGACAACGGCCATGCGAGCTTTCCAGGGCGCGAGGATTGCCGGATCGTCACGCGGGCGAGAACCGCTGCGGGCCGATGACCTCGCCGTCGTGACGACGCGATGACGGTCGAGACGAGCAGCCGTCGCGCCGCGACGTCGCCCGAGGAGCCGTGGCTTCTCTACGATGGCGAGTGCCCGTTCTGCTCGGCCTATGTCGGCATGCTTCGCCTGCGCGACAGCATCGGTCCGGTCCGCCTGATCGACGCGCGGGAGGGAGGCCCCGAACTCGCCGAGGTGCGGGCCGCGGGCTACGCGATCGACCAGGGCATGGCGTTCAAGCTCGACGGTCGGATCCATCACGGTGACGACTGCATCCACCGGCTCGCGCTCCTGACCACGCCGTCCGGCTCGTTCAACCGGCTCAACGCCTGGATCTTCCGTTCGGAGACGCGCAGCCGGCTCCTGTACCCGGTCCTGCGCCGCGGTCGGAACGCGGTGCTCTACCTCCTCGGCCGGCGCGGGATCGACGCGTGACCAGACGTCGCCGGCCGGTCTCCGGCGGATCGGCCGAGACGTTCCCGTCCCCGGCCGGGCCGTTCCTGGAAGGGGCGGCGCCTCGGGGGGCGTCGGAGGGTCGATCCGCCATCGGGGGAGCCGGTGGTGCGAGCCGTCCCGGCCGGGCCGACGGGACCATGGCCGATCCCCCGGCTCGGTCGGAGACGACGCCAGGGGTGTCGGGACGCGGGGCCTCCCCTCGCATCGTTCGACCGATGACGCCGGGACGGGCGGGCCGCGTCGCTCGACCGCCCCTGCGGAAACCCGTTCACGGCCGGGCGGACCTCTTCCGATCGAATCGGCCCTCGGCCCCGTTCCGGTTATTGCGCCGCAGCAGGCCGACGCGGTAGTCGGCCTATCTGTCGCGATCGAGGCGAGCGCAGGAAACGGGTATGCCGTTCACGTATCTGGCCGATCGAGCGAAGCGATACCGGACGCGCGCGCGCGGGAACACCCGCCGGAATGCCCTCGCGGTCGACGAGCGGTCCCCGGTGCCCCGCGAGGGGGGCGAGCCCTCCGGCACTCCGCGGAGGGGCCGGAGCGCGCCGGCGCTTCCCGCCGCTGACGAGGCCCGATCCTTCGAGGCCCGGCTCCGCGCCATCCTTCTCGCCGAGGGAGGCGCGGGCGCCGCCGGGAGGGGCGGCGCGACGCCGCGGATCGTCGCTTGGCTCGCCGCGCGCGTCGCGGAGGGCGTCGGATACCTGCCGCACGCCGGCTGCGTGCTCGCGGCCTGTCTCGGCGTCTGGGCGCTGAAGAAGCTCGGCGTGCCGGACGGTGACCGGCCGGAGATGCAGGGGGCGATCCTCCTGGCGCTCGTCCTCGCGCTCGCGCCGGTGCGCGCGGCCGGCGTGGCGCCGCCGCTGAGGGTGCTCCACCGGGTCGTCGTCGGCTTCTTCGGCCTCTACGCGATCGCCTCCTACCCGGCCGTCTCCGACGCCTACCTGGCCGAGAGCCTCTACGCGCGCGCCATCCACGACGAGGGCCGCTGGCTGGTCGCCGCCGCCGCCCTCGCCGCCTGGTGGCGCCCCGGCTTCGGCCTGATCCCGGTCGTCTACCTCGGCTGGAAGAAGACGCTGATGGCCGAGCAGTTCGGCTTCACGATGAACGCGACCGACTACATCCCGGTCGCCGAACTCGGCCTCTTCGTCTGTCTCGCGATCGGCGCGGTCGCCGCCGCCGAGGCGGCGGGCCGGCGTCTGTCGCTCGCGTCGCCAGGGCGGACGGACGGACGGGCGGACGGGCGCTGGACGCTGGGCGAGGGGGCGTTCGTCGCCGCCTTCGCGCTGCACGCGGCGAACTACTTCTACTCCGCCGTCGCCAAGGCGACGCTGCCGGGCGCCGGGTTCTGGACCTGGGCGCTGGAGAACGACACCCACGACATCATGCTGGCCACGGCCTCCATCGGCCTCGGCCCGCTCCTCGGCGTCGACTGGCTCGCCTACCTCGCGCACGAGGCGATGGACCGCTTCCAGCACGTCACCAACGTCGTCACCTACCTGCTGCAGTACGCGGCCCTCGTCGCGCTCGTGCGCATCCGCCTCGCGATGCTGACCGCGCTCGCGTGGGACGCGATGCACCTCGCCATCTTCGTGACGACGAGCATCCTGTTCTGGAAGTGGATGGCGGTGAACATCGGCTTCGCGCTGGCCTTCGGCCTCCTGCTCGACCGCCGCGCGCCGCCCTGGCCGCTCTTCGTCATGGGCACGGGCGTCCTGCTGCTCGCGCCGCTGCTCTTCTGGGTCGCCACGCTCGGCTGGTTCGACAGCCGCGCGCTGAACCGACCGAGCGTCGTCGCCGTTACCGAGGACGGGCGCGAGGTGCGCGTGCCCTCGAACTACTTCCTCGAAGGCTCGGCGCAGATGTCGAAGGGTCACGTCGGCAAGCCCTACCCGGGCCACTTCGCCGACATCGGCGTCTTCGGCAAGGCCGAGGCCGGGCTTCCGGGACGCGAGGCGGCCGAGGACTGCGACCTGCCGGTGGCCGCGGAGAGCGGTCTCTCCGAGGCGTTCGCGCGCGAGCCGAAGCTGGAGCGCTACTTCCGCGAGCACCATCGCTTCATGCTGGCCAATGTCGGCGAGGACGGTCAGTATCCCTACAATTGGTATCCGCATCACAACTGGTCGAACCCGGCTCTGTTCACGGAATTCGGAAGCCTGGATCTGCGCGAGATCGTCGCTTACCGCTACGTGATCGAGAGCCTGTGCTTCCGCTACGACGGACGGGGCGGCATCGAGCACGACGTCCGCCTGCGCGGGGTGCACACGATCCCGGTCGAGGACGTCCGGCCGTGATCGCGACGTGGCGCAAGATCCCCGATCTGCTGACCCGGCGCCAGCGCCTGCGCTTCGGGCTGCTCGTCCTGCTGATGGCGGCGATGGCGGCCTCCGACCTCGCCGGCGTGGCGCTGGTGCTGCCCTTCCTCGCCATCGTCGCCAACCCCGACGTGGTCGAGAACCGCGAATGGCTGTCGGCGGCCTACGAGAGCTTCGGCTTCGCCGACACCTTCGCCTTCCTGCAGGCGCTCGGGTTTCTCGTGTTCGTCATCGTCATGGCCTCCATCGCCATCCGCGCGCTGACCTTCCATCAGGTCACGGTGTTCGCGCGCGGCGCGGCGATGACGCTGGGGGCGGCGCTCCTGCGCCGCTATCTCTCGCAGCCCTACGTGTGGTTCCTCCGCCAGCACTCCGCCGACCTCGGCAAGACGATCCTGGAGGAGGTGCACGACGTCACCGTCGGCGCGATCGCGCCGGCCATGCGCCTGCTCGCCAACGTCATGGTGCTCACCTGCCTGTTCGGGCTGCTGATCGCCCTCGAACCCGTCGGCGCGCTCGTGATGGGCGTCTTCCTCTGCGCCGGCTTCGCCGTGATCTACGTCCGCCTCGACGCCTTCCTCGCCAGGACCGGACGCGACCGCCGCGTCGCCAAGCGCGAGAAGCACCAGATCACGGCCGAGGCGATGACGGGCATCAAGGAGGTGAAGGTGATGGGGCTCGAGGACGCCTACCTCCGCCGCTTCATCGGCCCCTCCGAGCGCGTCGCCCGCCATCAGGCCACCGTCACGCTGCTCGGCGAGATGCCACGCTACGTCCTGGAGGCGCTCGCCTTCGGCGGCATGCTGCTGTTCGTGCTGTGGCTCCTGCACTCGCGCGAGGGCCGTCTCGACGAGGCGCTGCCCGTCATCGGCGCCTTCGCCTTCGCCGGGCTCAAGCTGATGCCGACGGTGCAGCAGATCTTCCAGGACCTCGCGCAACTGCGCCACAACGAGCCCACGCTCGACGGTCTGCGCGCCGATCTCGCCGGGACGGACATCGAGGGCTCGACGGACGGGCGGGAGCACCGGCGCGGGGGCGTCGCCCCCATCCCGCTCACGCGCGAGCTGCGCCTCGAAGGCGTCGGCTACCGCTATCCCGACGCGGCGCACGGCGCGCTTCACGGGGTCGACCTGACGGTGCCGATCGGCTCCAGCGTCGGCGTCGTCGGCGCGAGCGGGGCGGGCAAGACGACGGCCATGGACATCATCCTCGGCCTGCTCCAGCCGGACGAGGGACGCCTCCTCGTGGACGGCACGGCGATCGACGCCACGAACGTGCGTGCGTGGCAGCGCGGCATCGGCTACGTGCCGCAGGTGATCCATCTGATCGACGACGCGATCGCCGCCAACATCGCCTTCGGCGAGCCGGCCGGCCGCATCGACCGCGCCGCGGTGGAGCGGGCGGGGCGCCTCGCGAGCCTCGCGCCCTTCGTCGAGACGCTGCCCGAGGGCTACGACACCTGGATCGGCGAGGGAGGCGTGCGTCTCTCGGGCGGGCAGCGCCAGCGCATCGGCATCGCCCGCGCGCTCTATCGCGACCCCGACCTCGTGGTGTTCGACGAGGCGACGAGCGCGCTCGACACCATGACCGAACGCGCCGTCATCGACGCGATCCGCGCGCTCTCCGGGCGCAAGACCATCGTGATGGTCACCCATCGCCTCTCGACCGTCGCGCACTGCGACAGGATCGCGGTGCTGAGCGAGGGCCGGCTCGTCGGGACCGGCGACCACGCGACGCTCGCCGCGACCAACGCGACCTACCGCGCCCTTCTGGAGGCCGCCGAGGGACGGCCGGCGGAGCGCGACGCCCGTCCCGCCGCCGCGACCGCCCCGTGACTCGCGGTGTCGTGACCCGCAGTATCGTGACCCGCCGTATGGAGAGGCCATGACCGCCGACGCGGCCGAGATCGCCCGCCCCGACCCCGCCGTGCGGGCGCGCCGCTTCGTCCTGCTGTGCCACCAGCGCAGCGGCTCGAACGCGTTGTCGGCGATCCTGAACGACGACCCGCGCGTCCACCTCTACGGCCAGCTCTTCAATCACTTCCTCGAGTATCGCCTGCGCAACGCGCGCTACCGCCTCTCGGCCTACCGCACGCACCCCGAGGCGCTGCGCCACTTCGGCCAGAGGCCGCCGCTGCGGCCACGCCTCGAACGCGCGGTGCTCGGCGCGCTGCCGACCGAGCGCGACCTCGGCCGCTTCGTCGGCAACTTCTGGAAGCGCACCGCCCGCCACGCGACCGAGGCGGCGGCGCTCGGCTTCAAGCTGCACGACTACCAGGTCTCCGACGCCGACCTCGCCGCGCTCGCGCGCGATCACGCCGACGCCACGGTAATGCTCTGGCGGCGCAACCTGCTGAAGGCGGCCGTGTCCTGGGCCTACGCCATCCGCACCGACGTCTGGTCGAGCCGCAAGGCCGCTTCGGGCCCCGCGCCCGTGCACAGGCTCGACCCCGACGAGATCGGCTGGTTCATCGAGAAGACGGCCGCCAACGTCGCGCGCTGGCGCGAGGTGCTGGAGGCGAGCGGCGGGCGCTGGCTGGAGCTGACCTACGAGGACCACGTCGAGCCGCGCGCGCTGGAGCCGCTCTACCGCTTCCTCGGCCTCGACTGGCAGGGCCCGCCCGCCTTTCGCACGCGGCGGCTGTCGAGCGCGGACTACGCCCACATCGCCAACGCCGAGGAACTGGAGCGCCGCTTCGGCGATCCGGTCACCGGCCGGCTGTTCGAGTAGGGGCGCCACCATGTGCGGCATCGTCGGCCGGGTCTCCACGCGCGCGCCCGTCGATCGGTCGGCGTTCGAGCGCATGACCGACCGGCTGGCCCATCGCGGGCCGGACGGACGGGGCACGTGGTACGCGCGCGAGGGGCGCGTGGCGCTCGGCCACCGCCGGCTCGCGATCCTCGATCTCTCGCCGGCGGGCACGCAGCCGATGACGATCCCCGGCTCGGGCCTCTGGCTCACCTACAACGGCGAGATCTACAACCACCCGGCACTGCGCGCCGAGCTGGAGGGCAAGGGCCACGTCTACCGCTCGCGCTGCGACAGCGAGACGATCCTGCACGCCTACGCCGAATGGGGCACGGCCTCGGTCGAGCGGCTGAACGGCATCTTCGCCTTCGCGCTCTGGGACGAGCGCGAGGGGCGCCTCCTCGCCGCGCGCGACCCGATCGGCGTCAAGCCGCTCTACCTGATCGAGACCGCCGAGACGCTCGCCTTCGCCTCCCAGCCGGGCGCCTTCCTCGACCTGCCGGGCTTCGCGGCGCGCCCCGACCCGGAGGGAATGCTCGATTGCCTCGCCTACGGCGTGGTGCCGGGCGAGCGCGCCGCCTTCGCCGGGGTGAGCAAGCTCGGACCCGGCGAGGCGCTGGAATGGCGCGACACGGGCAGGCGCGCGACGACGCGGCGATGGCGCTACTGGCGGCTGCCCGAGCGCGCCGAGATCGTCGATCCCGCACAGGCCGCGCGCGTGTTGGAGGAGGCGCTCGACCGCGCCGTCGTCTCCCAACTCGCCAGCGACGTGCCGGTGTCGATCTTCCTGTCGGGCGGGATCGATTCGAGCCTCGTCGGCGCCGTCGCCGCCGGCCACACCGGCGCCCCCGCCACGGCCTTCACCATCGGCTTCGACGACGCGATGCACGACGAGCGGCGCCACGCGGCGCTCGCCGCCGATCTGATCGGCGCGCACCCGGTGGTGGCGGTGCTGGCCCCCGGCGATCTCGACGCCGCGCTCGACGACGTGGTCGAGGCCTACGACGAGCCCTTCGCCATCGACGCCGGGCTGCCGATGGCGCGCCTCGCGCGGCTCGCGCACGAGCACGGCGTTCGCGTGGCGCTCGCCGGCGACGGCGCGGACGAGCTGTTCGCGGGCTATCGCCATTACGACACCCTGGACCGCCACTACCGCCGGCACGGCCGGTGCACGGCCGAGCGGGTCGAGAACCCGGTGCGCGGTCTCGTCGCCCGCGCGCTCCACGGCGCGTTCGACCCCGTCGAGGCCTACCGTGCGCACAACGCGCGCATCACCGGGCCGGTGGCCGAGACGCTGGCGGGACCGGCGCTGGCGGAGGGCGTCCTGCCGCGACGCCACCGCGAGCGGGCGCACTTCGATCCGGCGCGGCCGGCCGTCGAGGCGGCGCGCCGCGCCGACGTCGCGACCTATCTGGCCGATGAGATCCTGGTGAAGGTCGATCGCGCCACCATGGCCTTCGGCATCGAGGCGCGCGTGCCGCTGCTCGATCCCGACCTCGCCGCGCTCGCCTTCCGCATCGACACCGCGCTCCACTACGCCGGCGGCGAGCGCAAGGCGCTGCTCAAGCGGGTGGCCGGGCGATGGCTGCCGGACAGCGTGCTGACCGTGCGCAAGAAGGGCTTCAGCCCGCCCATCGACACCTGGCTGACGCGCCCGGCGGTCCGAGAGGCCATGCTGGCGCGCGTGCGCGAGGGGCGGCTCGTGGCCGACGGCATCCTGCGTCGCGACGACCTCGCGCGCCGGCTCGCCAGGCTGCGCCGTCCGGCGGCGGGTCTCCTGCAACTCTACCTCATGGAGCGCTGGGCCGAGCGCTGGACCGGCGCCGCGCCCGCCACGGCGCCTCAGGCCGCGCGCGTCAGCGCGTAGACCTGACGCGCGCCGTCCTGCAGCGAGGTCACGATGATGCGCCGGCCGTCGGCGGAGGGACAGGGATGCAGGTCGCAGCGGAACGGCCCGTTCGCCGGACGATGGCCGGCGAAGGTCGCGATGGGCGTCGTCCGACCCGTCGCGCGGTCGATCTCGTTCAGCTCGATCGTCTCGCGATAGGGCGTGTCCCAGACGAAGCGCTCGCCGTCGAGCCGGCGCAGATGCGCGTTCACGCCGACGGCGCCGCCCGCGAAGGCGCCGAGCCGGCGCCCGCGCGGCACGGCGTCCTCCACCTCCTCGATCCCGCCGCGGCGCCAGAGGTGGAGACGGCGATCGTCCATCCAGATGACGTGGCTGGTGGCCTCGGCGAGCAGCGCGAGGTCGCCTCCCTCGGTCGAGGCGGTCAGGCTGACGCCCTGGCGGTCGTCCCAGTGCCCTTCCGGGCGGCGCCAGCGCAGCTTGACGGTGAAGCGGCGCGCGTCGGGGGCGATCTTGACGTGATTGAACCAGTAGTGCGGCCGGCTCAGCCGATGGCGCAGCCGTGCCACGGGACCGAGGTTGCGGTGCAGGAAGGCGACCGCCGCGTCGAGCGGCAGGACGAGCCGCGCCGCGCCGGTGCCGAGATCCACGCGCCAGACGCCCTCGTTCCCCGGCGCGCGCTCGGCCGGCACGCCCTCGCCCGCGGGGAAGCCGTAGCCCGGCCGCAGCGCGTCGATCCGGCCCATGTCGAGCGCGAGGCCGAAGCGTCCGTCCGGCGCCACCGCGTAGAGCGGGCGGTCGAGCGTGCGCCGCGCGCCCGTGTCGGCGTCCGCGAGCCGTCCGACGAGACGGCCCTCCTCGCGGTCGGCGTAGGTCAGCCACGGCCCTCCCGCGA
This sequence comes from Paracoccaceae bacterium, assembly GCA_050330995.1. Taxonomy (GTDB): domain Bacteria; phylum Pseudomonadota; class Alphaproteobacteria; order Rhodobacterales; family Rhodobacteraceae; genus Thermohalobaculum. The sequence continues at coordinate 12,935 of JBHJHI010000063.1, forward strand.
TCCACTGCGCGAGCGGTCCCTGCTGCCACGACCACGCCCGGCTCTCGCCGAGCGGCGCCCACGCGCCCGGCGCCTCGGCGTCGGCGATGCCGACCTCGACCGCGTCCCCGGGCGTCGGGTGGCGCCCGGCGAAGCGCAGGCGGTGGGCCAGCACCCGCCGGCCGGCCCCGTCGAGGACGGGGATGTCGTAGTAGCTGTGCGCGTGGCCGACGCCGCGCTCCGAGCCGAAGGTGAGCTGCTCGACCCGCCAGCCGCTCATGCCGGCCGTCCCGCGAGGCGCCCGGCCGCGGCGCGGGCGCGGCGCGCGGCGAGACGAGCGCGCCCCTCGGCCCGGATCAGCGCGAGCCGCCAGCGCCAGGGTAGCCGCCGCCGGCCGTCGTCGAGCGCCACCCGGTCGAGCGCGATCCCGTCGTGACGCGCGATATGGTCGAGCTGCTTCCTCCCGTACTCGATGCCCGCCGCGCTCGCGCCCGGCGTCTCGATCCGGCGGCGCAGCCGCGCCTCCAACCCCTCGACCCAGTGCAGGTGGTGCACGCGGCAGGGCACGGCGAAGCGCCAGTCCGCCCGTTCGATGCCGGGGAAGTCGCCGAGCGGCAGCGTCGTCAGCGGCGCCCGCATCGTGCCCCCCTCGGCGTTGTGGCCGCCGCGCTGGGGCCGGACGCGACCCTTCATCGCCATGATCTTCACCGTGCCCCAGCGGTCGTGCGCCGCGCCCTGCCCGGCGATGGACCAGATCACCTCGGCCTCGACCGGAAACTGCTCGAGCGCCGGGGGGGCGGGCTCGACGGGAGCCAGCCGGCCGCCCTCGGCCAGCCGGTCGATGAACGGACCCTGCACGCCGTCGACGCCGAGCGCGTCGCAGCGCGCGAGGAAGGCGTGGAGGGGCTCGGGGTACTCGTGGAACTCGTCCACATCGGCGCTGACGATCCAGTCGTCCGCGCCCGCCTCGGCGGCCTGCAGCGCGCGCCGCTCGGCCCACATGCTGTCCGAGGTGTAGGGCGCGATCCAGCGCCGCCCCGGCGGACAGCCTTGCGCGGCGAGCAGCGCGTCGGCCGCGTCGAGGCCCGGCGCGTCGGCCGCGCGGGCGTTCAGGATCGCGCGCACGCGGCCCGGCGCGATGCCGAGCGCGAGGTAGTGCGCCAGGAAATGGGGCAGGAGGGCGAGATCGCTCTCCACGCCCACGCAGGTGATCAGCAGCGGATCGATGCGGTCGGCGGGCATCGCGTCTCCAGGATGGTATGCGGTGGGTCGACGGGAGCCGGAAGGAACGGGGAATGGACGACGAACGGCTGATCTCGGTTATCATGCCGGCCTACGATGTCGCACCCTTCGTCGCCGAGGCGGTCGAGTCCGTGCGCGCGCAGGACTGGCCCGCCATCGAGCTGATCGCGGTGGACGACGGCTCGACCGACGGCACCGGCGAGACGCTCGACCGGCTGGCGGCGACCTGGGACGGCCCCGGACGGCGCATGGTCGTCGTGCACCAGCCGAACGGGGGCCTCGCGGCCGCCTGCAACGCCGCGCTCGCGCGGGCCACGGGGCGCCACGTCGTGTTCTGCGACGGCGACGACCGCTGGCGGCCGGGGCTCCTGCCGACCGTGGCGGCGCATCTCGACGCCCGCGACGACCTCGACATCGTGTTCCCGCGCTACGTCTACATCGACGAGGGCGGCGCCCCCTTCGGCATGGAGAGCCCGCGCCCGCGCCCGCGCTACGACGCCGACGCCTTCCTCGTCGAGAACCCGCTCCACAGCGCGACGGGCACGCTGGTGCGCGGCGAGGCGGCGCGCGCCAACGGCCCGCTCGACGAGAGCCTGCGCGCCTGCATCCATCTCGACTGGTTCCTGCGGATGACGACGCGGCGGCCTGGCAACGTGGGTGGCGTCGACCGGGTGCTCGTCGACTACCGCCGCCGGCGCGGCCAGATCACGAGCGACTGGCGCCGGATGCAGACGAACTGGCATCGCGCGGTGGACAAGCGCGCCGTCCTCGCGCCCGTGCCCGCGCGGCGCGTCGTCGCCCGCGCCCGCGCGCGCCAGGCGGTGTTCTGGAGCGCCCTCGCCTACCAGGCGGGCGAGCACGCGGCCTCGCGCCGGCTGATCCTGTCGGCATGGACCGGCGCGCCGAGGGCGATCGCGGACGACTGGCATGCCTGGGTGCGCCTCGGGGCGGGGCTCGCGACGCTTCTGCCGAGGCCGGTCCACGACGCCGTCGCGCGCGGCTTCAACGCGCTGCGCGCCCGGCTCGGGCGGGACACGTCGTGAGAGCCTCGCCCGCGGGCGCCGTCGCGGGCGATCGATCAGCGTGCGCGGAGGGGCGCGGTCCGGCAGTCGACCTCGTCGACGTGCGGCGCGGCGATCCGGACGGCGACCTCCGCTGGCGCGCTCGGTCCTCGCTGCCCGAGGTCGCGGTAGCCGGTCCCGCGACGACGGTGCGGCGCGCCGTCCGCGAAACGGCCCCCCGGCAGGCCATGCGGTCCCTCGCCCCCATGGGCGCCGTCGCGTCGGGCCCCCTTGCGGCGGCTGCGGCAGGGACTTCGTCTCCGCCTCAGCTCGCGTCGGTCCCGCAGGACCAGGTCTCGACGGTGAAGAACGAGCGCGGGTAGCTGCGGGCCTCGAACAGCGTGCCGACACGCTCCTCGTCGTATCGGTTGACGTAATCCCACACGATCTCGCCGTCGCGCGTGATCTGGAACGCGCGTCCGGCGTTCGTCTCGGTCACCAGCAGATCGCCGTCGGGCAGGACCTGGCTCTTGCCCCGCGTCGCCGAGTAGAAGAGGCCGTCGCCGCCGACGAGAACCGTCTCGCTGCCGTCGGCCGGATCGATCGCGACGATGCGAGAGCCGCCGAGCGCGGACCCGTCGTCGGTGCCGTCGCGGCGATTGTCGTAGAGCACGATGGTGCCGTCGGCGACCCAGTCGGGATCGTGCTGGCGGAGGTAGCTGCCGACGTGCCACCACAGGAGCCGGCCGCTCTCGGCGTCGAGGACGGCGATCATGTTCTGGTTGCGGTAGGACACGAGCAGATCGCCGGCCGCGAACATCGGGAACGCCGCGACCATGGACGCCGGGAGCGGCTCCACGTCGTTCAGGTGGAACACCTCGTCGCTCTGGTCGCCGCCCCCGCGGTTGCCGAGCCGGGAGGGATCGTCCACGCCGTTCTGCGCGATCATGCCCTCCAGCCCGGCTTCGAGGAGCGCCTCGAGCGCGCTCAGACGCCGCTCGATCGTCCCGTCCGGGGAGAGGTGCCACAACTCGTCGACCTTCAGCGGCGTGTCGAGCACCGGCCAGGGCGACGGCTCGCCGGCGCGGTAGAGCCGCCCTCCGGGCACCCACCATCCGCCCGCCCCGTCGGGCTCGATCGAATGATGGAAGACCCCCGGACGCGCCCAGACGCGCGCGCCGCAGCGATCCAGCTTCACGAGCCCGTTGAGGGAGACCACGTTCAGCAGATCCCCTTCCGGCGTCAGCGCGATCCCCTGGTAGGACACGTTCCAGTCCCGCTGCGGCGGCGCCTTCCAGGGACGAAGGGCGGGATCCGCGGCGTCCGGATCGAGATCGTCCGGCGCGAAGTGCTCGGCGTAGCTGAGCGACCAGACCGCGAGGACCGTCCCGTCCCGCTCGATCAGCCGCGCCTCCAGTCTGTCGCCGAACAGCCCCTGCAGGAGCACCAGCCGGTCGTCCCCGACGACGTCGGTGACCACGCCGGACCCCGTCCCAGGCCGGCGGGCGAGGTAACGGTCCGGGCGCAGGCCCGTCAGCGTGGTCGCGTCCTCCGAGACGGCCTGGAAGGCGTCGGCGATCCCGACCGCGGCGCGGTAGGGCGCGAGGCGATAGTGTGCCGACGCGATACCGGCGGCATAGAGGCCACCGGCGACCAGCACGACGGCGGCCGCGACGGAGACGAGCTTCGAGGTATCCGGCATCCCTATCCCTCTCGCGACGCCGAGGGGCACGACCGGGCGAGCGGCACCGCCGCGATCGACTTCGGCGCACCGGCCGGGCCGGTCGACCGTATCGCGTCGAGGGGCGGGCTATCGCGCTTGCCGCTCGCGCTCAAGGCCTGCCTCGCGGGCGCGAGCGACGGGCCGAGCATGGCGGTCGACGAGATCGACCACGAGGCGGGCGGCGCCACGGTCGACGCGGTCGGCCGCCGCTCCCTCGGGCGAGAGGGCGCGGCTGGAGGAGCCGGCGCGGAGGCTCTCGGGCGAGAAAATCACGCCCGAGGCGCTGAGCGCGGCGCGGGCGTTGCTGGCGAGAAAGGTGGCGTGAGTGGAGAGCGTGGACGTCGGTTCGTGACCCCAACCAGACCTTCGTGCGCGCTGCGCTTCCTTCGATCGAACCGCCGCTGGGCGAAGACGCTACCCGTGGAGCCAATGCGATGACGGGCGCCGGACGCGGGGGCCCGACGCCCTGTCGTCAGGCGCGGCGCCGGCGCAGCATCATCAGCCCGAGCGCCGAGGCCAGGAGCGCCGCCGGCGCCGGCAGCGGCACGACGCCGGTGTCGCTCGCCTGCGGCTCGCCGAAGATGAAGTCGTCCATCACCACGGCGTCGCCGCCGCCGCCGAAGCTCCCGTTCGACAGGAACGGCGCCGAGCCCGAGTTGATCCGCACCCGCGCGATCTCGGCGCTCGCGAGCGCGACGCCGGCGAAGCTGAGGCCGGCGTTGCCGCTCTGGGGCACGACGAGCGTCTCGATCAGCTGGTCCTGGCTGTCGAAGAACGACATGGTCGAGGCGTCGCTCTCGACGTCGGTGAACACCACGCCGAGCCCGCGCGTGGTCGTGGGCGTGGTCTGGTCGGCGGGGTCGAAGAACAGCACGTCGAAGGCGGTGCCGCCCACGGGGGTGAACAGCCGCTCGGGGCTGAAGGTGGTGAAGTCGTTCGCGAAGCCGAACTCGACCGGCTGGCCCGAGGCTTCGGTCGAGGACAGCGCGAAGCCGGTGGTCGCGCCCGCGGGCGCGAACTCGATACCCCGCGCGCGCGGCGCGGCGTCGCCGTTGAAGAAGTCGCCCGGGAACGGGTTCGGGTCGGAGATCGCGTCGGGGGCCGCGTCCCAGTTGATCTGGCGCCGGCCGTTCTGGTCGTGGTTGGCCGGCTCGAAGGCGTTGAGCGTGCCGAGCGCGTCGCGGAAGTCGTCGACGGTGCCCTGGATGTCGGCCGCGCTCGCGCCGGTGGCGGTGAAGGTCGCGGCCTGCGCGGGCGAGGCGATCGGGGCGGCGGCGGCGAGCGCCGAGGCGAAGGCGATGGTCGCGGGTTTCATGGTGCACTCCCTGAGGTTGAAAGGCCGATCGAGAGGCGGACGCACCCCGGCGGGCCGTGCCGTGCTCTCGAAGCCTCGGTCGGCGCTTCCGGCGATCGGGTTCAAAGAAAGTCGGCGGGAAGCGCCCGGCCCGAGTGCAGGGGGGGTCGATCGGCGGTTCGTGCCTCCCGGCAGCGGACGCGCCGACGACGATTGAACCGCTTCTGGCCTTACGACGACCGATCGGAAGGCTCGGGTCGATCGGCCTGGCGTGTTGACGCGGTCGGTCGGGATCGGAGAGTGGGCGCGCCGCTCCCCGGGGCGAGCGACGGCGGCTGAACGAGGCGAGGATCATGGACACCGACGCCCGCCTGCTCGCCTACCTCCAGGGCCGGCTCGACGCCGAGGACGCCGCCCGCCTCGAGGCGGAACTGGCCGAGAGCCCGGATCTGCGCGCCGAGCTCGCGGCGATGCGCGCCGCACGCGACGCGATGGCCCGCGAGCGCCCCGAACCGGCCGCCGGGGAGGCGGGATGGGACCGGCTGTCGGCGGCGATCGAGGCCGAGCGACGCCTGCCTGCCAACGACAACCGCCGCTTCTCGCTCGCGCAGGTCGCCGCGATCGCCGCCGCCGCCGTGATCGTCGTCCAGATCGCGACGCTGGCGCTGCCGATCGGCGACGAGGCCGGCTTCGTGCCCGCGAGCGAGACGACGGAGGCGACGGCCGGCCCCGCCCTGCGCGTGGCCTTCGCCGAGGAGGCCGGCGTCGGCGCGGTCACCGCGCTGCTCGGCGAGATCGGCGCCGAGGTCACCGGCGGGCCGAGCGCGATCGGGCTCTATACCCTGAGCTTCGCCGACGAGGCGGCGCGCGAGGCGGCCGAGGCACGGCTCGCCGAACGCCCCGCTCTCGTGGCGATGGTGTCGCGGCCCTGAGCGTCGCGGGGCCGCGCGATCAGCGCCGCCCGAGGCAGTGCATTAGCGCGCGCTTGGCGTGGAAGATCCGCGTCTTGACCGTACCGGCGGGGATGGCCTCGATCTCGGCGATCTCCTCGTAGGGCAGCCCCTCGTAGAAGGCGAGGCGCACGACCGCGCGCTGCGCCGCCTTGAGGCCGGCGAGGCAGGCGCGCACCCGCTCGGCGTCCTCGGCCGCCTCGATCACCGCCTCGGCGTCGGGGCTCTCGTCGGGCGGCTCCGGCACCGCTTCGACGAAGGACAACCGCGCGCCGCCGCGGATGCGGTCGACCGCC
>JBHJHI010000064.1:0-49182 GCA_050330995.1 Paracoccaceae bacterium
GCCCGTCGACGACCGCGATCAGGAAATCCTGGACGCCGCGGTTGCGAAGCTCGTTCATCACCGACAGCCAGAACTTGGCGCCCTCGTTGTCGGCGATCCAGAGCCCGAGCACCTCCCGCTGGCCGTCGCCGGTGATCCCGAGCGCCAGGTAGACCGCCTTGTTCCGCACGATCCGGCTGTCCTTGTCGCGGATCTTCACGCGCAGCGCGTCGAAGATCACCACCGGGTAGACCGCATCGAGCGCCCGCGAGCGCCACTCCTTCACCTCGTCGAGCACGGCGTCGGTGACGCGGCTGATCAGATCGGGCGAGACCTCGAGCCCGTAGAGATCCTCGAGATGCCCGCGGAGGTCGCGCACGCTCATGCCGCGGGCGTAGAGGGCGATGATCTTCTCATCGAGCCCGTCGATCCGGGTCTGGCCCTTGGCGATCAGCTGCGGCTCGAAGCTGCCCTCGCAGTCGCGCGGCACCTCGATCCCGAGCGCGCCGTCCTCGCCCTTCACGCTCTTGCGGCTCGTCCCGTTGCGTCGGTTCGCCTGCGACGGCAGCGGTTCCTGGCCATGCTCGTAGCCGAGGTGCTCGGTCAGCTCGGCGCCGAGCATGCGGCTCATCAGCGCCTTCTTCAGGTCCTTCATCAGACCGCCCTCGCCGAGCAGATCCTCGGGCCGCTCGCAGCCCTTCAACAGCTCGTCGAGCACGCTCTCGTCGATCTTCTTCGCCATGGTCCACGCTGTCCTTTCCTCTCAGCATGGACCGGCAGCCCCATACACAGAAGATCGGACGCTCTCTTCCTCTGGCCGGCCTGCCTCCCCCGGCGTACCCGCCGCCGTGGCCGCGCTAGACGGCCACGGCGGCGGGGTCTCTGTAGTCCTCCTCGCGCCTCGTCATCGCCCAAACGATCCGCGCCATCTTGTTGGCCAGCGCCATGGCGACCAGCATCACCGGCTTCCTCGCCAGCATACGCGCGAGCCAGGAGCCGGCCGGCGCGCCGCGGCGCCGCGCCCACTGCACCACCGCCATGGCCCCGATGATCAGCAAGCGCCGGATGTCGCGCTGGCCTATCTTCGAAGTGCGCCCGAGCCGGGTCTTGCCTCCCGTCGAGTGCTGCTTCGGTGTCAGCCCGACCCAGGCGGCGAAGTCGCGCCCGCTGCGGAAGCTCTCCATCGACGGGGCGAAGGCCGCGATCGCCGCGGCGCCGATCGCGCCAATGCCGGGGACGCTCATCAGTCGCGCCATCTGCGCATCCGCCGGTGCGCGCCGGCGCAGTTCCTTCTCGAGCGCGGCGACCCGCTCGCCGAGGGCGACGATCTGGTCGAGCAGCACGCGCGCCAGTTCACGCACGGGCGCCGGGATTGCCGAACTCGGGCTCTCGACCGCCTCGGCTAGGCGATTGACGCGCGCGATGCCGGCGGGCGCGACCACGCCGAACTCGGCGAGGTGGCCGCGCAACGCGTTCACCAGCTGCGTGCGCTGGCGCACCAGCGTGTCGCGCACCCGGAAGGTCATGCCAGACGCCTGCTGCGCCTCGCTCTTCACCGCGACGAAGCGCATGGTCGGGCGCGACGCCGCCTCCGCGATCGCTTCGGCATCGGCAGCATCGTTCTTCTGGCGCTTGACGAACGGCGTCACGTAGATTGGCGGGATCAGCCGTACCTCGTGCCCGAGCTTCTCGATCTCGCGGCCCAATGGTGCGCGCTCGCACAGGCCTCCATCGCCACGAGACAGCGCAGCTGGTCGGCGAGGAAGCCGAGCAGCGCTTCGCTCGAGAGTTTGCGCCGGAAGGCCACCGCCCCGCTCGCCGTCGCGCCGTGCAGCTGGAAGCTGCGCTTCGCCAAGTCGACACCGATGATGCTAGCCTCGGCCATGGATGCCTCCGCCTCTTCGTGGTCCACGACCACCCTGGCACACCGCGATGCCGCCGGGCGGGGGCATCTACCCCATCGAAAACGGCGGGCAAGTTCGGCCGCCAGAGACTGGAGACCCGCGTCCAGCGGCAGAGAGGCAGGAAGGCGTCGAGGAGATCGTCGCGCTCCTCACGTGACAGGCGGCTGCGGGCGAAGGGCGCCTCCCGCGCGAACACGTTCTCGTATTCCGCGAACAGGGTTTGGCCGATCAGGGGCAGCGCCTCGCCGCGCAGGCACCGCCGCAGCACGGCGCGCGCCGCACCCTCTTCGGAGAGCACGGCCGAGACAAGCACGTTGGTGTCGACAACGAGGACGTCCTGCGCCCCGTGACAGCGCGTATGCTGTCGTGAGTGGGGCAGGCAGGAGCCGATCCCTCAGCGGTTCCGCCTCGCCTGCACGTCGTGAAAGGGTCGGACCCGGGACGACTGCCGGCGTCGCCGCGGACGGTAGGAAGGGTCGCAGAACCGCACGTAGCGCGGTCATCCGGATTGCGCCGAGACCGGATCGCGATCCGCCGCGCGCGATCGGCCGCGCCGCCACCATGACGAGCGTCGCGGAACCCGTCCGTCGCCGCCGCGTCCGTCACCGGGGGACGCGCCGAACGGAGCCGTCCGGCAGGCTCGGGGGCTATGAGCGCGTTGATCGGACCAGCCGCCGCGTCGCTGCTGCTCGCCGTCGCGATCGCGCTCGCCGTGCCCGCTCCCCGAGCGGTGGCGCAGGCCGATCTGCTCGGGATCGGCCCGGCACCGGCGACGGCCCCCGACCCGGGTCCGATCGCGGTCGGCGAGGCGGCGCCTACGGACGCCGCGATCACCGAGCGGCTCTCGGCGATCTTCGCCGCGATCGAAGCCCTGAGCGACGTCGAGGCGCGCGCCACCGCCGGCGTCGTGGTGCTCGATGGCACCACGTCCGACCTCGCGGCGGCGCGTGAGGCGGTGGCGCTCGCGCGCCGCGTCGAGGGAGTGGTCACGGTGATCGACCGCATCGAGCGCGGCGCCGCCGTCGAGCGCAGCGTCGCCCCCTGGATCGAGCGCCTCGAACGCCGTCTCGCCGACGCCGTCAGGCTGCTGCCGCTCGCGGCCGTCGGGCTCGCGGTGTTCGCGCTGTTCGCGCTCATGGGCTGGCTGGTCGGGCGATGGCGCGGGTTGTTCGCCTGGCTCGCGCCGAACCGCTTCGTCGCCGCCCTCGCTGCGCAGGCGGTCAGGACGCTGTTCCTGCTCGCAGGCCTCGTGGTGGCGCTTGATCTGGTCGGCGCCACGGCGCTGCTCGGCGCGATCCTGGGGGCGGCGGGCATCCTCGGCCTCGCCATCGGCTTCGCGGTGCGCGACACCATCGAGAACTACGTGGCCAGCGTGCTGCTCAGCGTGCGCCAGCCGTTCGCGCCCAACGACTTCGTCGACATCGACGGCCACGAGGGCTTCGTCGTGCGCCTGACCGCGCGCGCCACCGTGCTCCTGACGCTGGCGGGCAACCACGTGCGCCTGCCCAACGCGACCGTGTTCAAGAGCCGGATCGTGAACTACACCCAGACCCCCGAGCGGCGCTTCGACTTCGCGCTCGGGGTCAACGCCGACGCGAGCCTCGCCGAGGCGCTCGCGCTCGGACGCGATACGCTCGGCGCGCTCGACTTCGCGCTGGCCGACCCCGCGCCCGCCGCCTGGATCGAGGAGGTCGGCGACTCCAGCGTGGTGCTGCGCTTCGCCGCCTGGGTGGATCAGAGCGCCACCGACTACCTGCAGGCGCGCTCGGAGGCGATCCGCCTCGTCAAGCGCGCGTTGGAGGGGGCGGGCTTCGAGCTGCCCGAGCCGATCTACCGCGTGCATCTGCGCGAGACCGCCGCGAGCGCGCCGTGCCCGCCCGCCGAGCCGGCGGAACCGGCCGGCACCGCGCGCCACGACACCCTGGAGCGTCGCGTCGCCGAGGCGCGCGACGGCGAGGGCGACGATCTGCTCGACGAGCGCGCGCCGCGCGAGTAGCCCCGACATGGTCGATCGGTCGCGCCGAGCCGGGCTTCATCGAGGGGGCCGCCGTGGCCGAGGCGCTGGCGGCGATCGGGGCAATGCATCCCAACGGTCCGCTCGCGGACAAGCCCCGGAGCCTGACCGGGTGCGCCGTCCTCGACCTCGACGGTAACCTGCTGACGTTCTTCGAAGAGACGCGGCGATGAGCACGCCGTCGCGGGTGGCCGATCATCGGCGCCGCCACGAGGGGAAAGGTCAAGGAGGAGAACCGGGCGTCGCTCGTCGCCTGGCTCGCGCCAGAGGGCGACGCCCGCTCTTCGCACGAAGCCCGCACGATCCGGGTCGCCGCGTCAGTGGACGGTCGCGTAACGAGGCAGCGTCGACAGTCTCGGAGATGGGACATGGAACTGGCGGGAAAGACGATCATCGTCACCGGAGCGAGCAGCGGGATCGGTGCCGCAGCCGCCCGGCTGTTCGCACGCGAGGGGGCGAGGCTCGTCCTCGGCGCGAGACGGAAGGCGCTCCTCGACGAGATCGCTCGCCAGATCCGCGACGAGGGCGGACACGCCGAGGCGGTGGAAGGGGACGTCCGCGACGAGACCTTCGCCCGCGACCTCGTCCGTGTCGCGAAGACGATGTTCGGCGGCCTCGACGCCGCCTTCAACAACGCGGGCATCGTCGGCCCGCTCGCTCCTGTCCAAGATCTCACCGTGGACGATTGGCGCGAGGTGCTGGAGACGAACCTGACCGGCGCGTTCCTTGCGGCGCGCCACCAGATCCCCGCGCTGCGCGAGAGGGGGGGCGGCAGCATCGTCTTCACGTCCTCGTTCGTCGGGCACACGATCGGTTTGCCGGGGATGAGCGCCTACGCGGCGGCGAAGGCGGGCCTTGTCGGGCTGACGCAGGTGATGGCGTCGGAGAACGGCGCGGCGGCCATCCGCGTGAACGCGCTCCTGCCGGGTGGCACGCGCACGCCGATGGCGGGCGACGATCGCGACACCCTCGATTTCGTGAGGGGCTTGCACGCGCTCAAGCGCATGGCGGAGCCTGAGGAGATCGCGAACGCCGCCCTCTTTCTGATGTCGGATCGCTCATCGTTCGTGACCGGGGCAGCGATGATCGCAGACGGAGGAAACTCGATCTGCAAGACTTGAACGGCGATGCCGGTACACTGGCGAGCAGCTGAAACGGGTCCTGGCGGTCGATCGCCGGCACTACGGAGAACGGACGCTCTCGATAGAAAACAGCGCGGCCGCCCGGCTCGCGCCATCTCCGGACTTAGGCCGCAAGCCCGTCGAGCAGGGTGTTGAGCCCGGTCTTGGCGCGCGCGAGGGTGGCAGGCGGGTCCTCGCTCGCGCCGACCCAGAGCGCCGCGTCGACCATCGCGCCGTTGAGCAGCCGCGCGAGCGCCTCCGGGTCGGCATGGCGCACCCGCCCGGCCGCCATCAGGTCGGCGAGCGCCTCCATGGTCGGCTGGATCGAGGAGCGCTCGTCGATCTCGCGCAGGCGCTGGCCGAGCACCGCGGGCGCGTCCTTGAGCAGCACGCGCTGGATCTCCGGGTCGAGCGCGAGGTCGAGGTAGGCCAGGCAGCAGGCGCGGAACCCCGCCCAGGGGTCGGGCTCGGCGGCGTAGACCGCCTCCAGCCGCGCGCCGATCTCGCGGTCGATCTCGACTACTACCGCCTCCAGAAGCCCGGCCTTGCCGCCGAAGTGGTGATAGAGCGCGCCGCGCGTGAGCCCGGCCTCGGCGCAGAGATCGTCCATCGAGGCGTCGGCGTAGCCATGCTCGGCGAAGCTGCGCCGCGCGGCGGCGAGGAGCTTCGCGGTGGTCTCGGCGATGCGCTCGGCACGGGGACGGACGGGCTTCGGATCGCTGTCGGGTGTGGTTGACATACGGCTCGTATGCTGTAGATCGGCGTTCGGATACGAGGCGTATGCCAAACGCGCTGTCGCGGCAACCCAGGGGCCGCACCCGTCCGGAGGAGCCGCCATGGCCGACACCATCGTCCTCGTCGGCGCGAGCCGCGGCATCGGCGCCGCGGCCGCGACGCACCTCGCCCCCCGGACGCGGCGCCTGATCGGCGTCTCGCGCACCCGCGCCGCCGCGGGCGACTGGCTCGCGGCCGACGTCGCCACCGACGAGGGCGTCGCCGCCGTGACCGCGGCCGTCGGCGACGGGCCGCTCGACGCGCTCCTGTTTCTCGGCGGGGTCTGGGAAGCGGGCGCCTTCACCGACGCCTATCGCTTCCTCGACAGCCCGCCCGAGGAGATCCGCCACGTGATCGCGGTCAACCTCGTGGCGCCCATCCTGCTCGCCCGAGCACTCGCGCCGGCGCTCGCGCGCGCGACAAGCCCGCGCATCGTGCTGATCGGCTCGCTCTCGGGGCGCGACGGGGGCGCTACGGCCGAGGTCGCCAACACCGCCTCCAAGTTCGGCCTGCGCGGCGCGGCGCAGGCGCTCGACATCGCGCTCGCGCCCCTCGGCATCGCGGCGACGGTGGTCAACCCCGGCAACGTCGCGACCGCGGACGTCGAGGCCGACATCGCCGAGGGCCGCTTCGCCGATCAGACGCCGGTCCCGCTCGCCGACCTGATGGCCATGCTCGATCTCGTCCTCGCGCTCTCGCCGGCGGCCTCGGCGCGCGAGATCGACCTCGCGCAGACGCAGCCGGGCTGACCCGCCATGACCCTGACCCTTCCCGATCCCGCGGCGGTGGCGTCCCCCGCCCGGCCGCGCGCCTTTCTCGCCGCCGTCGCGGTCGAGGTCCGCCGCCTTGCGCGTCTCGCCGCCCCCATCGTCGCCGGCCTCGTCGCCGCCACCGGCATCATGCTGGTGGACACCGCGATGATCGGACCGCTCGGCGCGGTGCCGCTCGGCGCCGCCGCGCTGACCACGAGCGTGCTGATCGTGTTCTACGCCGGCCTCTACGGCTTCGCGGGCCCCGTCGGGCTGTTCGCCGGCCGCGCGTTCGGCGCGGGCGACGCGCCGCGCATCGGCCGCGTCGCCCGCCACGGCGCGGCTCTCGCTCTCCTCGGCGGCGCGCTCGGCACGGCCGCGATGGCGGCGGGCCTCTTCGTGCTGCCCGCTCTCGGCCAGCCCGAGGCAGTGGTCGCAGCAGTCGGCCCCTACTGGCTCTGGATGGCCGCGGGACTGGTGCCCTTCACCCTCGCCTGCGCGGCCAAGGCCCTGTTCGACGCCACCGACCGGCCCTGGACGGGCGTCGCCCTCGCGCTGCCGCCCATCGCGCTCAACGCCGTCCTCGACTGGCTCCTGATCTACGGCCACTGGGGTCTGCCGGCCCTCGGCCTCGCGGGGGCCGGCATCGCGAGCCTCGTAGCCCAGAGCCTCGGCGCGGCGCTGCTCTGGGGCTACGCCCGCTTCGCGCCCGAACTCGCGGCCTGGTGGCCGCCCGCCCGGCCGACGCTGGCCGGACTGCGCGAGCAGGCGCGCGAGGGGCTGCCGATGGCTGGACAGTACCTGCTCGAAGGCGGCGCCGTCGCGGTCGCGGGCCTCCTCGTCGGCGGTTTCGGCGCGGCCGCGCTCGCGGGCAACCAGATCGCGCTCTCGCTGGGCGCGACGCTCTACATGCTGCCTCTGGGCATCGCCGCGGCGGTCACGATCCGCGTCGCCCAGGCGGTCGGTGCGAACGAGACCGGGCGGGCGGGTGCGATCGGCGTCGCTGGTCTCGGTGTGGTCACGCTCTGGATGAGCCTCTCGGCGGTAGCCTACGTCGTCGCCGGCGAGGCGATCGCGCGCGCCTTCGTCGACGACCCGGCCGTGATCGGCGCGGCCGCCTCGATCCTGTTCGTGTTCGGGCTGACGCAGGTGATGGACGGCATCCAGTCCGTCAGCCTCGGCGCGCTCAGGGGGCTTCTCGACAATCGCTGGCCGACGCTGGTCTCGCTGGTCTGCTACTGGGTGATCGCGCTGCCGCTCGGCTGGCTGCTGGCCTATCCGCTCGGCCTCGGCGCGCCGGGGGTCTGGGCCGGCTTCGGCGTCGGCCTCGTGTTCGCGGCCACGGCGCTGAGCTGGCGCTTGAGGCGCCGCCTCGCGACGCGAACGCCCGTATCGCCGCCGCCGGCGGAGCCGCTCGTCGGCCGTGCCTGAAGCAGATCACTGGCTTGCCGACTGGCGCCGCCACGGCGGGCGGCTGGAAGAGCAGGAAGACCGGGCGCCGCTCGGTCGGCCGGGATGCGCTAGTGAACGACATAGGGACGAGCAGCATCCATCGAGGGAAGAGCTGGCGATCCCGAGACTGCGCAAGGGCAGCTACCTGCCGAGCTTCCTGGAGCCGCAGCGCCCGGCAGAGAAGGCGCTCGTGGCCGTGATCCAGGGTGAGGAGGGTTAGCGAGCCTTCCAGTGGAAGGATCGCCCGACGAACGACGTGCACGGCGTCTCGACGCGCGCGGCCGACGACCTCGTGCGCGCCACGGGCGGGCACGGCGTGTCGAAGAGCCAGGTGGGCCGGCTCTGCACCGGGATCGACGAGCGCGTCGGCGCCTTCCTCTCTCGCCCCCTCGTTCCCGGAGGACCCCGCCTCCGGCGGGACGGCGGGCGCATCGTCAGCCGGGCGGTGATGGTGGCGGTCGGCGTCGACGACGATGGCCGGGGCGAGGTGCTCGGCATCACCACAGGACCTTCGGAGGCGGAGACCTTCTGGACGGGCTTCCTTCGTAGCCTCGCCGATCGCGGGCTGCGCGGCGTGCAGCTTGTCGTCGCCGACGATCACGAGGGGCTGAGGGCGGCCGCCCGGCGCGTCTTCGATGCCACTCACCAACGCTGCCGCGTGCATTGGGCAAGGAACGCGCTGGCGCACGTGCCCGCCAAGAGCCGCGCGGCGGTGGCGGCGATGCTGAAGACGATCTTCGCCCAGGAGAGCAAGGCCGAGGCGGAGACGCAGTGGGACATGGTCGCCGACGCGCTCAGGGAGAAGCAGCCCAAGCTCGGCGCGATGATGGACGCGAGCTGCGAAGACGTGCTCGCCTACATGGACTTCCCGAAGGAGCATTGGCCGCAGATCGCCTCGACCAACCCACTCGAGCGTCTCAACAAGGAGATCAGGCGACGCTCCGAGGTTGTCGGTATCTCTCCGAACGACGATGCGGTCATCCGACTGGTCGGCGCTCAGATGATCGAGACCAACGACGAATGGGCCGTGGGCCGGCGCTACATGGGGCTGGAGAGCCTGGCCAAGCTGAGGCACACTGCCGCCGTCAGGCTGCCCGCCGTGGCCACCTGACCGACCTCGGACCTCGCCAAGGACCGCGCGCTCCTACACCACGCATGGGGACATTACCTCTCGATCGCGCGAATGGTCTTTGGAGAGCCGAGGAGGGACGCAGCTCGGCAGCGACCCCCAGCGTCTCCCTCGCATGCAGTCTGGTTCGAGGGTGGAAGCAACCACCAGGCGACATGTGCCACCCGGTGGTTGCTTGGTGGTTACTGCTGGCAAGGACAAAGTGCCCGTGCTAGCTTAACCCTTTGGAATTGTTGGTGGGCCATGGAGGACTCGAACCTCCGACCAAGTGATTAAGAGTCACCTGCTCTACCAACTGAGCTAATGGCCCCTGAAGTGGCGCGCTACCTAGGCGCCTTCGCCGGATCGGTCAAGGTGTCGGCGTGCCCGTGCGGGCATAGCGCGCGGCAGCGCGACTTCCTGAGATAGACGTAGAAGGCGCCGGCGCCTCCGTGGCGGATGTGAGCCTCGAAGATGCCGAGGATGCGACCCCGGTGTGGCCCCGAGCGCAGCCAGCGCGGCGCCGCGTCGCGCAGCACGCCGCGGCCGGGCGGCAGCCAGGGCGCGTCCTCGGGGTGGGCCCGCCCGCCCTTGCCGGTGATCACCAGGAGGACGCGCCCCCCGCCGGCGACGGCCTGCGCGAGGAAGCGGTCGAGGGCGCGGTGAGCGCGCTCGGCGGTCATGCCGTGCAGGTCGAGGCGCGCGTCGGGCTCGCGCTCGCCGCGGCGCAGGCGCTCGGCGGTGCGGCGGTCGAGGCCGGCCTCCGGCCGTCCGACCGGCCGGGGCAGCGCGGCGCCCTGATAGAGCCGGGCCGCGCGCGCGAACGCGTCGGGCGCGGGCGATACGGACGCTCCGCCGCCGTGGGCGGCTCCGCGCCGGAGGGTCACCGTGGTGGGCAACTCCCTGCGTGTCTCTGTCGCGAGCGGCGCATCGTCCGCTTCGTTCGTCACCAGCGTCTCGGAGGACGGCGCGATCGCGGCGGGGGCCGTCTCGGGTGGCGTCGCGCGCATCGGGGTCGCGGTGCGGGCCACGCTCTCCCAGATTGCGCGGTCCTCGGCGCTGAGGCCTCTCGCCCGCCGGCGCCGCGACACGATCAGCGCCGTGCGGTCATCGCACGGCTCGCCGTCCCGGCTCGGCGATCGGCGGAGGCCGTGCGGATCACGCTCAGTCGCCCGTGGCGGTCAGCAGCCAGTTGGGGTTCGGCGCGCCCATCACGCGGCTGAAGGTCCAGACATCGGTCTGGCGGCGGATCTCGTTCGGATCTCCCTCGACCACGCGGTTCTCGCTGTCGCGCACGGCCGTGATCAGCTCGCCGGTGAAGCGCAGCGTGACGTCGGCCTCGCTGGTGTCGGGGTCGAAGCTCGCGGTCTCGACCTTCAGGTCGCGCACGCCGATGAAGCGCGCCTCGACCGTCAGGCCCTCGTTCTCGCGCTCGTCGATCACGCTCTCGAAGGCGCGGGCGACGTCGGGGGCGAGAAGATCGCGCAGCGTGCGCCGGTCGCCTTCCTCGTAGGCCATCAGCACCATCTCGTAGGCCTGGCGCGCACCGGCGAGGAAGCCCGGCAGATCGAAGTCGGGCTCGACGCGGCGCATGGCGCGGAACGCCTCGCGCGCCTCCTCGGGCAGGTGGCGCTCCTCGGCGGCGGCCTCGACCTGGGGCTCCTGACGCGCCGGCTGGGGCTCGGCCGGCTCGGGGCGGGAGGCGTTCGAATACCCCTCCTTCGGCGGCTCGTAGCCCGTGCGGGTGCCGATCACGCTCTTCAGCCGGTAGAGGACGAAGGCCGCGATGGCGAAGAGGATCAGCAGCTCGACGAGTTGCGTGCTCATTGGGCGTTCCCGATTATCCTGTCCCCGAGCGGCCGGACCTCGCGCCCGGTCGCTCGCCCTCGCCCCCGGTGGCCCCGGCGACCTCTCCTTCCTATCTAAGGATCAAGGCCGGACAAGTCCACGAGCGCCCTCCGGCCCGAAAGGACGCGGGCGCCCTGCCCCGCGTCCGTCGCGCGCCCAACGGAGACGTCATGCCGCTGTTTCTCGCCCTGCTGATCGTGCCGCTGATCGAGATCGGGCTGTTCATCGAGGTCGGCGGGCTGATCGGGCTCTGGCCGACGCTCGCGGTGGTGGTGCTGACCGCGCTCCTCGGCACGGTGCTCCTGCGCGCGCAGGGGCGCGCCGCGCTCGCCGAGCTGCGCGGGCGGATCGAGCGCGGCCAGGACCCGAGCGCGACGCTCGCGCACGGGGCGATGATCCTGGTCGCGGGGGTGGTGCTGCTGACGCCGGGGTTCTTCACCGACGCGATCGGCTTCCTGCTGCTGATCCCGCCGGTGCGCGCCGCGATCATCCGCCGCGCGGCGCACCGCGTGGTGATCCACGCGATGAACGCGCGGACGGGCGGGCCGGGAACCGGACCGGGCCGGCCGCCCCATGGCGCGTCGCGCGCGGGCGGGCAGACCATCGAGGGCGAGTTCGAGGAGATCGATCCCGCGCCCGGCGACGATCGCGACGGACGCGCCGGGTGAGTTCGCGCCCGATACCACCTTGGCAGTCTCCGACCGGGACGGCTCGGACCGCCGGGCTTCCCGTGGCGGACCGGCCCCCGCAGTCTTGCGGAGGACCGCTCCCTTCCGGGACGGCCCGACCGGGGACGCAAGCGTCGCGATCGGTCCAGCGGACGCGCTTTCGTTGCCGCATGCCATGCCTTCTGCTAGGTCGCGCGCGGAGTTTCGAGGGGAGACGCATCCGATGAGCGACAATCAGCCCGCCACGCCGGGGGACGGCGCGACCGCCGGCCAGCCGACGCCGAACATCCGCCTGCTGGCCCATTACGTGCGCGACCTCAGCTTCGAGAATGTCGGCGCGCGCGAGGGCACCTCGGCCGACAAGGCGCCCGAGATCAACGTCTCGGTCAACCTCGAGGCCAACAACGTCGGCGAGAACCGCTATCACTCGATCATGAAGATCAACGCGACGGCGAAGAACGACGCCGGCACGCGGTTCCTGATCGAGCTGGAGTACTGCGGCGTGTTCCAGCTCGAGAACGTGCAGGAGCAGCACGTCCACATCTTCGTGTTCACCGAGTGCCCGCGGCTGCTGCTGCCCTTCGCGCGGCGCGTGGTGTCCGACGTGACGCGCGACGGCGGCTATCCGCCGCTGCTGCTCGACAACATCGACTTCGTCCAGCTCTACCGCCAGCGCATACAGCAGATGCGCGAGGCGCAGGCGAACCAGCAGGCCGGCACGGCCTGAGACCGCCGCGGCGCTCGCGGCCGCGTCTCAGCCCCCGTCGAGGCGGCGCCACAGCGGCGCCTCGCCGAGGTCGGCGACGAAGGCGGCGTGCGCCTCCGCCTCCGCCTCGGTCAGCCGCGGCGCGAGCGGCTTCGGGCGCGGCCGCAGCGCGACCGCGTCCCGCGGACCGGTGGCCTTGCCCTGCCCCGCGTCGAGCGACAGCCCGCGCTGGCGTCCGCCCATCAGCTCCAGATAGACGTCGGCCAGAAGTTCGCTGTCGAGCAGCGCGCCGTGCTTGGTGCGCCCGGCGTTGTCGACGCCGAAGCGCTTGCAGAGCGCGTCGAGGTTCGCCTGCGCGCCCGGAAACTTCCTCTTGGCGATCTTGAGCGTATCGACGGCGCGCTCGTCGGGCAGCGCGTCCCGGCCGAGCCGGCGCAGCTCGGCGTTGATCATGCCCATGTCGAAGGCCGCGTTGTGGATCACGAGCGGCGCCTCGGCGATGAAGGCCAGGAACGCGTCGGCGATCTCGGCGAAGCGGGGCTGGCGCGCGAGGAACGCGTCGCCGAGGCCGTGCACCCTGAAGGCCTCGGCCGGCATCGAGCGCGCGGGGTTGATATAGACGTGGTAGTCGCGCCCGGTGCGGACGTGGTTGACCAGCTCCACCGCGCCGATCTCGACGATGCGGTGGTCGCGGGGGTCGAGGCCGGTGGTCTCGGTATCGAGCACGATCTCACGCATGGCGGGTCTCCTCGGCGATGATGGCGCGCACGGCGGCGCGGGCGGGCTCGATCCCGGCCCCCGTGTCGATGACGTAGTCGGCGCGCGCGCGCTTCTCGGCGTCGGGCGTCTGGCGTGCGAGGATGCGCTCGAAGTCGTCCTCCGTCATGCCGGGCCGGGCCAGGACGCGCGCGCGCTGCACGGCCTCCGGCGCGCTGACGACGACGACCCGGTCGAGACCGGTCTCGGCGCCGGTCTCGTAGAGGAGCGGGATGTCGAACACCACGAGCCTCGCCCCCTCGGCCCCGCGCGCCTCGGCGAAGGCGTCGCGGTCGGCGGCGACGAGGGGGTGGATCGCGCGCTCCAGCCGGCCGATCAGACCGGGGTCGGCGGCGAGGGCGGCGCGCAGCCGGGCGCGGTCGACCCCGCCCGCCGCGCCGATCGCGTCCCGCGCGAGGTCGCGTACGGCCGAGGCCCCTGCCCCGCCCGGCTCGTAGAGGCGATGCACGGCGGCGTCGGCGTCCCAGACGGGCACGCCTTCCTCGGCGAACAGACCGGCGGTAGTCGACTTGCCCATGCCGATCGAGCCGGTGAGGCCGAGACGGATCACGCCGCGGCCTCGAGGCAGGCCGCACGCAGCGCGTCGTCCACCGTCGGGTCGGGGCCGAACCAGGCGCGAAAGCCGGGTCGCGCCAGGTGGAGCAGCCTGCCGAGCCCGTCGACCGTCCGCGCGCCGCGGCGTTCGGCCTCGCGCAGGAGATCGGTCCGCAGGGGGGCGTAGACGATGTCGGTGACGACCGCGCCCGGATCGAGCGCGGCGAGCGCGAGGTCGAGCGCCGGCTTGCCCGTCATGCCGAGACTGGTGGTGTTGACGACCAGCGCCGCGCCGTCGACCGCCGTGGCGCGCTCGGACCAGTCGACCGTCTCGACGCGATCGCGGCCGAAATGGTCGGCCAGCGTCTCGGCACGCTCGCGCGAGCGGTTGGCGAGCCGCAGCGCCGGCACCCCTTCGGCGAGCAGCGCGTGCAGGATCGCGCGCGCGGCGCCGCCGGCGCCGAGCACCAGGGCGGGCCCGGCCTTCGGGTCCCAACCCGGCGCACCGGCGCGCAGGTTCTGCGCGAAACCGTAGCCGTCGGTGTTGTCGGCCACGCGCCCGCGCACGGGATCGAAGACGACGGTGTTGGCCGCCCCGATCGCACAGGCCGCCTCGCTCGCCTCGTCGGCGAGGGCGAGCGCCGCCTCCTTGTGCGGCAGCGTCACGTTGACGCCGCGCAGACCGGCCTTCGGCAGCGCCTCGAAGACGGCGCGGAAGTCGTTCGGAGCGACGGCGAGCGGTACGTAGCGGCCGGGAACGCCGTGGCGGGCGAACCAGTGCTCGAACAGCAGCGGCGAGCGCGAATGCCGCACCGGCCAGCCGACCACGCCGGCGACGAGGGGGCGATCGTCTTCGTCGGGGGTCATTCCACCAGCACCTCGCGCGCGCGGAGGTATCCCAGCACCTCCAGAAGCGGCAGGCCGAGGACGGTGAAGTAGTCGCCGTCCACGCGGGCGAACAGCTGCGCTCCCTCGGCCTCCAGGAAGTAGCCGCCGACGCTCGATGTCACGGCCTCGCCCGCCATGTCGAGGTAACGGTCGAGGAAGGCGTCAGTGAAGGGGCGCATGACGAGGCGGGCGCGGCCGACGTGGCGCCAGACCGGCTCGCCGTCCTCGGCGATCACCGCGGCGGAGAGGAGTTCGTGGGTCTTCCCGCGCAGCGCGGCCAAGTGCCCGCGCGCCTCGGCGCGGTCGGCGGGCTTGTCGAACACCCGCTCGCCCGCGACCAGCATCTGATCGGCGCCGAGCACCAGCCGCCCCGGACGGCGGGCGGAGACCCGGGCCGCCTTCAGCTCAGCGAGCGCGTCGGCCTGATCGCGCGGGCGCAGACCCTCCGCGCGCAGCGACGCCTTGACGCTGTCCTCGTCCACACGGGCGGGCTCGACCTCGACGGCGACGCCGGCTGCGCGAAGCAGCCGGGCGCGCGCCTCGCTGGCGGAGGCCAGCACGAGCGGGGCGCTCATGCGCGCGCCTTTCGATGCGCGTCGAGGAGGGCCTGCACGGCGGCGGCGGTCTCCTCGATCGAGCGGCGGGTGACGTCGATCACCGGCATGCGATGACGCTCGAAGAACAGCCGCGCGTCGGCGACCTCCGAGCGGATGCGCTCGGGGTCGGCGTAGTCCGGAGCGCGATCGCCGAGGGTCTCCAGACGATGGCGGCGCACCTGTTCGAGCCGCCCGGGGCTCGCGCTCAGCCCGATGGCGCAGCCCCCGCTCGCGAGCGCCTCCTCGAAGGCGGGCGACACGGGGCGGCCCGGGACCAGCGGCATGTTGGCCGCCTTGATGCCGCGGTAGCCGAGGTAGATGCAGGTCGGCGTCTTCGAGGTACGGCTGACCCCGGAGAGGATCACGTCCGCGCCCTTGAGCCGCTCGCCGAGCGCGCCGTCGTCGAGGGCGATCGCGAAGTCGAGCGCGGCCACGCGCTGGAAGTAGCGCTCGTCGAGGCGGTACTGCATCCCCGCCTCGTCGCGCGGCTCGCGGCCTAGGTGACGCGCGAGGGCGGTGAGCGGGTGGTCGAGCACGCCGACGGCCGGCACGCCGATCTCGGCGGCGGCGCGTTCGAGCCGGTCGCGCAGCCGCGGATCGGCGAGGGTGTGGAAAACCACGCCCGGCTCGGCCGGAAGCCGCGCGAGCGCCGCGTCGAGATCGGCCTCCGAGCGCACGAACACCGAGATGCGCACGTCGGGGCGACAGCCCTCGAAGCGCGCGAGAGCGGCACGGGCGATGGCGTGGCCGGTCTCGCCGGTCGAATCGGAGACGACGTAGACACGCGCCTCGCGTGTCGGGCCGGCCGGTGTCGGGGCTCGGGTCATGGGCTCGGGGACGGCTTCGGACCACAGCATCATGGCCCGAAGGCGGGCCGAATGCCAATATCGGGGACGATCTGGGGACAACTTCGGGGATCGGAGCACATCGGGCCGGGTCGGGACGCGGGGTTGTGGACGGCGGGGCGAGTCGTCCAGAGGTGGAAAGACTCGACGCGGGTTTCCACAGGCCGTCTGCGCCACGAAAAGGGCCAATAGGGCTTGACGAGGCGGAGGGGCGAGTCGTTCGGCACTGGGCACGCCCGAAGGCATCGAAACGGCCCGAAGCGGGGACCGCCGCGCCGTGGGTTGCGCTGTGGAAAACGCTGTGCGCAAAAGCGGCGAAGCGGTGATCCCCGTGATCCACCGTACCCTCTACAACACCAACACCCGGACATCCCTCTTTCCTTCCCTTAGCCGAGGTCAGCGATGAAGAAGCTCCTGCGCGTGCTGGCGGGCGAGGCGCTGGACCCGCCCCCCGTATGGCTGATGAGGCAGGCGGGGCGGTATCTGCCCGAGTACCGCGAGACGCGGGCCAAGGCGGGGAGCTTTCTGGATCTCTGCTACACACCGGAACTGGCCGAGGAAGTGACGCTCCAGCCCATCCGGCGCTTCGGCTTCGACGCGGCGATCCTGTTCGCCGACATCCTGCTGATCCCCCAGGCCATGGGGATGGAGCTGCGCTTCGTCGAGGGCGAGGGACCGCGGATGGATTGGCCCGAGGGCTTCGAGCGCGACCTCACCTGCCTGCGCCCGGTCGAGGCGATCGACGAGACGCTCTCACCGGTCTACGAGACGGTGCGTCGGCTCTCGGCCTCGCTCCCTGCCGAGACCGCGCTGATCGGCTTCGCCGGCGCGCCCTGGACGGTGGCGACCTACATGGCGGCCGGGCGCGGCACGCCGGACCAAGCCCCTGCCCGCTCGTGGCTGTATCGCGATCCGGAGGGCTTCGAGGCGCTGATGGCGCGGATCGCCGAGGCGACGATCCACTACCTCTCGCGCCAGATCGAGGCGGGGGCCGAGGCGGTGATGCTGTTCGACAGCTGGGCGGGCAGTCTGATCCCGCCCCTATTCGAGCGCCATGCGATCGACCCGGCCGACAGGATCGCGCGCGCCCTGACCGAGCGTCATCCGGGCGTGCCGCTGATCGGCTTCCCGAAGGGCGCCGGTGCGATGTACGCGGCCTATGCCGGCGAGTGCGCGGCGACGGCGGTCGCGGTCGACCAGCACGTGCCGCTCGGCTGGATCCGCACGGCGACGCGCGGCAAGCCGATCATGGGCAACCTCGATCCCCTGCTGATGACCATCGGCGGCGAGGTGCTCGCGGCCGAGGCGCGCAGGATCGTGGGCGAGATGCGCGGCTATCCCCATGTGTTCAATCTGGGCCATGGCATCACGCCCGACGCGGACCCGCGCCACGTCGAGACGCTTCTGGGTGCGATCCGCGGCTGACGGGCCGCGGAGGAGGAGACGCGATGGTCTGGGACCTTCTGGCCGCGGCCTACCCGTGGACCAAGAGCCTGCACGTGATCTCGGTGATCGCCTGGATGGCCGGGCTGTTCTACCTGCCGCGACTGTTCGTCTACCACGCCGAGCGGGTGACGGGCCCGGGCGAGCTGGCCGACACGCTGCAGACGATGCAGCACAAGCTGCTGAAGGTGATCGTCAATCCCGCGGGCGTGGCGACCTGGGTGTTCGGGCTGCTCCTCGTGCTGACGCCGGGTGTGATCGACTGGTCGGCGCTCTGGGTCTGGGGGAAGGCGGCCCTGGTGGTCGGCATGACGACCTATCACCACGCCCTGGTGCGCTGGGAGCGGGCTTTTGCGACCGGCGCCAACACGCGGCCGGGGCGGTTCTACCGCGCGATCAACGAGGTTCCGACGCTCCTGATGATCGGCATCGTGGTGTTCGTGATCGTCAAGCCCTATTGAGGAACGGCTCGCGGCGGGGCGCCCGAGTGACCGGAGAGGTCGCCGACACGAGGGCTGGCTGGTTCCCGGCATCGTCGGCCGGGTTCGCCGACGTTGACATTCCCGCGCGATCGCCCATATCACGGCGAACCCTTCCGACGTGGCGCGCTTTTCCTCCCAGGGCGGGGGCCGTCCGGCCTCAGGCACGCGCCTTCGTTGTTCCCGCCGCACGATTGCCTCGGATCTTTCGATGAATCAGCAGCAGAAACTCTCCGATCTGAAGGCGAAGTCGCCGACGGACTTACTCAATCTGGCCGAAGAGCTGGAAGTAGAGAACGCATCTGCGCTGCGCAAGCAGGATATGATGTTCGCCATCCTGAAGGAGATGGCCGAACGTGACTTGGAAATCATTGGCTCCGGCGTACTCGAAGTCCTACAGGACGGCTTCGGTTTCCTGCGTTCGCCGGAAGCCAACTACCTGCCCGGTCCTGATGACATTTACATCGGGCCGAACCAGATCCGCCGCTTCGCACTGCGCACGGGCGATACCGTCGAGGGCCCGATCCGCGCGCCGAAGGACGGTGAGCGCTACTTCGCGCTCCTGAAGGTCAATACGATCAACTTCGAGGAGCCTGACCAGGCGCGTCATAAGGTTCATTTCGACAACCTGACGCCGCTCTACCCCGATCAGCGGCTGTCGATGGAGATCCCGGACCCGACGATCCGCGATCGTTCGGCGCGGGTGATCGACCTCGTCTCGCCGATCGGCAAGGGCCAGCGCTGCCTGATCGTGGCGCCGCCGCGTACCGGCAAGACGGTACTGCTGCAGAACATCGCGACCTCGATCGAGCGCAATCACCCCGAGTGCTACCTGATCGTGCTGCTGATCGACGAGCGGCCCGAGGAGGTCACGGACATGCAGCGCTCGGTCGCGGGCGAGGTGGTGTCCTCCACCTTCGACGAGCCGGCGACGCGTCATGTCGCGGTCAGCGAGATGGTGATCGAGAAGGCCAAGCGCCTGACCGAGCACGGGCGCGACGTGGTGATCCTGCTCGACAGCATCACGCGTCTAGGCCGGGCCTACAACACGGTGGTGCCCTCCTCGGGCAAGGTGCTGACGGGTGGCGTCGACGCCAACGCGCTGCAGCGACCGAAGCGCTTCTTCGGCGCCGCGCGCAACATCGAGGAAGGCGGCTCGCTCACCATCATCGCGACCGCGCTGATCGACACCG
This sequence comes from Paracoccaceae bacterium, assembly GCA_050330995.1. GTDB lineage: Bacteria > Pseudomonadota > Alphaproteobacteria > Rhodobacterales > Rhodobacteraceae > Thermohalobaculum. The sequence continues at coordinate 19,079 of JBHJHI010000064.1, forward strand.
GCTCGCGCATGGACGAGGTGATCTTCGAGGAGTTCAAGGGAACCGGCAACTCCGAGATCGTGCTCGACCGCAAGGTCGCCGACAAGCGGGTGTTCCCGGCGATCGACATCCTGAAGTCGGGCACGCGCAAGGAGGACCTGCTGGTCTCGAAGCAGGACCTCACCAAGATGTTCGTGCTACGCCGGATCCTGAATCCGATGGGAACCACGGACGCGATCGAGTTCCTGCTCTCGAAGCTGAAGCAGACCAAGACGAACTCGGACTTCTTCGACTCGATGAACGCCTGATCGCGCCCGTAGTCCCGGCTCAGGGACGCAGGATCAGGCTGCCGGTGGTCTCCCGCGCCTGCAGCGCCTCGTGCGCGACGACGGCTTCGGCGAGCGGATAGACCGTCGGCTCGGCGATCGCGACCGCACCTTTCTCCAGCACGGCGAAGAAGTCGTCGGCCGCCGCCTGTAGGGCCGCCCGTCCGGCGGTATAGTGCGCGAGCGTCGGCCGCGTGACGAACAGCGAGCCCTTGGCTGCGAGAATGCCGAGATCGACGTCGCGCACCGGGCCGGAGGCGTTGCCGAAGCTGACCATCATCCCTCTCGGCTGCAGGCTATCGAGAGAGGCGAGCCAGGTATCCTTGCCGACGCCATCGTAGACGACCCGAACGCCTTCACCGTCGGTGATCTCGCGCACGCGCGTGGCGATATCCTCGCCGGCACGGTAGTCGATCACGTGATTGGCGCCGAGGCGTCGAGCGATCTCGACCTTCTCGGCGCCGCCGGCGGTCGCGATCACGGTCGCGCCGAGTTGCTTCAGCCACTGCAGCGCGATCTGCCCGACGCCGCCGGCGCCGGCATGGAACAGCACCGTGTCCTCCGGCCCGCAGGTATGGATCTGGCGGATCAGGTACTGGACGGTCAGACCCTTGAGCAGGCTCGCGGCGATGGCGTCGTCGCCGAGCCAGTCGGGCAGCTTGACGGCGCGCTCGGCCTTGACGACGTGGGCCTCGGCGTAGGCGCCGACCGGGCCGTTGCAGTAGGCGACGCGGTCGCCTTCCGATAGGTCCTCGACGCTCGCGCCGACGGCCTCGACGGTACCGGCGCCTTCGAGACCTATGCCGCTCGGCAGCGACACGGGATAGAGACCGGAACGATGGTAGGTGTCGATGAAGTTGACGCCGATGGCGCCATGGCGCACGCGGACCTCGTCCGGGCCCGGATCGGGTCGAGGCACCGAGGCGAGAGACATGACGGACGGCGCTCCGGTCTCCTGCATCCTGATGGCGGCGATCTCGGTCATGGGGGTCTCCTGCTGTCGCTCGCAGGACGCAACTGCGCCCGCAGGCGCACGTCAAGGGAGAGGGCGATGACCGACGCCACGGTTTTCGCGCTGGCGACGCCGCCGGGCGTCTCCGGTGTAGCAGTGATCCGTCTGAGCGGCCCGGCGGCGAATGCCGCCCTGTCGCGCTTGACGGACGCCGTGCCGCCGATGCCGCGGATCGCGGCTCTGCGGACGCTGCGCGATCGTACCGGCGGTGCGCTCGATCGCGCGCTGGTGCTGCGCTTTCCTGGTCCGGCCAGCTTCACGGGTGAGGACGTGGTCGAGCTGCACTGCCACGGTTCGCGGGCGGTGATTGCCGCGGTTCTGGATATCCTCGGCGACGATCCCGATCTGACGCCGGCAGAGCCCGGCGAGTTCACGCGACGCGCCTTCGCGAACGGACGAATGGATCTGACCGAGGTCGAGGCGCTCGGCGACCTGCTGTCGGCCGAGACCGAGGCGCAACGCCGCTTCGCCATGGTGAACGTGTCCGGGGCGTTGCGCACCCGGGCCGAGGCCTGGCGCGAGGCGTTGCTGCAGGCGCGCGCTCTGGTCGAGGCGACGATCGACTGGGTGGACGAGGAGGTGCCCGAGGCGGTCGGGCCGGAAGTCGCGGCCCTGATCGAGTCGGTCTCGGTGGCACTTGCCGACGAACTGGCTGGCGCTGCGACGCACGAACGGCTTCGCGACGGGTTCGAAGTCGCGATCCTCGGGGCACCGAATGCCGGCAAGTCGACGCTTCTCAACACGATCGCGGGACGCGAGGCGGCGATCGCGACGCCGGTGCCGGGGACGACGCGCGACGTTCTGGAGGTCGAGGTCGTGCTCGAAGGTCTTCCGGTACGGCTGCTCGACACGGCGGGGCTGCGAGAGACCGAAGAGATGGTCGAGCGGCTCGGCGTCGCGAAGGCTCTGGAGCGTGCGGCGGCGGCGGATCTGAGACTGTTCCTCGAGGCACCCGATGCACCCCTGCCGGATGACGCCCATGCTTTGTGGAGGGAAGGCGATCTCGATGTCGCGACGAAGGGCGATCTTCGACTGTCACGGGCGGGCTCCGTCTCGGCCCTGACCGGCGAGGGCGTCGGGGCACTTCTCGACACTGTCGCGCTTCGCCTCCGGTCTCGTGTTGCCGGGGCGGGGCTGGTGGGCCATAGCCGGCAAAGGGACTGTATCGCCCGAGCGCTGGACCATCTGAGGGCAGCCGGGCTATCGGCGGAGAGCGAGATCGTGGCGGAGAGACTGCGTCTGGCGACGCGAGCGCTGGAAAGCCTGACCGGGCGGATCGACAGCGAGGCGGTGCTCGGCGCGGTGTTCTCGCGCTTTTGCCTGGGGAAGTGACGATGTTCCACGCGAAACAGCGCCGACCCGTGGTCGTGACCGTCGGTGGGGGCCACGCCGGTCTCGAAGCGGCTTGTGCGGCGGCTCGTATGGGAGCCGACAGCCTCCTCGTCACCCATAAAGCCGATACGATCGGCACCATGTCCTGCAATCCGGCCGTCGGTGGTGTCGGCAAGGGCCACTTGGTCCGTGAGGTCGACGCCTTGGGTGGCGTGATCGGCCGATTGGCGGATGCTTCGGGTATTCAGTTTCGATTGCTGAATCGGAGAAAGGGTCCGGCAGTCCGTGGCCCCCGTGCCCAATGCGATCGGTCCCTGTTTCGGCGAGCCGCTGCCACGCTAGTCGTAAACATGCCAAACCTAACCGTCCGTGAGGGCGAGGTGACCGATCTGCTCGGCGATGGTCGTGTCGTTCGTGGTGTCGTGCTCGCCGACGGAACCGACATCGAGGCCGACGCCGTCGTCCTTACGACGGGTACGTTCCTCGGCGGAATGATCCACGTTGGCCGTGAGCGCATCGCGGCCGGACGTCTCGGTGAGGTGGCGGCGACACGTCTCGCCGACCGGCTACGCGAGGCGTCTTTCGCTGTCGGTCGGCTCAAGACGGGAACGCCCCCACGGCTTGACGGGACGACGATCGACTTTTCCGACCTGACGGCCCAGCCTGGCGATCCGGATCCCGAGTTTCTGTCCTTCGCGACCCGCACGCCCGCCGCGCGTCAGGTCCCCTGTCATATCACGCACACGACCGGTCGATCGCACGAGGTCGTTCGCGCTCATATCCACGAGACGGCCCTCAGCAGCGGCGCCATTACCGGGCGTGGACCGCGATACTGCCCCTCGATCGAGGACAAGATCACCCGGTTCGCCGACCGCGATGCCCACCAGATCTTTCTCGAACCCGAGGGCCTCGACACGGACTGGATCTACCCGAACGGGATCTCAACTTCCCTGTCGGCCGAGGCGCAGGCGGCTTTCGTCGCCGCCATACCCGGTCTGGAGCAGGCGACGATTCTGCAGCCGGGTTATGCGATCGAGTACGATTTCGTCGATCCACGCGGTCTGACGTTGGCGCTCGAACACCGCAGTCTGCGAGGCTTGTTTCTGGCCGGGCAGATCAACGGGACCACCGGCTACGAGGAAGCGGCCGCGCAGGGTCTTCTCGCCGGCGCGAACGCCGTCCTTTCCGCGAGGGAGGAAGCCCCGTTCGTCGTGGCGCGAAGCGAGGGATACCTCGGCGTTCTGGTGGACGATCTCACCTCTCACGGCGTGAGCGAGCCCTATCGCATGTTCACGTCGCGTGCCGAGTATCGTCTCCGACTGCGAAGCGACAACGCCGATCAGCGTCTGACGTCGAGTGGAAAGGTACTCGGCCTTGTCGACGAGAACCAAGCCCGTGCTTTCGACGCCAAGATGGAGCGGTTGTCGAGCGTGCGTGAGGAACTCGAAGCCCTGTCCGTCTCGCCGCAGGAAGCCGCGCGTCATGGTATCGCGCTCAATGCCGACGGACGACGCCGCGACGGCAACGAACTGTTGGCTCTGCCCGACATGACCCTGGACCGGCTGGTACCGCTCGCCCCGGCGCTCGCCTCGGTCGCTCGAGAGATCGCCGCGCTTCTCGAAACCGAGGCGGCTTATCGCAGCCACCTGGATCGTCAGAACGAGGAGATCGAAGGCCTCTCTCGCGACGACGGCGTCGCGATCGATCCCGGCATCGATCTTCGGGGCGTCGCCGGTCTTTCGAACGAGTTGCGCGACAAGCTGCTCGCTCATCGGCCGCAGACGATCGGTCAAGCACGACGTATTGAAGGAATGACTCCGGCAGCCTTGCTGCTGCTGATCGCTGCGAGCCGGAAAGCCTCGATCCGGCGCGTGGCATGAGCCGTGACGCGTTTGTCGAGGCAGTCGATGTTTCACGTGAAACGCTGGAGCGCTTCGATGCCTATGCCACGACCCTCGCGAAATGGAACGACCGGATCAATCTCGTTGCGCCGTCCACGCTGAACGACGTTTGGACACGGCACTTTCTCGATAGCGCGCAACTCTGGCGACCCGACCTTGCCGGACAGCAGTGGCTCGATCTCGGTGCCGGGGCGGGCTTTCCCGGCCTCGTGATCGCCATTCTGGCGGCGGAGCGACTGCCCGATACGCCGATCGCTCTCATCGAAGCGGATGTACGCAAGGCCGCTTTCCTACGCGCCGTGACCGGAGATCTCGGCCTTGCCGTAGAGGTGATCGCCGAGCGAATAGAGCGAGCCTCTCCGCGAGACGCCGGGATCGTCAGCGCCCGCGCCTGCGCGCCGCTCGTCACGCTCCTCGGTCACGCGTATCGTCACCTGTCGCCAGGCGGGCAGGCCCTCTTTCTGAAGGGCAGACGCTACCGTTCCGAATTGACCGAGGCGAATCAGCGCTGGCATATGAACTGGACGGCGCGGCCGAGCGTGACCGACGCGCAGAGCGCCGTCCTAACCGTTACCGGGATCGAGGAACGCGCATGACCGCGAACGAGGCCGTCGGCTGGGACCGCCGCATCATCGCGCTCGCCAACCAAAAGGGCGGCGTCGGCAAGACCACGACGGCGATCAACCTGGGCGCCGCTCTCGCTCAGAGCGGGCAGTCCGTGCTTCTCGTGGACCTCGACCCGCAGGGCAACGCCTCCACTGGTCTCGGCATCGGGGCCCGCGAGCGCTCGTCCTATGATCTGCTGATCGATGCTGCGACGCTGTCCGACTGCATCGCCGAGACCCGATTCGAGCGTCTTTCGATCGTGCCGGGCACCGGTGATCTCGCCGGCCTCGACACCGAGCTGATCGACGATCCGCACCGCGCGCAGCGGCTGCGCCACCGGATGCACGATGAGGCGACCAATCGCTTCGACACCATCCTGCTCGACTGTCCGCCGTCGCTCAATATCCTGACAGTCAACGCCATGACCGCCGCCGACAGCGTGCTCGTGCCGCTCCAGTGCGAATTCTTCGCGCTCGAAGGGTTGAGCCAGCTGCTCGCGACCATCAAACGCGTCCAGCAGCGGCTGAACCGCCACCTGCAGCTCGAGGGGATCCTGCTGACCATGTACGACAAGCGCAACAACCTCTCGGCCGAAGTCGCCATGGACGTGCGCGAGAACCTCGGTCCGCAGGTCTACGAGACCATCATCCCACGCAACGTCCGTTTGTCGGAGGCGCCGAGCCATGCGGCCCCGGTGGTCGCCTACGATCGCGACAGCGCCGGCGCGGTGGCCTATCGCCGCCTGGCGGCGGAGCACCTGCGTTCGCGCCGTCGCCTTGCCAGTCTGGCGCAGGCCTGATCATGGCGCGACACGGTGAGCGGCGCACCCTCGGGCGTGGCCTGTCCTCGCTCCTCGGCGACGTCCAGGAAGCGACGCCCGAGCGCTCCGCGCCGAACCAGCGGATGGCGGCGGGAGGGACGCCGAACGAGATCCCGATCGACCTGATCCATCCCAATCCCGATCAGCCGCGCCGGCACTTCTCCCAAACCGAACTCGACGAGTTGGCCGTCTCGCTGCGCGAACGCGGCGTGATCCAGCCCGTCGTGCTACGCCCGCATCCGGGCAAGCCGGGTGCCTACCAGATCGTCGCGGGCGAGCGACGGTGGCGTGCCGCGCAGATCGCGGCACTACACGCGCTGCCGGCGGTCGTGCGCGATCTCGACGATCGTGCGGTGCTCGAGATCGCCATCGTCGAGAACGTCCAGCGCCAGGATCTCGATCCACTCGAGGAAGCCGCCGGCTATCGTCAGCTGATCGACCGCTTCGGCTACACCCAGGAGGCACTCGCCAGCGTCGTCGGCAAGAGCCGCAGCCACCTCGCCAACACGCTGCGCCTCGTGAGCCTGCCAGAGAGCGTGCAGAGCCATCTGCGCCACGGCCGACTGACCGCCGGCCACGCCCGGGCGCTCCTCGGTTGCGAGCAGGCGGAGGCGATCGCCGAGCGCGTCGTGAACGAGGGCCTGACCGTCCGCCAGGTCGAAGCCGTCGTGAAGGCGCTCGGCAAGCCGGGCAGGGCTCGTGCCCCCAGGCAGCCGTCCGACGGGCGCGATGTCGATACGCGCCGGCTCGAAGGGGATCTCGCCGCCGCCATCGGCATGAGCGTACGGATCGTCGATCTCGGCAGCGGCGCCGGCGAGGTCCGCATCCGCTATGGCGATCACGAGGCGTTCGACCGGCTCTGCCGGAAGCTCGCCGACTGAGGCCGATCTCCCCGGCTTCCCCCTTGCGCCGACCGGTGTGCCCGGAGGCGGGGGGCGGCGCTCAAACCGAACGTGACTGCGTCGAGGCACGGGTCTGCGCCGAGATCGCCAAGCGCAGCAGCACCCGCTCCAGGATCGCCCGCGACGGCCTCTGGCCGGCGCTGCGCAGCTCGGCGTCGGCCGCCTGCACCGCGCGCAGCGCCGCCTCGATCTCGTCCTCGCGCCAGAACGACAGCGCCGTCGTCATCACGTCGCGCCGTCGGCCCCAAAGCGGCGGCCGCAGGGCGGCGAGGCCGCCGACGCTCGCGTCCAGGAACTGGCGCAGGAAACCGCCGAGCTGGATCGCCACCACGATCTCGCCGGTTCCCCCCGCCGCCAGTCGCGACAGCCGTCGCACCACCTCGGCGGGGCGGCCCAGCACGCCGGCCGCGACGAGCCCGTCGGTCTCCGTCTCCGCCGTCACCGGTAACAGCGCGCCGACCGCCGCTGCGTCGAGCCGATCCGACGCGTCCAGCCCGGACAGGGCGATCGTCTCGATCGTCCGCGCCGCGCTGCCGCGATCCGCCTCGGCGAGATGCGCCGCCAACAATCCGAGCGCCTCCTCCGTCAGGCCCGCTGTCAGCCCCGCCTCCGCGAGCGCGGCCGCGAGCGCCTCGGGTCCGTGGTCGGCTGCGGCATCGAGGCCGAGCGCCATCAGCCCGCGTTCGCCCTCGAACAGCTTGCGCAGGCCGGAGCGGGCCGGGAGGCTGCCCGCTTCCAGCACCAACACCCCGGTTCGGGCGGCGAGCCCGTCGAGCGCTGCCGCGACCGCCTCGGCCAGCGCGTCCGTCGCTCCCGTGACCAGCACGACCGGCCGACCGCCGAACAGCCCGCCGGCGCGCAGCGCGTCGTACAGGGCGGCCGGATCGCGGCGAACGTCGCCCGCCTCCATCCGCGTCGCCTGATCGCCGCTCTCCACGATCAGCCGGGCGATCAGACGGCGGCGCATCTCGGCGACGTGTCCGGCGTCGCCGCCGTGGAGCAGCACCCCCGCCTGCGGCTCGCCCTTCGGCGCGACGCGGCAATAGCGCTCGGCTGCCGGACCGGAGAGCCGCATCGACGCCTCAGCCCGTCGCTTCGGACGATCTCGTCCGCACCAGGACCCGCCGCGCGATCCGCTCGCCGAGGTCGCGCATCAGCCGGTCCTCGACGTCGCGCTTAGTGGTGCGCGAGGCGTAGAGCGAGGCGGTCTGATCGAAGCCGGCCTCGCTGACGAGCCGCTCCTCAAGCACCGGCTCGGCGACGCCGTCGCGGTAGAGCGCGAAGCGGGCGATGGCGGTGACGTTGATGCGCGTGACCGCGTTGTCCTGCTGCACGAGCAGGCCGCGCTCGCTCAACTGCCGGTCCACCACCAGCCGCAAGGTCGGGTCGGGGCCGGGGCGCCCGAGCCGCGACTGCAGCACGTCGTTCATCGCCCGACTCAGCCGGTCCGTCACCGGCGGCAGCGCCACCCGGCCGCGCACCGCCGAGGCCTCGCTCTCCTCGGCCAGCATCGGGCGCAGACAGCCGGGCAGGGCGATCCCGATGCCCGCGGCCAGCCCCAGGCGCAACAGCGCGCGCCGGTCAGACCACGACATTGACGATCCGACCGGGCACGACGCTCACCTTCTTCGGCGTGCGCCCCTCCAGATGGCGCGTCACGTCCGGCACCGCCAGGGCCTGCGCCTCGATGCTGGCGCGGTCGGCGTCGCGCTCGACCGTGAGCTCCGCGCGCTTCTTGCCGTTCACCTGCACCGGCAGCACGATCACGTCGTCCTCTGCCAGGGCCGGATCGGCCTCGGGCCAAGGGGTGTCGACCAGCGGCGTCCCGTGACCGAGCCGCACCCAGATCGCCTCGGTGACGTGCGGCGCCATCGGGTTCATCAGCCGCGCCAGCGCCTCCAGCGCCTCGCGCCGGGCGAAGGCTGTGCCGGGCTCGGCCGGCGCGCGTCCGATCGCGTTGGCCAGCTCGTAGAGCCGCGCCACCGCCTTGTTGAAGGCGAAGCCTTCGATATCGGCCGTCACGCCCGCGATCGCCTTGTGCGTCGCGCGCCGGAGCGTGGTTCCGGCCTCGGACGGCTCGCTCCGCGCTTCCCCGTCCGACGGGGCCTCGTCGAGCATGCGCCAGACGCGCTGGATGAAGCGCCACGCCCCTTCGACGCCGGCGGTGGTCCACTCGACGTCGCGCTCGGGCGGGCTGTCGGACAGCATGAAGAAGCGCGCCGTGTCGGCGCCGTAGGCGTCGATGATAGTGTCGGGGTCCACCACGTTGCGCTTGGACTTCGACATCTTGGTCACGGCGCCGAGCGTGACCGGCGCGCCGCCCTCGCGCTCGACCCAAGCCCCGTCGCGCTCCTCCACCTCCGCGGGCGAGAGCCACTTGCCCTCGTCCGATCGGTAGGTCGCGTGGTTGACCATGCCCTGGGTGAACAGCGCCCCGAACGGCTCGCCGCACTTGTCCGGCAGATGGCCGGTGCGGCTCATCGCGCGGGCGAAGAACCGCGAGTACAACAGATGCAGGATCGCGTGCTCGACCCCGCCGATGTACTGGTCGACGTTCATCCAGTAGTCGGCGGCCTCCGGGTCGGTAGGCCGTTCCGCGCGCGGCGCGGTGAAGCGCGCGAAGTACCACGAGCTGTCGACGAAGGTGTCCATGGTGTCGGTCTCGCGCCGTGCCCCGGCGCCGCAACGCGGACACGCGACCGCGCGCCAGGTCGGATGACGCTCCAGCGGGTTGCCCGGCGTCGAGAAGTCGACGTCGTCGGGCAGGCGCACCGGCAGCTCGGCCTTCGGCACCGGCACCACGCCGCAGGCGTCGCAGTGGATCACCGGGATCGGGCAGCCCCAGTAGCGCTGGCGGCTGACGCCCCAGTCGCGCAGGCGGAACTGCTCGACGCCGCGGCCGAGACCATGGGCTTCGGCGTAGGCGATCGTCTCCTCGATCGCCACCTCGCCGGTCGTCTCGCGCGGCTCGCCCTCGACGGGGCGGACATAGAGCACCGGCCGCGTCTTCTCGGGGACGTAGGCTTCCGAGCCGACGTCCGGCGCCCCGGTGTCGGCCTTGAACACGTCGATGACGGCGAGGCCGTACTTGCGTGCGAAGTCGAGGTCGCGCTGGTCGTGCGCGGGGCAGCCGAAGATCGCGCCGGTGCCGTAGTCCATCAGGATGAAGTTGGCGACGTGGACGGGCAGGGTGGTCGCCGGATCGCGCGGGTGGACCACCCGCACGCCGGTGTCGAAGCCCTTCTTCTCGGCCGTCTCCAGCTCCTCCTCCGAGGTGCCCATGCGCCGGCACTCGGCGCAGAACTCGGCCAGCCCCTCGACCGAGCCTTCCAGCGCTCGTGCCAGCGGATGATCGCACGAGATCGCCGCGAAGCTCGCGCCGCGCAGCGTGTCGGGGCGCGTGGTGTAGACCTCCAGCCGCTCGAAGCCCGCCGGCGCGCCGACCGCCTCGAAGGCGAAGCGCAGGCCGCGCGACTTGCCGATCCAGTTGGCCTGCATCAGCCGCACCTTCTCGGGCCAGCGCTCCAGCCCGTCGATCGCGGCGAGCAGCTCGTCGGCCATGTCGGCGATGCGGAAGAACCACTGCGTGAGCGCCCGGCGCTCGACCGGCGCGCCCGAGCGCCAGCCGCAGCCGTCGATCACCTGCTCGTTGGCCAGCACCGTCCGGTCGACCGGGTCCCAGTTGACCACGGACTCCCGGCGCGTGACGAAGCCCGCGTCCATCAGGTCCAGAAACAGCGCCTGCTGCTGCGCGTAGTACTCGGGGTCGCAGGTCGCGAACTCGCGCGACCAGTCGAGCGAGAGGCCCATGCGCTTGAGCTGGCCGCGCATGGCGGCGATGTTCTCGTAGGTCCAGTGCCCGGGATGGACGCCACGCTCCATCGCGGCGTTCTCGGCCGGCATGCCGAAGGCGTCCCATCCCATCGGATGCAGCACGTTGAAGCCGCGTGCGCGCTTGTAGCGCGCGACCACGTCGCCCATGGCGTAGTTGCGCACGTGGCCCATATGGATGCGCCCCGACGGGTAGGGGAACATCTCGAGGACGTAGTACTTCGCCCGGCCGGGATCGGCCACGGTCTCGAAGGAGCGGCGCTCCTCCCAGACGCGCTGCCACGTCGGCTCGGCCTCTGCGGGATCGTAGCGCGACATTGCGTGCCTCGTGTTCTCGCACGCCCGCGGCGAGAGCGGCGTCTCGCGCTCCGTCGCGGGGGCCGTGCGTCAGCCCGTATCGGTGGCGCCGGCCTCGGCCAGCCTGATCTGGCGCGCCCGCGTCAGGATCGCGTCCTCGATCCGGCGCGGCGTGGCCGGATCGACGTTGGCGGGCAGCCAGGCGCCGTTCTCGCCGCGCACCTCGCGGAACACCGCGACGCGCAGCGCCGAGGCCGAGAGCGTGCCGTCCATCAGATAGGCCGTCACCTTGAGCCGCTCGCCCGGCGCCTCGGGGGTCGCGCCCCAGTCGGTCGCGATCACCCCGGTGAAGGGGTCGGTCGAGGCGAGCGGCAGGAACGACAGCGTGTCGAGCGCGCCACGCCAGAGGAAGCGGTTGACCGGCAGGCTGCCACCGTCCTCGGCCGCCTCGCCGCTGCCGAGCAGCCGCCCGAGCGGATTGTCGGCGCCGGAGCCGACGCGCACGCCGTCGGTGCCGAACACGCCCGGCCCGGCGTAGCGACGATACTGCGGCGCGCGCCCGGCCTGACTGATCTCGGTATCGACCGCGTCCTCCCCGGCCGATAAGTCGCGGTCGCCGCATCCGGCCGCGAGCGCGGCGAGAAGGATCGCGATCGTCGCGGTACGCATCGACGGCCTCCCTTGAGTTCCCGTCCGTCCGCTTACGCGGCCCCCGCAGGCGACGCAAGCATGTGGCTCGGCGGTCCCCCTGTGTCCGAAGCGTCGCCGGGACCCGCCTTCTTGTTGCCGAAATGCACCGACGTCTTTCGGCTCTGCCTCGGCTCGGGCCTTCTCGTTGACCCTCTTGGCGCCCGGCGTATTACCGACGTCAAGAAGGCGAGACGGGCTCTATCGGGCATACGGCGCCATCAAACACGCGACTCCTGTGTGGGACCGAACGAGGGACACAATGAAGAACCTTCTCCTGAGCTCGAGCGCTCTCGCGCTCATCGGCCTCTACGCCGCGCCCGCCAACGCCGCCGAGTGGGAGGTCGTCGTCGGTGGCGGCTCGACCCAGCAGTTCGGCTACGCCGGCGTCGACATCGACGGTCTCAGCGATGACGAGGCCGACTTCGACGGCGTCGACGTCCTCTCCGACACCGAGATCGAGTTCACCCCGTCGATCACGCTCGACAACGGCATCCAGTTCGGTCTGAACGTCCAGCTCGAGGGCAACACGGGCGGCGACCAGATCGACGAGAGCTTCGCCTTCGTCGAGGGCGCCTTCGGCCGCGTCAACATCGGCTCCGAGAACTCGGCCGGCTACCTGATGACCTTCGCCGCGCCCTGCGTCGCGCTGAACTGCCACAACTCGGGCTCGCTGACCGGCTTCGTCCCCTACTCGGGCACGCCCGACGGCACCGGGGTCGAGCTCGGCGCCGACGCCTTCCGCGGCACGCTGGGCGCCACCTTCCTCGAGAACGCGCGCAACAACGACGCGCAGCGCGTCACCTACTTCACCCCCCGCTTCGGCGGCGTGCAGCTCGGCGTCTCCTACGCCCGCGACGACCTCCAGGACAGCTCCGCGCCCGTCAACCTCGGTGACGACACCGGCACCGTCGGCGACTTCGTCGACGTCGGCGCCAACTACGTGAACTCGTTCGGCAGCTTCGACGTCGCCGTCTCGGCCCGCTACGGCATCGCCTTCACCGACGGCTCGGGCGAGGACGAGTTCTCCCTCGATCTCGACGACGACGAGGGCGAGGACGGCATCTTCGACAGCAACCTCGACAACAACCCGCAGGTCTTCGCCTTCGGCGCCAACTTCGGCTTCGCCGGCGTCACCATCGGCGGCTCGTGGGGCGAGCAGAACAACGCCGGCGCCGACGACGGCACGGTCTACGACGTGGGCATCAGCTACGAGACCGGCCCCTGGGGCGTGTCGTTCAGCTACCTGCACGGCGAGAACGTCGACGACGGTCTGTTCACGCCCGCCTTCGCCGACACCGACGACGACGGGATCGACGAGGTGATCTCGTTCCAGCCCGGCGCGGACGAGGAACTCGACAAGTTCGTCCTCGGCATCAACTACACGCTCGCCTCGGGCGTCGACCTCGGCGTCTTCGGTGCCTACGTCGATTTCGAGGAAGACTTCGGCGACGGCTCGATCATCGGCGTCTCCGAGACCGACGGCGACGCGATCGACGGCTTCGTCGTCGGCACCGGCTTCTCGCTGAGCTTCTGATCTTCAGACCGCTCGACCCTGAGCACCATGCCAGCGGAGGGGGAGGCGAAAGCCTCCCCCTTCGTCTTTCCGGCACCGGTCCTCAGCGTCATGGACCTCCCGCGCGAAGCGGTGTAACCGGTCCGACGGTCGGCGCGCCGCCACGTCCGCGCGCCCGTGCAGTCCGGCCGGTCCGCGCCCTATGCCGAAGAAAAGCCTCGTCTGGCTCGCTTCCTACCCGAAATCGGGAAACACGTGGACGCGGGTGTTCCTGGCGAACTACCTGTTCAATCGCCGCGAGCCGATGCCGATCAACGAGGTGCATCGCGTCGGCATGGGGGATTCGATCCCCCAGACCTACGCCCGCGTCGCCGGCGGCGGCCCGTTCGACCCGGGCGACCACAAGCGCGCCCTCACGCTTCGACCGCGCGTCCTGCGCGCCATCGTCGCCAACAACGCCGACGTCAACTTCGTGAAGACCCACAACGCCCGCACCACGGCCTTCGGCACCGAGCTGGTCCCCACCGCGCTCACCCGCTCGGCGGTCTACATCCTGCGCCATCCCCTCGACGTCGCCTGCTCCTACGCGCGCCACTACGCCATGACGCCCGAGAAGGCGCTGGAGGCGATGGGACGCGAGGACAACATCGTCGTCGGCAACGAGGCGAGCGTGCCGCAATACCTCGGCTCGTGGGCGGGCCACCTCAGAAGCTGGACGCGCCATCGCGATTTTCCGGTTCTGGTGCTGCGCTACGAGGATCTGCTCGCCGATCCGGAGGAGGGCTTCGCCCGCGTGCTCGAGTTGATCGGTATGCCGATCGACCGCGAGCGCCTCTCGCGCGCGGTGCGCTTCTCCGACTTCGAGGAGCTGAGCAGCCAGGAAGCGAAGAACGGCTTCATCGAGAAGAGCCCGGCCGCCGAGCGCTTCTTCCACCAGGGCGGCAGCGGCCGCTGGCGCGAGGTGCTGTCTCCCGACGCCGCCGCCGCCTTCGCCGCGGCCAACGCCAAGACCATGGAAGCCAGGGGATACGCCCTATGACCGACGCCCGCCGCATCGTCTGGCTCGCCTCCTACCCGAAGTCGGGCAATACCTGGCTCCGTTCCTTTCTGGCCAAGTACTTCACGCCCAAGCACGATCAGCTCGACATCAACACGCTGCGCCGGTTCACCACCGGCGACGTGCGCGCCGACTTCTTCGAACGCGCCTCGGGGCGCAGCCCGTTCAAGGCGGCCGACTTCGACGAGTGGCTGATGCTGCGCCAGAAGGCGCTGCACCTGATCGCCGTCTCGAAGCCGCAGCCGCACTTCGTGAAGACCCACTGCATGGTCGACCGGATCGGCCCCTACCCGCTGATCCCGCCGCAGGTGACCGCCGCCGCGATCTATCTCGTGCGCAATCCCTTCGACGTGGCGCAGTCCTATGCCCGCCATCTCGGCTATTCGCTCGACGACACCGTCGCGCTGATGGAGAATCCGAAGGGCATCAATCGCACCGCCGCCAACATCTTCGAGGTGCTCGGCCGCTGGGACGACCACGTGGCGAGCTGGACCCGTGCGCGCGGCCTCGCGCGCCACGTCATGCGCTATGAGGACATGGTGGCCGACCCCGAGCGCGCGTTTCGCGACCTGCTCGCCTTCCTGAAGGCGCCGGTGAACGACGGCAAGCTGCGCCGCGCCCTGCGCGAGACCTCGTTCGAGGCGCTCAGACAGGAGGAGGCCAAGAAGGGCTTCATCGAGCGTCCCGGCCATATGGACGCGTTCTTCGCCAAGGGCCGCGCCGGCAGCTGGCGCGAGGAGTTGAGCGCCGAACAGGTCGCGCGCCTGCGCGCCTCGTTCCTGCCGACGCTGGAGGAATGGTACCCCGAGATGCTGGCCGAGACGGCCGAGGCCGCGGGCGCATGAGCGGGCTCGACGACGTCCGCGCGCGCCTCGATGCCGCCGCGCGCGAGGCCGGGCGCGACCCCGCCTCGGTCGAGCTGGTCGCCGTCTCCAAGGTGCAGCCCGCCGAGCGCGTCGAGGCGGTGCTCGACGCCGGCCACCGGGTGTTCGGCGAGAACCGCGTGCAGGAGGCCGCGGGCAAGTGGCCCGCGTGGCGCGAACGCTACCCGGAGGTGGTGCTTCACCTGATCGGCCCGCTCCAGACCAACAAGGCGCGACAGGCGGTCGAATTGTTCGACGTGATCCAGTCGGTCGACCGCCCCAAGCTCGCGCGTCGCCTGGCCGAGATCATGGAGGAGACCGGCCGCCGTCTGCCGATCTACTGCCAGATCAACACCGGCGAGGAGGAGCAGAAGGCGGGCGTGCCGCCGGGCGAGGCCGACGCCTTCGTCGCCGAGTGCCGCGGCCTCGGCCTCGACGTGGCGGGCCTGATGTGCATCCCGCCGGTGGACGAGGCGCCCTCGCTCCATTTCGCGCTGCTCGCCAAGATCGCCGAGCGCAACGGGCTCGACGGCCTCTCGATGGGCATGAGCGGCGACTACGAGCAGGCGATCGCCCTCGGCGCGACCTGCGTCCGGGTCGGCTCGGCGATCTTCGGCGCGCGCGAGAGCGGCTGACGGGCCGGGCGCTCAGGCGGCGTCCGGTCGGGCGGCCGGGCCGATCTGCTCGATCGCCACGCCGCGCTCGGCGAGCCGCCCGACGATCGCGCCGAGCGGCCAGGGCAGGGCGGCCAGGTGCACGACCCGCGCCCCCTCGGCCACGGCCGCGCCGATCGTCTCCGCCGCGTCGGGATCGGGCGGCAGCGCCCTTCGCTCGGCGTCGCGACGCGCGAGTTCGAGGATCGCGGGCGAGACCGCCTCGTCGTGGACGATCAGGTCGGCCGCCTGGAGCCGCGCGACCGCGCGCAGCGCCACGAGATCGGCCTCGCCGTGGGCGACGTCCACGAAGCTGACCTGACCGCCCGTCGCCCCCGGCGCGCCGCCCGCGGCGAGCGCGCCCTCGATTGCGGCCATCGCCTCCTCGCGGCGGTCGGCGGTGAACAGCCGGCGGGGCGGGCCGTCGAAGGCCCAGTCCCAGAAGGCGCGGCGGCGCTCCTTGACCACCGAGCGCTCGACGCGCGGACGCAGCTCGCCCGCGAGCGCGGCGAAGGCGCCGAGCGCAGGCTCCAGCGTGCGCTCCAGCGCCGACTTGATCTGACGCGCCAGCACCGGCGCCGCGCCCTCGGTGCCGATCGCCACCACGACCGGGTCGCGGTCGACGATCGCCGGCGTGGTCACGTCGCAGAGGGCAGGGCGGTCGACCACGTTCACGAGCGCGCCCCGCGCCCGTGCCACCGCGGCGATCGAGGCGTCCGCGCCCGGACAGCCGGTCGCGACGAAGGCGAGGTCGACCCCCTCGAACGCCGCCTCGTCGACCACGGTGGCGACGTGCTCGGCCTCGCCGCGATCGACGCGCGCGGCCAGCTCGTCGTCGAGCGCGGGCGCCATCAGCACGAGCCGCGCCTCGGTCTTGGCGACGAGCCGCGCCTTCTGCGCCGCCTGCTCGCCCCCGCCGACCACCACCACCGGGCGACCGACCACGTTCAGAAACAGCGGGAAAGCCTTCATGGCGCGCACCTCCGGACATGACGGTAGCCGCCTGCGGCCGCGTCGCAAGCGCGTCGGAGGTTCCGCGCCCGTCCGACGAACGCGATCGCCCGCGCCATCCCCTTCCCGCTCCCCGCGCTATCTTCCCGCGCCGGACGCGCGCGTCGGCAGGGAGGAGGACGATGCTCGGACGGCTCAAGGCGCTCGCGGAAATGGTGCGCCCGCTCGCTCTCCCTCTCGCCCTCGGGCTTCTGGTGGTCGCGACGGTGCTCCTGCTCGCCTGGGTGCTCGACCTCGCGCCGCCGCGCACGCTGACGATGGCGGCGGGTCGTCCGGGCGGCGGCTACGAGGCCGTCGCCGAGCGCTACCGCGACATCCTCGCCGAGGACGGCATCACGCTCGAAGTGATCGAGACCGCCGGCTCCGCCGAGAACGCCGACCTGATCGCGCGCGGCGAGGTCGACGTCGCGCTGATGCAGGGCGGGGTGCCGATCCCGGACGGCGAGGCGGTCGAGGCGCTGGCGGCGATCTTCCTCGAACCCTTCTTCGTGTTCTACCGCGGCGAGGTGCCGAACGCGGCCGATCCCACCGCTTGGGGCGATCTCGCCGTCGCCGTCGGCGAGCCCGGCAGCGGCACGCGCGCCGCGATCGAGACCGCGGCGCGGATGCTCGGCTTCACGCTCGACATGGAGCGCACCCTGCCGATCGGCGGCATGGCCGCGGCAGAAGCCCTGCTCGACGGGCGCGTGCACGTCGGGCTGTTCGTCACCGCGGTCGACGCGCCGTTCATGCGCCGGCTGCTGACGGCGGACGCCATCGAGATCGCGCCGATCCGCGACGCCGAGGCGCTGACGCGACGAATGTCGTATCTCAGCATGGTCGACATCCCGCCCTCCGCGATCGACTACGTTCGGCGAATCCCGAAGCGCCGCGTCGAGCTGACGGCGATGACCGCCTCGCTCGCCGCCCGCGCGTCGCTGCACCCCGCGCTGGTCGACCGGCTGACGCGCGCGGCGATCCGCATCCACGACGGCGGCTCGAGCCTCGTCAACCGCGACACCCGCTTTCCGCACGCCTATGGGCTGGAGCTGCCGATCAACCGGCAGGCCGAGGCCATGCTGATGAACGGCCCCGGCGGGCGCGACGAGATCCTGCCCTGGTGGATCGCCGCCCAGATCAACCGCGTGGCGCTGTTGTTCCTGCCGGTGCTGGTGCTGGCGCTGCCGCTCCTGCGCGCGCTGCCGGGGCTCTACGCCTGGCGGATGCGCGCGCGGGTCTACACCCGCTACGACGAGCTGATCGCGATCGACCACGAGGCGTCCACCGAGCCGGGCGCCGAGCGGCGCCGCGACCTGATCGCCAGGCTCGACGAGATCGAGGCGGAGGCGCGCTCGCTCAAGGTGCCGGCGAGCTATCGCGAGCGCGCCTACGCGCTCAGGATGCATATCGACCTCGTGCGCCGTCGGCTGAGGGCGATGCAGGCGGGCGACCGCGCGCCGTCGGCCTGAGGCGGGCCTCGCCGGCCTGCGGCTCCGCGGCGCAGCCCGGTGTCGAGGCCCGCCGGCGCGTCGGCGGAGACGGTCCCCTCCGCCGGTTCCGGGACCGGGGAGCGGCGCGGCTCGCGGACGTCCCCGACCGTCGTGGTCGGATCAGGCCGGCACCGCACGGGCGGCGAACGCCTCGACCGTCTCCGCCGCCGGCCGCACGGCGCCGGTCTGCAGATACGCCATCGCCCGCAGCGCCGCGTCGTGGGCGTCCCGGCCCGAGCCGCCGACCGCGTCCGAGACCACGCGGACGCGGTAGTCGTGCTGGTGTGCGTCCACGAAGGTGTAGTGGACGCAGACGGCGGTGAGGCCGCCGACCAGCACCAGCGTCTCGGCGCGCAGGCCCTTCAGCAGGATCTCCAGGTCGGTGCCGAAGAAGCACGAGTAGCGTCGCTTGCGGATCACGTAGTCGTCCGGGCGCAGGCCGGTCTCCTCGGCGGCGATCTCGGTGCCGGGATCGCCCTCGACGCAGTGCACGCCCTCGGCGCCGTCCAGCTCGCGGCCGAAGTCGACGTGGTCGGGGCGGTGCGCCTCCTGGAAGAAGATCACCGGCACGTCGGCCGCCCGCGCGGCGTCGATGACCTCGCGGGCGCGACGCATGGCGTCGACGTAGCCGGACATGTGCGGGATGCCGCTCTCGCCGCCCGTGAAGGCGCCCTTCTGGATGTCGATCACGAGCAGCACGGGGCGCCCGACGAGGAAGGGCGGGGGCGTCGGGGCCGTGTCGGGCATGGGGGCTCCTCGGTCTAGTTCCGGGCTGCGCCGCTAATCATCGCGGCTCGTGTCCGCGCCCATCAGGCGCGGCAGATCGCCGAAGCGGGCGATCGCGCCGAACACGGCCAGCGAGACGGCGATGAAGGCGATGGCGCCGACCGCCATGGTGGGCGTGAAGCCGTTCCTCAGCGAGTTGAAGATCTGCAGCGTCACCGTCGAGTAGGCTGAGGCCGAGACGAAGAACACCACGATGAACTCGTTGAACGACAGGATCAGCGCGAACAAAAAGCCCGAGAGCGTGTAGGGCAGGGTCTGGGGCAGCACCACGGTGCGAATCCGCACGCCTTCGGTCGCGCCCATGGTCGCGGCGGCGTCGAGATGGGCGCGGTCGATCGCGGCTAGGCCGATCGAGACGGTCACGAGCGGCAGCGCCGCGTGCAGCGCCGCGTGGCTGAGCACCCCGGCCCAGACCTGCCCGAGCGCGCCGGTGAACGACCACAGGAAGCCGAGCCCGACGCCGAACACGATCGGCGGCAGCGCGAAGGGCAGCGCCACGGTCGAGGCCAGCAGGCGATGCGCCCGGCCGCCGTGGCGCCAGACGAGATAGGCCGCGGGCCAGGCCATCAGCGTCGCCAGCATCGCCGAGCCGAGCGCGATCAGGGCCGAGTGTTCGAGCGCGACCATCCAGATCCCGCCCGCCTCGAAGAAGTCGCCGAAGCGCGCGAGGGTCGGGTTCTCGGGCGGAAAGGTCATGGTGCGCCCGCCGTTCAGGGCGGCGGCGCAGACCACGGCGATCGGCCCCATCAGGAACAGCGCGCAGAACGCCATGAAGGCGCCCTCGGCGAGGCGCGCGCCGCTCACGTCTCGCGCCCTCGCCGTTCGCCGAGGCGCGCGAGCCCGGCCGCCGCGGCGAGGAAGGCGACGGCGGTCGCGAGCAGCACCACCGCCTGCGCCGCGCCGAAGGGCGCGTTCAGCGTGGCGCCGCGGATCGACTGGTAGATCGAGACGGTGAGCGTCTGCGCCGACGGCTCGGCGTAGACCTGCACGGTGACGTAGGCGCCGAGGAGGTAGACGAAGAGAAGCATCACGCTGCCCGCGAGCGGCAGCCGCACGCTCGGCAGCACCACCGTGCGCACCACCGTCCAGGGCCGCGCTCCCATGGTCCGCGCGGCCTCGATCATCGAGCGGTCGAGGCGCGAGAGCGCGGGGTACAGCAGGATCACCGCGTAGGGGAACACGAGGTGCGTCAGCGTCAGGACCGTGGCGAAGGTGGACGGCTTGAACCGCACGTTGCGCGGCGTGGCGAGGCCCCAGTCGCGCAGGGTCTGGAACCAGCCGAGGTCTTTCAGGAGATCGGTCAGCCCGGTCTCGCGAAACACCATGGGCAGGCCGGAGCGGTTGGAGAGCAGCACGTCCCAGCCCATCACCAGGAACACCTCCGAGAAGGTGAGGGCTGCGAGCAGGAACGCGAGCCAGGCCGCCTGCGTGCGTCGCGACCGCCGCGTCAGCGCCCAGGCGAAGGGGAAGGCGAGCGCCACGGCGGCGAGGGACGCGACCAGCGCGTAGTACAGCGAGTAGCCGAGCTTCTGGGGATAGAGGGTCGAGACCGTCTCGGGCCAGCCGGCGCCGACGAAGAAGCGCTCGAAGTTCGCGAGCGTCAGTCCCCAGCGCCAGTCCGCGCCCTCGATCTTCTCGCCGAGCGCGATCGCGATCACCAGCGCGAAGGGGACCAGGCAGAGCAGCGCCACGACCCCGACGTAGGCGGCGCGCGCGAGCAGGCCGGGACGCGGCACGGCCGGGCGGGCCGCCTCGCGTATCGGCAGCGCGAGGCTCATTCCGCCGCCTCGGCGAGCGGGGTCGCGGGCTCGGCGCCCGGAAAGACGCGCAGCCGCTCGGGCGGCAGCTCGACGGCGACCGCCTCGCCGAGGCGCCAGCCCCCGTCCGCGTCCCCGTCGGCAGGAAGCTCGGCGACGAGCACCCGGCCGGCCGCCTCGACGTGGACCTCGCGGCGCGGGCCGACGTCGCGCACGAAGCGCACCACGCCCGCGAGCCGGTTCGGCCCTTCGGCATCGGGCGGGTGCAGCCGCATCGCCTCGGGGCGGATGCACAGCCGCACCGGCGAGCCCGGGACGAAGCGGGCTGGCGGCTCGACGTCGAGCACGCCGCCGTCGACATGGACCCGGCGTTCGCGCACCACCCCGTCGAGGAAGCTCGCCTGGCCGATGAAGCCGGCGACGAAGGCGCTGGCGGGACGGTGGTAGATCTCGGACGGCGTGCCGACCTGCTCGATCCGGCCGTCCGACATCACCACGATGCGGTCGGCCATGGTCATCGCCTCGCGCTGGTCGTGGGTGACGACTACGGTCGTGACGGCGAGGCGGGTCTGCAGGAGGCGCAACTCCACCTGCATGTCCTCGCGCAGCTTGGCGTCGAGCGCCGACATCGGCTCGTCGAGCAGGAACACCGCCGGCCGCTGCGCGAGCGCGCGCGCGACCGCCACGCGCTGGCGCTGCCCGCCCGACAGCGCGCCGATGCGCCGGTCGCCGAGCCCCCCGAGCCGGACGAGGTCGAGCAGCTCGTCGGCGCGCCGGCGCCGCTCGGCCCGGCCGACACCGTCGATGGCGAGCGCGTAGGCCACGTTGTCGGCGACCGAGAGATGGGGAAACAGCGCGAAGGACTGGAACACCATGCCGAAGCGGCGCTCGTGCGCCGGCTGGCCGGTGATGTCGCGTCCGTCGAGCAGGATGCGCCCGCGGGTCGGCGCCTCGAGCCCCGCGATCATGCGCAAAAGCGTGGTCTTGCCGCAGCCCGACGGCCCGAGCAGCGCGGTGAGGCGACCCGTCTCGAAGTCGAGGTCGACGCCCTCGACCGCGACATGGCCGCCGAAGCGCTTCTCGATGCCGCGAAGGGCGACGCCGGGCACGGGCGCGTTCCCGATCAGGCGCCGGCGAGCATCTTCTCCCACTGTTCCTTGATGAAGGTCTCGTGGTCGAGATAAGCCTCGAAGGCCGGGTCGATCGCCGGACTGCCCGAGACGGCCGAGAACTCCTCGTCGGTGAGGTCGGTCTTCTCCTGCGGGGCCAAGGGCGCGGTGCCGATCCTGCGCGACATTAGCGCCTGGATCTCGGGCTGCGACGAGAAGGCCATGAACTCCTCGGCCTCGGCCTTCTTCTCCGATCCTTCGGCGAGGCACCACGAGCCGTAGTTCTGCGGGTTGCCCTCCTTCGGGAAGATCGAGGCGACGGGGAAGCCGTCGGCGGCCATGAGCCCCGCGACGTCGTGGTAGTACATGCCGCCGATCACGTCCTCGTTCTTCAGCGCCTGCTCCATCTGACTCTCGGCCGGCCACCAGAGCGCGACGTTGGGCTTCAGCTCGGCGGTCTTCTCGATCACGGCCACGAGGCCGTCGCGCGACATCATGGTCTCGCGGCCGTCGAAATAGGTGGCGGCGACCACGTCGAGGAAGTTCGAGTTGAACTCGCGCGAGATGCCGAGCGAGGCTTCGTAGGTGTCGCTGTTCCAGAACGCGGTCCAGCTCTCGGGCGCCTCGACCACGTCGGTGTTGACCACCATCGAGACGAACCACGACATCGCGCCGACGCCGAGCAACCGGCCCTCGGGCGCGTAGAGGAAGCGCTCCTCCAGCGCGTCCGCCTTCACCTCGACCGGCTGGAGCAGCCCGCCGATCCGGGTCGCCTTGATCAGCGTGTCGCGCCCGTAGAGCGAGATGTCCGCCGGCACGCTGCCGGCGCGCGCGGCCTGCTGCATGGTCAGGAGCCAGTCGGCCGAGTTCGGCTGGGTGACGCTCTCGACCGCGATGCCGGTCGCCTCGGTGAAGGCGGGGTAGACGTGCTCCTTGAAGCTGTTCTCGAAGTAGCCGCCGTAGGCGCCGATCTTGATCGAGCGCGACTGCGCGATCGCCGGGGCGCCGATCGAGGCGGGCAGAGCGGCGAGACCGGCGATCGCGGCGCCCTGGCCGAGCAGGCTGCGCCGGCTCGGATGGCGCGGGGCCGGCGTGGGGGCCTTGGTCATGATCGCTCTCCTGTCGTGCCCGGCGCGGTCGGCTCGCGCGTGTCTCGGTCGTGTCATGCAACCGACGTGCCAACCACGCCGTAGCGTTGCCCGCTCTATCGGCTTGCATCGGCAGCCCTTCGCCTGAAGTTTGGGCATGGAAGGCATGCTGATTCAAGCTTAAGCAGGAGGCAGAGAATGGCCGACGCCGCAAGCACCGCCGAGCCGCTCCGCGCGCTCACCGTCGACGACGCGACCCTGCCGGTGATCGACCTCTCGGCGCTGCACGAGCCCGGCGCGGGCGAGGGCGCCGTCGCCGAGGTCGCCCGCCGTCTCGGCGAGGCCGCGCGGACCTCTGGCTTCTTCTACGTCACCGGCCACGGCGTGGATCGGTCGCTGATCGAGGGCGTGCTCGCCGCCTCGCGCCGCTTCCACGCCCTGCCGCGCGCGGAGAAGATGAAGGTCTGGTGCGGCTTCACCACGCACCACCGCGGCTACGTGCCGTTCGAGGAGAACGGCCGCGACTTTCCGAAGCGCATCAACATGAACGAGGCCTTCGACCTCTCGTTCGAGGCGGCGGCGGACCACCCCGACCACCGCGCGGGCTGGCGCATGACCGGGCCGAACGTCTGGCCCGATCTGCCCGGCTTCCGCGAGGCGGTCTCGGCCTACTACGACGCCGTGTTCGCGCTGGGTCGGCGGATGATGGACGCGCTCGCGCTCGAACTCGGCGTCGATCCGGCCGAGATCCATCGCCAGATTACCTGCCCGACCTCTCAGCTTCGCCTGCTGCGCTACGTGCCGAACGATCTGCCCCAGACCAAGGACACCGTCGGCATCGACGCGCACTCCGACTTCGAGTGCTTCACCATCCTGCTCCAGGGCGGACCCGGCCTTCAGGTGATGAACGCCGAGGACGTCTGGATCGAGGCGCCGCCCATCCCCGGCACCTTCGTCGTCAATATCGGCGACATCTTCGAGGCGTGGTCGGCCGGGCGCTTCAAGTCGACCCAGCACCGGGTGGCGAACACCGGGGCCGAGCGCTTCAGCGTGCCGCTGTTCTTCGGCCTCGACTACCACGCGGTGGTCCAGCCCCTGGAGCGCTTCCGCACCCCAGAGGCGATGGCGGCCTACCCGCCGTTCAAGGCGGGCGACCACCTGATGCGCATGACGGTGGGGGCGTTTCGCTACCTCGCCGATCGCTACGACCAAGGCCTCCTGCCGCTCGATGTCGAGGTGCCCGAGGACAACCCGTTCAAGCGCGAGGCGCGGGAGCCCGCCCGCTGAGGCGGGCGACCCGGCCGGCCGCGGCGCGGGGCTCCTTCAGAACGGCGGGCCGACGGCCTCCCTGCGCGCCTTCGCCGCCGCGGCCCACCAGAGGAGTTCGTCGAGGAAGCGTCCCGTCGCGCGGTCGAGCCACCCCTCGCGCGCCTCGCCCTCCGGGCTCACGGCGTCCGAGACCGCGGGCACGGGCAGGAGCGAGGAGATCGTCGGCATGCCGAGCTCGGCGAGGGTCATGCGCAGCTGCATCGCGGCGCGCACGCCGCCGTAGCGTCCGGCCGAGTAGCAGGCGATGGCGGCGGGGCGGAAGTACCACTCCTCCAGGAAGTGATCGAGCAGGTTCTTGAGCGCGGGCGGAATGCCGTGGTTGTACTCGCCCGAGACGACGAGAACGCCGTCCGCCCGGCGGATCATGCCGGCCAGGCGCTCCATCGGCTCGGGCGCCTCGCCGGGCGCGTACTCCTTGTACATGCGATCGAGCAGCGGCAGCGCGATCTCGGCCGGGTCGGCGAGGTCCACGGCGACGTCGCGCGCCTCCAGACGCCGTACCAGATAGCGCGCGAGCCCGATGCCCTGGCGATCGCGCCGGACCGAGCCGTAGACCACCAGCACGCTCGACCGCTCGCCCATGGTCCCCACCTCCTTCGGCCACCCGGACCGCCGTCGGGGTAGGGTAGCCGAGATCGGCGTGGCGGGCGACGGGCGC
The DNA here is from genome assembly GCA_050330995.1 of Paracoccaceae bacterium. GTDB lineage: Bacteria > Pseudomonadota > Alphaproteobacteria > Rhodobacterales > Rhodobacteraceae > Thermohalobaculum. The sequence goes on from JBHJHI010000064.1 coordinate 44,068, forward strand.
GGCGGCGCCCGCTCAGGCGAACTGGCGGTAGCGCACGGCGTGGTGGTCGGCGTCGCCGAACAGGTGGTCGATCATCACGAGGCGCTTGGCGTAGTGCGCCATCGGGTAGTCCCAGGTCATGGCGATGCCGCCGTGCAGCTGGATCGCCTCCTCGGCGACGAAGCGGCCGACCCGGCCGGCGAGGTGCTTGGCCGCCGCCACCGTGCGCTCGCGCCCGGCGCGGCCCTTCTCGCCGGGCGCGTCGAGCCAGGCGGCGGCGAGCATGACCGCCGAGCGCGCCTGCTCGACCTCGAGCCAGACGTCGACCATGCGGTGCTGCAGCGCCTGGTTCGCGCCGATCGGCTTGCCGAACTGGGTGCGGGTCTTGAGGTAGTCGAGCGTGGTCTCGCGACAGTAGTCCATGATCCCGATCGCCTCGGCCGCGAGCGCGAAGGCGCCTCGGGCGAGCGCCTCCTCGATCGCGGGGAAGGCGGCGCCGGGCTCGCCGAGTGGCTTGGCGAGGGCACCGTCGAGCGCGATCTCGGCGGCGTGCCCGCCCTCGACCATGCCGTAGCCGCGCCGCTCGACGCCCTCGGCGGCTGCGTCGAGCAGGAACAGCGCGAGGCCCTCCTCGTCGGTGACGTCGCCCGAGACGCGGGCGCTGACCAACAGCGTGTCGGCGGCGTCGCCGTTCGCGACCACCGCCTTGGTGCCGGTCAGCCGCCAGCCGTCGTCCGTCCGCTCGGCGCGGGTCCCGACGTGGCTCGGGTGGTAGCGGCCCTCGGGCTCGCCGTGGGCGAAGGCGATCAGGCGCTCGCCGGTCGCGACCTCGCCCAGCAGCGCGCGGTCCTCCTCGTCGCCGAGGCGTAGGATCGGCACCGTGCCCGCGAGCGTCGCCAGGAACGGCTCGACCACGAGGCCGCGGCCGAGCGCCTCGAAGGTGACCATCAGGTCCTCGCCCGCGCCGCCGAGGCCCTCGACCTCGGGCGGCAGGAGGGCGGCGACGAGACCGAGTTCGGCGAACTCGCGCCAGAGGTCGCGGTCGAAGCCGTGCTCGGAGGCGGCCGCGCGGTGGCGCACCTCGATGGTATAGCGATCGCGGAGGAAGCGTTCGGCCGTCTCGGCCAGCATCCGGCGTTCGTCGGACAGTTCGAAATCCATCAGAGCCCCAGCATCGACTTGGCCACGATGTTGCGCTGGATCTCGTTCGAGCCGCCGTAGATCGAGAGCTTGCGCATGTTGAAGTACTGCGAGGCGAGGCCGGCGGCGTGCTCGGGGCCGACCGGCGCGCCGTTCCAGCCCTCGTCGAACTGCTCGGGCAGATAGGGCATGGCGTAGGGTCCGACCGCGCGGCGCAGGAGATCGGTCGCCGCCTGGCGCACCTGCGTGCCCTTGATCTTGAGAAGCGAGGACTCGGCGCCCGGCGCCTTGCCCTGGCCGGCCGCGGCGACGATGCGGAGGTTGAAGATCTCCATCGCCTCCAGATCGATCTCCAGCGCGGCGAGGCGCTCGGCGAAGGCGGGATGCTCGATCAGCGGCGCGCCCTGCCGGCGCTCGGCGGTCGCGACGCGTCTCAGGGTCGAGACCAGCGCTTTCGAGTAGGCGACGCCGGCGATGCCGGTGCGCTCGTGCGTCAGCAGGAACTTGGCGCAGGTCCAGCCCTCGTTCTCGCGCCCGACCACGTTCTCCACCGGCACGCGCACGTCCGTCAGCCAGACCTCGTTGACCTCGTGCTCGCCGTCGAGGGTGTGGATCGGGCGCACCTCGACGCCCGGCGTGTCGATGTCCATTAGCAGGAAGGTGATGCCTTTCTGCGGCTTGGCCTCAGGGTCGGTGCGCACGAGGCAGAACAGCTTGTTGGCGTGGTGGCCGAGCGTGGTCCAGGTCTTCTGCCCGTTGACCACGTAATGGTCGCCGTCGCGGACCGCCTTGGTCTTGAGCGAGGCGAGGTCCGAGCCCGCGCCCGGCTCGGAATAGCCCTGCGCCCACCAGTCGGTGCCATCGAGGATGCGCGGCAGGTAATGCTTCTTCTGCTCCTCGGTGCCGAACTCGATCAGCACAGGGCCGAGCATGGTGATGCCGAAGGGCACGATCCTGGGCGCGCCCGCGGCGACGCACTCCTCCTCGAAGATGTGCTTCTCGACCGGCCCCCAGCCGGGACCGCCCCATTCCTCGGGCCAGTGCCAGGCGAGCCAGCCCTTCTCGTTGAGGAGCGCGTGCCACGCCTCGTAGTCGGCCTTGGTCAGCCGCTCGTGGCCCTTCACCTTGGCGGCCAGCCGGTCGGGCAGCCGGTCGGAGAGGAAGGTGCGCACCTCGGCGCGGAAGGCTTCCTCCTCGGGCGTGAAGGTCAGGTCCATCTCGTCCTCCCGTTCGGTTCGGTGGGCGCGCGGCGCGCCCAGATTTCGTCCTCGGCGAAGCCGAGCGTCGCGAAGTCGGCGGCGCGGAGCGGCGCCTCCTCGGCCGCGAAGAACTCGTCGAGCTGCGGCGGCGCGACGGCCGTGTCGCTCAGCATCGCGTGCGCCTGACCGCGGTGGTGGATCTGGTGCTGGAAGAGGTGGAGCATGAGGCGGCCGCGTCGCTCGCGCTGCGTGCGATGGCCGCGATGGACCTCGACCTCGTCGTCCAGCGCGGCGGCGGTCAGCGCCTCGGCGAGCGCCACGAGGCGCCTGTCCACGTCGCGCTGCGCCACGGCGAGGGCGCCGCCGCTCGCATGGGGTTCCGGCTCGGCCCAGGCGGCGGGACCGAGCCGTCCGCCCTCGAGCGCGTCGACGTAGAAGAGATCGACCACGTGGAGGTGGTTGAGCGTCGCGCGCAGGCTCGGAAAGAAGCCGGTGCGCGAGGCCGCGAACGCCGCGTCGTCGAGGCGCGCGACGGCCGACAGCAGGCGGTGATTGGCCCAGGCGTTGTTGTAGGCCATCGCGCGGAACGGCTCGGTCGCGTCCATGCCCGGTCCTCCCTCGGCCGCCCTACACGGTCTCGGCCGCCCCCCATATGGTGGTCGCCTGGCTCGACAGCACGCCGCCGTTGCCGTGCGCGACGCTAAGGCGGGCTTCCGGCACCCAGCCGCCGGGCTCGCGCGGCCCCTCGTCGTGGCCGAGGCCGGCGCGGATCTGGCGGATCGCCTCGATGGTGACGAACAGGCCGTACATGCCGGGATGCACCGCCGAGAGCCCGCCGCCGTTGGTGTTGACCGCCAGCGCGCCGCCGGGCGCGATGCGCCCGTCCCCGACGAAGGCCGCCCCCTCGCCCTTGGCGCAGTAGCCGAGGTCTTCGAGGAACAGGATCGGGTTGATGGTGAAGGCGTCGTAGAGCTGGACGGTCTGCATGTCCTGCGGTTCGTAGCCCGCCATCCCGAAGGCGCGCGGCCCGCTGTCGGCGGCGGCCGTGACCGTGAGGTCGGGCATGGCCGAGATCATCCGGTGGTGGTGCGCGACCGTGGCGCCGAGCAGATGCACCGGCGGCGCCGGGCCGTCGGCGGCGCGGTCGGCACGGGTCAGCACGATCGCCGCCGCCCCGTCGGTGACGAGGCAGCAGTCGTGCTTGCCGAGCGGGTCGGAGATCCGCCGCGCGCCGACCACGTCCGTCACCGAGAGCGGGCCGCGCGCCACCGCCTCGGGGTTCAGGTTCGCCCAGGCGCGCGCCGAGACGGCGACCTCGGCGATCTGCTCCAGCGTCGTGTCGTACTGGTGCATGTAGCGGCCGGTGGCGAGCGCGTAGGCCGTGATCGGGTTGCGCGGCTCGTAGGCGGCCTCGAACGGCATCGGCTCGGAGATCGACTTGAAGCCGCCGGCGGTGCGCTGGTTCGCGCCGTAGGCGATCACGGCCACGTCGCAGAGCCCGGCGTCGAGCGCCATCGCCGCCATCAGCGCGTGCGCCATGAACGACGAGCCGCCGATGTTCGAGCCGTCCGAGAACGTCGGCCTTATCCCGAGGTACTCGCCGAGCGACATGGCCGCCATCGAGTGGAAGGCGGTCGCGGCGAACAGCCCGTCGACGCGGTCGAGCGGGATCGCCGCGTCGGCGAGCGCCTTCGTCACCGCCTCGGCCATCAGCTCCATGGCGTTGCGCCCGGGCGCCTCGCCGACGCCGGCGGTGGCGAGGCCGACGCAGGCCGTCTTGCCGCGCAGGGGATGGGTCATGCGTCCCCCCCTTCGTCGTTCGTGACGTCGAACACGAGGTTGGGCTCGCCCCCCACCGCCGCGATGCGCGCCCGCACGCGCATGCCGATGGCGACCGCGTCGGGCTCGACGCCCTCGACGCGGGTCATCAGCCGCGGCCCTTCGTCGAGATCGACGAGGGCGATGTTGTAGTCGCCCCCCTTCTCGGGCCGGCGCCGGGTGCAGGTGGTGGCGTAGACCGTGCCGAGGCCAGAGGCCTCGACCCAGTCGAGATCGGTCTCGCCCGAGCCGGGCACGGCGACGCGCGGGTAGAACACGTGAGCCCCCGTCGAGGCCGAGCGCTGGATCATGAAGCGCCCCTCGGCGAGGTAGGCGCGAAAGCGCGCCTCCGGGCCGAGATTGTCGGGGCCGGGCTCGGTGTCGCTCGCGGTCTCGCTCACGGGACGTCCCTCCTGACGATCAGCGCGTCGAGCGCGAGGCAGCCCTCGCCCTCGGCCATGACGCGCAGCGGGTTGATCTCGGCGCTCTCCACCGCGCCGACGTGGTGGGCGGCGAACTGCGAGAAGCGCGCGACGGCCCCGGCGAGCGCATCGACGTCGGCCGGGGCGGCGCCGCGCGCGCCGCGCAGCAGCGCCGCCCCCTTGAGCGAGGCGATCATGTCGTGCGCGGTGGCCGCGTCGAACGGCGCGCGGCGCAGCGCCACGTCGCCGAGCACCTCGGTGAAGATGCCGCCGAGGCCCACCAGCACGACGGGTCCGAACACCGGGTCGGAGCGCATGCCGAGGATCACGTCGACACCCTCGCCGGCCATCGGCGAGACCAGCACGCCGTCGATCGGCGCGTCCGGCACGCGCGCACGCACGGTGGCGACGATGCGGTCGAAGGCGGCGCCCGCGTCCTCCGGGGCGACGCCGAGCAGGACGCCGCCGGCCTCGGTCTTGTGGGCGATCGCGGGCGAGGCGATCTACATCGCGACCGCCCGGCCGCTCGCCCCCCCCCCCGCATCCGCGGAGGCGGC
>JBHJHI010000065.1:0-10656 GCA_050330995.1 Paracoccaceae bacterium
GCCGCGGCTCCCGCCGACTGGCGGGGGATGGCTTGCGGGCCGCCCCGCCCGGCCCCGCGCTTGCAGCGCGGCTCGCCCGGCGCTAGCTCGCGCGTCATGGCCGAGGACACCGCCCCCGAGAATATGCCACCGGAGAACATCGCGCACGACGACGAGCTGGACGCGCGCGGCCTGCTCTGCCCGCTGCCGGTGCTGAAGACGCGCAAGCGGCTGACGACGCTCGCGCCGGGCGGCGTGCTGCGCGTCGTGGCCGACGACCCGGCCGCGCGGGTGGACGTGCCGCACTTCTGCGCGGAGCAGGGCCACGCGCTTCTCGCCCAGGCCGAGGGCGCGGACGGCGCGCTCCTGTTCTGGGTGCGCCGCGGCGGCTGAGCCCCTTCAGCCGCGGTCGAAGGCGGCACAGGGGTCGGGGCGGCCCTCGACGCCCTCGGAGAACCAGACGTAGTCGTAGGGCGTGTCGTAGGCGCCCGCGTCCTCGGCGCCCGCGCGCACCTCGACCTGCCCGAGCGCCACCACGTCGAGATCGGGCGCGAGGCGGGCGAGGTAGACCGGCACGCCGCGGTCGGCGCGGGCGTGACCGTTGCCGGTCACCAGCACCGCCTGTCCCCCGCCCTGGCGGCGCGCGCGCAGCGCCGCCTCGGCGAAGCGGGCGTCGCGCAGGCGCTGCGCCTCGATCATGGTCGCGGCCATGGCCTCGGGCAGACGGTCGCAGTGGCTCGCCACCATCTCGCGCGTCAGCTCGGCGCGCTCGGCCTCTGGCAGCGGCTCGTCGAGCCCCGCGCGCGCCGCGCCCTGGCCGAAGGCCGCGCCGGCGCCGCCCTGCATCGCCGCCACCAGCGCGCCGCGCGGCACGGCGCCGCCGGTGACCACCGCCTCGCCCGCGGCCTCGAACACGGGGGCGTAGGTCTCCCAGGCGGGCCAGCCGAGCTGCGACCAACCGATCGCCGGGCCGACCTCGCTCATCGCGCCGCCCTGCTCGCGAACCACCGCGATGCCGCGCTCGGAGGCCTCGGGCACCATCTCGAAGGCGACGCCGGCGGGCGCGATCCGCTCGATCGCCCAGGCCTGCCGCAGGTGGTGGACCGGATTGTCGTGGATCTCGCCCAGGATCGCGACGTCGGCCGCATCGAGGCGCTCGGCGAGCGTCTCGGGGCCGATCGCGCGCTCGGCCTCGACGTCCCAGACCATGCCGAGGAGCGGATGCCCCCCGCCGTCCCCGCCGTCGGCCGTGGCGCCGGGCGGCGAGGCGGGTGCGGCGCAGGCGCTCGCGAGAAGCGCCGCGACGACGACGGCGGGACCGCCGCAGGGGCGGCCGAAGCGGGGGGCGCGCATGACGTCTCTCCTGATGGCCACGACCACGATAGCTATCGCCGGACACCGCGCCAGCAACCGAACCGTTCGCGACCCGCGTCGGTTTGACCTCTGCGCCGCCTTCGGCACCCGCGCCGACGGGGCCGGCCGACGAGGACGGCACACGGCATCTGGCTTGGACAGGCGCGAGGCACTACGTGGTCGTCATGGAGAGAAACAGGACACCCAAGACGGACGCGCGACGCACCCCGGCCACGGTGTCGTGGCTGGCCTGGTTCGTGCTGGCGCTGACGGTGCTGGTCTCGTCCTGCCAGGCGTTCCCGCTGCCGGAGATGCCGATCGGGTTCTCGGACCCGGCGATCTGGCTCTCCGAGGCCCCCGGCCTCGCCGGGACGGCGGGGCCGGCGTGAGCGGTCGACGCTGGGGCGGGAGCTATTCGCCGGACCCCGCGCCCCGCACCGGCGATCAGGGAGGCACGGCCTGGAGCGACCCACTGGGTCGCCCGGTCCCCAAGGCGGATCCGGGACCGCTCGCCGGGCGCCGGCCCGCGCGCTACCACGTCCGCTCTTGGCTGATGTTCGTGTGGCCGACCCCGCTCCTCTTCGCGGTGTTCGGGCGGATCGTCTACGGCGACGGCGCCGGCACGCTGTTCGCCGCCGCCGCCTTCACGGTGCTGACGGCGGGCGCGTGGTTCCTGCGCGAGGGGCTGAGGGCCGAGCGCGCCTACGACGCCCGCGCCGTCGCGCGCCGCCCCCGCATCCCGCGCAAGATCGTGGCCGCCCTCGCCGCCGGCCTCGGCGTGGCGCTCGCCCAGCTCGCCCAGACCGAGCCGGCCGCGGGCTCCGCGCTCGGCTTCGGCGTGCTGGCGCTGGTGACGCACCTGCTCGCCTTCGGCATCGACCCGCTCGCCAACAAGGGCATCGATCTCTCCGACGCCGAGGCGGACCGCGTCGCCGGCGTGGTCGCCCACGCCGAGGAGACGCTGGCCGGGATCGAGGCCGACGCCCGCGCGATCGGCGACCGCGAGATCACGCGGCGGCTGACGCCCCTCGTCGCCGAGGTGCGCGCGATGCTGGCGCGGATCGAGGCCGCGCCGCGCGAGCTGGAGCAGGCGCGGCGCTATCTCTCGGTCCATCTCGTCGGGGCGCGCGAGGCGACGCGCAAGTACGCCGAGAGCGCGGGGGCGCTCGACGACCCGCGGCTGCGGGCGGATTACCTCGCGCTCCTGTCCGAGCTGGAGGCTTCTTTCGCGCGGGGGCGCGACAAGATGCTGGACGCGGACCGCACCGATCTGGAACTGGAGATCGAGGTGCTGCGCGATCGACTCGGCCGCGAGCACGCCTGAGCGAGGGATCACCATGACCACCACGCCCGCCCGCCCCACGGACGTCGCCGGCCCGCCGGCGAGCGCCGAGCTGGAAGAAGCGATCGCGCCGACCCCCGAGGTGCGCCAGGAGGTCGTGCCGATCGACATGGCCGATCCCGAGGAGCGTGCCGAGATCGAGCGGCGCATGGCCGAGCTGGACCTGTTCGACACCACCTCGATCGTGACGTTCGGCTCGCAGGCGCAGGAGAAGCTGACCGAGATCAGCGACACCATGCTGGAGGGCGTGCGCAACAAGGACACCGGCCCCGCCGGCGAGACGCTGCGCGAGATGGTGTCCACGCTGCGCGGCTTCGAGCTGAGCGAGCTGGACCCCGGCGCCAAGCGCGGCTGGTGGGACCGCCTGCTCGGGCGGATGCACCCCGTGGCCAAGTTCATCGCGCAGTACGAGACCGTGCGCGGCCAGATCGACGGCATCACCGACAGCCTGCTCCGCCACGAGACCGTGCTGCTCAAGGACATCAAGTTCCTCGACAAGCTCTACGCCGAGACGCTGCGCTTCTACGACGAGATCGGGCTCTACATCGCCGCGGGCGAGGCGCGGATCTCGAGGCTCGACGTGTTCGAGATCCCCGAGCTGGAGAAGCGCACCGCCTCCGAGGACGACGCCATGGCCGGCCAGGAGCTGCGCGACCTGCGCGCCGCGCGCGACGAGCTGGAGCGGCGCATCCACGACATGCGCCTGACGCGCCAGGTGACGATGCAGTCGCTGCCCTCGATCCGGCTCGTGCAGGAGAACGACAAGGCGCTCGTCGCCAAGATCAACTCGACGCTGGTCAACACCGTGCCGCTCTGGCGCCAGCAGCTCGCGCAGGCCGTCACGATCGCGCGCTCGCGCGACGCGGCCGCGGCGACCAGGCAGGCGACCGACCTCACCAACGAGCTGCTGACCAAGAACGCCGAGAACCTGCGCCAGGCCAACCGCGAGGTGCGCGAGGAGATGGAACGCGGCGTGTTCGACATCGAGAACGTGCGCCAGGCCAACGACACCCTGATCGCGACCATCGAGGACTCCCTGCAGATCGCCGACCAGGGCCGGGCCCGCCGCGCCGCGGCCGAGGAGGAGCTCCAGCAGATGGAGGCCGACCTCAAGGCCACCCTCTCGGCCGCCCGCGCCGGCACGGCCGAGCGCGAAGGCGCGGGCGAGGCGCGTACCCGCCGATGACCGCGACGACGCGAACGACGGGGTGCGCCCGATGATGGGACCGGCCGAGGCGATCGGCACCTGCCTCCAGAAGTACTGGACCTTCACCGGCCGCGCCTCGCGCGCGGAGTTCTGGTGGTTCTTCGCGTTCGTGGCGCTGGGCTGCCTCGTCTTCACCCAGCTCGACAGCGTGCTCGGCCTCGCCGCCGTCGGCGAGTTGCCGGGCGCGATGCGCGCCGAGGAGGGCTTCGAGCCGATGGTCGAGTACCGCGCGCCCGGCCCCTTCGCGCTCCTGTTCTTCCTAGCCGCCCTCTGCCCGACGCTCGCCGCCGGCGCACGGCGCTTCCACGACCGCTCGATGACCGGCTGGTGGCTGATCGCGGCGCTCGTGCCGATCGCGGGCTGGATCCTGCTGCTCGTGTTCCTCGGGCTCGAAGGCACGGGGCGGCCGAACGCCTACGGCCCGCCCCCCGCGGCGTCCGAGGGATGAGCGGGGACGACCGTCCCGCGCCCTCGGCGCCGGCGCGGGCCTACGCGGCGGCCGAGGGCGCGTGGTTCGACCGCGTAGCCCGCCTCGCCTCGCGGGGGCCGGGCCAGCCGGCCGACGGGGTCAGGCGCACGCTCCTGCTCGCCGTCCCGCCGCTCGTCGGGCTGGTGCTCGCCGTCGCGGCGTTCCGCTATGCCATGGGCTACGAGGCCGAGATGCTGCCGCTCTACGTCTCCTTCGGCACGGTGGCGACGGCGCTGGCGGCGTTCGGGACCGTGGTGCTGCGCCACCGCTACGACGCCTACCACGCCGGCCGCGAGCGCTGAGCGTCGTTCGATCCGACCGGCTTCCCGGGCCGACGCGCAGATCGTCCCGACCCTTGCCTCGCTCCGGTCGGGTCGCGCTCCGGGCTCAGAACAGCGCCGCCGCCTCCACGAGCCCCGGATCGTCGTTGCGCACGTTGCCGACGGCGCGGTCGACCTCGCGCACCTCGGCGCGCTCGTCCTCGATCGGGCCGAGGCGCGGGTCCTCGCCGGCGAGCCAGGGGGCGAACGCGGCCTCGTCCAGCACCACGGGGCTGCGCGGGTGCAGCGCCTTCGTCGCCTCGCCGGCAGCGGTCGTCAGGACGGTGCAGCTCAGGATCGTCTCGCCCCCGACCTCGGCGCGCGCCCAGAGCCCGGCGAAGGCGATGCCGGGGCGGTTGGTGCGCGCGGTGACGAAGTGGGCGCGCTTCGAGGCGCCCTTGCCCGCCCACTCGTAGTAGCCGAGCGCCGGAATCAGGCAGCGCCCGCGCTTCCAGGCATCGCGGAACATCGGCTTGGCCGCGGCCTCCTCGGAGCGGGCATTGAAGGTGGTCGCCCTGAAGTCGGAGAGGGGCTTTCGCCACCAGTGCGGCACGAGCCCCCAGCGCGCCGGCACCACCCGACGCGGGCCGCCGGCCTCGCCGGGGAGCACCATCGCCACCGTCTGCGTCGGCGCGACGTTCCAGGACGGCGCCGGCCAGTCGCCCGCTGGCCGGCCCGGCAGCGGCGGCGCGCCCTCGCGGCGCGGCCAGTCGTCCGCCCAGTCGGGCGACGGCGCCGCCGAGTCGGTGCCGAGCCAGGCGGGCGTCGCCGGGTCGGCGGCGATCAGGCCGGTGGCGAAGCGTCCGCACATGGCGCGTTTCCTTCGTGTTCCGGTGCCAGCGCGGGACGTGTCCGGTCCCGTTCGGGCGTGTCGTCGCGCCGCGGGGCGCGCGCGCTTTGTGCCCCCGCGCGTTCGGGCCTACACTAGCCGAACCCAGCCATTCGCCAAGGCAGCCCGTGCGCCGCTTCCGTACCCTCCCCGCGCTCTCGCGCGCCCTCGTCCCCCCCGCGCTCTGGCTGGGCGTCCTCGTCGGACTCGCCGCCTGCGCGGGGCGGCCGAGCCCGGAGGCCAACGTCCGGCTGGAGACCGCGCTGCGCGACATCGGCAAGCTGCGCACCGAGGAGGCGCCGGCCGACGCTCCCTTCTCCAACGACGACCTCGTCGAGAACTTCCGCCGCATCGCGCTGCACCACGAGGTCGACATCGCCCGCTCGGGCAGCGAGGCGAACGCGGGGCGCAACCCGCTCGCGCGCTGGCACCGGCCGATCCGCTGGAGCGTGGTCGGCCGCGGCAGCAGCGACGTCGACTACGCCGACATCGTGCTCCTGATGGCGCGGGTCGCGCGGCTGACCGGGCTCGACATCCGCGAGGCGGACCCGGGCGAGACCAACATGCTGATCCTACTCGTCGCCGAGGAGGAGCGCGACAGCCTCGGCCGCGCGCTCGCGCGCCGCGCGCCCGCGCTCGCGGGCGCCTACGAGCGCTGGCGTTCGACGCCGAGCATCCTGTGCGCGGCGACCGTGCCGCGCGGCGGGCGCCGGGGGATCGGCTTCGCCATGGTGGTGGTCGGCTCGGAGGTGACGGGGCTGCTGCGCCGTTCCTGCCTGCACGAGGAGATCGTGCAGGCGCTCGGGCTCATGAACGACCATCCGGGCGTGCGCCCCTCGATCTTCAACGACGACGAGGAGTTCGCGCTGATGACCGCGCACGACGAATGGCTGCTGAGGCTGCTCTACGACCCGGCGCTGTCGCCGGGCATGAGCGAGGCCGAGGCGATGCCGATCGTGCGCCGGCTCGTCGCGCGTCTCCGCCCCGACGGGCGCGCGTCCCGCCCCGCGCCCCTCGCAGGACGGGACGCGCGCCCCGTGCCGCTCCCGGCGCCCTCGCCCCGCGCCCCCTCGGCGAGGTCCGGCGGATGAGCGCGCTCCTCGCCGGCTTCGCCCTCTGGCTCGGCCTCGCCTGCCAGGGCTGCTATTACCCGGGCGACGACTGGGCCGGCTACGAGCGCGCGGCGCTCCGTCTCGGCAAGATGCGCCTCGAGCGCCGGCCCGCCGACCTACCGGTCTCGCGCCAGGCGCTCGCCGACAACTTCCGCCGCATCGCCTTCGGCATCGAGACCGACGTGCTCGCCCACGACGACCCGATGGCCTCGACGGGCGGCGTGCTGCGCCGCTGGCGGCGTCCGGTGCGCTGGGCGGTCACGAGCTTCGGCCCCGAGGCGGGCGCGCACCGCGCCGCGGTCGAGGCGATGACCCGCCGCCTCGCCACCGCCACGGGCCACGCCATCGCCCCCGCTGTCGAGGACGCGGGCGAGGCGGCCAACCTCGCGGTGATGTTCCTGCGCCCCGAGGACTACGCGCCGATCGCCGCGCGGCTGGCCGCACGGCCGGGCGGCGGCTGGCTCGCGCATCAGCTCGACCGCTTCGGCCGCGCCGGCCACACCCCCTGCGTCGGCATCTTCCTCCACGCGCGCGACGCGAGCGCGGGCGAGCCCGACGAGATCCTCTACGCCCTGGCCCTGATCCGCGCCGGGCTGCCCGAGCGGCTGGCCCGGGCCTGCGTCGAGGAGGAGCTGGCTCAGGCCATGGGTCTGCCGAACGACGACGCCGACGTGCGCCCCTCGGTGTTCAACGACGACCAGGAGTTCGCGCTGCTCACCGCCCACGACGAGGCGCTGCTCGCGATCCTCTACGACGCGCGCCTCAGGCCGGGCATGAGCGAGGCCGAGGCGATGGCGCTGGTCCCCGCGATCGTCGCCGGGCTCGACGCGCGGGGCTTCTCGGGGCGGCGCTGAGCGCTTGGCCGGCTCAGTCGGACACGAACTCGGTCGTCGTCGGACCGGCGCCGACGTCGAGCACGCTCACGTCGCCGTCGCGCGCCTGCATGAAGTGGGGCACGCCGGCCTCGGTCCAGAACATCGAGCCCTCGGGATAGGCGACGAGCCGCGCCGGATCGAAGGTCTCGCCGACGCCGATGAACATCGTCCCCTCGACCACCAGCGTGAACCGGGCGTCGGGATGGGTGTGCGGCGGGAAGACCGCGCCGTCGGCCATGGTGGCATGGGTGGCGAACAGCCCTTCCGCCTCGAAGCCGCCGCCGCGCAGGAAGCCCGAGGAGATGCCCTCGAAGCCGGGAACGGCACGCTCGATGCCGCGATCGGGGACGACGGACGCGATCCCTTCGGGCAACTCGTGCCCGGACGCCGGGACGACGAAGACGAGCGCGAGGACGGTGGCGAGGCGGAAGGCCATGGCGTGCTCCTTGAGCCGTTCGCATGTCGCGATCATTTTCAGACCATACGGTCTATAAAATACGAGATCTAGAATGTCCTGTCTGAAAGATGGGGTGGGGGGCGGGCGCGGCCGGCCGCGCGGCTTCGACACCGATGCCGCCCTCGACGCGGCGATGCACCTGTTCTGGCGCAAGGGCTATCGCGCGACCTCGCTCGACGACCTCGTCGCCGCGACCGGCGCCTCGCGCGCGAGCCTCTACAAGCTCTGGGGCGACAAGAGCGCGCTGTTCGTGGCGTGCCTCGACCTCTACGGCGCGCGCTTCGCCGCGCGGGTGGACGCCCTCCTCGCGCGCGCGCTGCCCGGACGCGAGGCGATGCGCATGCTGCTCGACGCCTCGGCCGACCGGCGCTCGGGCTCCGAGGCGCCCGCGGGCTGCCTGCGCTGCAACTCGACGCTCGAGGTCATGGGCTCGGAGGCCGCGCTCGACGCGGCGCTCGTGCGCGCCAACGCCGCCTTCCTCGACGCGCTCGCGCGGCTGACCGCGGCCGCGGCCGGGCGCGGCGAGATCCCGCCCGACCGGGCGCGCCCGCTCGCGGTGTTCTTCACCGGCGTCGTCAACGGCATGGCGACGCTCTCGTGCGGCGGCGCGACGCGCGAGGAACTGGCGGCCCTGATCGACACCGCGCTCGCCGCCTGGCCGGCGCCGCCGGGTTGAGACCGGTCCGAACGTTCCCGCGCTCGCGCAGACGCTCCGGCCGGAGGGGCGCTCTCGCTCAGACCACCCAGACCCCGGTCTCGAAGGCGGGGGCGGTCTGCTCGCGGTTCTCCTCCGACTCGGCGAAGAAGGCGAGCATGTCGGCACGGTCGAACGCGCCGGAGGCGAAGGCGTCGAGCCAGAAGGCGCGACCCTCGGTATCGGCCAGGCGGTCGAGCACGTTGTCGTAGAGCGCGTCGACGAAGTCCTCGTCCGAGGGTGCGCCGCCGCCAAAGGCCGCCTCGAACTCGTCGGAGGCGGCAAAGATCGCCGGCAGGTCGCCCGCCTCGACCGCACCGTCGCGCAGTTCGCCGACCCAGTAGCGCAGGCCCTCCTCGTCCGGCGTGCGGTCGAAGGCGGCTTGATAGAGGCGATAGGTGCGGTCGACGTCCTGGCCGTAGATGTCGAGGATGAAGGCGCCGTCGATCAGTTCAATACGCTCGGCGCCCACCACTTCATAGAAACCAAAGTCGAACGAGTCCTCCCCATGCCTGTATTCCGAACGATACTGATACAGAGCCACCGTATCGAGGCCCCGGCCGAGGTCGATGTACTCCGTCTTGCCGTAACCAGATATCTGATTGATCCAATGATGTTCGGCAAAGTTGTATGTATCGTCGGCATCGCTTGCGAACAGGCGATATGTCGGAAAAAAGGACGATGGCCCCAGCTCCCCGTCCGCAATGAAAAGACTATATTCATCAACTCTATACAGAAGCTCATTCGACGAATTGAAGTACTCAGCAGTATCAACATAACCGTGAATGCTGGAGGCACTGTAGGGAGATTCGAAATAACCGCCGCTCTCGGTGTAGAGGCGAATGCGATCCTCCCCGATCAGGCTCGTATCGACCACGTCCATATCAACGCGCCGAGGTGCGTCCTGTACTGGAATGAATAGACGAATATCAGGCATCGCTGACCCCTTGGTCTGCAATCCGCCGCCCTCCCCTGACGGCCCTCGTGAGCTATCCCCCGAAAACGGCTAGAGTGCGACCCGGTGATCGCGAGAGGAACGGCTGCATGATCTGGGACTGGCTAAAGGGCGAGTTCGTCGACGTCATCGAATGGACCGACGACAGCCGCGACACGCTCGTCCACCGCTTCGAGCGCCGCGGTCACGCCATCAAGTACGGCGCCAAGCTGACCGTGCGCGAGGGGCAGACGGCCGTGTTCGTCCACGAGGGTCGGCTCGCCGACGTGTTCGGCCCCGGTCTCTACGAACTGCACACCAACAACATGCCGGTGATGACCACGCTGCAGAGCTGGCCGCACGGCTTCGAGAGCCCGTTCAAGGCCGAGGTCTACTTCGTCTCGACGCGGCGCTTCCAGGACCTGAAGTGGGGCACGCGCAACCCGATCACGCTGCGCGACCCGGAGTTCGGTCCGGTTCGGCTGCGCGCCTTCGGCACCTACGCGATCCGCGTCGCCGACCCGGCGGTATTCCTGCGCGAGATCGTCGGCACCGACGGGAGCGTCACCACCGACGAGGTCGAGGACGCGATCCGCAACGCGATCGTCGCGCGCGTCTCGAACGCGCTCGCGGGCTCGGGCATCCCCGTGCTCGACCTCGCGGCCAACACCGACCGCCTCGCCGATATCCTGCGCGAGCGCATCGCCCCCGAGATCGCCGGATACGGGCTGGAGACCACCGCGCTCACCATCGAGAACGTCTCGCTGCCCGAAGCGGTCAGCGAGGCGCTCGACCGGCGCAGCTCCATGGGCGTGATCGGCGATCTCGACGCCTACGCCCGCTTCCAGTCGGCCGAGGCGATGCGGGCCGCGGCCGAGAACCCCGGCTCGGGCGGCGCCATGGGCGCGGGGCTCGGCGCCGGCATGGGCCTCGCCATGGCCGAGCGACACGCGCGGCAGGCCGGGACCGGGCGGGACGCGCCGAGCCCCCCCCCCCCCCCCGGCGCCCCCGCCCCCCCCCCCCCCCCCCCCCCCCCCCCCCGGCGCCCACCCCCGGGGGGGGGCACCGAAAGGCCCCAAAACCCC
>JBHJHI010000066.1:0-92253 GCA_050330995.1 Paracoccaceae bacterium
GAAGCCGTTCGTCGAGCGCTGGAAGCAGAAGCGCTTCGAGGACGCGCAGGCGTCGATCGCGGCCGAGGCCGAAGGTCACGCCCTGCCCGGCTGACGCTTCTACTTTGCCGAAAATGATGACACTTCAATATGGTTGCAACACACATATGTCTTGAGCTACACTGAGGACTGAAAGCAGGAAGTGAAAACTCTTTCTAAGATCGCAATAAAGAAAAAATGCGACGTCGTGAAGACGATCGCATTGGCCACTTCAGTGTTTTTAGCTCTTGAGATAATTTTATATATTTTAGGAGAAGGAGTGGCATCTACAGTAGCAATTTTATTTTTAATTTTGTCATTCATTGCATTGTTAATTCTCAGGACCAAATAGAGAGCGCTGCTCGGGCCGCAGAAAAACATCATAGACTTTTTTTATCGCTGTACGCTTTATTTTCCATGCGCCTTCATGAAAATCTTCATCGTACTCCACATCAGCGATGATCGTTATCCCTGATGACATAGGGATTTTCACCTCTCCATTCAAAACGCGATCTACGAAATCAAGATCGTCTATATAAGCTCCAAATTCACCATTTGATCCTATGAATTTCCAATGTCTTTTCTTATGTATAAGTGTAGGACTAACTAATACTAGCTCCTCTCGGGTATGCCTCGTACGTCCGCCATCACCCGCTCTTTCTATAAGAGCAGGCCTTAGTATTTCTAATCTTGATGGCTCTGTAACATCAATCGGATTCTTGTTTGGTGAAGGCATTATTCCGATACAAGAAATCGATTTGTCCCTACTCAGGCGGTCCAAAAACCGCTCAGCGTGACGCCGCCCTATTCCTTTGCTTATTCCATCATCTACCGCCTCCTTAATTTCTTTGATGGCCTCATCTGAGAGTTGAAGCTCTTCCTTTTCTTTGAATATCTCATCCATAATAAATGTATATAAATAGGTGGCGTTTTGCTGAGCAAGCCAGAAACCTGAAACCGCCGCTACTGTTATCCAGTTTTTCTTTGATAATGCTCCGGTTTTTATCGACTGGAGCACAGCATTGATTTTGATACTCCCATGATCAAAGCTAGCAAGTTCTAATCTTGCCTCAAAAGAAGGGTTTATTTGATATGAAATTTCATTCACAATTCCATCGAAATTAATAAGAGCTTCTGCAACAGTGCTCAAGGAAGGCCGTGAATTTTCCTCCCTCAACTTTATATATAATCCAATATAAGGATCGACTGGATCACCGTTCTTATCAGTAGAAAGAAAAAATGATGGCATCTTAGACACCTTGCCCAGGGAGGCTTTCTAGACTCGTATCACCTACGGCCTTGATTAACAACGGCTCGATCAATCTCACTGTCCTGTTACCATCCTCCTCGTCTTAGTCCCCGTTACCGAATCCATAGCTGGAACAGTACCCTTATCGCCAAGGCTGCTCCCATCACCCAACCACCCCACCCCCGCGACGTTTTTCCTTGCACGCCCCGCTGTCCATGGCGCGAACGATCGTAGACACTGAAGGGTGGACAGGCGCGCGGCGCGGCGACGGGGAGGGGCCCCGGACCGGGCGGCGGGCGCCCCTGAGCAAACGGAGCGGGACAGCTCATGCGGAAGACGGTTTTGGCGCTGATGGCCGGCGCGGCGGTGGGCGTGGCGCTCCCTTACGTGGTCGCCCCGACCTACGCCCAGGACGACGCACGCTCGACCTACGAGAACCTCGACCTGTTCGGCGACATCTTCGAGCGGGTGCGCGGCGCCTACGTCGAGGACGTGGACGAACAGCAGCTCATCCAGGCGGCGATCGACGGCATGCTCGCCTCGCTCGACCCGCACTCGACCTACCTGCCGCCGCAGAACTTCCAGGACATCCGCGAGCAGACCCGCGGCGAATTCGGCGGCCTCGGCATCGAGGTCACGATGGAGAACGGCTTCGTCAAGGTCGTGGCCCCGATCGACGACACCCCCGCGGCCAACGCCGGCGTCGAGGCGGGCGACTACATCACCCACATCGACGGCGAGAGCGTGCTCGGCCTCACCCTCTCCGAGGCGGTCGACCGGATGCGCGGCCCCGTCGGCTCGGCGATCACCGTGACCCTGACGCGCGAGAGCGAGGACGAGCCCTTCGACGTCGAGATCACCCGCGACACCATCACCATCCGCGCCGTGCGCACCCGCACCGAGGGCGACGTGGGCGTGCTCCGCATCACCACCTTCAACCAGCAGACCGCCAAGAACCTCGAAGAGGGCATCGAGGAGATCAAGACCGAGCTCGGCGACGACGTCGCGGGCTACGTGATCGACCTGCGCAACAACCCCGGCGGGCTTCTGTCCCAGGCGATCGAGGTCTCCGACGCCTTCCTCGAGACCGGCGAGATCGTCTCGACCCGCGGGCGCGACCTCGACGAGGCCGACCGCGTCAACGCCCGCCCGGGCGACCTGACCGGCGGCAAGCCCATCGTGGTGCTGATAAACGAGGGCTCCGCCTCGGCCTCCGAGATCGTCGCGGGCGCGCTGCAGGACCACCGCCGCGCGATCGTGGTGGGCGCCAAGTCCTTCGGCAAGGGCTCGGTCCAGACCATCATGCGCCTCGGCGACCGCGGCGCGATCAAGCTGACGACGGCGCGCTACTACACGCCCTCGGGCCGCTCGATCCAGGCGCTCGGCATCGAGCCCGACATCCTGGTCGAAGAACGTCGCCTTTCGGTGAACGAGGAGGAGAGCGCGCGTCGCGGCCGGCGCTCGGAGGCGGACCTGCGCGGCAGCCTCACGAACGATCTCTCCGAGGACGAGCAGCGCCAGCTTGAGGAGGAGCGCGCCCGCCACGAGGCGACGGCCGAGCTGCGCGCCGAGGACTTCCAGCTCGCCTACGCACTCGATCTGCTGACGGGCCTCGCCGGCTACGATCGCGGCGCGGGCAACTGAGGACAGCGCCGGGCGGGGCCCCTGCCCCGCCCGGCGGCCGCAGCCATGATCGACCGTCCCGACAGCATCGCCCACCTGCCCTATCGCCCCTGCGTCGGCATCGTGCTCTTGAACCGCCGGGGCCACATCTTCGCCGGCCAGCGCGTCGACGGCAGCGCCAACGCCTGGCAGATGCCCCAGGGCGGCATCGACCCCGGCGAGACGCCCGAGCAGGCGGCGCTGCGCGAGCTGCAGGAAGAGACCGGCATCCCGCCCGAGAAGGTCGAGGTGCTGCGCGAGAGCCGGCAGTGGCTGGCCTACGACCTGCCCGCCCACCTCGTCGGCCGCCTCTGGGGCGGGCGCTACCGCGGCCAGACCCAGCGCTGGTTCGCGATCCGCTTCGACGGCACCGACGCGGACATCGACCTCGGCGCGCACGAGCGCGAGTTCCGCACCTACACCTGGATGGAGCCCGACGAGCTGATCCTCAGGATCGTGCCGTTCAAGCGCGACACCTACGGCTCGGTGTTCGCCGAGTTCAGCAACCTGATCCGGCGCTGAGGCGGCGCGACCGAAGGCCCGTGTCCGCCGCCCCGGGCGCGGCGGACACGGGCCGGGCGGTCGGACCGGCGCGGGCCCCGCCGAGGAGCGCCCCGCCTCCGCGTGTTGTGGTTCGCGCCCGGCCCCGCGGGAGATCGTCCGGAGGACCGCCCCCTCAGCCGACGAGCCGCGCGACCAGCACAAGCACGACCGCGCCGATGGTCGAGACGATGATCGCGTTCAGGATCTGGTAGCCGGTCTCGATCTCGATGCCGAGGTAGGGCAGCAGCAGCCCGCCCACGATAGAGCCGAGCAGGCCCCAGATCAGGTACTTGATCAGGTTGCCCCCGCCCACGATCAGGCTCGCGAGCCAGCCGGCGACGAGGCCGATCACGAGGACGACGATGATCGAGGAGCCGGTGACGTCTTCCATGGGGTGCCTCCTGACGCTGCGACGCTCACGGGCGCGACCGGACGCCGCGCCGCCCCGGACCGGGGGTCAGAGATACGCGAGCGCGAGCAATCCCGTTCCGAGCGCGAGGCGGTAGAGCACGAACGGCGTCATCGTCCATGCGCTCTTGAACATCCCCATCATCACGTAGAGCGCGGCGAGCGCGGCCACGAAGGAGAGCCCGGCGCCGAGGGCGAGATCGGCCAGCAGCGTGCCCTCGGTCGGCACCGCGATCGTGCCGCCCGCCTCCGCCCGCGGCGCGGTCGCGTCGCGGGTCAGGAGCGCGGCGGTCTCGACCAGGCTCGCGGCCAGGATCACCGGGATCGCCATCAGGAGCGCGAGGCGCGCGGCCTCGTCGCGCCGGAAGCCGAGCGCGCGCGCGGCCGTCATGCAGATCCCCGAGCGCGAGGTGCCCGGCACCAGCGCGAGCGCCTGCGCGAGCCCCATGATCACCGCGTCGTCCGTCTTCCAGCCGGTCGCACCCTCGCGGTCGGCCTCGGCGCGATGCTCGAAGCCGTAGCAGTCGGCGAGCCAGAGCGCGCCGCCGCCGAGGAGCGTCGCCCAGCCGATCACCTCGACCGAGCGCAGCGCCGTATCGGCGCCGGAGAGCTTCAGCGCGAGCCCGGCCACGACCGCCGGCACGGTGGCGATCGCCACCAGCCGCGCGAGCCGCGCGTCGGGCGTCGACCGGCGCCGGCGCGCGAGGTCGAGGCCGCCCGTGACCAGCCGCGCGGTATCGGCGCGAAAGTAGAGGCAGACCGCGACCAGCGTGCCGAGGTGGACGGCCACGTCCATGGTCACGCCCTGGTCGATCCGGCCCGTCAGCAGCGGCCAGAGCACCAGATGACCCGAGGACGAGATCGGCAGGAACTCGGTCACGCCCTGTACGAGAGCGAGGACGACGATGTCGAGGATGGCCATGCTTTCCCCCATGCGCCACCGGCGTGCCGGCCGGACGGCGGGGATGCCATGGCGCGACGGGCGCCGCGGTGCAACATGGATTATCTGTCAGCAGACCTGACCTTATATTCCGGCCGAGAGCGGCGGCTGCGTCGAAACGCGCGGCCGAGACCGCCGAGCCGTCACCGACAGGTCAGCAGCTATGACTTTTCACCCGCGGCCCGGTTCTATATAGCCACGTGACCGTCGATGACCGAGGCGACCTGCAGGGAGGGTGTCGTGCCGAACAGGATGCTGCAGTTCACGCGCGTCGAGCGCGACACGCCCGAGAAGCGCGCCGCTGACCAGCGTAACAAGGACTTCGGCGAAATCTACCGCGAATTCGCCCGCGAGAAGGCCGAACAGCAGGCCGCGCGTTGCTCGCAGTGCGGCGTGCCGTTCTGTCAGTCCGGCTGTCCGCTGCACAACAACATCCCCGACTGGCTGAAGGCCTGCGCCGAGGACCGGATGCAGGAGGCCTACGAGCTGTCGGCGATGACCAACACCTTCCCCGAGATCTGCGGGCGCATCTGTCCGCAGGACCGGCTGTGCGAGGGCAACTGCGTCATCGAGCAGTCGGGCCACGGCACCGTCACCATCGGCGCGGTCGAGAAGTACATCACCGAGACCGCGTGGGAGAACGGCTGGGTCGACATCCCCGCGCCCGAGCGCGAGCACGACGCCTCGGTCGGCATCATCGGCGCCGGCCCCGCGGGCCTCGCAGCCGCCGACATGCTGCGCCGGCGCGGTCTGCGGGTCACGGTCTACGACCGCCACGACCGCTCCGGCGGGCTGATGATCTACGGCATCCCGGGCTTCAAGCTGGAGAAGCCGGTGGTGATCCGGCGCAACGAACAGCTCGAGAAGGCCGGGGTGCGCTTCGCGCTGAACACCGAGATCGGGCGCGACGTGTCGTTCGACGATCTGCGCGCGCGCCACGACGCGATCCTGATCGCGACCGGCGTCTACAAGGCGCGCGAGCTCGGCCAGGAGCCGATGGCCGGCCTCGTGCAGGCGCTCGACTTCCTGATCGCCTCGAACCGCAAGGGTCTCGGCGACGACGTGCCCGACTTCGACGACGGCACGCTGAGCGCCGAAGGCAAGAACGTGGTCGTCATGGGCGGCGGCGACACGGCGATGGACTGCGTGCGCACGGCCGTCCGCCAGGGCGCGAAGTCGGTCAAGTGCCTGTACCGCCGCGACCGCGCCAACATGCCCGGCTCCCAGCGCGAGGTGGCGAACGCCGAGGAGGAGGGGGTCGAGTTCCAGTGGCTCACCAACCCCAAGGGCTTCGTCGGCGAGAACCACGTGCAGGCGGTGCGCGCCGTCCAGATGCGCCTCGGCGCCCCCGACGCCACCGGCCGACAGGCGCCCGAGGAGGTGCCGGGCTCGGATTACGAGGAGCCCTGCGACCTCGCGATCCAGGCGCTCGGCTTCGAGCCCGAGGCGCTGCCGCGCCTCTGGGGCGTCGAAGGGCTCGAAGTGAACCGCTGGGGCACGATCAAGTCGGACTTCCGCACCCACGAGACCTCGCTGCCGGGCGTCTATGCGGCCGGCGACATCGTGCGCGGGGCATCGCTCGTGGTCTGGGCGATCCGCGACGGACGCGAGGCGGCCGACGCCATCGCCGCGAAGCTGACCGCGGCCGTGGTGGTGGCGGCGGAGTGAGGCCGTGAGCCCGACCCGAGGGGACGCCGGGCGCGAGGCGCGGACGACCGCGCGCCGCATGGCTCGCGAGGAGAACGGGCGGCGTGCGGCCCGCGAGGCGCGGGCGACGTTCGCTGCGGGGTTCTCGCGCCGCGCGCCGCTTTCCGCCGCGACGGCCGGCCGGCTCGGGGCGTGACGTCCGGCCGCCGGAGGAATGGAGGAACGCGATGACCACCGGCTCCTGCCTCTGCGGCGCGGTGCGCCTGACGCTGTCCACCCCGCCGCGCGAGGTGGACGCCTGCCACTGCGGCATGTGCCGCAAGCTCACGGGCGGCGGCCCGATGCTCGCCCTGCACCAGCCGGGCGGCGCCAGGCCGGCGGTCGAGGGCGAAGAGCACGTGAGCGTCTATCGCTCCTCCGACTGGGCCGAGCGGGCGTTCTGCGCGCGCTGCGGCACGCCGCTCTGGTATCGCTTCGTCGAGCGCGACTTCCACTCGCTCTCGGCCGGCCTGTTCGACGCCGAGGCGCTGACGTTGACGAAGCAGATCTTCATCGAGGCCAAGCCCGGTCTCTACGACCTCGCGAACGACACGCCGAAGCTCACGGAAGCGGAGGTGATCGCCGCCTTCTCGCAAGAGCACGGCGGATGAAGGACTGGACCCTCGTCGCCTGCGGCTGGTGGCTGTTCGTCACCTCCGCCGCCTTCTTCGTGCTCGCCGCGCTGCGCGCCGGCGATCTGCTCGCGACCCTCGGGTCGCTCGCCTTCATGGCGGCCAACGTCGCCTTCCTGATCCCCCATTACCGCGCCAGGCCCCCGCGCCGGCCCGACCCGGAGGACTGACCATGACCGACCGCATCGACCCCCGGATCGCCGAGTTCGCCGAGACCTACGAGGACCGCGCCGCCGACCTCGCCGCGCGCGGGATGTACCGCGCCGAGACAGAGCACGCCTCCTGCGGCGTCGGGCTGATCGCGGCCATCGATGGCCAGCCGCGCCGCGACGTGGTCGAGAAGGGCATCGACGCGCTGAAGGCGGTCTGGCACCGCGGCGCGGTCGACGCCGACGGCATGACCGGCGACGGGGCGGGCATCTACACCCAGATCCCCCAGGAGTTCTTCGCCGAGCAGATCCGGCGCACCGGCCACGAGCCGAAGAAGACCGAGATCGCCGTCGGCCAGGTGTTCCTGCCGCGCACCAACTTCGGCGGCCAGGAGACCTGCCGCGCCCTCGTCGAGCAGGAGATCCTGCGCTTCGGCTACTATATCTACGGCTGGCGCCAGGTGCCGGTGAACATCGCCTGCCTCGGCCAGAAGGCCAAGGCGACACGCCCCGCGATCGAGCAGATCCTGATCGCCAACGAGAAGGGCGTGGACGAGGAGACCTTCGAGCGCGAGCTGTACGTCATCCGCCGCCGCATCGAGAAGGCGGTGGCTGCCGCCCACGTCGGCGGCTTCTACGTCTGCTCGCTGTCGTGCCGCGCGATCGTCTACAAGGGCATGATGCTCGCCGAGCAGGTCGCCGAGTTCTACCCCGACCTGAAGGACCCGCGCTACGTCAGCGCGATGGCGATCTACCACCAGCGCTACTCCACCAACACCTTCCCGCAGTGGTGGCTGGCCCAGCCCTTCCGCAACCTCGCCCACAACGGCGAGATCAACACGCTGAAGGGCAACCTCAACTGGATGAAGAGCCACGAGATCCGCCTCGCGTCGAACTTCCTCGGCGAGGCGGCCGAGGACGTGAAGCCGATCGTGGCCGACGGCTCGTCGGACTCGGCCGCCCTCGACGCGGTGTTCGAGCTGATGGTGCGCGCGGGCCGCTCGGCGCCGATGGCCAAGACGCTCCTCGTGCCCG
This sequence comes from Paracoccaceae bacterium, assembly GCA_050330995.1. Lineage (GTDB taxonomy): Bacteria > Pseudomonadota > Alphaproteobacteria > Rhodobacterales > Rhodobacteraceae > Thermohalobaculum. The sequence continues at coordinate 8,323 of JBHJHI010000066.1, forward strand.
AGGCGTGGTCGTCCGACGTCACCATGCCCGAGAGCTGGAAGGCGATGTACGCCTACTCGAACGCGGTGATGGAGCCCTGGGACGGCCCCGCGGCCCTCGCCATGACCGACGGGCGCTGGGTGGTGGCCGGCCTCGACCGCAACGGCCTCAGGCCCATGCGCTACGTCGTGACCGACGACGGCCTCGTGGTCGCGGGCTCCGAGGTCGGCATGGTGCCCCACGACGAGGAGAAGGTGGTCGAAAAGGGCGCGCTCGGCCCCGGCCAGATGCTCGCCATCGACATGGTCGAGAACCGCCTGCTGCACGACGCCGAGATCAAGGACCAGCTCGCCGCCGAGCGGCCCTACGCCGAGTGGACGCGCAAGATCGCCGACCTGACGCCGGAACTGGAGGGCCTGCGCGAGGCGCGCAGGCTGGAGGGCGGCGCGCTCCGCCGCCGCCAGATCGCGGCCGGCTACTCGATCGAGGAGCTGGAGGCGATCCTGCACCCGATGGCCGAGGACGCGAAGGAGGCGATCGGCTCGATGGGCGACGACACGCCCGTCGCGGTCCTGTCGGACCACTACCGCCCCCTCAGCCACTTCTTCCGCCAGAACTTCAGCCAGGTCACCAACCCGCCGATCGACCCGCTGCGCGAGCACCGGGTCATGAGCCTGAAGACCCGGTTCGGCAACCTGAAGAACGTGCTCGACGAGTCCTCGTCGCAGACCGAGATCATCACGCTCGAGAGCCCGGTCATCACCAACGCGCAGTTCGAGCGCATGGTCGGCGCCTTCGGCGAGGGCTACCGCGTGATCGACTGCACCTTCCCGGTGTCCGACAAGGAGCCCGCGCTGCGCCGCCACCTGGAGCGCGTGCGCCGCGAGGCCGAGGACGCGGTGCGCACCGGCGTCGGCCATATCGTGCTGACCGACGAGGGGGCCTCGGAGGACCGCGTCGCCATGCCGATGATCCTCGCCACCTCGGCGGCGCATAGCTGGCTGACCAAGCAGGGGCTGCGCACGTTCTGCTCGCTCAACGTCCGCTCGGCCGAGTGCATCGACCCGCACTACTTCGCGGTGCTGATCGGCTGCGGCGCCACCACGGTGAACCCCTGGCTCGCGCTCGAATCGATCCTCGACCGCCACGCCCGCGGACTGTTCGGCGAGATGCCGCTCGAGACGGCGATCGCCAACTTCCGGGGCGCGGTCGATCTGGGCCTCCTGAAGATCATCTCGAAGATGGGCATCTCGGTGATCTCGTCCTACCGCGGCGGCTGCAACTTCGAGGCGGTCGGCCTCAGCCGCTCGCTGGTGGGCGAGTTCTTCCCCGGCATGATCTCGCGCATCTCCGGCATCGGGCTGAAGGGCATCGAGACCAAGCTGCGCTCGCTGCACGCGCGCGCCTGGGCCGAGGGCGCCGAGATCCTGCCGATCGGCGGCATCTACAAGGCGCGCCGGCGCGGCGAGGCGCACGCCTGGCAGGCGCAGCTGATCCACGCCATGCAGAACGCCTGCGCGACCGGCAGCTACGCCAAGTGGAAGGCCTATTCCGAGGGGATGCGCGCGCTGCAGCCGATCCACCTGCGCGATCTCCTGGACTTCAAGCCGGCGGCCAAGGCGCTGCCGATCGAGGAGGTCGAATCGATCACCTCGATCCGCAAGCGCTTCGTCACCCCCGGCATGTCGCTCGGCGCGCTCAGCCCCGAGGCGCACCGCACGCTCAACATCGCCATGAACCGTATCGGCGCGAAGTCCGATAGCGGCGAGGGCGGCGAGAGCCCCGACGACTTCACCCCGATGGCGAACGGCGACAACGCCTCGGCGCGGATCAAGCAGGTGGCCTCGGGCCGCTTCGGCGTGACGGCGGAGTACCTGAACGCTTGCGAGGAGCTGGAGATCAAGGTGGCTCAGGGCGCCAAGCCCGGCGAGGGCGGCCAGATTCCCGGCTTCAAGGTGACCGAGCTGATCGCGAAGCTGAGGAACGCGACGCCCGGCGTCGGCCTGATCAGCCCGCCGCCGCACCACGACATCTACTCGATCGAGGATCTGGCCCAGCTCATCTACGACCTGAAGCAGATCAACCCGCGCGCGAAGGTCTGCGTGAAGCTGGTCTCCTCGACCGGCGTCGGCACCATCGCCGCGGGCGTGGCCAAGGCGAAGGCCGACGTGATCCTGATCTCGGGCCACAACGGCGGCACCGGCGCGAGCCCGCAGACCTCGATCAAGTACGCGGGTCTGCCCTGGGAGATGGGGCTGACCGAGGCGCACCAGGTGCTCAGCCTCAACGATCTGCGCTCGCGGGTGACGCTGCGCACCGACGGCGGCCTCAGGACGGGCCGCGACATCGTCATGGCCGCGATGCTGGGCGCCGAGGAGTACGGCGTCGGCACCGCGGCGCTGATCGCCATGGGCTGCATCATGGTGCGCCAGTGCCAGTCCAACACCTGCCCGGTCGGCGTTTGCACGCAGGACCCGGCGCTGCGCGACCGCTTCAATGGCACGGCGGACAAGGTGGTGAACCTGTTCACGCTGATGGCGACCGAGGTGCGCGAGATCATGGCCTCGATCGGCGTGCGCTCGTTCGACGAGCTGATCGGACGGGCCGACCTGCTCAGCCAGGTCTCGCGCGGTGCGGCGCATCTGGACGATCTGGACTTCAACCCGATGCTGGTGCGCGTCGACGAGGGCGAGCCGATCGGGCTCGCCCGCACGCGGTCGCGCACCGAGGTGCTCGACACCCTCGACGCCCAGATCGTCGCCGACGCCGAGCCCTTCTTCGAGCACGGCGAGAAGATGCAGCTCGACTACGCGGTCGAGAACACCCACCGCACCATCGGCACGCGGGTATCGAGCCACATCGTCCGCAAGTTCGGCCAGCGCAACCAGCTCCAGGAGGGCCACCTGACGGTGCGCCTGACCGGCTCGGCCGGCCAGTCGCTCGGCGCCTTCGCCGCGCCGGGGCTCAAGCTCGAAGTGTTCGGCGACGCCAACGACTACGTCGGCAAGGGCCTCTCGGGTGGCGTGATCACCGTGCGCCCCTCGCGGCTCTCGAAGCTGGTGGCGCACGAGAACACGATCATCGGCAATACCGTCCTCTACGGCGCGACGGGGGGCAAGCTATACGCCGCCGGCCGCGCGGGCGAGCGGTTCTGCGTGAGGAACTCGGGCGCGCACGTGGTGGTCGAGGGCTGCGGCTCCAACGGCTGCGAGTACATGACCGGCGGGCGCGCGGTGATCCTCGGGCGCGTCGGCGACAACTTCGGCGCCGGCATGACCGGCGGCATGGCCTTCGTGCTGGATCGCTCGGACGACTTCCTGAAGCGGCTGAACCCCGAGACGCTGGTGATCAACCGCATCGAGCGCGCCCACTGGGCCGGCGTCGTGCGCGAGATGGTCGAGACGCATCACGCCGAGACCGGCTCGACGCTCGCCGAGGAACTGCTGCGCGACTGGGACGCGACCCTCTCGAAGTTCTGGCAGGCGACGCCGATCGAGATGGTCAAGCGGCTGGAGCACCCGCTCTCCGACGCGCGGGAAGCGGCGAGCGCCTGAGACGGGACGGGGGGCGAGCGTCTCGCCCCCCGACCGCCGCGGGTCCGATGGCGACGCCGCCGCCCGTGGCCGCCCCGTGACGCCGGCGTGGCAATCGAGCGGCGCGTCATACATTCGTCCCGGGCCTCGCCTAGCGTCCCGGCGGCCGGCCGTGGGGACGTCGGCGTGCCCGGAGGTCGGCATGAAGAGCGACTCGTACACCGTCTCGACCGTGCCGCCCGAGATCGCCGCCAAGCGCCGCCAGCGCCAGCGCGAGGCGGCGCGCAAGGCGGCGCAGAAGGCGGCCGAGACCGGGAACGCACCGGCGCCGCGCGCCGAGGCCACATCGGGGTCCGAGGCCGCCCCGAAGAGCGGAGCTGCGGTGAAACCCGCGAAGACCCCGACGACCGCGAGCAAGGCGTCGGGGCGAAAAGCGCCGCCGGCCAAGGCGCCGAAGAAGGGCGCCGCCGCGCCGAAGACCAAGGCCGCGTCCGGGCGCAGGCGCTCCTGGCCGGTCCGAATGCTGCGCACGCTCTTGCGCCGGGTCATGCTGGCGGGGCTGCTGTTCGCGCTCGCCTTCGTCGCGCTGGTGCTGTTCTACCGCGTCGCCGGCGTGCCGGCCGGACCCTACATGCTCGCCGAGAGCTGGCGGCTCGGCGGGGTCGCGCACGAGGCGCGCTCGCTCGACGATCTCGGCCTCGACGTCGCGCGCGCGGCGGTCGCGGCCGAGGACGCGCGCTTCTGCGCCCACGACGGGCTCGACCTCGACGCGATCGAGCAGGCGATCGCGGAATGGCGCCGGGGCGAGGGGATGCGCGGCGCCTCGACCATCACGCAGCAGACCGCCAAGAACGTGTTCCTGTGGCACGGCCGGACGCTCGTGCGAAAGGCGCTGGAGGTCCCGGTGGCGCTGGTGCTGGAAGCGCTCTGGGGCAAGCGGCGCATCGTCGAGGCCTATCTCAACATCGCCGAGTTCGACGAGGGCGTGTTCGGCGTCGAGGCGGCGGCGCGGCACTACTACGGCGTCGCGGCGAAGGACCTCGGCCCCGCGCGGGCCGCGCGGCTGATGACGGTGCTGCCCGACCCCAAGGGCCGCCACCCCGACAGCCCCGGCCTCCGCGCGCGCGCGGGCCGCATCGCGAGCGGGGCGCGCACCATCGAGGCGCGCGGCGACGACGCCTGCTTCGCGCGCTGACGGGGCGACGCGCGTCGGACACGCGACGCCCAGCCGGTACGGCCTGACGCCGCGATGTGCGACCCGCGCGATCTGACGCGCGATGCCCAGTCCGCGGGGCCCGATCCGCATGCCGTTTGGCGCGGCGCTCGCTCCCGATCGGGCACGCGATGTCAGTCCCAGAACGGCCGGCTCGCCTCGTCGCGGGCGGCGTCGGGGGTGAGCCCGACATCGCGCAGAAGCTCGGGCGGCAGGCGATCGAGCCGCTCGCGCGAGCGCGCCTTGACCTGCCAGGCCGCGAGCGTCGCGAGGAGGCGGGCGAACCCGCCGGAGAGCCGCGGCGTGCGCCAGCCGATCCGCGGTTTCGGGGCGATCTCGTCATGGTGTGTCATGTTTCCTCCGATTGTATCTGGTACAATCCTTTGGCGTGGACATTTCGTACCGGCAAAGGGTAACAAAGCCGGTACGGAGCGAAACAAAGACATTGTGATGGATACAAAGTCGCTGCTCGACCCGAAGCTTGCGCCCGGACCGCGGTTTCGCGCGCTCGCCGACCGGATCTGCGCCGCCGTCGAGGACGGCGCGCTGGCGCCCGGCGTCAAGCTGCCGCCCGTGCGCGATCTGGCCTATCGCCTCGGCATCGGCCCCGGCGCGGTCGCGCGCGCCTACCGCCTCGGCATCGAGCGCGGCGTGCTGGAGGCGACCGTCTGGCGCGGCACCTTCGTGCGCACGACGCTCGCTGAACGGCCGGGGCCGCGCTTCGCCGCCGACGGGCTGTTCGACGATCTCGGGCGCGACGCGATCGATCTGCGCGGCAACCGCGCGGTCGAGGTCGGCCAGGACGTCGAGATCGGCCGGGCGCTGACGCGGCTGCTGGCGCGCTGGGACCATCGCCCGCCGCTCGCGGGCTATCGTCGGCGCGAGCAGGACCCCGAGGCGATAGAGAGCATGGCCGGCTGGCTGCGCTCGTTCGGCGTGCCGGCCGAGGCGGAGCGCCTGCTCGTCACCGTCGGCGCGCAGGCCGGCGTGGTCGCGGCGATGACGACGCTGGTGCGCGGCGGCTCGGGCGTGGTGCTGACCGCGGCCACGCTGCACGCGGGGCTGAAGGACGGCGCGGCCGCGCGCGGGGTGCGGCTGGAGCCGGTCGCGAGCGACGGCGAGGGGCTGATGCCCGAGGCGCTCGACGCCGCCTGCGCGCGTCTGAAGCCCGACGCCGTGCAGCTCTCGGCGACGCTGCACAACCCGACGCTCGAGACCATGGGCCCCGGGCGGCGCCACGCCATCGCCGCCGTCGCCCGCGCGCACGACATCGCCGTCGTCGAGGACGACGTCTACGGCGCGCTGATGGACCCCGCGCCCGAGAGTTTCGCCGCGATCGCGCCCGAGCGGACGTGGTACGTCGCCTCGTTCTCGAAGTGCGTCGCCGCCGGCGTGCGCGCGGGATTGCTGCTGACGCCGCCCGGCCGGACCACGGCGGCGCTCAGGAGCTACCAGGCGCTCGCCCACCAGACGCCCTGGCTCGTCAAGGCGCTCGCCGCCGAGATGGTGGACGGGGGCGAGGCGGCCGTGGTGCGCGAGCGGGTCCTCGGCGAGACCCGCGCCCGCGCCGCCGAGGCGGCCCGCCTCCTCGGCCCCTACGGCGCGCGCACTCACCCGGCGGCGAGCTTCGTCCACCTGCCGCTCTGCGCGCCCTGGGAGCCGGGCGAGTTCGTCGCTGCGGCGGCGGCGGCCCGCGTGCTGCTGCCCCCGGCCACGACCAAACGCGTAGGGCGCCCCCGGGGCTCCTCGGGGCGCTCCGCCCGCGCCGCGGCCGTGCCGCGCGAGGCGTTGTCGGAGGCGCTCGTCAGGCTCGCGCGGCTGCTCGCCGAAGGCCCGCGCACGCCGACGCTCGCGACCTGAGGACTGGGCTCGGGCCTCACTCGGTATGCGCCTCGACCGCCGCGCGCGCCGCCTCGACGAGGCCGGCGCCGTCGAGGCCCGCGGCCTCGGCCGCGGCGATCCAGCGGGCGGTCGCGGGGGCGGCGGCGCGCTCGAAGGCGGCCATCGCCCCGGCGTCGAGCGTCACCACTTCGTTGCCGGCCTCGCGCTGGAGCGCGATGCCGGGCGCCTCGAAGCCGTCCCAGAGCCGGCCCGTGGCGGCGGCGATCGCGGCGCCCGAGTTGGCGTCGATCACCGCACGCAGATCGTCCGGCAGGCTCTCGTAGCGCGCCTTGTTCATGGCGAACAGGAACACGGCCGTGCCGAAGCGCGCGCCCTCCGGCCCTTCGACCGACACGTCTGTCAACTGGTGGACCCGCATGGCCGGGACCACCTCGAAAGGCACGAGCGCGCCGTCGACCACGCCGCGCGCGAGCGCCTGGGGAAGCTCGGGCAGCGGCATCCCCACCGGCTCGGCGCCCCAGCCCTCGATCATCCAGGCGCCGCTGCGGGACGGCGTGCGCAGCTTCAGCCCCGCGAGATCGCCCGGCGCCGCCGGCGCGTCGGCGGCCAGGTGCATGGCGTTGCCGGCGTGGACGTGCACCAGGATCGGGTGGACGGCCTCGAAGTCGGCCTCGATCATCGGCCAGACCTTCTGGATCGCCTGGTTGGTGGCCTCGGCCGAGCCGCGGTGCACACCCATCAGCTCGAACACCTCCGAGCGCGGGAACACGCCCGGCGTGTAGCCCGGCAGGGTCCAGACGATGTCGGCGACCCCGTCGCGTACCTGGGCGTAGAGCTCGGGCGGGCGGCCGCCGAGCGACATCGCCGGGAAGATCTCGACGTCGAGGCGACCGCCGGACTGTTCCTCGACCGCCTCGGCCCAGGGGGTCAGGAAATCGCGCGCGGTCGGCGCGGAGGGGCCGAAGAAGTGGTGCAGCGTCAGCGTCACCTCCTGCGCGGAGGCGGGCGCGACGGCGAGGCCGAGCGCGAGGGCGGCGGCCGTGGAGCGGCGGATCATGGGCTCTCCCGGGATCGTGGCGGCGGGACGGGGGATGCGGCGGCCGGGAAGGCCCGCCGCGCGCATGGCTAGCCCGGCCGACACGACGGGCCAAGGCGGCACGGGCCGCCCGCCATGACCCGCCGTCGATCCGGCCCCGCCCAGGCCGAGCGGCCTCAGGGCAGGAAGGTGAGCCCGAGCGCGATCACCACGCCGGTGGCCACCAGCAGCATCAGGCAGAAGCCCATGATGTCGCGCGCCGAGAGCCCGGCGATGGCGAGCGCGGGCAGCGCCCAGAATGGCTGGATCAGGTTGGTCCAGGCATCGCCCCAGGCGACCGCCATGGCCACGCGCGCCTGGTCGGCGCCGAGCGCCTCGGCCGCGGGCATCATCACCGGCCCCTGCACCGCCCACTGGCCGCCGCCCGAGGGCACGAGCACGTTGACGAAGCCGGCCGCCAGGAAGGTGATCGCCGGCAGCGTGGTCTGGGAGGCGAAGCTCACGAACCAGTTCGACACGCTCTCGGCCATGCCCGAGCCGATCATCATCCCCATGATGCCCGCGTAGAACGGGAACTGGATCAGGATGCCGCCCGCCCCCTTCACCGCCTCGAACACGGTGTCGAGGAAGCGCTTGGGCGACATGAACAGCAGTAGCCCGAGGAACAGGAAGGTGAAGTTGACGATGTTGAGATCGAGTTCGAAGCCGTTCTGCCAGAAGTAGTAGACGACGTAAGCGAGGCCGAGCAGCGCCACCGCGACGCCGAGCACGCGCGAGCGCTCCAGCTTCTCTGCCGGCGTGGTAGCGGGCGCCTCCTCGGCGGCGGCCTCCTGGCCGAGATCGACGTCGCCCGCGCGCACGCTCTCGGCGCCGTGCGAGAGCATCAGCCGGTTCATCACCGGCAGCACGATCGCCACGGCCGCGACGATGATCAGGTTGAACGGCGCGAAGATGGTCTCGGACGTCGGGATCAGCCCGATGCGGTCGGCGAGGAAGTTGCCCTCGGTCGCCGCCGTCAGCGGCACCGAGCCCGAGATGCCGCCGTGCCAGACGATGAAGCCCGAGTAGGCCGAGGCGATCAGCAGGCGGTAGTCGCAGGACGGCACCGCGCGGCCGAGCTGGCGCGCGAACAGCGCGCCGATCACGAGGCCGAAGCCCCAGTTGATCCAGCTCGCGACCAGCGCTACTAACGTGACCATCACGATCGCCTGTCCCGGCGTCGAGGCGAGCGACGCCAGCGCGCCCATGCCCTTCTGGAACGGCGGCGTCGAGGCCAGCACGTAGCCGGTGACCAGCACCAGCATCATCTGCATCGCGAACTGCAGCAGGTTCCAGAACCCCTCGCCCCAGGCGTCGACCATGCCGACGGGGCCGCGGTCGGTGAAGGCGACGCCGCAGGCGAACACCACGACCGTCAGGATCAGCACGATCACGAAGGGATCGGGCAGCCAGCGGCGCACGGCGGTGTCGAAGGCGGCGACGACGGCGCCGAAGGCGCTCTGTCGCGGCCCGGCGTCGGCCAGGGTCTCGGTGGTGCTCACGGCGTTCCTCCCGTTCTGGTTGTCGTTGCGACAACCGGGGGCGGGATCGGAGCGTTCCTATCGGGAACGGTCGATCGGAGACGCTTTCGCTTGCGCGCGTGCCGCGCGGCTGGTTGGACTGCGGTCGGGGACCAGCCGGGACCGCGCCGATGCACCGCCTCTACCACCTGCCGCTCTCGCCGTTCTGCCGCAAGGTGCGCGTCGTGCTGGCCGAGAAGCGCCAGCAGGTCGAGCTGGTCGAGGAACGCCCGTGGGAGCGCCGCCTCGACTTCCTGCGCCTGAACCCCGCGGGCAAGGTGCCGGTGCTGGTCACCAACCAGAACCGCGTGCTCGCCGAGTCGACGGCGATCTGCGACTATCTAGAATCGACCATGACCGAGCCGGAACTGATGCCGCGCGACGTGCTCAAGCGCGCCGAGGTGCTGCGTCTCGTCGGCTGGTTCGACGACAAGTTCAACCGCGAGGTCACCGAGAACCTGCTGTTCGAGCGCGTGACCAAGCGGCTCGCGAAGCTCGGCTATCCCGACGGCGCCTGCCTCAAGGCCGGCTCGCGCAACCTGCGCGTCCACTTCGACTACATGACCTGGCTCCTGGAGCGCCACAACTGGCTCGCCGGGAGCCGCATGACGCTCGCCGACGTCGCGGCGGCGGCGCACGTGAGCTGCCTCGACTACACCGGCGACGTGCCCTGGGAGGACTACCCCTCGGTCAAGACCTGGTATTCGGTGCTGAAGTCGCGGCCCTCGTTCCGCTCGATCCTGGCCGACCACCTGCCGGGCTTCCCGACGCCGCCGGGGCATTACGCGGATCTGGATTTCTGAGGGACGGGGCGTCGTCGTCCCCCGGCCGACGTGCTCCGGCAGGTCCAGAACCGATCCGGGGGGACGGCCTCGCGGCCGTGCCACGCCCGTCCTCGCTCCCGGCCGATCACCACCGACGCCTCCCCGAGCCTAGGCCGGCCCGAAGCGGTAGCGGGTGCGATGGCGGTAGGTCTCGCCGGGCCGCAGGGTCGCGTCCGGGAAGGCCGGCCGGTTCGGCGCGTCGGGCCAGTGCTGCGGCTCCAGCGCGAGGCCGGCGTGCGCGCCGTGGCGGCGGCCGTCGAGCCCGTCCAGCCCGGCCGTGTGCGCCCCGTCGTAGACCTGCAGGCCCGGCTCGGTCGTCTCGATCGTCATGGCGAGGCCGCTCCGCGCGCTCTCGACCCGCGCCACCTCGCGCAGGGCGCGACGCCTGTCGGCGAGACAGAAGTTGTGATCGTAGCCGTGCCCGCCGACCGTGCGGCGCCGCCGGAAGTCGAACGGCGTGCCCGCGACCGGGGCGATCTCGCCGGTGGGGATCAGGTCGTCATCGACGGGCAGATAACGATCGGCCGCGATCCGCAGGCGATGCGTCCGCACGTCGTCGCCGTCGTCCAGCACGAAGTAGCCGTGCGGCGCGAAGCTCGCCGGCGTCGGCGCGTCGGTCTCGGCCTCGATCGCGATCTCCAGCGTCGCGGGCGCCGACAGCGCGTAGCGCGCCGTGACGCGGAGCGTGCCCGGAAAGCCCATGTCGCCGCTCGCCAGCTCGACCCCGAAGGTGGCGCTCGCGTCGTCGAGCCAGTCGAGGCGCCAGTCGCGCCGGCTCGTGCCGAGGCGCCCGCCGTGCAGGGTATGGCGGCCGCGGAAGTTGCGGTCGGTCTCGTACGCGCGGCCGTCGAGGCGGAAGCGCCCCCCGGCGATGCGGTTGGCGTAGCGCCCGACGACCGCGCCGGCGTGGACCATCCCGCCGAGGCAGGATGCGAGCGTCGGCGCACCGAGGACGAGCGGATGGGCGACGCCGTCGAGCCTGAGGTCGTTCAGCGTCGCGCCGTAGGTGAGGAGCCGCGCCGAGAGCCCGCCGCCCGCGATGGCGACCGCCTCGACCGGCGCGCCGTCCGGCAGCGTCCCGAACCGTGTCCGCGCCGCCTTCACGCGGGCGCGAGCCGCACCGCCACCTCCGCCCGCCCCCGCACGCCCGGATCGAGAAGGAAGGTGCGGCCGTCCGCCGAGCCGGGCGCCGCCACCCCCGCGCGCGCGGTGGTCACGAGCATCGACCCGTAGTCCTCGCCCCCGAACGAGGGACAGGTGGTCTGCGCCGCCCCGCGCGCGATCGCGCGGTCGAAGCCGCCGTCGGGGCGATAGCGGGCGACGCGCCCGGCCCCCCACTGCGCGTTCCAGAGACCGCCCTCGGCGTCGATCACCGCTCCGTCGGGGCGCAGCCCTTCCTCGCGGAGGTCGGCGAACACCGTGGCCTCGGCCGCCGGCCAGCCCTCGGCGTCGAGCGTCATGGTCATGATGCGCCCGTCCGGCGTGTCGGCGTAGTGGACGCGGCTGCCGTCGGGGGCGAAGCAGAGCGCGTTCGGGACGGCGAGCCCGCGCACCACCGCCGCGAGCCGGCCCCGGTGGAAGCGGTAGATCGTGCCGCGCCCGGCCTCGGCGCGCTTGCCCATGAAGCCGATCCAGAAGCCGCCGAACGGGTCGACGCGGCCGTCGTTGGAGCGCGTCGCCGGGTCGTCGGCCTCGATGGCGACCAGCCGCTCGCGCGCGCCGCTCGCGAGGTCGAGACGCCAGAGGCCGCTCTCGCCCGCGATCAGCAGCGTATCCGCGTCGATCCAGCCCGCGGCGGAGACGTGCTCGTCGAAGCGCCACTCGGCGCGCTCGTCGTCGCGTCGCGCCAGGAGCCGCTTGCCGAGGATGTCGAACCAGAAGAACTGCGCGCGCAGCGGATGCCAGAGCGGCCCCTCGCCGAGCTCGCAGGCCCGGTCGTCGAACACCGCCGGCTCAGTCATGGAAGGGGGCGACGATCCGGCGCCGGCCGAGCATGAAGGCGTCGGCGACGTGCAGGAAGGGCGCCACGTCCACGTCGCTCTCGCCGCGCGCGATCAGCTCGGCGAAGCGGCGGTAGAGACCGACGTACTCGCCCGGCCCTTCGACCTCCTCGGCCGCGTCGTCGCCCGCGAGCCGCGCGCCGCCCTCGGCGAGGACGAGCCGGCCCTCGTCGGTCGCGACCCGGATCTCCCAGACGGGCGGGCCCTCGTGGCGCCAGTCGAGCCCGGCGACGACGGGCGCGCCGCCGACGGTCTCGAAGCGCAGGTCGGCGGCGATCGGGGTATCGCGGTTCTCCGGCACCGAGAGCGTCGCCTCGGTCAGGCGCAGCGGCTCGGGCAGGATGGTCGTCAGGATCGACAGCGCGTTGATGCCGGGGTCGAACACGCCGAGGCCGCCCGCCTGCCAGATCCACTGCTGGCCCGGATGCCACTCGCGCACGTCCTCGCGCCAGTCGATCGCGACCGACTGCACCCGCCGCTCGGCGAGCCAGGCCCGGGCCGGGGCGACGCCCGCGGCGTGGCGCGAGTGCCAGGTCGCGAACAGGCTGACCCCCGTCTCGCGCGTCATGCGCTCGAGCGCCAGCACCTCGGCCACGCCGACGCCCGGCGGCTTCTCCAGCATCACGTGCCTGCCCGCCCGGAGCGCCTGCGCGGCCGCGGCGAAGCGCGCCTGCGGCGGCATCGACAGCACGACCGCGCCGACGTCGGGGCGGGCGTCGAACAGGGCGTCGAGGCTCTCGTGGTTCTCGACGCCGTCGAGGCCGCCCGAGCGGCTGACCGTGGCGGCGAGGCGCAGGGCGTCGCTCGCCTCGATCGCGGGCGCGTGCTGGTCGCGGGCGATCTTGCCGACGCCGACGATAGCGAGCTCGGTGGTCGTCACGTGGTTCCTCCGCGGTTGGCTCGGCGCACGCCGCCGGCGCGCGTCCCTCGCGGGACATCGCCGGGACGCCCGGCCCGGTTGCGCCGCCCTCGCGGCGCTCAGGCCTTCTGCTTGTTCACGACGTCGAAGATCACGGCGGCGAGCAGCACGAGGCCCTTGATCACCTGCTGCCAGTCGATGCCGATGCCGAGGATCGACATGCCGTTGTTCATCACCCCCATGATGAAGGCGCCGACGACCGCGCCGACCACGGTGCCGACGCCGCCCGACATCGAGGCGCCGCCGATGAAGACGGCGGCGATGACGTCGAGCTCGAAGGTCGCGCCCGCCTTCGGCGTCGCGGTGTTGAGCCGCGCGGCGAAGACGAGACCGGCGAGGGCGGCCAGCATCCCCATGTTGGCGAAGGTCAGGAAGGTCAGGCGCTTAGAGTTGATCCCCGAGAGCGAGGCCGCCTTCTCGTTGCCGCCGATCGCGTAGATGCGTCGTCCGATCGTCGTGTTGGACGTCACGAAGCTGTAGATCGCGATCAGGAGCGCCATCACGATGAACACGTTCGGCAGGCCGCGGAAGTCGGCCATCAGCCAGCTCATGTAGACGAGGGCGCAGAAGATCAGGCCGTGCTTGACGGCGAAGAAGGCGAAGGGCTCCTCGACGCGGCCGTGGCGCGCCGCCGCCCGTCGGCCGCGGATCGCGCGCGCGAGCAGCGCCACGGCGACGCCGAGCCCGAGGAGCAGCGAGAACAGGTTGAGGCCCTCGGCGCCGAAGACGTCCGGCACGAACCCGGAGGCGATCGAGCGGAACGCCGGCGGGAACGGGCCCACCGACTGCCCGGCGAGCAGCCAGAGCGTCAGCCCCTTGAACACCAGCATCCCCGCGAGCGTCACGATGAACGAGGGGATGCGGAAGTAGGCGACCCAGAACCCCTGCGCCGCGCCGATCAGCGCGCCGGTGGCGAGGCAGGCGACGGCGGCGACCGGATAGGGCACGCCCCACTGCACGATCATCACCGCCGCGAGCGCGCCGATGAAGCCGAGCACCGAGCCGACCGAGAGGTCGATGTGGCCGCAGACGATCACGAGCAGCATCCCGATCGCCATGATGACGATGTAGCTGTTCTGCAGGACCAGGTTCGTCAGGTTGATCGGCATCAGGAGGATGCCTCCCGTCGCGATCTGGAAGAACGCCATGATCGCCACGAGCGCGAACAGGATGCCGTACTCGCGCAGGTGCCCGCGCAGGAAGCGCAGGCCCGCGTGCCACTGGCTCGGCGCGAGCGCGCCCTCGCGCCCGGGATCGGTCGTCGTCTGGGTCATGCGCTCGCCCTCGCGCTGGGATCGGTCACGGGCTCGGCCTTGATGATCGCGGCCATGATCCGCTCCTGGCTCGCCTCGCGCGTCGCCATCTCGCCGACGAAGCGGCCCTCGGCCATGACGTATAGCCGGTCGGTGATGCCGAGGAGTTCGGGCATCTCCGAGGAGATCACCACGATCGCCTTGCCGGCCGCGGCGAGGTCGCGGATCACGGTGTAGATCTCGAACTTGGCGCCGACGTCGATGCCGCGCGTCGGCTCGTCGAGGATCAGGATGTCCGGGTCGGCGAACAGCCACTTGGCGAGCACCACCTTCTGCTGGTTGCCGCCCGAGAGGTTCACCGCCTGCTGCTCGATCGAGGAGGACTTGATGGCGAGCCGCTCACGGTAGCGCCGCGCCACCTCCGCCTCGCGGTCGCGGTCCACGACGAGGCCGTTCGCCACCGCGTCGAGCCTGGCGAGCGGCACGTTGCGCCGGATCGTCTGGTCGAGGACGAGGCCGTAGGTCTTGCGGTCCTCGGTCGCGTAGGCGAGCCCCGCCTCGATCGCGCGGCGGACCGTGGAGACGTCGGCCGGCCGGCCGCCGATCAGCACCTCGCCTGAGACGTCGCGGCCCCAAGAGCGGCCGAACAGGCTCATGGCGAGTTCCGTGCGCCCCGCGCCCATGAGGCCGGCGATGCCGAGCACCTCGCCGCGGCGGACGTCGAAGGAGACCCGGTCCACCACCCGCCGCTCGGCGTGCAGGGGGTGATGCACCGTCCAGTCACGCACCTCCATCGCGACCGCGCCGATCCGGGGCGCGCGCTCGGGGTAGCGCTCGGCGAGGGAGCGGCCGACCATGTCGCGGATGATCGCGTCCTCGCTCGCCCCGCCCGCGCCGTCGAGCCGCGAGACCGTCGCGCCGTCGCGCAGCACGGTGATGCTGTCGGCGACCTGCCCGACCTCGTTCAGCTTGTGCGAGATCAGGATCGAGGTGAGCCCGCGCGCGCGGAACTCGACGAGCAGGTCGAGGAGCTTCTGACTGTCGGCCTCGTTCAGCGAGGACGTCGGCTCGTCGAGGATCAGGAGGCGCACGTCCTTGGACAGCGCCTTGGCGATCTCGACGAGCTGCTGCTTGCCGAGGCCGAGATCGCCCACCAGCGTCTCCGGGTTCTCGTCGAGGCCGACGCGGGCCAGAAGCGCGGCCGCGCGGTGGTTGGTCTCGTGCCAGTCGATCACGCCGCCGCGGGCGCGCTCGTTGCCGAGGAAGATGTTCTCGGCGATCGACAGGAGCGGGATCAGCGCGAGTTCCTGGTGGATGATGATGATGCCGACGCGCTCGCTGTCGGCAATCGAGCGGAAGGCTACCGGCGCGCCGTCGTAGACGATCTCGCCCCGGTAGCCGCCGTGCGGGTAGACGCCCGAGAGCACCTTCACGAGCGTCGACTTGCCCGCGCCGTTCTCGCCGACGAGGGCGTGGATCTCGCCCTCGTCGACCGAGAGGGTCACGTCGTCGAGCGCCTTGACGCCCGGAAACTCCTTGGTGATCCCGCGCATCTCCAGAAGCGTGGCCATCGTCCGCTCCGTATCCGGGGGGAAGGGACCGGCGGCGGCCGATCCCGGCGCACTTGCGGGGCGGGATCGGCGACGGCCGGTCCCTTCGGGGCTCACTCGATCTGCTCGCGCTCGTAGTAGCCGCTGTCGAGCAGCACCTCCTCCCAGTTCTCCTCCGTCACCGGGGTCGGCTCGAGCAGGTAGGACGGCACCACCTTGACGCCGTTGTCGTAGGTCTCGGTGTCGTTGATCGGCGGCTCGCCGCCCTCGACCAGCGCGTCGACCATCTCGACGGTGACGCGGGCGAGCTCGCGGGTGTCCTTGAAGATGGTCGAGTACTGGTCGCCGCGCAGGATCGCCTTGACCGAGGGGATCTCGGCGTCCTGGCCGGTGACGATCGGCATCGGCTGATCGCCCGAGCCGTAGCCGACGCCTCTCAGCGAAGAGATGATGCCGATCGAGAGTCCGTCGTAGGGCGAGAGCACGCCGTGGATCTCCTTGTCGGTGTAGTTGGCCGACAGGAGGTTATCCATGCGCGCCTGCGCCACCGAGCCGTCCCAGCGCAGCGTGCCGACCGTATCGATGCCGCGCTGGCCCGAGGGGATGACGACGTCGCCCGCCTCGATCATCGGCTCCAGCACGCTCATCGCCCCGTCGTAGAAGAAATAGGCGTTGTTGTCGTCCGGCGAGCCGCCGAACAGCTCGACGTTCCACGGCTTCTCGTCGGCGAAGCGCTCCTTCAGCCCGTTCACCAGGTTGGTCGCCTGCTGCACCCCGACCTGGAAGTTGTCGAAGGTGGCGTAGTAGTCGCCGTGCTCGCTGTCGCGGATCAGCCGGTCGTAGGCGACGACGCTGATGTCCATGGCGTTGGCGTTGGCGAGCGCGTTGGTCAGCGTCGTGCCGTCGATCGCCGCGATCACCAGCACGTCGGCGCCGGTGACGATCATGTTCTCGATCTGGGCGAGCTGGTTCGGGATGTCGTCCTCGGCGTACTGGAGGTTGGTGGCGTAGCCCGCCGCCTCGAACTGGCGCACCATGCTCTCGCCGTCCGAGATCCAGCGCGCCGAGGACTTCGTCGGCATGGCGATGCCGACCGTGCCCTTGTCCTGCGCCGCGGCCGGTGCGCCGACGCACGCGATGAGGATGGCCGCCAGCGCGGCCCTCGCCTTGATCATCCGTGTCCTCCCCGGGCTCCCGCGCCGCCGTCCGTCGCGCCGGGGAGCCGCATTCTTGTCGTCTTCGCCTCGGGCCGGTGGCGCGGGACGGTTCGCGCCAGATTGCCAGAGCCCGACATTCAGGCAAATGATGATTTGCACGGCTCTCATAGCAGATCGGGCATATCGCGATGCCGCGCGCCCCCGACGACCCCGCCCGCCGCGACGAGCTGATCCGCCAGGGGCTGCGCTTCTCGCAGCTTCGCCTGCTCGTCGCGCTGGAGGACACCGGGCAGGTCTCCGCCGCGGCCGCGCAGCTCGCGATGACCCAGCCCGCCGCCTCGCGCCTGCTCGCCGAGCTCGAACGGATCGTCGGCGCGACGCTCTCGCGCCGGCGCGCGCGCGGCACCGAGCTGACCGAGGCCGGACGCCTCCTCGCGCTCCGCGCCCGCGCGGTGCTGCGCCAGCTCGACCAGTCCGCCCACGAGATCGCGCAGGTCGCGACGGGCACGCGCGGGCGCGTGCGCATCGGCTCGGTCACGGGTCCGTCCATGGAGGTCGTGCTGCCGGCGATCCGCACGCTAACCCGCACCGAGCCCGACATCGAGCTGTCGGTGGAGATCGACACCAGCGACCGCCTCGCCGAGGCGCTGCTCGCGCGCGAGCTCGACTTCTACATCGGCCGGCTGCCGCGCCACGTCGACGCCGCGGCCGTGCGCCTGCGCCTCGTCGGCCCCGAGCCGGTGAGCCTGATCGCGCGCGGCGACCATCCGCTGACGCGCGCCGGGCCGGTCACGCTGGAACGCTGCCTCGGGCACGAGTGGGTGATGCAGCCGCCGGGGACGCTGCTGCGCCGGACGGTCGAGACCTACCTGCTCGAACGCGGCCACCCGCCGCCGGCGCGTACGATCGGCACGACGTCGCTCCTGCTGACGCTCGCGATCGTCGAGCGGACGGACGCGGTGGCGCCGGTGGCGCGGGCGATCGCGGCGTACTGCACCGCGCCGGGCGCACCCGGCGACCGCATCCGACGCCTCGCCGTCGCCGAGGACATGGCGGTCAGCCCCTACGCGATCGTCGAGCGCCAGGACGGGATGCGCCCGCCGTCGGTCGCGCGCGTCCTCGCCGCGATCGAGCAGCACCTCCCGAGGGAGCCGGCCTCGCCGTGACGCCCTCCTCCCCCGGCGCCGAGCCGAGCGCAACCCGGCGACGTGCCGTGGAGCGCGTTCCGACCGAAGCGACACGGGAATCGGAAGAATTGCGCGCCCGGACGACGATCGAGCGCGTGCGATCCGATCGGATCGGATAGCGCCCTAGCGCAGCCGCTCGCGCACGAAATCGACCAGCGCGTCGAGCGCGGCGGCGCGCGCCTCCGCGTCGCCCCCGAAAGTGACGCCGCGCACGCCGCAGTCGCCGAGCCACGCCGCCCTGGCCTCCGGCGTCGCGAGGTCGTGGACACCGTCCAGGCCGCGGGTCACGCCGTCCGCGCCGAGGTCGAGCGTGCAGCGCGCGTCCCGGCGGCGCACGGTGATCGCGCGGTCGACCCGCCGCAGCCCCGAGCCGCCGTCGAAGCCGTGGCGGGCATTGGGGAAGAAGCGCACGCGCACCTCCGGTCCGGTCGCGGCCTCGCGCCAAGCGTCCGCGTGCGCACGGCAGGGCGCGGCCGGGGTCCAGTCGTCGGCTCCGCCGAGGAGCAGGAGGAGCGGCGCGGCCAGTGCCTCGTCCTCGAGCGCGAAGCCGCAGAAGGGGTAGAAGGCGGCGACGAAGGCGAAGGGCTCGGCCGCGTCGCCAGCGGCGAAGCGAAAGCTCGGCGCGGCCGCGGCGAGGAGCGCGGCCGTCGCGCCCTTGGACCAGCCGACGACGCCGATGCGTCCGGGCGCAAGGCCGAGCCGTTCGGCCAGCGCCGCGCGCGCGGCGACGAGATCGGCGAGCATGGTCTGCTCGGTGACGCGCAACTGGTCCGCGATCGTCGAGCCGACGCCGCGCGCGGCGAAGTGGTCGAGCGTGAGCGTGGCGATCCCGGCCGCGGCCAGCCGCTCGGCCGCGCGGCGCTGGCGCGTGCCGGGGCCGGCGGCACCATGGCTCAGGATCGCGGCCCCGCGCGTCCGGCCCCCGGCCGGCAGCTCGAGCCGGCCTTCGATCGTCACGCTCGCGCCGGGGCGGGCGAGATCGGCGAAATCATAGGCGTCGCGCGTCTCGATCGCCAGCGTCTGCGCCCGGGCCGGCGCGGTGGCGCAGACGCTCGGGAGCGAGAGGGCGAGGAGCGCCGCCGCGCCGAGCGCGGGAGCGGAGCGCCGTCCGATCGCCCCCCGAGCGCCCGCGGGACCACGGTTCGCGGCGTAGGACCGACGGCGGGGCGGCGCCGCCGTCCGGATCGGGCCGATCGCCTTGACGATGCCCGACACGACGGCGAGAGCGCCCGCGCGGGTCCCGCCGCGGCTCCCCGCACGCGATCTCGCGGGGCGGCACGAAGGGCTCTTGTCCACCGCGCCCCGGGATGTAGAGACGGGAGGCCCAGCCACGTCGCATCGACGGACCGCATGATCGGCGAGTTCAGGAAGACCGTCCGGCTGCTCTACCTCGGCCGGAGCCGCGGCGCGGTCCGTTTCCGATACGCCCTGATCGTCTTCGACGTCGGCACGATCGTCTTCTTCATCGCGACCATGCCGTTCGAGCTGTCGCCGGCCCTGCTGGCCGCGAACACGGCGATCGGGCTCGCGATCCTCGTCGACCTCGCGGCGCGCTTCTGGATCGAGGAGCGGCCCTGGCGGCTCCTGGGCCGGCTCTACGTGCTCGCCGACCTCGTCGTCGTCGCGGCCCTGCTGCTGGCCCCCTTCCTCTCGGAGGAGATCGCCTTCCTGCGCATCCTGCGCGGTCTGCGGCTCATGCACGCCTATCACGTCCTGCACGACCTCCGGCGCGACAGCGGCTTCTTCCGGCGCAACGAGGAGACGGTGCTGGCGCTGGTCAATCTCGTCGTGTTCGTCTTCGTCACGACCTCGGTCGTCTTTGTCATGTTCTTCGAGGATCAGGCCGGCCCGGAAGCCTACCTCGACGCCCTCTACTTCACCGTCACGACGCTGACGACCACCGGCTTCGGCGACATTACACCGGACACCCCGTTCGACAAGATGCTGTCGGTGTTCATCATGGTGGCCGGGGTGACGCTGTTCGTGCGCCTCGCCCGAGCGGTGTTCCAGCCCGCCCGCGTGCGCCACAAGTGCCCGGACTGCGGCCTCCTGCGTCACGACGCGGACGCGATCCACTGCAAGCATTGCGGCCGGCCCCTTCGCATCGAGACCGAAGGCGCCGGGTGAGCCCCCCGGAACCGGCGAGGCCCCCGCCGACGAGACGGCCGGGGCGGCCGGGGATACCGGGCGAGCCGGCCTGTCGGCATCCGTCGAGATCGCGGCGGCCGCTCTCGGACGGCCGGTTCGACCGCCGCCGGCCCCGGCCGACGCGCGCGTCCGCGCCGGCGTGGAAGGCAGGACGCGGCGGCCCGCCCCGAACCGACCGGCTCCGAGCGGACCCGGTGCGGTTCACGGCCGGGCGGGGCCGCGCCTGCCGGCGCGGCGTCTCAGCTCGCCTTGGACAGCTCGACCTCGGCGAACTCGCGGGTGATCTCGGGCATGCGCTCGGCGAGCCAGTCCTGCATCGCCTTGGCGGTCTGGTGGCAGGTGCGCATCTCGGAGGCGATGTCGGTGTCGCCCGCGTCCTCGGCGAGCGCGACGAGCGAGGCGAAGCTCGCCGTCTCGAAGGCGGCCGCGCCGTGGCCGGCGATCGCGGTCTTCAGCACGTCGTCGCGCGCGCTGGTCTGGATCAGCGACACGATCTGGCCATGCGCCGAGAGCAGCATGTCCTTGACCGTCGAGGGCTGCGAGTTGTTCTTCTCCATCGAGCGTTCGAGGCGGCGGATCTGCTCCTCCGTCTCGCCGATGTACTGCTCGACGCGGGTCTTGAGCGCGGGCGCCTTGTCGAGGCCCTCGACCTGGCTCCGGAGCGAGGTCAGGCTCTGCTTTTCGAGCGCATGGGCGTTGACGAGCGCGGTTCCGAGCAACTCGCGCAGGTTGTTGATCCGGACTTCGTTGCGGCTAGACATGGATGTCCTCCGTGGTGGGGTCGCGCCACCAACGCGGGGGACGCTCCGCCCTTTCCGACGATGAACGCGACGTCAGACCCCGGACGTCCGGTCGCGCCCCCGCCACGGGACGGGGGCGCGGGCCGCTCAATGCGCCGAGGACGGCGAGCCGAGCGCCTGGTCGGTCATGGGCGTCTGCGCCCCCTCGGCGGTCGGCACGTGCCGGTGATGATCGCGGTGCTCGGGCGCCACCACCATCCCGCGATAGCTCTCGATGATCGCCATGAACTCGCCGTGCTCCTTCTGCGGCACGCCGACCTGGTAGAGCGTGGCCGAGATCGCGGTCGCGACGTTGTCGAACTCGGGCTGGCTGACCTTCAGGTGCTTGTGGCTCTCGCGCATGTCGCGGCCGGGATAGATCTTGGGCCCCCCGGTCTCCTGAACCGACCAGGCCGTCACCAGGAACTTGAAGCCAGCGCGACCCTCCAGGTCGTGGAACGCCTTCACCGCCGGGTTCATGTTGGCGAAGGCGTTGTCGTAGAGGCGCTCGACGAGATCGTCGACCGCGCCCGCGATGCCGTAGAGGCCGCCGAGGCGCGCGTAGAGGGTGTCTTCGTCGGTATCGGCCATGGTTCGTCCTCCCTTGGCTGACGCGGGACGCGATCGCCCGCGCTGGCGTCGGCGCGTCCCGCGCGCCGCGCGGCCGGTCTGGCGCCGGCCTTCGCGGGACAATCTTTCACGCGTCAACGATGTTTGTCGAGCCCGCGGCATAGGCCGCGGCTCTGGCGTGCGGACGGTGGCGGCTTAGATGCGGAGGCATGAAACTCGATGACCCCACCCGCGAACATTACGAGCGCCTGATCCGCGACCGCATCGCCGAGATCGAGGCTACAGAGGCGGCGACTGCCGACGCACGCCAGGCCGCCGAAGTCGACCTCGATCAGGACCAGCCGGACCCGGTCGAGCGCATGGACGATGTCCAGGCCGTCGAGCGCGCGCGGGCGCACTCGCATCGCCGCCAGGTCGAGCTGCAGCGCCTCTCGGACGCGCTGGAACGGCTCGCTGCGGGCACCTACGGCATCTGCGAGGTCAGCGGCGAGCCGATCGCGCCCGAGCGTTTGGAGGCCGACCCCGCCGCCACGCGCAGCATCGACCACGCGAGCGACTGAGCCGCCCCAGGCGGGTGAGCAAGCCGTGGATCCGACGATCCACGGCGTCCCCGCGCTTGCCGCGCTCTGACCACGAGGATAAGCCTCGACGTCGGAGGGGCGCCATGATCTACCGCACGCCGCGCGACTATCTCGACGCGCCGCAGAAGGCGGTGGCGCTGTTCGGCATGTCGGGACTGGGCAAGACCCGCGTCGCCTCGATGCTGCGCGCGCAGGGCGAGTGGTTCCACTATTCGGTCGATTACCGTATCGGCACACGCTACATGGGCGAGCACATCGTCGACAACTTCAAGCGCGAAGCGATGAGGAACCCGTTCCTGCGCCAGCTCTTGCGCTCGGACTCGATCTACATCGCCTCCAATATCAGCTTCGACAACCTCGCGCCGCTCTCGACCTATCTCGGCAAGCCGGGCGACCCCTCGAAGGGCGGCATCCCCTTCGCCGAGTACCTCACCCGCCAGCGCCAGCACCGCGGGGCCGAGATCGCGGCGCTGCTCGACACGCTCGCCTTCATCGACAAGGCCCGCGCGATCTACGGCTACGCGCACTTCATGGCCGACACCGGCGGCTCGATCTGCGAGGTGGTCGACCCCGAGGACGACGACGACCCGGTGCTCTCGGCGCTGACCTCGCGGCTCCTGCTCGTGCAGATCCGCGGCACCGAGGCGCTCGCCGACGAGCTGGTGCGCCGCTTCGAGCGCGAGCCGAAGCCGATGTACTACCCCGAGGGCGTCCTTCGCGATCTCTGGGCGCGCTACCTCGCCGAGGCCGGCGTCACCGAGTACGACGTCGATCCCGACCGCTTCATCGCCTGGGGCTTTCGGCGCCTGCTCGACCACCGCCTGCCGCGCTACGACCGGATCGCGGCGCGCTGGGGGATCACGGTCGAGGCCGACGAGGTGGCGGCGCTCGCGAGCCCCGCCGACTTCGACGCCCTGATCGCCGAGGCGATCGCGCGCTCGGACCCGGCCGCGCGCGCGACCGGATGAGGGCTCAGGCCGCCTGCGCCGTCAGGTCGCCGCGGGCAGGGTAGTCGTTGTCGAGCACGAACTTGAGCCCGCTCACCAGCTCGGCGAAGGGTGGGCGGGTGAACGGCGCCGACTGCGACTGCGCGAAGTAGACGATCCCCGTCCGGTCGACCACCACGAGGCCGGGCTCGGAGAAGCGCTCGGGCTCGCTCGAGCCGGGACGCGCCGAGGAGATGTAGAGCCCGTAGGCGCGGGCGACCGTCTCTGGCAGGTCGTAGCCGAGGCGCAGGCGCTTCAGGCCCCACTCGCTCATCGACGCCTCGGCGCGGTCGGCCTTGTCCATCGACACCGCGACCACGTCCGCGCCGATCGCGTAGGCGTCGTCCAGGCCTTCCTCGACCGATTTCAGGTACGTCGAGCAGATCGGGCAGTGCTTGCCGCGATAGAACACGAGGATGGTGAAGGTCTCGGGCGGGTGGGCGCCGAGCGCGAAGTGCGCGCCGCCGGCGACGGGCACTTCCAGCTCGGGCGCGGGATGGCGGGGGTGCAGCATGACGCCTCCTGTGATGTCGTCTCGCGCGGTCGGCGCGCGTAGAGGGGCGAACCGGCGGGGTGCGCCGGCCGTTCCGCCGCGGGCCCTCACGGTGTCGGGAGCGGGGTCGGCGGCCCTGCCCCGGCGCCTCGACGCGAGGGGATGGCCCGCGACCGCGAGGGGCTCAGCAGGGAGCGGCCGCGTCCATCGCCGCGAGCGTCGCGTCCCAGGCCAGCATGATCGAGGCGTGGCGGTTCTTGTAGTCGCGCGCCGGCGAGAGCGCCTCCAGCGCGTCGAACGGCGCGGCGGGGGGGGCCGCGCCCTCCTTCAGCATGGCGCGGAGCGCCTCGCGTCCCTCGGCGATCTCGTCGCGGGTGCGCCCGATCACCGCTCCGCCGAGCACCGAGGCCGAGGACTGCCCGAGCGCGCAGGCCTTCACGTCCTGGCCGAAGGCTTTGACCCGTCCGTCCTCGAGCGCCACGTCGACGGTGACGGTCGAGCCGCAGAGCGGCGAGCGCTTGGTCGCCGTGCCCTGGGGGGCGTCGAGCCGTTCGGTCAGCGGGCAGGCGCTCGCGAGCGCGAGGATGCGCTCGGAGTAGAGCTTCATCAGATCCTGCGTCGCCTGGGTCATGCGCGCCTCCCTCCGTGTCGGAGCGCCTATATGGCGATCGTTCACGGGCGCGTCGATAGCACCGCCCGTCGCGGAGGGGGCGTCGACGTGCCGCTCAGACGCTGGCGGCGGCGCCCTCGCGTCGCGGGGCGGCCGCCCCGGCCGTCGTCGGCCAGAAATCGACCGGCTTGCCGCAGTGGGCGAGCAGCGCGGCCGCATCCGGACGCAGCGTCTCGGCGAGCCGCGCGTACGCCTCCGGCGAGAAGCGCGGGCGCTCGGCGAGGGGCGGGCTGAGCGCGTCCCTGACGCGCCGCCTGAGGGCGCCGGGCGCGAGACCCTTCAGCCCGCGCACGAGCGGGTTGCGCCGCAGCGTGTCGAGCGCGGGGCTCGGCAGCCGCTTGTCGGCGCTCCTGTTGCGGTGCGCCGGCGCCGCCGGCGGGATGTCGTCGAGGCCGAGGAAGGCGTTCAGCCGCGCGTAGAACGCCGCCGGCTCGGCGTTCATGTCCTCCATGAAGCCGACGAAGATCCGCTCGTCGGCGAAGCGCTCGCGATAGCGCGACAGCGTGCGCCAGTAGAGGCTTTGGTCGATGAAATGCTCGGGCATCTCCCCGATCGCGCGATCCGGCGTGGCCGGGATCCTGACGCCGTGGTTCTCGCGGTTCTGGATCCACTGCGAGACGATGCGCTCGATCGGGTCGCGCACCATGAAGACGAGGCGCAGATCGGGCGCGTAGGCGGCCATGCGATCCACCGTCTCGGGGTGGAGGCCGAGCGCGGCGTAGTGGTTCGAGTTCTCGCCCACCAGGGCCTCGCCGGCGCGGGCGTCGAACAGGCCCTCGTACCAGGCCGTGCCCTTGGCGAAGATCTCGTCGTGCGAGAAGAAGCGCGGCTCGTGATCGGCGAGCATGAACACGTCCGGGTGGCGCTGGAGGTAGTCGCTGACCGTCGAGGTTGCGCACTTCATGGCCCCGATCACGATGAAATCCGGCCGTGCCGCCATAGAGAGCCCCCGCCTCCGTGCCCGCCCCTCGCATACAGGCCGCCGCCGGGGGGGGCAATCGCGGAGGCGGCGCCTTTCCCCGGACGGCGCGGCGTGGGACAGACCGGCCGAGCCAGGGACGGAGCCCGCCATGACCACCCCCTTCGACCTCGACCGGATCGCCTGGACCGCCGAGGGCCTCGCGCCCGCGATCGCGCAGGACGCCGCCTCGGGCGAGGTGCTGATGCTCGCCTGGATGAGCCGCGAGAGCCTGGCCGAGACGCTGGCGACCAAGCGCGTGACCTACTGGTCGCGCTCGCGCGCCAGCCTCTGGCGCAAGGGCGAGACCTCCGGCCACGTCCAGCGGCTGGTGGACGCGCGCCTCGACTGCGACGCCGACTGCCTGCTCCTGCTCGTCGAGCAGACGGGTCCGGCCTGCCACACCGGCCGGCGGAGCTGCTTCTACACCGCGCTCCGTGACGGCGAGGCGGTGGAGCTGACAGTGCCGGAGGCCTGAGGCCGCGCCCTCGGGCCTCGATCGCTGGCGCCGGGCGGTCCGCGCTGCGACAAGCGGCGGCGGACCGCGACGCGGACGTCCGGCCCTCCCCCCGAAGCCCGTGGCGCCGTCGCCACCGGAGAGACGCCAATGATCTTCTTCCTCACCCTGATCTTCGCCTGCCAGCTCGTCGGCGAGCTGATCACGGCGGGCCTCGGCCTGCCGCTGCCCGGTCCCGTGCTCGGCATGGCGATCCTGTTCGCGGGGCTCTGCCTGCGCGGGCTGCCCGACGCGCTCGGGCGCGTGGCCGACGCGCTGATCGGGCATCTGTCGCTCCTGTTCGTGCCCGCCGGCGTCGGCGTGATGGTCCACGCCGGGCTGCTCGGGCGCGACGCGCTGCCGCTCGCGCGCGCGCTGGTCGGCTCGACGCTCCTGACCGTCGCCTTCGTGGGCCTGCTCGCGCAGTGGATCGGGGGCCGCGGCGACGGCGGGCAGGACGACGGGGCTCGGGGCGACGGGGGGCGGGGCGATGGACGCTGAGGTCCCCGCGAGCCTCGACGAGCTGCGCGACATCTGGGTCTATCTCGCGCGCGATCCGCTGCTCCATCTGACGCTGACGCTGGCGGCGTTCCAGGCGGGAAGCTGGCTCTACGCGCGCGCCGGACTGTCGCCGCTGGTCAACCCGGTGCTGGTCGCGGTGCTGATCGTGGTCGGCGCGCTGGTCGCCACGGGCACGAGCTACGACACCTATTTCGAGGGCGCGCAGTTCGTGCACTTCCTGCTCGGCCCGGCGACGGTGGCGCTCGCGGTGCCGCTCTATCGCCAGCTCGCGCGGCTCAGGCGCTCGGCGCTCGCGGTCATGGTCTCGATCGTCACCGGCTCGCTCGCGGCCTCGGCCTCGGCGGTGGCGATCGCCTGGGGGCTCGGCGCGGGGCGCGACGCGATGGTGGCGCTCGCGCCGAAGGCGGTCACCGCGCCGGTGGCGATGGGCATCGCCGAGCAGCTGGGCGGCCTGCCCTCGCTGACGGCGGTGCTGGTGATCCTGACCGGCATCCTCGGCGCGATGCTGGGGCCGCCGGTGCTGACGCTGGTCGGGGTGCGCGACTGGGCGGCGCGCGGGCTCGCCATGGGCACGGCGTCGCACGGCATCGGCACCGCGCGCGCGATCCAGGTCAACGAGGTGGCGGGCGCCTTCTCCGGCCTCGCCATGGGACTGAACGCGCTCGCGACGGCGGTGATCCTGCCGATCGTGGCGCGGCTGGTGCTCGGCTGGGGGTGAGGGGGCGGCGCGCTCAGCCCAGCCCGACGGGCCGCCCCGCGTCCCCCGGCGCACCGAGCCGCGCCGGCCTGCCCCCCGACAGACCTTCCGCCCCGCCATGCCGCGACCAGACGGTCACGGCCGCCTCCCCGATCGCGCCGCTCTCCAGCGCGCGCCGCGCCGTGCCGGCGCGGAAGCCCGGCAGCGTCACCAGCGCGTCGGCGAGCGCGGGCGCGCCCTCGGCCCCGGCCGGCACGTCGAGCGTCGTGCCGTCCTCGCCGCGAAGCCGCCAGGCGGCACCATCCTCGCGCACGATCTCGACGGCGTCGAGCGCGTCGAGCGCCAGGACCCCGCCGCGCGCGGGGCCGAAGTAGGCCACCGCCCCCTCGCGCACGGCGACGAGGCCGGGGCCGCGGGCGCCGCGGCGGGCCACGAGCGCGCGCCGTGCCGCCGCCGCGAGCCAGCCTCCGCCCGCGAGCAGGAACGCGAGGCCGACGAGCGCCGTCGCAGGCGTCGCGCCGAGCCAGCCGAGGACCAGCGCCAGCCCGAAGAGGCCGAGCGCGCCCGCGGCCAGACACTCGCGCCAGCGCGCCGAGACCGCTCTCCGCCTCATCGCCAGTCGCCCAAGGTGGCCTGCCAGAGCGCGAGGGCGGCGACGGCGGCGGTGTCGGCGCGCAGCACCCGCGGGCCGAGCCCGACGCCGATCGCGCCCGTCAGCCGCGACAGGCGCTCGATCTCGGCGTCCTCGAAGCCGCCCTCCGGGCCGCAGAGGATCGCCCATGGCTCCGGGGTCTCGCGCGCCTCGGCGGCGAGCGCCGCGCTCGCGGGGCGCAACGTCTCGGGGGCCGCGCCGCCGAAGCCGGCCGCGCGCTCGTCGCAGACCATCAGCCGCCGCCCCTCGGGCCAGCCGTCGAGGAGCGCGCCGAGAGCCACCGGCTCGGCCACCGCCGGCACGAACACGAGGCCGCACTGCTCGGCCGCCTCGACGGCGTGGGCCTGCAGCCGCTCGCGGTTGACCCGCTCGGCGTTGGTGCGCCGCGTCATCACCGGCACTACCCGGCGCGCGCCGAGTTCGGTCGCCTTCTCGACCACGAAGTCGGTGCGCGTTTTCTTGATCGGCGCGAAGCAGAGCCAGAGGTCGGGTGGCGCCGCGGGGGGGCGCAGGCGGTCCTCGACGGCGAGCGCGCCAGAGCGCTTGCTCAGCCGCGAGGCGACGGCCGCCCACTCGCCGTCGCGGCCGTTGAACACCGCGATGCGCTCACCCTCGCCGAGGCGTAGCACGGCGGCGAGGTAATTCGCCTGATCGCGCCCGATCTCGACGGTCGCGCCCGCGTCGAGGGGCGCGTCGAGATGGAGCCTGACACGGGGCGCGTCGCGTGCCATGA
The DNA here is from genome assembly GCA_050330995.1 of Paracoccaceae bacterium. Taxonomy (GTDB): domain Bacteria; phylum Pseudomonadota; class Alphaproteobacteria; order Rhodobacterales; family Rhodobacteraceae; genus Thermohalobaculum. The sequence goes on from JBHJHI010000066.1 coordinate 36,660, forward strand.
ACCCTCCATGACCGGCCCGTCGATTAGCACCGCCCGTCCCCGCTGCCCAGACGAGGAGGGGCGCCCATGAGCGACATCGTCGCCGACGCGGTCAGCGGCAACTGGGTCGACCGCCGCGCGCCGCCCGCCTGGCGGCCCTACCTGCGCCTCTCGCGTCTCGACCGGCCCATCGGCGCCTGGCTCCTGTGGCTGCCCTGCCTCTGGGCCATCGGCCTCGCCGCGGTCGCGACCGGGCCGCGGCTCTGGGATCTGTGGCTGGTGGCGGGTTCGGGCGTCGGCGCGCTGCTGATGCGCGGCGCCGGCTGCACCTGGAACGACATCCAGGACCACGACATCGACGCGGACGTGGCGCGCACGGCGCGCCGGCCGATCCCCGCGGGCTACGCCACCCGCCGGCAGGCGGCGGTCTGGATGGTGGCGCAGGCGCTCGCGGCCTTCCTGATCCTGCTGACGTTCAACGGCGCGGCCATCGCCTGGGGCGTGGCCTCGCTCGTGCCGGTCGCGATCTACCCCTTCGCCAAGCGCTTCACCTGGTGGCCCCAGGCGTTCCTCGGGCTCGCCTTCAACTGGGGGGCGCTCCTGCTCTGGGTGGCGCACACCGGCTCGATCGGCTGGGCGCCGGTCTGGCTCTACCTCGCCGGGCTGTTCTGGACGCTGCACTACGACACGATCTACGCGCACCAGGACCGCGAGGACGACGCGATCGTCGGCGTGAAGTCGACGGCGCGGCTGTTCGGGGATACGACGCCCGCTTGGCTCTGGGGCTTCACGCTCGCGGCGACGGCCTCCGCCGCGACGGCGGTCGTGGTCGCGGGCGGCGGCATGGCGGCGATGCTGGGCGTCGCCGGGCTCGGAGCGCACATGGCCTCGCAGATCCTGCGCCTCGATCCGGACGACGCGCCGCGCTGCCTCGCGCTGTTTCGCGAGACCCGATTCGGCGGGCTCGCCCTCGCCGCCGGACTCGCTCTGGATACGATCCTGTAACTTCTTCTACTATAGCGAGAATTCGTGCCAAATCCGGCTGGAATTGTGGCCGATTGGTGGCCGTGACTTACGGATGGTGGGACTGAATTTCCCCAGGAGCATGAAAAAAGCCCTCGTCAGGGGGAACCCGACCACAAAACCATTGTTCATGCCCCGGGACGTTGGTAGAGGTCCTAATGACGGGTTATCCACGATGGAGCACGACGCTCCCGAGAGCCGTGGATCAGTGAACGAGGAAGACGTATGATGTTTCGCACTCTCCTGGCGGCGACGGCGCTCGCCGCCCTGCCGTTCGGCGCGTCGGCGCTGACGATCGATACCTTCGAGACTTCGCAGGCCGTGTCGGCGGGCAACAGCGGGACGGTGTCCGGCGCCGGCATCATCGGCGGCTCTCGCACGCTGGAAGTCCAGGCGAACGGCACGTCCGACGGGCGCATCGACTTCTTCGGCAACAACCGCTTCAACGCCACCAACGAGACCGACTCGACCGGCACCTTCACCCTGACCTACGACGCCGGCGGGGCCGGTCTGGGCGGCATCGACTTCCAGGCGGACGGCAGCGACGTGCTGGCGGTCCGGATCTTCCAGAACGACCAGTTCTCGGACTACAGCTTCACGCTGACCGATACCGACGGCGACAGCGATACGGTGACGCTGGAAGACCAGCCGAACGTCCCGCCGTTCGGCCCGCTGATCAACGAGAACCCACCGTTCAGCAACTCGCCGCAGGACCTGATCTTCTCGTTCTCCTCTTTCGACAACGCGGTGAATCTGAACTCGATCGACTCGGTGACCTTCGTGCTGGCGAACCAGTTCGCCGGCGCCGACACGCTCGTGACGTTCATCGAGACGCGCGACACCGTCCCGGGCATCATCCCGCTGCCGGCTCCGGCGCTGCTGCTGCTGACCGGCCTCGTGGGCCTCGGCGCCGTGCGCCACGGGCGCCGCGCCTGAGCGACCCGATCGCGACCTCCACGAAGGGGCGCCCGGCCGGGCGCCCCTTTTTCGTGTCCGCCGCTCAGCGCCCGCGCGCCACCCGCCGACGGATCGAGCGCACGAACAGCCACACCACCAGCACCACCACCGGCGTCGAGAGGCCGACGGCCAGCGTCTCCGACATGCCGACGCGGTAGGCGGCGAACGGCTTGATCACGTAGGCGACGAGGCTGACGGCGTAGTAGCTGATCGCGACGATCGACAGCCCCTCGACCGTCTCCTGCAGCCGAAGCTGCAGCGCCGCGCGCTCGTCCATCGAGCGCAACAGCTTCTGGTTCTGCGCCTCGAGCGCCACGTCGACGCGGGTGCGCAGCAGATCGGCGATCCGGCTCGCGCGGGTGGCCAGATCCTCCAGCCGCTGCTCGGTCGCGCGGCAGGTGCGCATCGCCGGATCGAAGCGGCGCATCATGAATTCCGAGAACAACTGCCGGCCCTGCAATCGTTCCTCGCGCATCATCGCGATGCGCTCGTGCACGATCGCCTCGTAGGCGCGCGCGGCGCCGAAGCGGAAGGCGGTCGAGGCCGACAGCGCCTCGATCTCGGCCGAGAGCGCGGTCAGCTGATCGAGGATCACCTGCTCGGCCACGTCGCGGGTCTTGTCGGCGACGATGGCGATCAGATCGGACAGCTCGCGGTCGATCTCGTTCAGCCGCGCACCGGCGCGCCGCGCGATCGGCAGCGCCAGCATGGCGAGCATCCGGTAGTTCTCGATCTCGACCAGACGCTGCACCGCCCGCCCGATGCGGCGCTCGCCGGTCTCGCCGAACACGATCAGCGCGAAGCGCGAGAAGCCGCCCTCGTGGATGCGGAAATCGCCGACCGCGAGCGCCTGGTCGTCGAGCGTGCGCGCGACCGCGAGGCTCTCGTGGCTGAACTCGCTGCGCAGTCGCCCGGTGGCGATCATCGCATGGGCCGCCTCCAGGCTGTCGGCGTGGATCACCTCGATCTCGACGGCCGCGATCACCTTGCCCGGCGCCTCTGCCAGCCATTCGGCCGGGAAGTGTTCGGCCAGGAGGCTGTCGAACAGCTCGTCGTCGCCGTTGTCGTCGGCGACCAGCATGTAGGTGACGAACTCGGTGTGGCGCTCCCACTTCATGGTGAAGCGACCGAAGTTGCCGAGGTAATGGTTGGAGCCCGGCGCCGGATACTGACCGCCGTGACGGTCGACGAAGGCGAGCATGTGGGCCCGGTCGCGGTCGGGGTCGCGCGCCTGGGCGTTGTCGGTCTGCTTGAAGGCGATCGAGACCAGTCGCCCCGGCACCGGCACGGTCATGAACGGCCGCGCGTGCAGCTCGTTCGTCATCTCGAACCGCCGGGGATGGTGGTTCAGCACGCGCTCAAGCATCGACTTCCCTTTCGCAGCCGGTCGCTGCGGCGCAGCATGAGGAGAGGATAGGGCGCCACGCGGGCGAAGGCGAACCTCAGCCGCGCCGGGCCAGCACCAGGTGCCCCGGCACCGGCTCGCCGGTCTCGTAGCGGATCACGGTCTCGTCGAAGACCACCGGCTCGAAGCCCGCGGCCGCGCGCGCGCGCCCGAGCGCGCCCGGCTCGTGGGCGTAGCGCTGGTGCGGGCCGACCGTCCAGGCCCGCCCGGCGAAGGCTTCCAGGGGCAGGGTCTCGGTCGAGAAGGCGAGCACGCCGCCCGGCACCAGCGCGCGCGCGGCGGCGGCGAACAGCGGCTCCAGGGTGCCGAGGTAAGGGAGCACGTCGGCCGCGACGACCAGATCGTGGCTGCCGGCCTCCACGCCTTCGAGGTAGGCGACCGCGTCGCCGACGTAGAGATCGGCGTAGGCGCCCTTCTCGTCGGCCAAGGCCAGCATCTCCTCGGCGAGATCGACCCCGTCGAGATGCGCCACCATGTCGTCGAGCGCCTCGCCGACGAGCCCGGTGCCGCAGCCGAGGTCGACGCCGCGGCCGAACGGGCCGAGCCCCGCGTCCTCGATCGCGATCGCGATCTCGTCAGGGATGCCGTAGCCGAGCGCGTGGACCAGCGTCATCTCGAAGTCGTCGGCGTGCTGGCCGAACAGGGTGGCGACGTAGGCCGGCGGCGCGCGGTCGGGCGCGTCGCCCAGGCCCAGCGAGGCGAGGCGCACCGCGGCGCCGCCGCGGTCCTCGGGGTCGAGCGCGAGACAGGTGCGGTAGGCCGCCGCCGCGGCCTCGCGCTCACCGGCGCGCTCGTGGGTGAGGCCGCGCTCGTAGGCATCGGCGAGGGCGACGGTGTCCTCGTCGGTCATGGCCGGCCTCCCGTGCGCGTCACATGTTCGGGTAGTTCGGCCCGTCACAGCCTTGCGGTACCGTCCAGACGATGTTGCCGCCCGGGTCCTTGATATCGCAGGTCTTGCAGTGGACGCAGTTCTGGAAGTTGATCTGGAACTTCTGCCTGCCCTCGCCGTCGTCGACGAACTCGTATACCCCGGCCGGACAGTAGCGCTGCGAGGGGCCCGCGTATTTCTTCAAGTGCTGAAGCGGCACGCTGTCGTCGATCAGCTTCAGGTGCGAGGGCTGGTCGTGGTCGTGGTTGGTGAAGCTGTAGGCCACGTTGGTGAGACGGTCGAACGACAGAACGCCGTCGGGCTTCGGATACTCGATCGGCTGGTAGCGCTTCGCCCGCCCGGTCGCCTCGGCGTCGGTCTTGCGGTGGCGCATGGTGCCGAACAGCGTGAAGCCGTGCGTCGACAGCCCGAGCTTGCGGGAGAGATCGGCCACCCACATGTCGAGCCCGCCGAGCCCGAGCGAGGCGTAGAGCCCGTAGTCCGACCAGAGCGGCTTGACGTTGCGCACGGGCTTCAGGTCCGCCGCGATCGGGCCGGTGCGCACGCTCTGCTCGTAGGCGTCGAGCACGTCGCCCGAACGCCCCGCGGCCAGCGCCTCGACCGCCGCGTCGGCGGCGGCGATCCCCGAGAGCATCGCGTTGTGGTTGCCCTTGATGCGCGGCACGTTGACCATGCCCGCCGAGCAGCCGAGCAGCGCGCCGCCCGGGAAGGCGAGCGTCGGCATCGACTGCCAGCCGCCCTCCGAGATCGCACGCGCGCCGTAGGAGACGCGCTTGCCGCCCTCCAGCAGCTCGGCGATCATCGGATGGTGCTAGAAGCGCTGGAACTCGGCGTAAGGGTAGAGATGCGGGTTCTCGTAGTTCAGATGCACCACGAAGCCCACGTAGACCTGATTGTTGTCCAGGTGATAGACGAAGGAGCCGCCGCCGGCGTTCTTGCCGAGCGGCCAGCCCATGGTGTGGGTGACCTGGCCGGGGCGGTGCTTCTCGGGCTTGACCTCCCACAGCTCCTTCATGCCGAGACCGTGTTTCTGCGGCTCGCGCCCTTCATCGAGACCGAAATCGGCGATCAGCGTCTTGGCGAGCGAGCCGCGCACGCCCTCGGCGATCATCACGTACTTGGCGCGGATCTCCATGCCGGGCTCGTAGTTCGGCCCCGGCGTGCCGTCGGACTGGCGCCCGACCTCGCCGGCGACGACGCCCCTCAGCACCCCGTCCTCGATGACGGTCTCGGAGGCGGCCGTGCCGGGAAAGATCTCGACGCCGAGTTCCTCGGCCTGCTCGGCCATCCAGCGGCAGACGTTGCCCATCGAGACGATGTAGGTGCCGTGGTTCGACATCAGCGGCGGCATCATCGCCGAGGGCAGCCGGATCGCGCCCGCCTGGCCGAGCACGTAGAAGCGGTCCTCGGTGACGGGCACCTCGACGGGGGCGCCCCTCTCCTTCCAGTCGGGGATCAGCGCGTCGAGGCCGGCGGTGTCGAGCACCGCGCCCGAGAGGATGTGCGCGCCGACCTCGGAGCCCTTCTCGATCACCACCACGTCGAGATCGGCGTTCTTCTGTTTCAGCCGGATGGCGGCGGCGAGCCCGGCCGGCCCCGCGCCCACGATCGCCACGTCGTACTCGACCGCGTCCCGCTCGACGGCGTGCCCGTTCGCGCCCATGTACCTCGCCTCCGTCTGTTGCCGCTCGCGACTTACGAGAGCAGGATCGCGCACGCAATGAGACCGAGACGAAACGCAGCGGACCCCGGACGCCACCGCGTCGCCCGACCGCGCACGCCGCACGGGCACGGCGCGACGGCGGGGCGGCGGGTGGCGGCGCGTCCCCGGATCGGCGGGGGGCGGTCGCCTCGGCGTGTCCCCGCCCCGGCGCCGACGCGGCGAGCGCTCGTCAGGGTGGCGGGGCCGCAAGGGCCCCCGCAACGGCGATACCCGAGGCGGACGGCGCCACGGCTACACGCGACGCGGGCGAAGCAGCGGTGGTACGCGGCACGGACAGGGCCGCGATGGTCCGTGACGCGGACGGGGCCGCGATGGTCCGCGACGCGGACGGAGCCGCGATAAGCGACGAGGCCGAGCGCCGCGCCGCGATGCTCGCCGCGCTCGCCTGGCAGGTCGAGCTGGGCGCCGACGAGGCGATCGAGGAAACGGGCGTCGACCGCTTCGCCCTCGCCGCGCGCGAGACGGCCGAGCGTGCGGCCACGTCTCCTGCCCTCCGCCCGACCGGGGCTCGCGGCGAAGGGAGGCCCACCGCATCGCCCCACGAGGGACGGACCGCCGTGTCGCCCCGAGGCGAGCGGCGGGCCGGCACCGCGCCGGCGACCGACCCGCACGCGGCGGTGCGCGCCGCGGCCGATCTCGCCGCCCTCGACGCTGCGGGGCGCGCGCTCCTCGCCGATCGCCTCGGGCCGGGCGAGCGTCTCGCCTTCGCGGAAGGCGCGGCCGATGCGCGCCTGATGGTCGTCGCCGACGCGCCCGAGCCGGACGCGCCCGAGCGGGTGCTCGGCGGGCGGGCGGGCGTGCTGCTCGACCGGATGCTCGCCGCGATCGGTCGCGCGCGAGACGCCGACGACCCCGCCCGCGGCGCCTGCCTCGCCTGCCTCGTGCCCTGGCGCCCGGCCGCGGGTCCCGGCGCCGCGCAGGACGCCGCCGCCCTCTGCACCCCGGTGCTGGAGCGCCGCCTTGCCCTGCAGCGGCCGCGCGCGGTGCTGGTGCTCGGCAACGCCGCGCTCGCCTGCCTGGGCGGCGAGACGGGCGGGCTGCGCCGCGCGCGCGGGCGCTGGATCGAGCACGCCTCGGGCACGCGGCTCAGGGCGAGCTTCCACCCCCGCACCCTGCTGGAAGCGCCCGAGCGCAAGCGCGACGCCTGGGCCGACCTGCTCGCGCTCGCCGAGGGGCTGGAGGGCTAGGCGTTCGGCGGCGGGCGGGGCGAGGCGTCCCGGTTCCGATCTCCGGGCCTTGCGGGCAACCTCGTGAGGCGTGACCCGCCGAGGGTCTCGAAGCGGCGGGCGGGGTCGCCGGCGGCGGCGAGTTCCCGAGACGGGCGGCGTCTCGCGGGAAGACCGAGAAGCCCGAAGCTCGTCCCGGTTCGGGCGAAGGGAGCGCTCGACGGCCGCGCGCACCGCGAACCGGGCATGGCGGCTTCCGCATCGTGGCGGCCGCTGCCAAAATGCCTTCTTTTCGCCACGAACCTTTCGGACCGCTTCAGCGTTGGGTTGTGTCAGACGGAGAGGCATCGTGCTTGAATTGAGCCGCCGGGTTCTCGCCCGCCTTCAGCCCACTGCCCGCGAGGGCGCCCCCGGCTATTATCCCGTGCCGCGCTCGACGGCCGGACGCCACGACGAGGGGCGGATCGAGGAGACCGCCCTCCTGCCGGCCTATCGGCGCGAGCGCTGCTGAGGTCGGCTCCGTCCGAGGAACGCCGACGCGGCGCTCAGGTCGCGCCGGCGACGCGAAAGTCGCGCAGGTCCCCGAGCGACCGCGCCCCGAGCTGTCCCATGGTGATCGACAGCTCTTCGCGCAGCACATGCATCGCATGGGCCGCCCCCGCCTCGCCGAGCGCGGCGACGGCGAGATAGAACGCCCGCCCCGCCAGCACGAAATCCGCGCCGCAGGCGATCAGCCGCATCACGTCGAGCCCGGTGCGCACCGCGCCGTCCGCGAGCAGCGGATAGTCCGGCCCGACCGCCGCGCGGATCGCGGGCAGCACCTCGACCGGCGAGGGCGCGGCGTCGATCTGGCGCGCGCCGTGGTTCGAGACCACCACCCCGTCGGCGCCCGCCTCGCGGGCCGCGACCACCTCCTCGGGCGAGAGCAGCCCCTTGATCACCAGGTGGCCCGGCCACTCGTCGCGGTACCACGCGAGCTTCGAGGCGGTGACGCGTCCGTCGCGCTCGGCCTGGAACTTGACCGACATCTCGGCATTGGAGAGGCCCTGCGGCATGTGCGGCACGATGTTCTCGAAGCGCGGGTTGCCCTCGCGCGCCATCGCGAGCGCCCAGGCCGGGCGGATCATCGCCCGCCAGACCATGCGGGCATCCATCCGCGGCGGGATGCCGAAGCCGTTCCGCACGTCGTGGTCGCGGCGCATCTTCTTCGGCACGTCGACCGTGATCACCAGGGTGTCGTAGCCCGCGCCCCGCGCGCGGGCGAGGATCGCGCGATTGATCGCCGGATCGGCCATGGCGTAGAGCTGGAACCAGGCGTTCGGCCCCGCGATGCGCGCGATGTCCTCCAGCGTCACCGTCGAGACGGTCGAGAGCGCGAAGGGCAGGTTCGCCGCCGCGGCCGCCGCGGCCAGATACTGCGGCGAGCGCGGCCAGATCACGCCGCCGAAGCCCACCGGCGCGACGCCGAAGGGCGCCGACCAGCGCCGGCCGAACAGGGTGACCCCGGTCTCCGGCGCGCCCTGCCATTCGGCGAGGTAGCGCGGCATCAGCGTCACGCCGGTCAGCGCCGCGCGGTTGCGCGCGATCCCGGCCTCCTCGCCGATGCCGCCCATCATGTAGTCCCAGGAGAACTTCGGCACGCGCGTTCTCGCGCGCGCCTCCATGTAGGCGATCGACGGATAGCGTTGGTCGAGCGCCTTGTGGTCGACGCGGGCCTGGTGGGCGGCGGGGCTGGACTGGAGCATGAGCGCGACCATGCCGATGCCGTGTGACCACGGCAAGCGCGAAGACGGTGCGCGACCTTGCGGCGCGCCCTCTCGCGTCATAACCATAAGGATGCAGAATCGCGTCGCGAGCCGGCACGATCCGCTCTCTCGTGCAGCGCCGGCGACCGATCACACCCGTGCGGCGTTCACGCAAATCATCGCGCGTCCGTGAAGGAACGACGTTGCGGCTAAGCCGCGCCCGCTCCCACGGCGCGTTTCCGCGTCGGAGGCGCGGCCCTCTCCCGCGTCGCGTGGCGCGGCCAACGAGACCGGCGCGCCCGACGACGCGGGCCGCGCGAGATCAAGAGCGTCGGAGACAGGCCATGGAAAAGTTTCCCATGACGAAGCAGGGCTATCAGGCCCTCAACGAGGAGCTGAAGATCCTCAAGAACGTCGAGCGCCCCGCCGTGATCACCGCGATCGCCGAGGCGCGCGAGCACGGCGACCTCTCCGAGAACGCCGAGTACCACGCCGCGCGCGAGCGCCAGAGCTTCATCGAGGGCCGGATCAAGGAGCTCGAAGGGCTGATCAGCCGCGCCGACGTGATCGACCCCTCGAAGATGACCGGGCCGACCGTGCGCTTCGGCGCGACGGTGAGGCTGGTCGACGAGGACACCGAGGAAGAGCACACCTACCAGATCGTCGGCGAATCCGAGGCCGACATCGAGCACAACAAGCTCAACATGCGCTCGCCCCTCGCCCGCGCCCTGATCGGCAAGGAGGAGGGCGACCAGGTCGAGGTGCAGACCCCGCGCGGCGCGCGCTCCTACGAAATCCTCTCGGTCAGCTACGCCTGAACCCTCGCCCCGCGCGGTAACAGGTGCGGATGACGAACCGTCGCGCCCGCTCGGCGTTGGCTGGACATTCCGTCGCGAAAGGACGGGACCGGCACGATAGGGCAGGACGATGCGGGCGACCTCATCGAACGCGACGCGACCGGCCCGGGGACCCCACAGGGTCCTCGTGGTCGAGGACGAGGTGCTCGTGCGCCTCGATATCGTCCAATCGCTGGACGAGGCGGGCTTCGCCGTGATCGAGGCGGCGAGCGCCGAGGAGGCGATCGCGCTCCTCGACGCCGGCCACGACGTCGACGTGCTGTTCAGCGACGTCCGGCTCGGCGCGGGGCTCGACGGCTTCGCGCTCGCACGGCACCTGCGACGCTCGCACCCGCGGGTCGCGATCGTGATGACCTCCGGCACGGCCGCGCTGCCGAACGATCTCGACGACGGGCGCCTCGCGTTCCTGACCAAGCCCTACCGCGTGGAGGCCGTGCTCTCGCACCTCGCCGCAGCGGTCGCACGATCATGACCGCCGAGACGGTGCTCGTCATCGACGCAGAGGTGCTCGTGCGCCACGAGATCGCCGAGTACCTGCGTGGCTGCGGCTACCGCGTGATCGAGGCGAGCGACACGGACGAGGCCATGACCGTGATCGAGCACAGCGGCCTCGTCCTCGACGTGGTGCTCTGCGACGCCCAGGCGGTGGGCACCGTGAACGCCTTCGCGCTGGTGCGCGAGGTGCGCGAGCGCGCGCCCGATCTCGAAGTGGTGCTCGCGGGCAACGTCGAGAAGGCGGCCAAGGCGGCGGGGACGCTCTGCGACGAAGGCCCCCACCTCGCGCGGCCCTACGATCCCGTGCTGGTGCTCGACCGCATCCGCCGCCGCCTCGCCGCGCGCGACCGGGCGCGGGACGAGGGGTGAGGGAGCGGGGCTCGGGGGCCGCGCCTCACTCCCGCCGCTCGGGCGTGACCTCCGTCTCGACGCGCTCCCCGTCGCGCATCACGGCGATGTCGACCGTCTCGCCGGGCTTCAGCCCGTTCAGCGTGCGCACGAAGTCGTAGATGTTCTCCAGCTCCTGCCCCGCGAGGCCGACGAGCACGTCGCCGCCCCTCAGCCCCGCGTCCTCGGCCGGCCCGCCCTTGACCACGCCCGAGAGCGGCACGCCGACCTGACCCTCCTCGGCGTAGTCGGGGATGGTGCCGAGGAAGACGCCCGACATGCGCCGCCCGCCCGAGCTGTCGGGGCGCTCGCGCTCGATGTAGCCGGGCTCCTCCGGGTCGCTCGCGCGCGAGCGGGCGACGAGGGCGACGAAGCGGACGATGTCGCGCAGCCCCTCGTAGTTCAGCTTGTCGGCCGTGTCCGAGGGGCGGTGGTAGTCCTCGTGGGTGCCGGTGAAGATCGACAGGATCGGCACGCGCGCGAGGTAGAACTCGGTCGCGTCGGTCGGCAGGTAGGTGTCGTCCGAGGTGCGGATCGGCAGACCGACCACAGCGTTGCGCCGCTCGATCTCGCGCGCCCAGATCTCGGACGAGCCGAGGCCGTGCATGATGACCTCGCCGTCGAGCCGCCCGACCATGTCCATGTTGATGTAGGCCGAGACCAGATCGGCCAGATCGTCGGCCCCGGCCGCCTCGGCGAGCTCCTCGACGTAGGCGGCCGCGCCCAGAAGCCCCAGCTCCTCGCCCGACCAGGCGGCGAACACCACGTCGCGCGTCCCCTCCAGCCGGCCGGCGTCGCGGTCGGCGGCGAGCTTCTGCGCTACCTCGATCATCGCCGCGACCCCGGAGGCGTTGTCGTCGGCGCCGGGATGGATCGCGCCGCGATCGTCGATATGCGCGAGCGAGCCGACCGCGCCGCGGCCCAGGTGGTCGACGTGCGCGCCGATCACGAGCGGCGCGCGGCCCTCGCCCGCCGCCCGGCCGTCGAGGTCGAGCCGGCCGAGCACGTTGCGCCCGGCGCCCCGCTCCAGATCGAGGCGGATGTCGGCCTCGGCCTCGGCCCCGATCAGGTCGCGCGCGCTCGCCTCGCCGGCCGCGACCGCCGCCTCGACGTCCTCGCGCTCGTCGCCGAGGATCGAGAGCATGCGCTCCGCGACGGCCTCGGTGACGGCGACGACCGGCAGGCCGGCACGCCCGCCCGCGCGCTCGAACGAGAGCGTCGGCAGCGCCGCGGCGTCGTCCTCCCCGTCGGTGGGCGGCGCGAAGATCACCCCCGCCGCGCCGCGCGAGCGCGCGACCGAGGCGCGATAGCGCGGGGCGGCGAAGCGCGCGAGGCGCACCCGGTCCTCGCGTGACAGCCCGTCCGGCAGGCCGCGGCGCATCAGCACCCACTTGCCCGAGACGTCGAGATCGCCGTAGGCGTCGACCGCCGCCCGCTCGCCCTCGGCCGGCGCGACGAGACCATGGCCGGCGTAGGCCACCGGCGCGCGCTCGACCGCGCCAGTGGCCGAGAAGGCGTAAGGGATCCAGTCTTCCTCGATCGCGACCTCGCGCGCCTCGCCGTCGACCGAGACCGTCATCGCGTTGCCCTCGGCGAGCGACACGCCCGAGACGAACTCGAAGGCGTCGAAGAAGGTGTCGCCCGCCCCCGCCGGATCGAGGCCGAGCGCCTCGAACACGGTCGCGACGTAGGCCGTGGCGAGCCGCTCGCCCTCGGTGCCGGTGAGCCGGCCCTCCAGCCGCTCGTCGGTCAGCACCGAGACGTGACGCTCCAGATCGGCCACTGAGATCGCGGGCTCGGTGCCCTCCACGATCGAGGCCTCGGCCCGGCGCTCGGGGGCGGCGTCGAGGAGGGCGAGCGCGGCCTTGTGGTCCCAGTCGGCGACGAAGATCTGGCTCCCGCCCGAGGCGGTGGCGTTCGAGGTCCACGACAGCGTCGCCCCGTCGGGCGTGAAGGTCGGCAGGCCGTCGAAGCCCTCGCGTGTCGTGACCCGCACCGGATCACGCGCCCCCTCGGGGTCGACCAGATACAGCTCGAAGTTCGAGAAGCCCTGCAGGTTGGTCGAGAAGATCAGGTACTCGCCCGAAGGGTGGAAGAACGGCGCCCAGGACAGGACGCCGAGATCGGTGATCGCGCGCGCGTCCGAGCCGTCGGCGTTCGCGACGTAGACCTCGGCGCGCGCGCCGTCCTCCGAGAAGCGCCGCCAGGTGATCCGCTCGCCGTCCGCGCTGTAGAACGGCCCGCCGTCGTAGCCCGGCGTGTCGGTCAGGCGGCGCAGGTTCGTCCCGTCCGCGTCCATGGCGTAGAGATCGAGGAAGTAGGACGGGTCGCGCTCCAGCCGCGCGGCGTCCGCCTCGCTCAGTTCGCCCTCGTAGGCGTGGCGATTGGACGCGAACAGGATGGTGCCGCCATCGGGCGAATACGATCCTTCGGCGTCGTAGCCCTTCGCTGCGGCAAGGGGTCGCGCCTCGCCGCCTCCGAGCGGCACCTCGACGATGTCGAAGGCGGGGTCGTAGTCCCAGGAGTAGCGCCGGGTCTGGCCGGAGGCGCGGAACTCGATCTCGGCCTCCATCTTCGCCCGCGCCTCGGGGTCGAATTCGGTCGAGGCGTAGAGCGCGCGCTCGCGCGAGGGGTGTATCCAGCCGCAGGTGGTCTTGCCGACGCCGGGAGAGAGCCGCGTGACGTCGCCTGTGTCGAAGTCGAGCGTGTAGATCTGGAAGAACGGGTTGTCCTCCGCCCGCTCGGACTGGAAAATCATTAGCCGGCCTTCGGGGCCGTAATAGCCCTCGCCCGAGCGTTCGCCCTCGAACACGAGCTGGCGCTCGCCGGAGATCGGCGAGGCCGCGGACACGCTCGCGAGGCCGGCGAGCAGGAGCGCGAGGGCGAGGCGGGTCATCTTGGTCTCCGTCGTCGACAGGATCGGTCGCCGAGAGCTAGGACGGGATACGAAGGCGCAAGAGGGCGCACGCGGGGGGGGGGCGGGCGGAACGCCGCGCGTACTCGCTTCCCTCTCCGCCCCGCGCGACGGTAAACGGCGTGGACGTCCCGTGGCAAAGGATGCGGGGGCCGGGTCGTATTCGCCGTCGGCGCGCCGCGCTCGGAGAGCGCACGCGCGGGCGTCGCGCCACCCGTCGGGCGAGGGGGCCAGCGGCCGCGTTCCAGACTGATTGCGTCAAAACGGATCGCCGACGGTGGAACTTCCGTGCTACGAAAACCATCTCCATTCTGTGACGGCGATCGGAAGGATATGATGTGGCCGACCTAGAGCAATCCGAGATCACCGCGATGACGGATGCCGTCCGTCAGATCGGCGACAGCTGGACGCTGTTGATCGTGTGGGCCGCGCTGCGCGGCATCACCCGCTTCGACACCTTCCAGCGTCGCCTCGGGGTGGCGCGGAACATCCTCTCGAACCGGCTCGCCCGGCTCGTGGACGAGGGCATTCTCGAGAAACGCCCGGTCCACACTGGGGCGCGACGTCTGGAGTATCGCATCACGCCCAAGGGCGAAGCGCTGCGTCCGGTGCTCGAGTGGATCGAGGACTGGGGGGGCAAGAACCGCCGCACGCTGCACCACCACCGCTGAGGCGTCCGGCGCGGGTGCCCCGCGCCGGTGCCGACGCCCCGCGACACGGCGTCGCACGCACGGTCCTGGTGACCGTCGCGTCAGCGATAGCGCGACAGCACCGTCGCCGCCGTCTCGAGCGAGGTCGCCGCGCGGCCGATCTCACGCGCCGACGCGTCGCAGGCCGCCTTGCTCTCGACGTAGCCGTCCGCGCAGCGGACCGCCCGGGCGAGGATGTCGAGTTCGGTCGCCACCTCCGCCTTGTAGGCGTCGAAGCGCCCGGTGGCCTGCGCGGCCGCGATGGTCTCGCGCACCTCCCCGCAGCCGACCCCCTGCCCACGCAGCGCGTGGCCGAGCGCCCGACCCGGCTCGGCCGCGCGGCAGAGCTTCCAGATCAGATCGAGCTGCACCGCCGGGAACAGCGCGATCAGCGTGCGGTGGCGCGACGAGAGCGCCTCGTAGCCGCGGCGCACCGCGTCCGCCGGCCAGAACTGGTAGGAGCGCAGGAAGCTGAGCGCCGCGGTCGCGCGCGTGCCCCGCGCCGGCGGGGGCAAGTAGCCCTCGGGCCGCTCGGGCAACGACAGCTCGCGGCGCACGAAGGTGAAGAGCGCCGGCGCCGCTTCGGTCTCGCCGACCGGCAGCACGCTCGCGAGCGCGCCGAAGTCGAGCGGGTCGAGGCGCAGGAGCACCTCGCGCCCGTCGAGCACGATCCGCGCCTCGGCGCCGCCGTCGACGCGCGCCGCCTCGAACGCCTGCGCCTGGCCGCCGCGGTCGATCAGCCGCCCCGAGACCGTGTCGCCGCGCGCCTCCAGGATCAGCTCCGCCCCTTCGGCCGCCTCGACGCCGTAGAAGCGCCCGTCGAGCGTGGCCGCGACGGCCGGCGCGACGAAAGCCGTGACGAGAAGGAGCGTGATCAGTGACGCCGCGTGACGTAGGAAGGAGCATGCCGCCATGGGGGCGGTATAGTCGCGCGAGCGAGCGAGGCACAAGCGCGCGGCCTCCTGGGGCGCGCGCTCCCGGCCGGGGGCCGCGCGGCGCGGGGCGGAGAGGACGCGGGCGGGAGGCCACGCGATGATCGACTGGGACAAGCTCCGCGTCTTCCACGCCGTCGCCGACGCCGGCAGCCTGACGCACGCGGGCGAGCAGCTCCACCTCAGCCAGTCGGCGATCAGCCGCCAGATCCGCGGGCTGGAGCTGCAATTGCAGGCGACGCTGTTCCACCGCCACGCCCGCGGGCTCCTGCTGACCGAGCAGGGCGAGATCCTCTACGCGGCGACGCAGGGCATGATGCAGGGGCTGACGGCGGCGGCCGCGCGCATCCGCGACGCCAAGGACGCGGTGTTCGGCGAACTGCGCGTGACCACCACCGCGGGCTTCGGCACGCTCTGGCTCGCGCCGCGGCTGTCGCGGCTGATGGACCAGAACCCCGACCTCAAGGTGCAGCTGATCCTGACCGAGACGGTGCTCGCCCTGCCGATGCGCGAGGCCGACGTCGCGATCCGGCTGTTCTCGCCGAGCCAGGCCGACCTGATCCGCCGCCCCCTGATGGACGCGCGCATGCGTCTCTACGCCTGCGAGGCGTATCTGGCGCGTCACGGCCGGCCGACCTCGGTCGAGGACCTCGCACGCCACCGCTTCGTCGCCTTCAGCGCCGACGCGCCGCAGCCGCGCCAGGCGATCGACTTCCTCGACCGCCTCGGCATGCCGCCCGCCCGGGCCAACCTGCGGATGAACAGCTACTTCGGCGTGCTGAAGGCGGCGCTGAACGGCCTCGGCATCGCGCCCCTGCCCGACTACATCACCCGCGACTACCCCGAACTCGAACGGGTGCTGCCCGAGCGGGAGAGCGAGGCCATCACGGTCTGGTTCGTCTACCCCGAGGAGCTGCGCCACTCGCAGCGGGTGCTGGCCTTCCGCGACTTCGTCCTGCGCGAGATCGAGGCGGCGCGCCCGGCGCCGCCGGCGGAAGCGCAGGCCGAGCCGCCCTGATCGCCCGGCCATGCAGCATCGGCAAGTCGGCCATGCACGTTCTGCGCGCGTTTTCGCCTTGTTGTCGCCACGAGTGCCGACTAGTTCGTTTCTTGAGCGGGCGAGCCCGCTCAGGTTGTGATACCTCCCTGTTGACTTGGCCGGGCCCTCGGGTCCGGCTTTTTTTCGTTCCCCGCCCCGGCCTCGGTCAGGCACCCGGCGCGTGCGCCTCAGGGATCGCGGAAGTCGCGCGGCGTTAGGCCATGGCGGGCCATCTTCTCGTTCAGCGTGCGCCGCGGCAGGCCCAGCTCGCGCATGACCGCGCCGACCTGGCCACGGTGGCGTTCGAGCGCCGCCTCGATCTCGCGGCGCTCGAACGCTTCGACGCGCACGCGCAGATCGGCCTCCTCTCCCTCCTCCGCGCCCGCCGGCGCGAGATCCCCCGCCACGCCCGCCGGCGCAAGATCCTCGACCGCGCCAGCCGGCGCGAGGTCCCCGGCCGCGCCCGCCGGCGCGAGACCCAGCAGCTCGGCGAGCGCGACCCGCCCGCGGCGCGCGCGCAGCACGGCACGCTCGGCGAGGTTCATCAGCTCGCGCACGTTGCCCGGCCAGTCGTGCGTCGCGAGCGCGGCGCGGTCCTCGGGCGACAGCACCGGCGCCTCGACGCCGTCGCGCTCGGCCGC
Source organism: Paracoccaceae bacterium (assembly GCA_050330995.1). GTDB lineage: Bacteria > Pseudomonadota > Alphaproteobacteria > Rhodobacterales > Rhodobacteraceae > Thermohalobaculum. Next base: position 53,501 of record JBHJHI010000066.1, read on the forward strand.
GCGTGCGGCGAACAGCGCGAACAGCTCGGCCGCGTCCTCGCCGCGTGCCCGCAGGGGCGGCGCTTCGATCGCGAGGGTGGCGAGGCGGTAGTAGAGATCGCGCCTGAGCCGGCCGGCGGCGACCTCGGTCTCGACGTCGGCGTTGGTCGCGGCGACCACGCGGACGTCGACCGCGACCGGACGGCGCGCGCCGAGGCGGGTCACCTCGCGCTCCTGGAGCACGCGCAGCAGCGCGGGCTGTAGATGGACCGCCAGCGAGGTGATCTCGTCGAGGAACAGCGTGCCCCCCGAGGCCGCCTCGACATGGCCCGCGCGCGCCTTCGAGGCGCCGGTGAAGCTGCCGGCTTCGTGGCCGAAGAACTCGGCCTCCAGCATGCTCTCGGGGACGGCGGCGCAGTTGACGGCGACGAAGGGGCCGCCCGCGCGCTCGGAGAAGTCGTGCAGCGCCCGCGCGATCACCTCCTTGCCCGAACCGGTCTCGCCGGTCACCAGCACCGAGGCGCGGCTTGGCGCCGCCTCGGCCACCGCCTCGCGCAGCCGCGCCATGGCGGGCGAGCGGCCGACGAGGCGCGCGTCGAGCCCGGCGCGGTCGACCCCGCCGCGTCCCGCGAGCGCCTGCGCGCGCGCGGCGACGGCCCGGTGCAGAAGCTCGATCAGCCGCTCGGGGTCGAAGGGCTTCTCCACGAAGTCGAAGGCGCCCGCGCGCATCGCCGCGACCGCCATGGCGATATCGCCGTGGCCGGTGAGCAGGATCACCGGCAGACCGGGGTCGAGCGCGCGGGCGCGCTCGAGGAAGCCGAGGCCGTCGAGGCCGGGCATCTTCACGTCGCAGACGACCGCGCCCGGAAAGCCGGGGTCGAGCGCGTCGAGCGCGGCGGTCGCGCTCGCGTACGCCGCGGGCGCGAAGCCGCCGAGCGAGCGCCACTGCGCGAGCGCGCGGCGCATGTCGGCCTCGTCGTCGATCAGCATCACCGGCGCGCCGGGCACGGCGCCGGGCTCGGGCGCGCCCGTGTCCCCCGCGGCGCTCACGCCGCCGCCTCCCTGCCCGTCCCGGCGCTCACGCTGTCGCCCCGTCCGCCGGGGCGCCTCGCGGCCTCGCCGCGTCCGCTCGGGCGCCTCGTGGCCGCGCTCCGCTCGCCGGGGCGTCCAATGACATCGCCTCGGCGCGCGGCAGCGCGAGCACGAAGCGCGCGCCCCCGGCCTCGCCCTCGCCGAGCGACAGCCGCCCGCCGAGGTGCTCGGCGATGCCGGCGGCGATCGCGAGGCCGAGGCCGAGGCCCTCGCCCGCGGGCTTGGTGGTGTGGAACGGCTCGAACACCCGCGCGCGCTCCTCGACCGCGACGCCGGGGCCGGTGTCCTCGACGACGACGCGCACGGTGGTCTCGTCCGCCCGGACGACGACGTGGACCCGGCGCACCGGCCGCTCGCGCACCGCGTCGGCGGCGTTCCTCAGCAGGTTGGTCAGGATCTGTTCGAGGCGGTGGCGGTCGGCGCGCGCCGTGCTCGGCACGGCCCCGAGATCGAGGCAGAGCGTGGCGTCGACTGCCTCCAGCGCCGGAGCGGCCGCGGCCATGGCGCCGCGCACCGTCTCGCGCAGGTCGACCACCCCGGCCGGGTCGCCGCCGCGGCGCGCGAAGGCCTTCAACTCGCGGGTGATCGCGCCCATGCGCTCGGCGAGCGCCTCGACGCGCTCGTAGCTCTCGCCCGCCTCGGCCGCGCGCCCCGAGCGCACGAGCAGCCGCGCCCCGGCGAGATAGGTGCGCATCGCCGCGAGCGGCTGCGCCAGCTCGTGCGCCACCGCCGCCGACATCTGGCCGAGGGCGGCGAGCTTGGAGGCCTGCTCCAGCTCGGCCTCGACGCGACGGCGCTCGGCCATCTCGGCCTCCAGCCGCGCGTTCAGCGTGCGCAGCGCCTCGGCGTCGTCGCTGAGGCTCGCGTAGGCGTGCCGGCTCGCGCGGCTGTCCATGAAGCCCGCCAGCGCCGCGAGCAGCGACATCACCATGATCTCGAGCCCCATGACCTCGCGGGTGCGCGCGCCGACGATCGCCGTGGGGCTCAGCACGTGGACGTCGAGGCCGAGCCGCCCCACCGCGACGCTCTCGTGGCGATAGCGCGTGCCGGCGATCCGCAGCGCGCCCTCGTCCTCGGGCTCGGCCGGGGCGCCCTCGTCCCCGGGCGCGGCCAGGTCGTCGAGGCGCCGCCCCTGCCAGGCGGGCCTCGTGCTCGCCACCACCGAGCCCTCGGCGTCGGTCACGACCGCCTCGCCGGTGATGCGCGCCCAGGCGTGCGGCAGCGCGGCCGGACGCAGCGAGAGACCGAGCCGTCCCACCCCGCCGCCGAAGCGCGCCGCGCCTTCGAGCCGCGCGAGACCCTGCGGCCCGGCCACCGCCGCGAGAGTCCCGGCGTCGGCGGCGGGCGACGGCAACGCCGTTCCCGCCGCGAGCGGCGCGCCGTCCGCGGGCCGCACCACCGCGCCGTCGAGGTGCAAGAGGCCGAGCAGCTCGTCGAGCCGCGTCGCCGCCGCCGCCCGCAGCCCCCTCGCCTCCGGCGCGCGGGCGAAGGCGACGAGCACCGGATCGCCCGCGAGCAGCACGACCAGCGGGCGCACGCGGTCGACGTCGTCGGCGAGGGCGGCGGCGAGCACGCGCGCGTCGGCCTCGGCCGCGGCGGCGAGGCGGCCCTCCTCGCGCGCGCCGACGAGGCTGTATGTCGCCGCCAGGATCGCCGCCGCGCCCGCGAGGCAGCTCGCCACCACGAGCCGGCGCCACCCCGGCAGGCGCAGCCAGCGCGGACCGATGGTGGGCAGGGCTGTCGTGAGATCGCTCATGGCCGCCCATGCTGCCCCGAGCGGGGCACGGGCGAAAGGGTCGCGCTCACGACCGCGTCAGGAGGGCCCGGACGTGCTTGGCGAGGGACCGGCGCGCCCGCATATCGACACGGACGTATTGTGGAGGGGTCACGATGAAGCGCCTGAACCGGCCGTCCTGGGCGATTTCCGAGAACCGCGTCACGCCGGAGGCGGTGTTCTGGAACCGCCGCCGCGTGCTCGCCGCCGTCGGCGGGGTCGGGCTCGCGGGCGGCGTCGGCGCGCTGGCGCTGACCGGCTCCGAGCGCGAGGCGGTGGCGGCCGCGGAGGAGACGGCGCGCACGAGCGGGCTGCCCGCCCCCGGCACGCCCTTCGCGCCGCGTCCCGGGACCAACCCCGCCTTCGCCGACGCCGGCCGCGCGGTCACGCCGTTCGAGACCGCCTCGACCTACAACAACTTCTACGAGTTCGGCAGCCACAAGAAGATCCACGAGGCGGCGCGGGCGCTCGACACCGACGGCTGGTCGGTCCGGATCGACGGCCTGGTCGACCGCCCGCAGACCATCGCCGTCGAAGACCTGCTGGCCTCGATGCCGATGGAGGAGCGGATCGTGCGCCACCGCTGCGTCGAGGCGTGGTCGATGGTGGTGCCCTGGATCGGCTTCCCGCTCTCGGCGCTGATCGAGCGCGCGGGCGCCGGGGCCGGCGCGCGTTACGTCCGCTTCGAGACCTTCATGAACGAGGACGTCGCCCGCGGCCAGCGCCAGCACTGGTATCCCTGGCCCTACACCGAGGGGCTGACGCTGGCCGAGGCGACGCACCCGCTCGCCTTCATGGTGGTCGGCGCCTACGGCAAGATCCTGCCCGAGCAGTTCGGCGCGCCGATGCGGCTGCACGTGCCCTGGAAGTACGGCTTCAAGTCGATCAAGTCGATCGTGCGGGTGAGCCTGGTCGAGGAGCGCCCCGAGAGCTTCTGGGAAGCGCTGGCGCCGAGCGAGTACGGCTTCTGGGCCAACGTGAACCCCGAGGTTCCCCACCCCCGCTGGTCCCAGGCCGAGGAACGCGTGCTCGGCACCGACGAGGAGGTGGCGACAGAGCGCTTCAACGGCTACGAAGCCGAGGTCGCCGGCCTCTACACCGAAGCGCAGATCGCCGGGACCGGCCGCGCCTTCTGGCGCTGAGCCCCGCGCATCGGCGAAGAACCGCCGATATCTCCTTTCGATCGGCGGGTTTTCGCCGATCGGAGGCACCTTCCCCGGCTCGGCGCCCCGACTACCGGCGCATTCCCTCGCGGGACCGGCCGCCGACGCATCAGGCAGCCGTTGGCACAGCACTTGCATGTCTCTAGTCGACCGATCGTGACAGGCCGCTCCCAGGCGGCTGATCGGACCTAGGCGCCGCGACGGCGGCGATCGTTCTCCCCGTACGATCGTCGTCCGTCGCGGCCTTTTTTCCCTCTGCCGTCCCTCTCGATCCGGAACGACGCGACCGGAACGCCACGGGGGCGTCCCGCTTTGTTGCAACCGCGAATGCTCCGGAACGCGGCCCGTGAAATTGGTGTTTCGCCAACATATTGTCTCATGTGCGGCGCAACATGCGCACCGCATGGACGACATCCGTCGCAGAGGACGGCGGGAAGGAGCACTCATGACCCCGAGCTTGGCGCGCCATCACGAAGGGGGGAACGCGGGCGCTTGCCTGGACCACTTCGGCCTGCGCTACGCCCTGGCCCATGGCGGCGACGAGGCGGGCGACGCGCTGGTCGCCCATCTCGCGCGGCTCTCGGCCAGATCGCGCCGGCTGCGCTTCGGCTACCAGATCGGCGAGAACACGCTCGCCCGCCTCGCCGAGCCGGAAGCGGGACGGTTGATCCTGCTTCTGAACGACGAGGCCGGGGTCGCGCGCGGCGCGGTGACGCTGCACCGGGTCGACGCGCGCACGGTCGAACTCGGCGTCTCTGTCGAGGACGCGCTGCAGGGCCGCGGGCTCGGCCGGGCGCTACTCGAAGCCGCGCTCTCCCGCGCCGATGCGGCGGGCGCAGAGCGGATGCTGGTGGTCTGCCTCGCCGAGAACCGCGCGATGCGCCGGCTGGTGGCGCTCGCCGAAGGCGAGATGCGCTTCGAGGACGACGAGGCGGTGGCATGGCTCGACATCCCCCGCGCCCGCGCCGCGCTCTTGCCCGCCCCAGCCTTGCCCGCCCTGCCGGTGCCGCGGATCGAGACCCGCCTGCCGAGCGTGGCGCTGCTAGCGCACGCCGTCGCGCACGCGGGCTGGCGTCTGGCACTCGCGCCGTTCCTCGGCCCCGTGCCGCGGGGTTGAGCGAAGACCCTCAGCCGCCGCCCCGCTCGTCCTCGCCGTAGCCCTGCAGCGCGAGCAGCGCCTCCAGCCCGCCGTGACGGAGGCGCGCGCGGGCCGCGCGCTCCAGCACGGGCTTGGCGCGGAAGGCGACGCCGAGGCCGGCGGCCTCCACCATGGCGAGGTCGTTGGCGCCGTCGCCGACGGCGAGGACGTCGCCGAGGCCGAGACCGCGCGCGGCGAGCGCCTTGTCGAGCGCCTCGCGCTTGGCCTCGCGCCCGAGGATCGGTCGGGCGACCTCGCCGGTGAGATGGCCGTCGCGGGTCAGCAGCGTGTTGGCGCGAGCCTCGGCGAAGCCGGCGAGGCGGGCGACCCGATCGGCGAAGAAGGTGAAGCCGCCCGAGACCAGCATGGTGTGCGCGCCGTTCGCGGCCATGGTGGCCACCAGGGTGCGCGCGCCGGGGTTCAACGCGATGCGCTCGGCGAGCACGCGCTCCAGCGTGTCGAGGGCCGTGCCCGCGAGCAGCGCGACGCGCGCCTCCAGCGCGCCCTCGAAGTCCAGCTCTCCGGCCATGGCCCGCTCGGTCACCTGCGCGACCGCCGTGCCGACGCCGGCCATGTCGGCCAGCTCGTCGATGCACTCGACCGGGATGATGGTCGAATCCATGTCGGCGATCAGGAGGCGCTTGCGCCGCCCCGCGGCCGGCAGCCAGTTGACGTCGACGCCGTCCGGGGCGTCACCGCCGATGGCGCCCCCCCGATCGTGCGGCGCGGCGAACTCGGCCGCGGCCGGGCCGAGGCGCCGGACCGGGCCGCCCCGACAGCCGGCGAGAGAGACGATCCGGTCGATCTCGGCGTCCGAGAGCCCGCGGGCGGGGTCCGCGGTCAGAACGCAGATCCGGGCACCGTCCGCGTCCGGGAAGGCCCCGGCGATCTCGGCCGCCGAGGCCCCGTGTGCGCTCATCGGGGCGCGCTCATCAGGGCGCGCGCGTCAGAACGCCGCGACCGGCGGACGCGCCGGGGTCGCGACCGCCGACAGGCTCTCGGCGAGCAGGAACGCGAGCTCGAGCGACTGGCTCGCGTTCAGCCGCGGGTCGCAGGCGGTGTGGTAGCGCTCCGACAGGTTCTCGGGCGTGATCTCGTAGGCGCCGCCCGTGCACTCTGTCACGTCCGCGCCCGTCATCTCGAAGTGGACGCCGCCCGCGTAGGTGCCCTCGGCGGCATGGACGTCGAAGAACTCGCGCACCTCGCGCAGCACCCGCTCGAAGGGCCGGGTCTTGTAGCCGGTCTCGGACTTGATGGTGTTGCCGTGCATCGGGTCGCAGGACCAGACGACGCGCCGGCCCTCGCGCTCGACCGCGCGGACCCAGCCGGGCAGGTGCGCCTCGACCTTGCCCGCGCCAGTGCGGCAGATCAGCGTCAGCCGCCCCGCCTCGTTGTCGGGGTTGAGCCGGTCGATCAGGCGGATCAGCTCGTCGGGCTCGAGCGAGGGGCCGCACTTGAGGCCGATCGGGTTGATCACGCCCGAGCAGAACTCGACGTGCGCGCCGTCGGGCTGGCGGGTGCGGTCGCCGATCCAGATCATATGCCCCGAGCCCGCGACCCACTGCCCGGTCGTCGAGTCGACGCGCGCGAGCGCCTCCTCGTACTCCAGGAGCAGCGCCTCGTGGCTCGTGTAGTACTCGACCGAGCGCAGGCTCTCGGCCGTGTCCGGGGTAAGGCCGCAGGCCTCCATGAAGCTGACCGCGTTGGAGATCCGCTCGGCCATCGCCTGGTAGTGCGCGGTCTGCGCGCTCGCGGCGACGAAGTCGAGGTTCCAGGCCTGCACCCGGTGCAGGTCGGCGTAGCCGCCCGTGGCGAAGGCGCGCAGCAGGTTCAGCGTCGCCGCCGACTGCATGTAGGCGCGCTCCATGCGCACCGGGTCGGGCGCGCGCGCCTCTCGCGTGAAGGCGAGGTCGTTGACGATGTCGCCGCGGTAGGACGGCAGCTCCACGCCGCCCGCCGTCTCGGTCGCCGAGGAGCGCGGCTTGGCGAACTGTCCGGCCATGCGACCGACCTTCACCACCGGCACGCGCGCGGCGAAGGTCAGCACCACCGCCATCTGCAGCATCACGCGGAAGGTGTCGCGGATGCTGTCGGCCTTGAAGTCGGCGAAGCTCTCGGCGCAGTCGCCGCCCTGGAGCAGAAAAGCGCGACGATCGGCCACCTCGGCGAGGCGGCGGCGCAGACGGCGCGCCTCGCCGGCGAAGACGAGGGGCGGGTAGCCCGACAACCGCCCGAGCACCGCGTCGAGGCCCGCGCGGTCGGTGTAGTCGGGCATCTGCCGCCCCTCGCGCGCGCGCCAGCTGTCCTTGCTCCAACCCTCGGCCATGGTTCGCCTCCCCCTTCGCCTCCCTGTCGTCCACCGGCGCTGATAGCCGAAGCCGGCGGGGCTGACCATCCCGGCGCCGGCGCATCGGTTGCAACGCCGCCGGACGAAGGTTTCGATTCACCACCCGGCTTCCTTGACGCCTCCCCGGCGGGGCTGCGACGATCGACGGCTGAACGATCCGATCGGCCGGCCACCGCGCCGCCGACAGCCGGGGGCGAGCCATGAGTGGCGCGAGCGCGAAGAGCGGCGAGAAGCCCCGGCACTTCACCTTCCTCCTGTGCCCGGCGTTCTCGATGACCGCGTTCAGCGCGGCGGTCGAGCCCCTGCGCATCGCCAACCGCGCCGCGCGGCGCACGCTCTACGACTGGCGCTTCGTCTCAGAGGACGGCCGGCCGGTCGAGGCCTCGAACGGGCTCTCGGTCAACCCCGACGGCGCGCTGCCCGAGATCCCGCGCGGCGGCACGATCGTGATCTGCTCGGGGCTGAAGCTCGAAGCCGCCGCCTCGCGCCCCGTGATCACCTGGCTGAGGCGCGAGGCGCGGCGCGGCGCGCGGCTCGGCGCGGTCTGCACCGGCGCCTACGTGCTGGCGAAGGCGGGGCTCCTGCAGGGGCGACGCTGCACCATCCACTGGGAGAACCTCGCCGCCTTCACCGAGGATTTCCCGGAAGTGCGCGTCGAGAACCTGCTCTACGTGGTCGACGAGGGCGTGTTCACCTGCGCCGGCGGCGCGGCGTCCACCGACATGATGCTGCAGCTGATCGGCGCCGAGCACGGCCCCGATCTCGCCTCCTCGGTCTCGGACACCATGCTGCACATGCCGGTGCGCTCGGAGAGCGACGAGCAGCGGCTGTCGGTGCCCGCGCGCATCGGCGTGCGCCATCCGAAGCTGATCGAGATCATCCAGACCATGGAGAAGCATCTCGAAGAGCCGATCTCGCCGGTGGACCTCGCGCGCGACGCGGGCGTCTCGACGCGCCAGCTCGAACGACTGTTCCGGCGCTACCTGAACCGCTCGCCGAAGCGCTACTACATGGAGATGCGGCTGGAGAAGGCGCGCGGGCTGCTCCTGCAGACCGATCTCAGCGTGATCAACGTGGCGCTCGCCTGCGGCTTCACCTCGCCCTCCCACTTCTCGAAGTGCTATCGCGCCCACTTCGGGCGCACGCCCTACCGCGAGCGCGGCGCGCCCGCCGGCGCCGCCCGCCTCGGCGAGGGCGAGGCGCGCCACGATCTCGACGAGGACGACTTAGCCCTGACGATCGAGCCCGAGGCCGGAGAGGGCGGCGCCCTGGCCTGAGGACGGGCACGGGGACGGGCGTCGCTGGTCGGGGCGGCCGGATTCGAACCGGCGACCTTCGGTACCCAAAACCGACGCGCTACCAGGCTGCGCTACGCCCCGACGGGCTCGTCATGCACGCGCGCGACCAGGCTTGGCAATGGTCGGCGTCGCGGCCTCACGCGCAGCGGCGCGCGACCACCTCGGCCTCGAAGAAGGGATGGACGACCTGGGTGCCGGGCCCGATGCCGTGGCGCGCGGCCTCGCCGGCGTTGACCTCGAGCACGGCCGCGGCCTCGCCGTCGGAGAGCAGCATCTCCTCAGAGAAGGGCACCGCGTCGGCGGCGACGTTCAGCACCCGGCCGTCCTCGGCGAGGAAGACGATGTCGAGGGACACGAAGGTGTTGCGCATCCAGAAGCCCGCCCGCCTCGGCGCGTCGAACAGGAACAGCATCCCCGCCTCGGGCGCGAGCGACTGGCGGAACATCAGCCCGCGCTCGCGCTCCTGCGGATCGTCGGCGATCTCGACCTCGTAGACGACCTCGCCGGTCTCGGCGAGCACGAGGACCCGGTCGCGGCGACACTCGAAGCCGGCGGCCTCGCCGGCGAAGGCGAGCGCGAACACGGCGCCGGCGGCGAACCCGCGGCGCGTGGGCCCGGCGCGCGACGACGGGCGGCGCGGGGTCGCGGATCCCACGGGCGGCGTCATCGGGGGCGCGCTCAGCCGTTTCGCGCCTGGAGTTCCTGGGCGGCCGCCTCCCAGAGCTTCAGCTCAGCGACCATCAGCCCGCGCGGGCCGCGGAAGGTGCGCACCGCCATCCCCTCCCCGCTCGCGAGGTCAGGAAAGCCGCAGCGGCGCACGATCTCCATGTGGACGAACACGTCCTCGGGATTGCCGAAGACGTTGACGAAGCCGAAGCCCTTCTGCTTGTCGAACCACTTGACGCGCGCCGGCTGGAGCGGGCCCAGATCGGCGGCGCCGCTCAGGAAGTCGGTCGGGCGCGTCTGCTGCCCGCCGTCCCCGGCCGGCTGGGACGCGACGGCGGTGGAGCTGTCGACCTCCAGCAGCTCTTGCGCGTGCAACCCGCGCGCGCCCATGGTCGTCGTCAGCCTGACGATCGCCCCCTCGGCGAGGGTGCTGATGCCGAAGTTGCGCACGCAGGAGGCATGGACCATCACGTCGCCGCCACCCGTGTCGGGCACGACGAACCCGTATCCCTTGACCGCATCGTACCACTTGACCCGGCCGATCACGACCTCGCCCGAAGCCGGGTCTTCCGCGGGCGTGTCCGCGCTACCCGCGCGGTTCGGCGTGTGTGCCGCAGTCATTCGCTATCTCGCCTCCACCGACGTCCGCGTTGTCGACACTGCACGCTGAAAGCCGAACCGACCTATGTCCGACTCTTGCCCGCTCCAACACGTCAAGTCTCGCCGAGCGATACCGCTTCTGTCGAGCGCCTTGCTCGCCACGGTGCTCGCTCTGTGCGCCTGCACGGGCGGCGGACCTATTACGGCCGCGCCGACGAGCGCAACACCGTCCTTCCTCCTGAGCCCCGACGGCGTCAGAATCGTCGCGAAAGGTGAACGAGACGTTACTGACGCGGCGCGACAGGCGGCAAGAATCGACGCATCGTCGATCCTCGCCACGGAAGACGCTCTCATCGTCGCCCCGGCCGAGGTTCCGTATCTCGCCTTAAGCCGAGAGGGTAAAGCCTTCCTTGCGCTCGACGCGCCCCGCGCCCTCGCCCGCGGCGTGCCGGCCGCGTCCTGCCCGGCGACAGGGCTGTCGGCGCGCGACGCGGCGGACACCGCCGAGGCCGCGCGGCAGGCGCTCTCGGCCTGCTTCGCCCGCGCGCGGGCGGACGAGGCGGACGGCCCGGCCTGCGGCTGCCGGCTGGTCGGCGTCGACGACAAGGTGCTCCTGGCCCGCTCGGAAACCGGCTTCGCCGTCGGCACGCCCGCGCGTGTCTCGTCTCGGGACATGGGCCTGGACGATATCTGGGTCGCGCGCGAAAGCGAATCGGGTGATCTGGCCCTCTACGATCTCGCCGGCCCGGTCGGCCGGGTCGCGTTCGACGGCCGGGGGGGCGCCCGGCTCGAGCTGCCGGGCGAGCCGGCGGCGTTCGCAGGCGTGGCCCGCGCGGTCGGCTTTCGCCGCGGGCGGCGGGCTTGGCGGCTCTACCTCGCCGATCCTCGGGGGCGGCGCGTCAGCCTGCTCGTCGGCTTCTCGCCGGCCGAACTCGCCGAGAGCGCCGGCGCCTGGCTCGCCTTCCCGCCCGACCTCGCCGCGCCCTCGGCGCTCGCCGGGGCGATCGAGCGCACCGGCACGCGCTGAGACGGCGGACGGTTTTCGCTTGCGGCGATGCGGGCGGGGGCGCCATGACGAAAGCGCCGGGGGCGCCGGCGCCGACACGGGTCACACGATGTTCCAGTCCTTCGAGGCGACCGCCGACGGGGCCGCGAGCGCGTCGCGCCTCGCGCGGCTGCGAGAGGCGATGGCCGAGCGCGGCGGCGCCGCCTTCCTGGTGCCTCGCGGCGACGCGCACCAGGGCGAGACGGTCGCGCCCTGCGACGAGCGCTTGGCCTGGCTCACCGGCTTCACCGGCTCGGCGGGCCTCGCGATCGTGGCGCGCGAGCGCGCGGTGCTGCTGGTCGACGGGCGCTACGCCCTCCAGGCCGCGGCGCAGGTCGACCCGGGCGCGGTCGAGGTCGCCGCGAGCCGCGACGTCTCGGCGGCCGACTGGCTGGCGGCGGTGCTCGAAGGGGACGAGACGGCCGGCTTCGACCCCTGGCTGCACACGCCGGCCGAGATCGAGCGGCTGGAGATCAGGCTCGGCCGCCCGCTGGTCCGCCTGGGCGACAACCCGGTGGACACGGTCTGGGACGACCGCCCGCCCCGCCCCGCCGGGGCCGTGCGCGTCCACCCCACGACGCTCGCCGGCGAGAGCGCGGCCGACAAGCGTGCCCGCCTCGGCGCCGCGCTCGCCGAGGAGGGGGTGGACGCCGCGGTGCTGACGCTGCCCGACAGCCTGTCGTGGCTCCTCAACATCCGCGGCTCGGACGTGGCCCGCAGCCCGGCGGTGCAGGGCTTCGCCATCCTGCGCGCCGACGCGAGCGCGGTGCTGTTCACGCCCCCCGAGAAGATCGACGCGGCCGTGCGCGCGCATCTCGGCAACGCGGTGCGCGTCGAGCCGCCCGACGCCTTCGCCGAGGCCCTCGCCGCGACCGGCGCGGTCACCGTGCGCCTCGACCGCCGCAGCGCGCCGGTGGCGGTGGTCGAGGCGCTCGCCGGGGGCGGCACCGCGATCAGCGACGGGCGCGACCCCTGCGTCGTGGCCAAGGCCGCCAAGAACGAGGCGGAGCTGGCCGGCATCCGCGCGGCCCACGTCCGCGACGGCGCGGCGCTCTGCCGTTTCCTGGCCGGCCTCGCCGCCGTCCTGGCCGAAGGCGAGCGGCTCACCGAGATCGACGTCGCCCGCCGGATCGAGGCCGCGCGCGTCGAGACCGGCGAGGTGGTCGACCTCGCCTTCGATACCATCGCGGGGAGCGGGCCGAACGGGGCGATCGTGCACTACCGCGTGACCCGCGAGAGCGACCGGACCGTCGCGCCGGGCGATCTGCTGCTGGTCGATTCGGGCGCGCACTACGCGGACGGCACCACCGACGTCACCCGCACGCTCGCGACCGGGCCGGTCGACCCCGAGGCCGCCCGCGCCTTCACCCTGGTGCTGAAGGGCATGGTCGCGATCAGCCGCGCGCGCTGGCCCGAGGGGCTCGCGGGGCGCGACCTCGACCCGCTCGCCCGCGCGGCGCTCTGGCGCGAGGGGCTCGACTACGACCACGGCACCGGCCACGGCGTCGGCGCGTTCCTGAACGTCCACGAGGGTCCCGCCGCCCTCTCGCGCCGCTCGGGCGACGTGGCGCTGGTGCCCGGCATGGTGCTCTCGAACGAGCCGGGGTGCTACCGCGAGGGCGCCTGGGGCATCCGCATCGAGAACCTGGTCGCGGTGACGCCGCCCTCGGTGCCCGAGGGGGGCGAGCGGGCCATGCTCGGCTTCGAGACGCTCACGCTCGCGCCGATCGACCGGCGGCTGATCGTGGCCGATCTCCTCGACCGCCCCGAGCGCGACTGGCTCGACGCCTACCACGCGCGGGTGCGCGAGACGCTGGAGCCCCTGCTCGACGAGGCCGTCGTCGCCTGGCTTCGCGAGGCGACCGCGCCGCTCGCCTGACCCCGTTCGGAGAAGACGGCCGGAGAACCGCGCCGCGAGAGAGCTTCAGGGAAGGAATCCTCCATGGCCGAGATCGAGATCAAGCCCGCCGGGGCTACCGTGGTGGTGCGCGCCGGCGGCGCCGTCCTCGCCGAGAGCACCCGCGCGATGACGCTGTTCGAGACGGGCTACGAGCCGGTCCACTACATCCCGCGCGACGACGTCGCCATGGCCTTCCTCGACGCCTCCGACACGCGCACGCGCTGCCCGCACAAGGGCGAGGCGACGTACTTCCACCTAGCGCTCAAGTCGGGCACCCTGCGCGACGCGGCCTGGTCCTACCCCGAGCCGCACGAGGGCGTGGCGCGGATCGCGGGCCTCGTCGCCTTCGACGCGGGAAAGGTCGCCGTCGAGGAGCTGTGAGCGCGCCTCACGAGTGCTCCTCGCGCATCTCCTCCTCCAGAAGACGCGCGTAGGCGGCGAGGGCGTCGGTGTAGCTGACCACCCCCAGAAGCTCGGGCTCGCCCTCGCGGGTCCAGGCGCGGGCGAACACCGGCAGATGGCCGTGGCCGTGCTCGCGGAACATCGGCAGCGCGTCGGCCAGCGTGTCGGTGCGCCTCAGCCACTGCCCCTCGCGGTGCAGGCGGCGGCAGGTCTCCGGATCGGGCACGCCCTTCGCGCCCGGCGCGCGCATCAGCGAGCGCACGCGCACCGTGGTGCGCAGATACCCCTGCGGCCCGTCGGCGAGGTGCAGCCCCTTGCGCTCGAGCTGGGTGAGGAAGAACGAGCGCGCCACCAGCCGGTCGGCGACCGCCGCGGCCATGGCGATCGAGACCATCACCGCCATGCCCGCCTGCCAGTCGCCGGTCAGTTCGATCACGATCAGCGTGGACGAGATCGGCGCGCCGAGCACGGCGGCCGCGACCGCGCCCATGCCGGCGAGCGCGTAGAGCCCCTGGCTGCCCTGCACCGAGGGCACCACGTCGATCGCGACCGCGCCGAAGGCGGTGCCGAGGAGCGCGCCGAGCATCAGCGCGGGCGAGAAGATGCCCCCGCCCATGCGTCCCGCGAAGGTGATCGACACGGCCGCGGTCTTGACGGCCGCGAAGGCGACGGCGGTCCAGAAGCCGATCTCCGAAGTGAGCGCGCGGCTCGTGGTCTCGTAGCCGACGCCGATGATGTGCGGGAAGGCGAGCGCGATGGTGCCGAGGAACGCCCCGGCGACGGCGGGGCGCAGCCAGAGCGGCATCCGCGTGGCGCGGCAGACGCCGTCGCCGAAGCTCTCGGCGAGGAAGATCGAGCGCATCAGCGCCACCGCGAGAAGCCCCGCGAGCACGCCGAGGATCACGAAGGCGGGGAGTTCGGTGTAGAAGCCGATGGTGTTGGGCGGCAGCTCGAACTCGGTCACGTTGCCGAGGTGCAGCCGCGAGACCACGGCCGCCGCGACCGAGGACAGCACGATCGGGCCGAAGGCGTGCAGCGCGAAGTGGCGCAGCACCACCTCGAGCGCGAACAGCACGCCCGCGAGCGGCGCGTTGAAGCTCGCCGAGACCGCCGCCGCGGCGGCGCAGCCGAGGATGTCGCGCCCGTTCATCTCCGAGAGGTGCATCCGGGTCGACACCCAGGAGGCGATCACCGCGCCGAGGTGGACCGCCGGCCCCTCGCGCCCGGTCGATCCCCCGGTCGAGAGCGTCACCAGCGCCGCCGCCGCCGAGGCGAGGCCTGGCCCGCGCTCGATGCAGCCGCGCTTCAGCGCGGCGGCCTGGATCACGTCGGCGACGCCGCGGGTCGCGCCGTCGGGGGTGAAGCGGGTGACGATCCAGCCGACCGCCAGCCCGCCGAGGATCGGCACCGGCAGCACCAGATACCAGGGCAGCGAGGCGGCGTGGCTGTGGATCTCGGCGTTGGACGCGCCGTAGAAGAGCGTCTGCAGCCCGGCGATGCCGAGACGGAAGCCGGTGACGACGTAGCCGGTGACCACGCCCACCACCACGCTCAGCCCGAGGAGAGGGACCTGGCCGCGCAGCCCCTCGCGCGCGATCGCGCGGCCGAGGACGCGCAGGACCACGCGCAGGCGCGAGAGCCAGCGCCATCCCGCGCCGCGCGTCCGTGAGCCGCCCGCGCTGTCGGTGCCGTCCGCCATCGCCTCGGTCCGCCTGCGCCAGATCCCCGTCTTAGGCGCCGGCGAGCCGCGTTGGAAAGGGCGCCGGGCGCTCAGCGGCGGCGAATGCCGATGCGTGCGCCGACCTGGGGCGGACGCGGCAGGTCGGCCTGCGCGCGCCGACAGGCGTCGAGCCGGGCGTGCAGGTCGTCGGGGAAGGGCGTCGAGCGGCGTTGGCCGAGATCGACGTTCATCGAGAGCGATTCGTAGGTCGCCGCCGCCTCGCCGCTGCGCTCGGAGATCATGGTGACGAAGACGTGGACCCGCTTGTGGTCGCAGTCGAGCAGCACGACCTCGCAGTGGAAGCGCTCGCCTTCGAGCAGCTCGCGCAGGTAGTGGAGCTGGCTCTGCAGCGCCATCGGCCCCATGTTGTGGCTCTCGACGAGCGCGGGGCCGTTGCCCCAGAGATCGTAGATCTCGTCGAGCGCGCGGTCGAAGGCGAGCAGGTAGTAGGCCACGTTCATGTGGCCGTTGTAGTCGATCCAGTCGGGCAGGACGGTCTGGGTGGTCGAGCGGATCGGGGCGGCGTCGAAGACGGGCTCGGTCACGTGGGTTCCTCCTCGCGCAGGGCGGCATAGAGAGCGGCGGTCTCGGCGCCGGTGGTCACGGGCACGACCTCGAAGCGCACGCCGGCGCCGCGCCAGCCGAGCACCCATGTCCGGAGCGCCGCGGCATCGTCGGCGCGCATGAGCTGGAAGCAGCGCCCGCAGCCGATCTCGACCCACGACGCCTCGAAGGCGACGCCTTCCGGTAATCCGCGTCCGCGCTCGGCGAGGCGGCGATAGACCGGCGCCATGTCGTCGCCGTCGAAGCGCTCGATTACCATGAAGAGCATCGCTCGACCCCGGACCCGCGCCCCGCTATGGCTACCCGAGCCCATGGCTAGCGAGAGCCGGACCGGCTTTCCAGAGCGAGCGGCGGGACCCGCCCGGGACGGTGCGTCCCGCGGGCTCGACGGCTTCGGCGCCGTGGAAGGAACGCCGCGCGAGGGAGGACGCCCAATGACCATCGAGACCGCCATCAGCGCGCTCGCCCCGCGCTTCGGCGATCGCCTGAGCCGCACGGCCGCGATCCTCGAACAGCACGGCCACGACGAGGCGCACCATGCCGCCCACCTGCCCGACGCGGTGATTTGGCCCGAGACCACCGAGGAGGTCGCCGAGGTCGCGCGTGCCTGCGCGGCCCACGCCTGCCCGATCGTGCCGTGGGGCACGGGCACCTCGCTCGAAGGCCACGTCATCCCGGTCGCGGGCGGGGTCTCCCTCGACATGAGCCGGATGGATCGCGTGCTCGCCGTGCATCCGGAGGACATGGACGCGGTGGTCCAGCCCGGCGTCACCCGCAAGCGGCTGAACGAGGAGCTGCGTGACACCGGCCTGTTCTTCCCCGTCGACCCCGGCGCCGACGCCTCCCTGGGCGGCATGGCCGCGACGCGCGCGTCCGGCACCTGCGCGGTGCGCTACGGCACCATGCGCGAATCGGTGCTGGCGCTCGAAGTGGTGCTCTCGGACGGGCGGGTGATCCGCACCGGCACCCGGGCGCGCAAGTCCTCGGCCGGCTACGACCTCACGCGGCTGTTCGTGGGCTCCGAGGGTACGCTCGGGATCGTCACCGAGCTGACGCTGCGCCTCCACGGCCAGCCCGAGGCGATCTCGGCCGCGACCTGCGCCTTCGACAGCGTCGACGACGCGGTCAGGACCGTGATCGAGACCATCCAGTGCGGCGTGCCTATCGCGCGGATCGAGCTTCTGGACGCGCTCACCATCCGCGGCTTCAACGCGCACTCGGGCTACGACATGCCCGAGCGGCCGCCGCTGTTCCTCGAATTCCATGGATCGGGCACGGGCGTCGCCGAGCAGGCCGAGACGGTGCAGGCCCTCGCGGCCGACAACGGCGCCTCGGCCTTCGACTGGGCGCGCGAGCCGGAGGCGCGGAGCCGCCTCTGGGCCGCGCGCCATCAGGTCTACTACGCGCAGCAGGCGCTGCGACCCGGCGCGAAGGGCTACGTCACCGACATCTGCGTGCCGATCTCGCGGCTCGCCGAGGCGATCGCCGAGACCCGCGCCGACCTCGACGCCTCGCCCCTGATGGCCCCGCTCGTCGGCCACGTCGGCGACGGCAACTTCCACCTCTCGATCCTGATCGACCCCTCGGTGGCGGCGGAGAAGACCGAGGCCGAACGCCTCGCCGCCCATCTCTCCGAGCGGGCGCTGCGCCTCGGGGGCACCGTCACCGGCGAGCATGGCGTAGGCCTCGGCAAGGCGCGCTACATGGCCGCCGAGCACGGCGCGGCCTGGGACGTCATGGGCGCGATCAAGACCGCGCTCGACCCGGCCGGCATCATGAACCCCGGCAAGCTGGTGCCGCCCGCGACCGAGCCGCTCGCCGCCGAGTGAGACGCGCCCCCGCCCGCCCGCGTTGGCCGCGCGAGAGGCGAGAGGAGGCTTGTCCATGACCGAAGACGCGCTCGCGCGCGACGTCGCGCTGAAGTCGGGGCTTTCCATGCCGGCGGTCGGCCTCGGCACTTGGCGCATGGGCGAGGACCCGGACCGCCGGGGCGAGGAGATCGCGGCGATCCGCCGGGCGGTCGAGCGGAGGTTTCGCCATATCGACACCGCCGAGATGTACGCCGACGGCGAGGCCGAGCGGATCGTCGGCGAGGCGATCGCGGGGCTCGACCGCGATCGGCTGTTCCTGTGCTCGAAGGTCTATCCCTGGAACGCGACCGAGGCCGGCATGGCGGCGTCGTGCGCCGCCTCGCTCGACCGCCGCGGCACCGACCGGCTCGATCTCTACCTGCTGCACTGGCCGGGCGGCGTCGATATCGCCGAGACGCTGGCCGGGGCGCGCGGGCTTCTGGACACGGGGCTGATCCGCGCCTTCGGCGTCTCGAACGTCGACGCGCGCGGCCTCGCGCGGCTGGTCGAGACCGGCGACGACGCGGCGGTCGACGCGAACCAGGTGATGTACAACCCGGCGCGGCGGGGCGTGGAGTTCGACCTGCTGCCCGCGATGGCGAAGGCCGGAATCGCCGGCGTCGCCTATACCCCGATCGAGCCCGCGGCGATGGCGCGCAACCGCCGCTTCGCCGCCCTGGCCGAGGAGGTCGGCCTGACGCCGGCCCAACTCGCGCTCGCCTGGCATACGACCCATGACCGCGCCGTGCCGATCCCGAAGGCGGCCACGATCGAGCATGTCGACGCGCTGGCCGAGGCGGCGGCGGTGCGGCTCGACGAGGCGCGGATGGCCGCGATCGACGAGGCGTTCCCGCCGCCGACGCGCGCGACGCCGCTCGACATCGTGTGACGGCTCGGGAGAGCGCGCGCTCGCCGTTCCGTCGGAAAGGCCGCCCGGTGCGCGCGAGCCTCCGCTCTACGGGCGAAGCGGCCGGCCGGAGAGCGTCGGCGAAGCCATGCCGACGGCGTCGGGCTCGGCCGCCTCGGCGAGGAGCGCGGCCATCGCCTGGCGAAGCGCCGCACCGTCGCGTCCCTCGCCCGGCCGGAGCGGACGCAGCGCCACCACCGGCTCGGCGCGGGCGACGCCCGGCAGGAACATCTGCGCCACGCCGCGCAGGTACGAGCGCTCGGCCTCGTCGTCCGCGGCGAGCCGGCGCGCGAGGCGGACGGCGCGCGGCGGGCTCAGCCGCCCCACCGCCGCGGCGACCACCACCAGCCCCGGCACCCGGCGCGCGAGCACCGTGGGGCGCGCTGACCAGCCGGCGAGCGCGGCCCGCGCGCCGTCGAGGTCGAGACCGGGGTCGGGCTCGATCCGCCCGGCCGGGAACATCAGCACCGCGCCGCCCCGGCGCAGATGACGCACGAGCGCGGCGAGGGCCGGGGCGGCGGAAGCCTCGCCCTTCGGCATGGTCACGAGGCGGCGCCCGAGCGCGGGCAGCGCGCGCAGGAAGGCGTCGTCGCGCACCAGGATCAGCACGTCGCGACGGGCCACGGTGGCGAGCACCCCGAGCGCGTCGCCGAGGCCCGCGTGGTTGGCGACCAGCAGGAGCGGCCCCTCGGCCGGCACCGGCCCGAGCGCGCGGTGGTGGAGCCGGCGCACGAGCGGCGCGATCAGCCGCGCGGCGGCCCGCCCGAGGCTCGCGCCCCGGTCGAGGTCGCGCTCGAAGCGGCAGGCACGGCGCGTCCAGACCGCCGCACGCGGCAGGCAGAGGAGCGCGAAGGCGAGCCGGGCGGCCGGCGGCAGGGCGGTCGGCGCGTCGAACCCCATGCGCGCGAGACGCGGGAACAGCCCCGCGGCGAGCGCGATCCCGGCCCGCGAGGGCAACGCGAGACCGCGCGGCCACGGCGACCGGGATCGCGGGCCGGGGTCGGCGGGATGGTCCATGCGCGCGGAGGACGACACAGGCGGAAGAATATGGCGCCCGCTCGCGATGGCGCGCCCGACCGCACGTCACGGGCGGCATCGCGCCGCGCCGGTCAGCGCGCCGTGCCGGCGGGTGTCGGTCGGGGCGTCGTCTCTGCCGGTGTCGGAGCGTCGTCCGAGGCGCGGTGCGTCAGGGCCAGCTCGCGAGCGGCGGCATCGACATCAGCACCGCCTCGATGTTGTGCCCGGTCTCCAGCCCGAAGCGGGTGCCGCGGTCGTAGACGAGGTTGAACTCGGCGTAGCGCCCGCGGCGGAACAGCTGGATCGCGCGCTCCTCCTCGGTCCAGGCCTCGGTGCGCCGCGCCTCGGCGATCGGCAGCCAAGCGTCGAGGAAGGCGCGCCCGACGCTCTGGGTGAAGGCGAAGTCGGCCTCCCAGTCACCGGTGCAGTGGTCGTCGTAGAAGATGCCGCCGACGCCCCGCGCCTCGCCCCGGTGCTTGATGAAGAAGTACTCGTCCGCCCAGGCCTTGTAGCGCGGATAGAGGTCGTCGCCGTGCGGCGCGCAGGCTTCCTCCAGCGTCGAATGGAAGAACCGGGTGTCCTCGGCCACCTCCCACATCGGGTTGAGGTCGGTGCCGCCGCCGAACCACCAGGCGGCGGGCGTCCAGAACATCCGCGTGTTCATGTGGACGGCCGGCACCCGCGGGCTGCGCAGGTGCGCCACCAGACTGATGCCCGAGGCCCAGAAGCGCGGGTCGGACGCCAGGCCCGGCAGCTCCTTGCGCGCCGAGAGCGAGCGCTGCGCCTGCGCGCCCAGAGTGCCGTAGACGGCCGAGACGTTGACGCCGACCTTCTCGAACACCCGCCCGCCACGCATGACCGACATCAGGCCGCCGCCCTGGTCGCCCTCGCCCTCGCCGGCGCGGCGGGTCTCGGTGCGCTCGAAGCGGCCCGGCGCAAGATCGGCGAAGGGGCCGGTGTCCTGGGTGTCCTCCAGCCGCTCGAAGGCCGCGCAGATGTCGTCGCGAAGCGCCGCGAACCAGTCCGCCGCCCGCGCCTTCCGCGCCTCCATGGTCGCGTCGGTGCCGTCCATCGCCCGCCTTCCTCTTCCGCGCCGCCCCTGCCTTAGGACGGCGCGGCGCGCCTGTCACCACCGCGCCGCCGAAGCGACTCGCCGCCGCGCGAGGCGGGCGCCGCGCGAGGTCGCGCGAGGCAGGCGCCGCGCGGACCGCCGGCCCGGATCCGTCCGGATCGAAGGTCCCGGGGAGCGGGACGGCGACCGCGATGCCCGGCCGCGGGCTAGGCCGTCCTGCGACCGAGCCCGACGAGGGCGATGGCGCCCAGGCCGAGCAGCGAGAACCACGCGCTCGCCGGCAACGGCACCACCGCGTCGTTCACTCGGAACAGGTAGGCCGCCCCCTGGTCCGAGCGCCCCGCGACGTCGTGGAACGGCGCGCCGATCAGCAGGAGATCGCCCGCGATCGAGACGTAGTAGCCGAACTCGTCGTCGGCCGCGCCGTCGGGCGCGAGGATCTTGGAGAGCATGTCTCCCGTCGTCGCGTCGAACAGGTAGGCCGAGCCGCCGTCGACCCCGTTGTCGTCGTCCCGGAAGGCGCCGATCAGGGCCAGATCGCCGTCGAGCGTCACCGATCGCCCGAAGCGGTCGCCGGTCTGCGCGTCCGGGGCCGTCAGCTTGAGGCGCTCGGTGCGCGCGGGCAGGGGATCGGCGATGTCGAAGAGATAGGCGGAGCCGCTCTCGTAGCCGTCGTCGTTGTCCCGGCGCGCGCCGATGAGCGCGGTGTCTCCCTCCAGCGCGACGTAGCGGGCGAACTCGTCGATTCCCCTGCCGTCGCTCGCGGTGAGCTTCGAGCGCTGCGCGCCGGTCGTCGCGTCGAACAGGTAGGCCGAGCCGCTGTTCGGCCCGTTGTCGTCGTCGAGCCGCGAGCCGACGAGCACGTTGTCGCCCTCGATCGCCACGAAGGAGGCGAAGGCGTCCTCCCGGCGTCCGTCGTCGGCCTGCAGCTTCCGGAGCTGCGTCGCCGTGTCGACGTCGAACAGGTAGGCGGAGCCGCGGAACCGGTCGTCGCCGACCGCGCCGACCGCCGCGACGCCACCGTCGAGCGCCACGGAATTGCCGAACCTGTCGCCCGGCGCCCCGTCGTCGGCCGTGAGCTTGCCGAACTGCGCCTGCGTGGCGGTGTCGAACAGGTAGGCCGCCCCGCGTCCCTCGGCGCTCCCGCGCGCGCTGACGAGAGCCGTCGTGCCGTCGAGCCCGACGGTGTAGCCGAAATCGTCGCCCGCCGAGCCGTCGGTCGCGGTGAGGGTCGCGCGATGCTCGCCGGTGGCGGCGTCGAACAGATAGGCGGCGCCGGTCGAGGCGTTCCTGCCCTGGGCGCCGACGATCGCCGTCGTTCCCGAGAGCGCGACGGAGATGCCGAACTGGTCGTCCGCCGCGCCGCCCGGCGCCGTCAGCTTGGTCAGGAACTCGACGCTCGCCGCGCCGGCGGGGCCTGCCCCGGACGCCGAGGCGACGGCGAGCGACGCGCAGAGCAGACGCGCCGCCTTTCGTTTCGAGATCATGAATGTCCCCCCCGGGATCCACGCGTGAGACCGCCCCTCGCCCCTTCCCGCGAAACGCGACTGTGCCGCGCTGGGACGGTGGTGGAGCCCTATCGCGCAACATCGGGGCCGGATCGAGGCCGGCGAGCAGGAACCGGAAACGGCCTCGATCGTTTGATGCGGTTGAGCTTCCGCAACCACGGATGCCGTTCCGCTTGGCGGTGCCCACGGGCAAGGACGCCGCGCGCTTGATCGGGGCGCACCCCCTCCCATCTCGTGACGCACCGTACGGCCCGCCCGCTCGAGGCGCCTCCAGCTCCGGCGAGAGAACCCGCTCGTGACCGACGACGCCCGACGCCCGCTGTTCGACCGCCTGCTCCACCCCGTCGAGCGGCTGGTCGACCCCTACGCCGGCGGCACCGCCGGCGAGGCGCTGCCGAACCGGCTGGTGCCCTTCGTGCTGCACTTCCTGCGCCCGACGCGCTGGGTGATCCTGGGCGGGCTCGCGATCGGCTTCGTGGGCGCGCTGACCGAGGCGGCGCTGGTGGCGTTCTCGGCGCAGCTGATCGACATGCTGACGAACACCGAGCCGACGCGGCTCTGGGCCGAGCATTCCTCGACGCTGGTCTTCATGATCGTGGTGGCGCTGGTGATCGCGCCGCTGACGCGGGTCGCCTACGCGGTGCTGATGGGCCAGGGGTTCTACCCCGTGAACGGCGCGCTGATCCGCTGGCGCACCCACCGCAAGATGCTTCGCCAGTCGACCGGGTTCTTCGCCGACGACTTCGCGGGGCGCATCGCCAACAAGCAGATCCAGCTCGCCCCCGCGATCGGCGACAGCGTCTACCACGTCACCGACGCGATCTGGTTCGTGGCCGTGTTCACCGTCGGCTCGGCGCTGGTGCTGGCCGACGCCGACTGGCGCCTCCTGATCCCGCTCGGCGCCTGGGTCGGCGCGGTGGCGCTGGTCGCCACCTGGTTCATCCCCCGCGTCGTCGCCGTCGGCAAGGACGTCGCCGAGGCGCGCTCGACGCTGGCCGGACGCGTCGTCGACGCCTACGCCAACATCCAGACCGCCAAGCTCTTCGCCCACGCCGAGCGCGAGGAGGCCTACGCGCGCGAGGCGCTCGAGGAGTTCCGCTGGACCTTCGCGCGCCAGACCCGGCTCTACACCCGGCTCGAATGCGCGATGTCGGCGCTGCACGTCCTGCTCTACGGCGGCGTGGTCGGCTACGCGGTCTACCTCTGGAGCGCGGGCGCGGTGACGCCCGGCATCGTGGCGGCGGCCTTCGCGATCGCGCTTCGCATGTCCGGCCTCGTCGACTGGATCATGCAGACCGTCTCGATGCTGTTCCAGAACGTCGGCACCGTGCAGGAGGGGATGGAGACCATCGCCCAGCCCCTGCGCCTGCCCGACGCGCCGGGCGCCGCGCCGCTCCGGCTGACCGAGGGCGCGATCCGCTTCGAGGACGTGCATCACCACTACGGCCGCGGCTCGGGCGGCGTGCGCGGCATCACGCTCGACGTCGCGGGCGGCGAGCGTGTCGGCCTCGTCGGCCGCTCCGGCGCGGGCAAGTCGACCCTCGTCAACCTGTGCCTGCGCTTCTTCGATCCGGAGGAAGGGCGCGTGCTGATCGACGGCCAGGACCTGCGCGATCTGGAGCAGGAGAGCGTGCGCCGGCAGATCGCGATGGTGACGCAGGACACCGCGCTCCTGCACCGCTCGATCCGCGACAACATCCGCTACGGCCGCCCCGAGGCGACCGACGCCGAGGTCTGGATGGCCGCGCGCAAGGTGGCGGCGAACGAGTTCATCGCCGATCTCGCCGACCGCGACGGCCGCTCCGGGCTCGACGCCGAGGTCGGCGAGCGCGGCGTCAAGCTCTCAGGCGGCCAGCGCCAGCGCATCGCCCTCGCGCGCGCCGTCCTGAAGGACGCGCCGATCCTGATCCTCGACGAGGCCACCTCGGCGCTCGACAGCGAGGTGGAGGCCGCGATCCAGGACAGTCTCGCCGATCTGATGAAGGGCCGCACTGTGATCGCGATCGCGCACCGCCTCTCGACCATCGCGCAGATGGACCGCATCGTCGTGCTCGACGAGGGCCGCGTGGTCGAGGAAGGCACCCACGACGACCTGCTGGCCGCGGGCGGGCTCTACGCCCGGCTCTGGGCGCGCCAGTCGGGCGGCTTCATCGACGCGGGCGCCGAGGCGGAGACGGCCGCGTGAGCGACCCGCGCCGCCCGCCCGACACGCTCGGCCACGAGATCGCCGGCCCGCCGATCGGCCGCCTCGCCCGCCCGTTCGAGACGCTGTTCGACCCGTTCCGTCCCGGCGACGGACCGCCGCCGCAGCGCCTCGGCGCCTTCTTCCGCTGGCTGGTGAAGGGCTGCGAGCCCGCGATCTGGCTGATGGGCGTGGCCACCCTCGCCTCCGGCCTCGCCGAGGCGGGAGCGGCCTGGGCGATCGGGCGCGTGGTCGATCTCGCGGGCGCGGCCGAGACCCCCTCGGCCTTCTTCGCCGACGAGTGGCCGGTGCTGCTCGCGGTCGGGGTGTTCCTGCTCCTCGTGCGCCCGCTCCTGATGATCGTCTCCTCGGGCGTCTCCAGCCTCGCGATCGGGCCGGGGCTCCTGCACGCCGGCATCTGGCGGCTGCACCGCCATACGCTCGGCCAGGCGATGAGCTACTTCCAGGACGACTTCGCGGGCCGCATCAGCCAGAAGGAGCTGCAGACCGGCAATTCGCTGGCCTCGGCGGTCAACGAGTTCCTGAACGCCATCGCCTACGGCCTCGCCGCCGTCGCGGGCGCGGCCATCGTGCTCGTCGCGGCCGACTGGCGGCTCGCGCTCGTGCTGCTCGTCTGGTTCGCGGCTTACCTCGCCCTCGTCGGCCATTTCCTGCCGCGCATCCGCGAGCGCGCGCGGGTGCGCGCCGACACCAAGTCCGGGCTCTCTGGCCAGCTCGTCGACCAGATCGCGCACATGGAGACGGTCAAGCTGTTCGCGCACGCCGGCCGCGAGGAGGACGCCGCGCGCCACGCGCTCGGGCGCCACCGCGCGAGCCAGCTCGGCTTCGGGCGCACGGTCTGGGCCTTCCGCGCCGCGCTCGCGGCGCTCTCGGGCGTGCTGCCGGTCGTGCTGATCGGGGCGGCACTCTGGTTCTGGCAGTCGGGCGGGACCACGATCGGCGACGTGACCATGGCCGGGCTGCTCGCCATGCGGCTCTCGCACATGTCGGGCTGGATCAGCTTCGTGGCGATGACGATCTTCACCGACGTCGGCGTGATCGAGGACGGGATGAAGACCCTGTCGCCGCCGCACGGGCTGACCGATCGCGAGGGCGCCGCACCGCCGCCCGGTCCGCCGCGCGGCCACCTGCGCCTCGCCGGCGTGCGCTTTCGCTACGGGCGCGAGGACCGCGAGCGCGGCGGGGGGCTCGACGGCGTCGATCTGGAAGTGCGCCCGGGCGAGAAGGTGGCCCTCGTCGGTCCCTCGGGGGCGGGCAAGTCCACGGTCGTCTCGACGCTCCTGCGCCTGCACGACGTCGAGACCGGCCGCGTCACCTTCGACGGGCACGACATCCGCGACGTGCCGCAGGACTGGCTGCGCCGCCAGATCGCGACCGTCACGCAGGAGCCGGCGCTGTTCAACCGCTCGGCGCTCGACAACATTCTCTACGGCGACCCCGAGGCCGGGCGGGCGGCCGCCGAAGCCGCCGCCCGCCGCGCCTCGGCGCACGAGTTCATCGTCGATCTGCGTGACCCGCGCGGGCGCGCCGGCTACGCGGCGCACCTCGGCGAGAACGGGGTCAAGCTGTCGGGCGGACAGCGCCAGCGCATCGCCATCGCCCGCGCGATCCTGAAGGACGCGCCGGTCCTGGTGCTCGACGAGGCGACCTCCGCGCTCGACAGCGAGGTCGAGGCCGAGATCCAGGCCGCGCTCGAGGGGCTGATGGAGGGGCGCACCGTGCTCGCGATCGCGCACCGTTTGTCGACGATCGCGCACATGGACCGGATCGTGGTGATGGATCGCGGCCGGGTGGTCGAGAGCGGCACGCACTCGCGACTGCTCGGCCGGGACGGTCTCTACGCCCGCCTCTGGTCGCGCCAGTCCGGCGGGTTCATCGGTGCGGCGGCCGAGTAGCCGCCGCACCGTCGTCGCGTCGCTCTCAGACCCGGTTCAGGCCGATCGCGCACTGACGGTTGTCGGTGCAGGTCTGATACACCTGCGGGATCGAGTAGTTGGTGGTCGTGTGCTGGGCGTGCAGCTCTTCGGTCTTGCGCTTGTTCAGGTAGGCAT
Organism: Paracoccaceae bacterium; assembly: GCA_050330995.1. Taxonomy (GTDB): domain Bacteria; phylum Pseudomonadota; class Alphaproteobacteria; order Rhodobacterales; family Rhodobacteraceae; genus Thermohalobaculum. Next base: position 79,797 of record JBHJHI010000066.1, read on the forward strand.
GGATCAGCCCCCCGCCGAGCGTGAAGAGGAAGAGAAAAATGACGATGTGTTCGATGCCCATGGTCGGTCTCCTCGGTCGTGGCGTTCATCGTGACGGGCACCAAACGGCTCGTGCGGGATCGGGTTCTGCCCCTCGACGGAACGACGTCGCGGCACGCGGCCCGGATTTCGCTGCACGGGAGCGCCGCCGCCCGTCGGAGGGCGGCCGCCTCCGGGACGGGCGCGTCGATACGCGGCGTCTCTGCGGCAACGTGCGCCCCACGCGGCTGTAGACCCCGCGCCCGCCCTTCTTTAAGTCGGCTGCAAACGGCCGGGACGTATCGCGCTCGCGCGACCCGGGCTCCGCCGCCCCCCTACGGCGTCCCGCACGGCCAGCGATCACCGAGGAGGGAAACAGGTGGCAGACACGACCAACGAACACGACGAGGGCACGCGTCGCGACTTCCTCTACGTGGCGACCGCGGCGACCGGCGTGGTCGTGACCGGCGCGATGGTGTGGCCCTTGATCGACCAGATGAACCCGTCGGCCGACGTGCGCGCGCTGTCCACGATCCGCGCCTCGATCGGCGACATCCAGGAAGGCCAGCAGGTCCGGGTGATGTGGCAGGGCAAGCCCGTGTTCATGCGCCATCGCACCCAGGCTGAGATCGACGAGGCGCGCGCGGTCGACGTGGGCGCGCTGAAGGACCCCGAGCCCGACACCGCCCGCTCGCTCGACGAGGCGGGCAAGTATCTCGTCATGGTGGGCGTCTGCACCCACCTCGGCTGCATCCCGCTCGGCGAGGCGGGCGACTTCGGCGGCTGGTTCTGCCCCTGCCACGGCTCGCACTACGATACTTCGGGGCGCATCCGTAAGGGCCCCGCGCCGACCAATCTCGCCGTCCCGCCCATTCAGATGGTCGACGACACGACCATCGAGATCGGTTAAGGAGAGCCCCGCATGAGCGGCATTCCGCAGAAGCACTACGAGCCGGGAACCCAGATCGAGAAGTGGGTCGACACTCGCCTGCCGGTGATCCGCATGGCCGTCGACTTCCTCTACTTCCCGACCCCGAAGAACCTCAACTGGATGTGGATCTGGGGCGTCGTGCTGTTCGCGTTCCTGATGGTCCAGATCGTCACCGGCATCGTGCTGGTGATGCACTACGTCCCGCACGTCGACCACGCCTTCGCCTCGGTCGAGCACATCATGCGCGACGTGAACGGCGGCTGGCTGATCCGCTACATCCACATGAACGGCGCCTCGGCGTTCTTCGTCGCCGTCTACGCGCACATCTTCCGCAACCTGTACTACGGCTCGTACAAGGCGCCGCGGGAGATCACGTGGATCATGGGCATCCTGATCTACCTGCTGATGATGGGCACCGCCTTCATGGGCTACGTGCTGCCCTGGGGCCAGATGTCCTACTGGGGCGCGACCGTGATCACCGGGCTGTTCTCGGCGCTGCCGCTGATCGGCGAGCCGCTGCAGGTCTGGCTGGTCGGCGGCCCGTCGGTCGATCAGGCGACGCTGACGCGGTTCTTCTCGCTGCACTACCTGATGCCGTTCATGATCCTCGGGCTGTCGCTCGCCAAGGTCTGGGCGTTCCACACCACCGGCAACAACAACCCCGACGGCATCGACATCCGCAAGACCGACCGCGAGACCGCGGCCAAGGACACCGTGCCGTTCCACCCGTTCTACACGATCAAGGACCTCTACGCCGTGGTCGTGTTCGTGATCGTGTTCGTCGCGATCGTGTTCTTCATGCCGAACTACCTCGGCCATCCGGATAACTACATCGAGGCGAACCCGCTGGTCACACCGTCGCACATCGTTCCTGAATGGTACTTCCTGCCGTTCTACGCGATGCTGCGCGCGATCACCTTCGACATCCTGTTCATCGACGCCAAGCTCGGCGGCGTGATCGCGATGTTCGGCTCGATCGCGATCCTGGCGCTCGCGCCCTGGCTCGACACGAGCCGCGTGCGCTCGGCCAAGTATCGCCCGATGCTGCGCATCGCCTTCTGGCTGCTCGTCGTCGACTTCTTCGTCCTGATGTGGGCGGGTGGCATGCCGGCCGAGGGCCTGATCCCGACGATCTCGCTCTTGGGCACGATCTACTGGTTCGCCTACTTCCTGGTGATCCTGCCGGTGCTCGGCATCCTGGAGACGCCGGAGGACGAGCCGAAGACCGTCGAGGAGGCCTTCGCCCGCGAGCACCCGGAAGTGGGTGCGGGCAAGCTGACCCAGACCGCCGGCTCGGCCACGCCGGCAGAGTAACCCGAGACGCGAGAGAGACCGTCATGCGAACCATCATCAAGGCCGCTCTCGTGGCCGGCGCGGTCGCCCTTCCGGGGGCGGCCTTCGCGGCCGGCGAAGGCGGCGCGGTCACCGACCACGAGTTCAGCTTCGAGGGGCCGTTCGGCAGCTTCGACCAGTTCCAGCTCCAGCGCGGCTTCCAAGTCTACCAGAACGTCTGCTCGGGCTGCCACGGGCTGAAGTACGTCTCGTTCCGCTCGCTCGGCGACGAGACCGGGCCGAACTTCCCCGACGAGCAGGTCCGCGCCATCGCCGCGCAGTACCAGATCGAGGACCCGGACACGGGCGAGATGCGCCCGGGCCTGCCGACCGACAACTTCCCGGCCAACAACGCCGTCGGCGCGCCGGACATGTCGCTGCTCGCCAAGGCGCGCGCGGGCTTCCACGGCCCCTACGGCACCGGCATCAGCCAGCTCGTGAACGGCATGGGCGGCCCTGAGTACATCTACTCGCTCCTGCTCGCCTACAACGGCCAGGACGAGGAGGTGGCCGGCACCTATCTCTACGGCAACGACGTCTATCCGGGCGGGCTGATCAACATGGCCCAGCCGCTCTACGGCGACGACGTCAGCTACGACGTCTATGGCGAGGACACTGGCGAGTACGTGCCGCCCGAGCCGACCGTCGAGCAGGAGGCCGAGGACGTCACCGCCTTCCTGATGTGGGCGGCCGAGCCAAAGCTGGTCGAGCGCAAGGAGGCGGGCATCCGCAACTTCCTGATGCTGATCGTGCTCGCAGTGCTGCTCTACTACACCAACCGTCAGGTCTGGGCCTCGGTGAAGGGCAAGGAGTAACCCTCCACCACGTCGCGACGACCCGGGGGCCCGCCGATCCGTCGGCGGGCCCCTCGTCGTCTCAGCCTCTCACGAGATCAGCACTTTCTCCCATTCGCGGCGCAGCCGCCTGCGCTCGCGGCGCGAGCGGATCTGCTCGGCGCTGAGACGCTGGGGCACGAGCTGCCAGTCGCCGTCGCGCTTCTCGACCGAGAAGTCGCGACGGGCGGCGATAATGTTGTCGTCGGCGCTGTGCACCGCGAACACCAGCATCTCCAGGTTGGTGCGCCCGTCCTCGGTCGCCGGCTGCGTGTTGTGCCCGTCGGTGAAGCCGCGTCGGCGGTTCAGCGCGTCGAGCGCGGTCTCGAAGGTGCCGCCGTCCATGTAGCTGCCGGGGGTCAGCGGCCGCTGGCGGGTGCGCCGGGCGATGTCGGCCTCGTCCACCTCGTCGCTCGGCTTGGGGTCGGTCAGGTCGACGTGGACGTCGTCGCTCGGGGTCCGCATCCGCGCGATGATGGCCACGATGAAGATCGGCTGCGCGCCCATGTTGCCGACGAGGCAGTGCGCCTGGATGCCGGTGCCCGCGCCCCGCGCGATGATGATCGAGGAGCGGCGCTGACGCATGAACTCCATCAGGAAGAGCTGCAGATAGGCGAACCAGATGAACACCATCAGGATGCTGGTCACCGCCGACACCACCGGCGCATTGCTCTGAAGCCATTCCATCGTCGCGCCCCTCCGCCCTCGGTCCGCGGGCAACGGACGGCCCGGAGCGGCGTTCCGTCGCGCCGCGCGACCGTCCGCGTGCGCGACGGCTTCCGCCCGCCGCCCGCCCCGGTCTATGACGCGGGCGCGCGGCCCCGCGGCGGGGCCCGCGCGGCCCGGCTCGGCGCCGTCGACGCATCGCCTCGGCCGGGCCTCCGGTCCGACCCGCCACGGAGCGCGCTACCCATGTCGCTGAACACCTTCGGCCACCTCTTCCGCGTTACCACCTGGGGCGAGAGCCACGGGCCCGCGCTCGGCGCGACGGTGGACGGCTGCCCGCCGGGAGTGGCGCTGGACGAGGCCGCGATCCAGCGCTGGCTCGACCGCCGCCGTCCCGGCCAGAGCCGCTACACCACCCAGCGCCGCGAGGCGGACGAGGTCGAGATCCTGTCGGGCACGTTCGAGGGCGTGACCACCGGCACGCCGATCCAGCTCGCGATCCGCAACACCGACCAGCGCTCGAAGGACTATTCCGAGATCGCCACGCGCTTTCGCCCCGGCCACGCCGACTACGCCTACTGGGTCAAGTACGGCGTGCGCGACTACCGCGGCGGCGGGCGGTCCTCGGCGCGCGAGACCGCCGCGCGGGTCGCGGCCTCCGGGGTGGCGCGCGCCGCGCTCGGCGCGCTCCTGCCCGACCTCAGGGTCCGGGCCGCGCTCGTCCAGCTCGGCCCCCACCGCGTCGACCGCGACGCCTGGGACTGGGGGGCGGTGGACGAGAACCCGTTCTTCTGCCCCGATCGGGCGGCCGCCGAGCACTGGGCCGGCTACCTCGACGGCCTCCGCAAGGAAGGCGACAGCGTCGGCGCGGTGATCGAGGTGGTCGCCTCGGGCGTGCCCGCCGGCCTCGGCGCGCCGATCTACGCCAAGCTCGACGCCGACCTCGCGGGCGCGATGATGTCGATCAACGCGGTCAAGGGGGTCGAGATCGGCGAGGGCATGGCCTCGGCCGCACTCAGGGGCTCGGAGAACGCCGACGAGATGAGCATGGGCGAGGACGGCCCGCGCTTCGGCTCGAACCACGCCGGCGGCGTGCTGGGCGGCATCTCGACCGGCCAGGACGTGGTGGTGCGCTTCGCGGTGAAGCCGACGTCCTCGATCCTGACGCCGCGCCGGACCATCGACACCGCGGGGGCGGAATCGGAGATCGTGACCAAGGGCCGCCACGACCCCTGCGTCGGCATCCGCGCCGTGCCGGTCGGCGAGGCGATGATGGCCTGCGTGCTGCTCGACCACCTGCTCCTGCACCGCGGGCAGGTCGGCGAACGCCGCGGACGCATCGGCGACGACCGGTGACGCCGTGCGTCCGGTGACGTCGTGCGTCCGGTGAGGCCGCGCGCCGCCACGCCGGCGGACGTGCCCGCTCTCGTCGCGCTCGGCGAGGCGGCCTACGCCCGCTACGTGCCCCGCCTCGACGGGCGCGAGCCACCGGCGATGCGGCCCGACTTCGCCGAACACATCGCCGAGGGCGCGGTCCGGGTGGTGGACGGCGCGGACGGGATCGAGGCCTACCTGATCGCCTACACGCAAGACGGCGCGCTCGTGATCGAGAACGTCGCCGTCGCGCCCGGCCGTCAGGGCGCGGGGCGCGGGCGCGGCCTCCTCGCCTTCGCCGAGGACCTCGCGCGGGCGCGCGGCCTCGGTCGCCTGCGCCTCTACACCAACGTCGTGATGACCGAGAACCAGCGCCTCTACGCCCGCCTCGGCTACGCCGAGACCGGCCGCTCGACTTTCGGCGCCGGTTTCGAGCGGGTACACTACGAGAAGAGCCTTCGAGAGTGAGCCATGACGAGCCTCGACCGCCCGACAGCTATCGCGACGATCCGGACGTGCCGGCCTTTCCCGACGACGGCCCGGTGCTGTTCGTCGACAGCGACTGCACGCTCTGCTCGGTCTGGGCCCGGATCGTCGCGCGTCACGACCGGGCGCGACGCTTTCGCCTCTGCGCGGTGCAGTCCCCGCTCGGCCGCGCCGTGATGCTTCACTACGGGCTCGATCCGGACGACCCGGACAGTTGGCTCTGCCTGCACGAGGGCCGCGCCTACGAGGGCATGGACGCCGTCGCGGCGGCGGGGCGCCTGCTCTCGGGCTGGCCGCGCCTCGTCTGCCCGCTCGCCGTGCTGCCACCGCCCCCGTTGCGACGCCGGCTCTACGCGCGCGTCGCCCGCAACCGCTACGCCGTGCTCGGACGCACCGAAATATGCGCCCTGCCCGATCCGGCGCTCCGGGCCCGGCTGATCGGGTGAGCCTGTTCTCCGAGGCCCTCGGCGCGGACTGGGCGGCGCTGCCCGCGTCGGTGCGCGCCTTTCACGAGGGACCGGCCACCCGCTTTCGCGGCGAGGCCCGGGTCGAGCGCGGCACGAACCGCCTCGCCCGGCGCATCGCCGGCGCCTTCGGCTTCCCGCCGAGCGCCGAGACGGTGCCCGTGACCATCGCCATCGCGCGCGAGGGCCATGTCGAGCGGTGGCATCGCGACTTCGGCGGCCATGCGTTGTCGACGCGGCTGGCGCCGGCCGGTCCCGGCCGGGTGCGCGAGCACGTCGGTCCCTCGGCCTTCGACCTCGCGCTCGTCGTGCGCGACGGACGACTTCACCTCGACGTCGCCGCGGGACGTCTCGGCCGCCTGCCCCTGCCCGGCGTCCTGCTGCCCCTCAGCGAGGCGGTGGAGTTCGCCACCGACGACGGCGCCTTCGGCTTCGACATCGCCGTGGCGCTGCGCGGCCTCGGCCCCATGATCCGCTACAGGGGTCGGCTCGTGGCGGAGGACGCGTGAACGGGATCGAGGCGGCGATCTTCGACGTCTTCGGCACCGTCGTCGACTGGCGCACGGGCGTCGCGGCGGAGGTCGCACGGGTCTTCGCGAGCGCCGGGATCGAGGACGACGCCCATGCCGTCGCCGACGCCTGGCGCGCGGAGTACCAGCCGGCCATGGAGCGCGTGCGCTCGGGCGCGCGCGGCTACGTCGCGCTCGACGTCCTGCATCGCGAGAACCTGGAGCGCGTGCTCGTCGCGCGCGGACACTCGGGCCGGCTCGACGAGGCGGCGCTCGCCTATCTCAACCGCGCTTGGGAGCGGCTGCCCCCCTGGCCCGACAGCGTCGCGGGGATCGCGGCGATACGTCGGCGGCGCCTCGTGGCGCCGTGCTCGAACGGCTCGATCGCGCTCATGGCCCGCCTCGCGCGCCGCGGCGGGATCGAGTGGGACGCGATCCTCGGCGCGGAGGTGGCGCGCGCCTACAAGCCCGATCCGGCCGCCTATCGGCGCTCGGTCGAGGCGTTGGACCTGCCGCCCGGGCGGGTGATGATGATCGCCGCGCACAACGGCGATCTCGCCGCGGCGCGCGCGCTCGGGCTCGCGACCGGCTTCGTCGCCCGCCCGCGCGAGCACGGACCCGGCCAGACGAGCGATCTGGAGCCCACGGACGACTGGGACGTGGTGGCCGGCGACCTCGTCGCGCTCGCCGAGGCGCTCGGCTGAGCCGCGAGCGGACGTCTCAGTCCGCCTTCGGCAGCATCCGCCCGAGCTGCTCGCCGCCGATGACGTGGATGTGGTAGTGCGGCACCTCCTGCACGCCGTGGACGCCGGTGTTGGCGATCAGGCGAAACCCCTCGCCGCCCGCCGACGGCGCGACGCCCGCCTCGGCCGCGACCCGCGCCACCAGGCGCTGGAAGTCGGCCAGCTCCGCCTCCGAGGCGTTGGCGCCGAAGTCGGCGGCGTCGACGTAGGCGCCCTTCGGGATCACCAGCACGTGGACGCGGGCCTTGGGCGCGATGTCGTGGAAGGCGAGGCTGTGCTCGGTCTCGGCGACGGTCGAGTTGGGGATCTCGCCGCGCAGGATCTTGGCGAACACGTTCTCGGGATCGTAGGCGGGCGAGGCGTTCATGAGCGGGGTTCCTCGTCGTGGCAGGCTGACGCGCCCCGTTCCGGACGACGGCGCTCGCCCGTGCGTCCTATCACGTCGCGTCCGCCCGGCAAGCGCGGGCGATGCCCGCACGGGATACCGGACCCGACGACGTCGGCCCCGGCGTTCGACGACGCTGCAGGTGTACGCTTTCGCGACATCCGGCCCCGTCGCTCCGGACGGACACGCCGCAGCCCCTTCGGTCGGAACGACGGGCGTGCGTCTCAGGCGGCCCGGCCCGCCGAGGCCCCCTGCCCCGTCAGCGACAGGAACACCTCCTCCAGGTGCGGCTCCTCGGTCGCGATGTCGACGATGTCGAGACCGGCCTCGCGCGCGCGCTCCATCAGCGCGAGCGCGGTGGTCGCGCGCCGCGAGTAGGTGAGCGCCAGCACCGTCGGCGCGCGCCGCTCGACCGCGACCGCCGGGTCGGGACCGAAGTAGGGCGTGCCGACCGGCTCCGAGCCGAGGGTCAGGACCAGCGTCTTCTGGTCGAGCCGCGCCATCAGCGTCGACTTCTCCTCGTTGGCGACGATCGCGCCGCGGTCGATGATGGCGATGCGGTCGCACATCTGCTCGGCGTCCTCCAGGTAGTGCGTGGTCAGGATCACCGTGGTGCCCGCGGCGTTCAGCTCGCGCACGTAGTCCCAGAGAAGGCGCCTGAGTTCGATGTCGACGCCCGCGGTCGGCTCGTCGAGCACCAGCACCGAGGGCGCGTGGACCATCGCCTTGGCCACCAGCAGGCGCCGCCTCATGCCGCCCGAGAGCGAGCGGGCGTTGACGTGCGCCTTGTCGTCGAGCCCGAGGCGGCGGAGGATCTCCATCGAGCGCCGCTCGCGCTTCGGCACGGCGTAGAGCCCGGCCTGGGTCTCCAGGCTCGCGAGCGGGGTGAAGAACGGGTCGATGTTGAGTTCCTGCGGCACCACGCCGATGGCGGCGCGCGACTGGCGCGGGTTCACGTCCTGGTCGAACCCCCAGATCCGGACCGTGCCCTTCGACTTGGTGACGAGGCCCGCGAGGATATTGATGAAGGTCGACTTGCCCGCCCCGTTCGGCCCGAGCAGGCCGAAGATCGAGCCCGCCGGCACGTCGAGGTCGATGCCTTCGAGCGCGCGCTTCGGCGCCGCGCCGCTGGCTGCCGGATAGGTCTTCTCGAGCGCCGCAACCTCGATCGCGTTCTCGGGCATCGCGTGCCTCCTCGCCTTGGACCGTCTGCGCGGGGGCGCTATGGTCCGCGCCGCGACGAGACCCCTGTGCCCCGACGAGGAGAGCGCGCGCCCCATGACCGCATCGCAGCCCGAACATGTGCCCGAGGTCGAGGAAGTCACCACCCGCGACGTTCACTGCGACGGGCGCGGCGCCGCGCTCGGCCATCCACGGGTGTACTACCACATCGGCTCGAGGGGCTTCGTCGACTGCGGCTACTGCGACAAGCGCTTCGTGCTCGCCGAGGGCTACGAGGACGACCACTGACGATGGGCCTATCGAAGGGCGACCACCTCTATCTCGTCGACGGCTCGGGCTACATCTTCCGCGCCTATCACACCATGCCGCCGCTCACGCGGCGCTCGGACGGCAAGCCGGTCGGCGCGGTCGCGGGCTTCTGCAACATGATCCATCGCATGGTGCAGGGGTTCGGTATCGAGCCGCCGACGCATCTGGCCGTGATCTTCGACCACTCGTCGCAGACCTTCCGCAACGAGATCTATCCAGACTACAAAGCGCACCGCCCCGCGCCCCCCGAGGATCTGGTCGAGCAGTTCCCGCTGATCCGCGAGGCGACCCGCGCCTTCGGCCTGCCCGCGATCGAGATGGAGGGCTTCGAGGCCGACGACCTGATCGCGACCTACGCCCGCGCCGCGCGCGAGGCGGGGGCGCACTGCACCATCGTCTCCTCGGACAAGGACCTGGCCCAGCTCGTGGGCTCCGGCGTGGTCATGCTCGATCCGATCAAGGAGAAGACCTACGACCGCGAAGGCGTCGAGGCGCACTGGGGCGTCGGCCCGGAGCGGATGGTCGACTTCCAGGCGCTGGTCGGCGATGCCAGCGACAACGTCCCCGGCGCGCCGGGGATCGGGCCGAAGACCGCCGTCCAGCTTCTGCGCGACTACGGCGGGCTCGACGACCTGCTGGCGCGGGCCGAGGAGATCAAGCAGCCGAAGCGCCGGCAGACGCTGGTCGACTTCGCCGACCAGATCCGGCTGTCGCGCCGGTTGGTCACGCTGAAGGACGACGTGCCGGTCGAGGACAGGGCCGAGGACTTCGCGCTGGAGCGGCCCGACCCCGAACGGCTGCTCGGCTGGCTCGCCTCGATGGAGTTCCGCACGCTCACCGCGCGGATCGCCGAGGCCTACGGCACCGACGCGCCGGCGGTCGGCGAGCGCCCGGCCCCGTCGGCGGGCAACGCCGCCCCGACCGGAGGCAAGGAGGCGCGCGTCGACGACAGCGTCACCGACTTCCTCGCCGCCGTCGAGCAGCCGCAGGACGAGACGCCGAAGGCGGCGGACGCGCCCGGCGCGCGGCGGACGCTGGCGCCACTCGACGCGACCGCCTACGCCGTGGTGCGCGACCGCGCAGGCCTCGACGCGGTGATCGCCGCCGCCTACGAGACCGGCCTTCTGTCGGTCGATCTGGAGACCACGGCGCTCGACGAGATGGTGGCCGAGATCGTCGGGATCGCGCTCTGCGCCGGCGACGGGCGGGCGGTCTACGTCCCCGTGAACCACGTCGAGGGCGAGGCGGATCTGTTCTCGGGCGGCAAGCGGGTCGAGGGGCAGATGGAGCGCGACGAGGCGCTCGACGCGCTCAAGACGGTGCTGACCGACCGCGCCGTGATGAAGATCGGGCAGAACACCAAGTACGACGCCAACGTGTTCGCGCGCTACGACATGCGCGTCGAGCCGTTCGACGACACCATGCTGATGTCCTACGCGCTCGATAGCGGCTCGAACGGGCACGGGATGGACGAGCTGTCGCAGCTCCACCTCGGGCATCGCTGCATCCCGATCGCCGAGCTGATCGGCACCGGCAAGGGCAAGGTGACCTTCGACAAGGTGGCGATCGAGAAGGCCGCTCCTTACGCGGCCGAGGACGCGGACGTGACGCTAAGGCTCTGGCACGTGCTGCGCCCGCGGCTTGCGGCGGAGAAGGTCTCGACAGTCTATCACACGCTGGAGCGGCCACTGGTGCCGGTGCTGACGGCGATGGAGCGCGCCGGGATCAAGGTCGATCGCGACGTGCTGTCCCGCATGTCATCCGGCTTCGCGCAGAAGATGCTGGGGCTGGAGGCCGAGATCCACGAGCTGGCGGGCCGTCAGTTCAATGTCGGCAGCCCGAAGCAGTTGGGCGAAATACTGTTCGACGAGCAGAAACTGCCGGGCGGCAAGCGCGGCAAGGGCGGCGCCTGGGGCACCGGCGCCGATGTCTTGGAATGGCTGGCGGCGCAGGGGCACGAGCTGCCGGCGCGGGTGCTCGACTGGCGGGGGATCTCGAAGCTCAAGTCCACCTACACCGACGCGCTGGTCGATCACGTCAACGCCGAGACCGGGCGGGTGCACACCTCGTTCTCGATGGCGGCGACCTCGACCGGGCGGCTCGCGTCCTCGGACCCGAATTTGCAGAACATCCCGGTGCGGACCGAGGAAGGGCGGGCGATCCGGCGGGCCTTCGTGCCGGAGGCGGGCAATCTGCTGCTCTCGCTCGACTACAGCCAGATCGAGTTGCGGATCCTGGCCCATGTCGCCGACATCGCCGCGCTGAAATCGGCGTTCCGCGACGGGCAGGACATCCACGCCATCACCGCCTCGGAAGTGTTCGGGGTGCCGCTCGATCAGATGACGCCCGACATCCGCCGGCAAGCCAAGGCGGTCAACTTCGGGGTGATCTACGGGATTTCATCCTACGGGCTGTCGAACAACCTGCGGATCTCGCGCGAGGAGGCGCAGAAGTTCATCGACGCCTATTTCGAGCGGTTCCCCGGCATCCGCGACTATATCGACGACACGCTGAAGGGCGCGCGCGAGCGCGGCTACGTGGAGACCCTGTTCGGCCGGCGCATCCACACGCCGGGCATCACCACCAAGGGGCCAGGCCGTGGCTTCGCCGAGCGACAGGCGATCAACGCCCCGATCCAGGGCACGGCCGCCGACGTGATCCGCCGCGCGATGATCCGGGTGCCGGACGCGATGGCAGAGGCGAAGCTGTCGGGGCGGATGCTGTTGCAGGTGCACGACGAACTGCTGTTCGAGGTGCCGGAGGGGGAGGCGGAGAAGACCGTCGAGGTGGTCAAAGAGGTGATGGAAGGGGCGGAGCGGCCGGCGGTGGGGTTGACGGTGCCGTTGTTGGTTGAGGCTGGGAGTGGGATGTCTTGGGCGGAGGCGCATTAGTGAAAGGAACATTGGGAATGTTTTTTCGTAGTGAAAGAATTTCTTTGAATGAAGCCCTGCAAAGGATCACAAAGAGAGCTGATGATCTTTCGGACAACGATCAAGCTCAGACTTTTGTTTCTGTTGGGGGACTAGAACATGGACTTCTAAATAGAGATAATAGAATTATTTTTGGGCGACGTGGCACTGGCAAGGTAACTACTCACGGGGGTGGCTAATAGGGTTTCGATTATAGACTTTCGGCACGAGGCGGCTGAGCTAACCCACTGATGTTTCATGGGCGCCCAAGCTGGCGTTGGGTGCGCGATGCTGTCAAAAGCCACCCCCGTGAGTA
>JBHJHI010000067.1:0-34965 GCA_050330995.1 Paracoccaceae bacterium
CACTGGGCCGAGCCCGGCGGATGGCGCGCCGCCGGCCGCCGCCGCGCCGCGCCCCTCGGGCGGGACGCTCCCCGCGGGGCGAGCGGGCCGCCCCCCCGACGACAAGACCTTCGAGGAGCGCGTCGACCGGCCTATCCGGCTCGACCGCGCGGCCCGCCGGCCCGCCGGTCCCGGCCCGGACGTGGCCGCCGAGGGCCGCCGGCGCGTGAGCGAGGCGCGGCGCGACCTCGCGGGCCTCACCGGGGACCGGGATCGCCTCGAACAGGACGACGTCACGCTGGAGCGCGAGCGTGCCCGGCGCGCCCGTGCGCTCTCGGAGGCGCAGCGCGAGGCGCTCGACCGACGCCTCGAGGCCGCCGCGCGCTCGCGTCCGTCGGGGCCGCGCACCACGCTGAGCCAGGCCGAGCGCACCCGCGCGCTCTCGGAGGAGCTTCAGGCCGAGGGCCGGCCCGACTTCGGGCGCCGCTCGCGTACGACGCTGAGCGGCGGGCTGCCGACGCTCGATCGCTGACCCCGCCGGAGCGCCGTCCGACCCGATCGGATCGGCCCCGGCGCTCCGGCTTCTTGGTCTCACGCCTTCCCGCCCGGGCTGGAAGACGCTTTGTGGCGGGGGCGAAGGCGGCCCGGCCTAACCGTCGCGCCCGGAAAAGGCGCCGCCCGGCGTCGCCGCCGGGCGGTGGTGGCGACGTGCCGGGGCCGCGGGGCTTCAGCGGGTGGCGTCGAAGGCGACGGCGGGGGCGGACGCCCGCTCGGCCGGGACGGGCACGAGCTGGGAGTAGACGGCGCCGAGGGCGATGGCGGCGAAGACGAGGGCGGTGCGGGCCATGACAGGACCTGTGGGACGGAGGTGAAGAGGGGCGTCGCCGCGCCGAGGGCCGTTCGGCCGGGAAGGGGTTCGGAGCGGATCGTTCGGGCGACGGCGCGGGATATAGGCGCGCGCCGTGGTATCACCACGTCCGGAATCGACGCATCGTTGTCCGAGAGCGCCCGTCTTCACGCCCAGGTTGTCGCAGTCCGGCCCGCACGGGCGGCCCTTCCGCTCCGGTGCGAGGGGCCGGGACGGCCGCATGGCGGCTTTGCCGCGAACCGGCTGGCCCGCCCTGTCCCCGAGCGTCTAGCCTCGCGCCTCGCCCGTCCGCCCCTCGGAGCCCCGATGACCGACGCCCCCGCCGCCCGGCCCGCCGAGGGCGCTTCCGAGCCCGCGCTCTGGCTCACGCTCGTCATGGGGGTGGGCTTCGCGCTGATCTGGTCCTCGGCCTTCTCGGTCGGCAAGATCCTGGTCGAGACGCTGCCCCCCTTCACGGTCTCGGCCGTGCGCTTCGCCGCCGCCGCGCTGATCGCGGGCGGGCTGGCGCTCGCGCTCGGCCAGCGCCTGCCGCGCGGCGGGGCGGTCTGGCGCGCGATCCTGGTGCTTGGGCTCTGCCAGAACGCCGTGTACCTCGGCGGCATGTTCAACGCGATGACGCTGCTCCCGGCCGGGCTCGCGGCGATCCTGGCCTCGGCGATGCCGCTGGTGGTCGCGGCCCTCGCGGCCGCCCTCCTCGGCGAGCGGGTGGGCCGGGGCCGGGCAGCGGGCCTCGCGCTCGGCTTCGCCGGCGTGATCTGGATCATGGGCGCGCGCGTCGCGGGCGGCGTGGCGCCCGAGGGCGTCGCCATCGCGCTCCTCGCCGTCATGGGCCTCGCGGTAGCGACGCTCACGGTCAAGCGCGGCGGCTTCGGCACGGGGCTGTTGATGGTGGTCGCGGCGCAGATGGCGGTGGGGGCGGCGGGCTGCGCGGCGCTCGCGCTCGCGCTGGAGCCGCTGGCGCTGCCCGCCGCCGCGACGCTGACCCCCGCGCTCGGCGCCGCCTTCGCCTATGCGGTGCTGGTGCCCGGCGTCGCGGCGACGCTTCTGTGGTTCGCGCTGGTCGAACGGGTCTCGGCGGCGGGCGCGGCGAGCTTCCACTTCCTCAACCCCGCCTTCGGCGTCGGCTTCGCCTGGGCGCTGGTCGGCGAGCCGGTCGGGCTCGCCGACGCGGCCGGCGCCGCCTGCGTCGGGCTCGGCATCCTGATCGTCAACCGCAGCCGCGCGGGGTAGGGGCGCCGGGCCGCCCGGGTCGGGCAGCGGGCGGTGGTCTTGGTCGCGCCATGGAGCGGTACGACCGGCCAGGTCACGTCGGCGGTGCCTCCTCGGGTCGCGATCCTCGCGGCGTCTCGTTCGTCATCCCGCCTCTGTCGCAGCGCACCCGCCACCGACCCGCCGTTCCCGAACCGCGCCGAAGCCCATCGGCGCGCGGTCCCCGCCCTCGCCCGCCGCGGGGCGGCGTTCGGCGAACGCGCACGCCCCGGCGCACGGGTCGCCATCCGGGCGTGTCGCGATGGCGGCGCGACGCGCCGCCCGCCAGTGACGGCGGGCCTCAGGCGGCCGGCGCCCGTCACCGGGCAGGCGGTCGCTCGCCCATCGAGGGCGGATCGTCGCCCGGCCGCGTCCGACGCGTCATCCAGGTATCGAGCCAGGCGAGGCCGGCGAGCACCAGCCCCAAGGCCAGGAACGAGAACACCCGGATCAGCCCGGCGAGCCCGCTCATGTCGATCAGGAAGACCTTGGCGACCGTCAGCGCGATCACCCCGACCGCGATCCGGCGCAGCCGCGTCGACCGGCGCCGGAACGCCAGGATCAGGAGCGCCGCGCCCACGGCGAGCAGGGCGACCGTGTAGCTGTAGAGCTCGCCGTCCAGCACCTCCGGCCGCGACAGGACGGCTCCCTGCCATAGTCGCCGGATCTCCAAGCCGAGCCATAGCGCCGCCAGGAGGGCCGCGAGCCCCGCCGACCCGATCCGCTGGCGCGCGTCCAGCCGGTCGAGGCGCAGCGCGGCGAGCGCGAGGACGCCCGCGGGCAGCGCGTAGGCGACCGCCAGCGTGTCGAGAACCGGCGGGCCGAGGACCCGGTCGACGAACAGCGGGTTGGCGACGGTCGCGGCGAGGGCCAGCATGGTCAGCCCGAGCGTGGCGAAGATCGCGGCGAGGATCCGCCGCAGCGACGCCAGCGCGCCGCCGAGGTCCGTGCGCACCAGCTGCACCCCGGCCGAGGTCAGCCAGATCAGGGCGAACAGCGCGAGCGCCCAGTGCGTATCCCGCGCGCCGCCGTCGTCGAGCGCGCGGTAGAGCAGCACGCTCGCGAGGATCGCGCCGAGGCCCCAGAGGGCGCTCTCGGCGACGACCATGCCGGCCCGGCGCCCGCGCGCCGCGAGCAGGTGGCGCGCCCAGCCGAGCAGCGCCATGGTCCCGAGGAAGCCCGCGAGCACGGCGCCGAGCGCGGCGTCGAGCGCCCAGTCGATCCCCGGGTCGAGCGTGAGCCGCCAGCCGCAGACCACGACGCCGAACTGGACGAGGCGGTCGAGGACGGGCACGTCGAAGCGGCGGT
This sequence comes from Paracoccaceae bacterium, assembly GCA_050330995.1. Taxonomy (GTDB): domain Bacteria; phylum Pseudomonadota; class Alphaproteobacteria; order Rhodobacterales; family Rhodobacteraceae; genus Thermohalobaculum. The sequence goes on from JBHJHI010000067.1 coordinate 3,404, forward strand.
CGAGCCAGGCGGCCACGACCGCCAGCCCGGCGAGGGCGAGCGTCAGCGCGGCCTCGGTCAGCACGATCGACAGCGCGAAGCCGGTGGTCAGGAGCGCGGCGGCCGCGTGGCAGGCGACGGCCCACGGGTCCGCGGGGGCGTGGCGCAGCGCACGCTCGGCCCGCACGGTGGCCACGAGCGCGACCATCGCCACGTGCAGCGCCCAGACCGGCGCGCCGAGCGGCGCGGCGGGCTGCCACGTCGCTGCCAGCACCAGCGCCATCGCCGGCCCGATCGCGGCGCTGCCGGCGACCCAGGCCCTCGGGAAGGCACGCGCGTCGCTGCGACGGGCCGCGAGCACGCCGAGGCCGAGCGCCAAGGCGATCAGGCCCGTCGCGCTCCGGGACGGGGGCTCCCCGCCGCCGGCCGTGGCCGCGAAGAGGCCGGGAACCAGCGTCTCGCCCGCGCCTCGCCAGGCGACGATGCCGAGAAGGACGAGGGCCGCGGGGACGGCGAGGTCCTCCAGCGCCGGCGCACGGGTCAGCCACAGGACCAGCGCCGCCGGGACCAGCGCCACGGCGCCGAGCGCGAGCCAGAACGCCACTCCGCTCGCGGTCGCGGCGATCGAGGCCGTCGCCAGGAGCGCCAGGGCCGCGCCGGCGGCCAGTCGGGTCGGAAACGCCGGCCAACCCTCGGGTCCGGCGCGATGCACGGCCCGGAAGGTCATGGCCCCCTCCAGCCGCGGGTGCAGCGAACGGGCCGGCAGGGCGGTCGCGGCGACGGCGACGAGGACGGCGAAGCCGAGCAGCGGCGGCGCGCCCCCCGGCGTCGAGGCGTAGAGCAGCCCCGTCCCGGCGTAGGCGAGCGCCAGCGCCAGCGTCGAGACCCAGGCCGAGCGCTGGCGCGCGTCGACGCCGAGCCCGACCGCGGCGACCGCGGCGAAATAGACATAGAGCCAGTCGACCCCGCTCGCGTCGCCGCCGACCAGGAAGGGGGCGAGAGCGGCGCCGACGAGGCCGCTCGCCGTCAGCAGCGGCCCGTGGCGCCAGCCGAGCCCGACGGCCAGGATCGCGACGCCCACGAGCCCGACGAAACCGACCTCGACGCCGATCAGGTCGTAGAGATTGCGCGCCGCGAGCAGCGCGGCGAACAGCGTGACCAGTCCCGCGCCCGAGAAGATCGAGGGCAGGAAGGCGGCCGGCGCGTCCTCGCCCTCGCCGCCGGCCCGGCGCAGCCGCTCGCCGCCCCAGATCAGCGCGGCGCCGAACGCGAGCGCAGCGCCGACCCGCAGGGGGGGCGGCAGCAGGCCGTACTCGATCCCGTACTGGACGAGGAAGACGCCGGCGAGCGCCAGCGACACCGCGGCGACGACGTAGAACCAGTGCCCGGCGATCCACTGGCGCAGTGCGGCCATGCGCTCCGCGTTCAGGACGAAGGCTGCCGGCGGACGACCGGACGGGGACGCACGCGGCGGCGGGGCCGTGTCCGGCGCGCGGACGGAGGGGGGCGGGGGCGGCGACACGGTCCTCGACGAGGCGGCGGGCGCGGCCGGCCCCGTGCCCCCGGCGACCCGCAACGCGGCGACGTCCTTCCTCAGGGCGTCGATTTCGCGGCGCATCACGCCGCAGAGATAGAGCAGGTAGGCGATCGAGACCGGAACAGCCAGGATCGCCAATATCACCAGCAGAAACAGCGCTTCCACTCGACGCTCCGTGCCTCGGGCTCTCGTTCACCGGTCGCTGGCCCCGGCGCGAGCCTAGGGCGCGGCCGTCCGGGCAGGAAGCCATCGTTGCGGGGAAACGACGGAGAGCCCGAGTTCGCCCGGCGGGCGCCGTTCGCGCGCTCGTGTCGCTCTCGGCGAGCATGCGGCCGCCGCGATAGCCGCGAGACGTGTCCGCAGCGTCGGCGAGGAGAACCCAGCCGGCTCCGAAGCCCCGTCTTCGTCGGCGCTGTCGAACTCCGATCCCCGGCTCACGGAAGGTCGATCGCCGGCCACGACGCGGGCGCGCGACCTTGATGGAAAGCCGCGCGTCGCCCGGTCGCCCGGCTCGCGCCGCGAGGCGACACGCAGAGGGGCGAGGCTCGCCACGCGGGGCCCGGCCGCGACGGCGACCGAACCGTGCGAGCGGGTCCGGGGCGCTCCGACGGGCGGCGCGCCGCGCGTTCGTGGCCCCGTGCGTCCGGTCCCGGCATGCGGTGGCGAGCCGTCATCGCGACGGCGGCCGTGACAGCCGGGCGTCCGATGGGGCAGCCTCGCGGCGGGCCGACGCGGTCCGAGAGATCGAGGACACGGCATGACCGAGCGAACCGTCGGCCTGATCGGGGCCGGCATGATGGGTCACGGCATCGCCCGCAACGTGCTGAAGGCGGGCTGGCCGCTGGTCTATCTGGACCATCCGGGCAACCAGCCGACGGCCGACCTCGACGAGGCCGGGGCGGCGCGCGAGACGGACCCGAGGGCCGTGGCGAGGGCGGCCGATGTCCTCCTTCTCTGTCTGACGGGAAGCGACGAGACCGAGGCCGTGCTGCTCGGCGAGCACGGGGTCGTCGGCGCGCTACGCGACGGGGCCGTCGTGGTCGACTGCTCGACGGGCGAGCCCCGGCGCACCGTCGCGCTCGCGGCGCGGGTGGCGGAGGCCGGCGCCCGCCGCGTCGACGCGGCGATGACGCGCACGCCGCGCGAGGCGGAAGAGGGCCGGCTCAACCTGCTGATCGGCGGCGAGGCGGCGACGGTGGAGGCGGTGACGCCCCTGCTCTCGGCCTTCTCCGAGAACCGCCTCCACGCCGGTCCGGTCGGCGCCGGGCAGAAGCTCAAGCTCCTGCACAACTTCGTCTCGCTCGGCGGCGCGGTTCTCCTGAGCGAGGCCGCCGCCTGCGCGGCCGAGAACGACATCGCCCCCGAGGTGCTCGTCGACTGCCTGCGCCAGGGCGGCGGATACGGTACCGCGCTCGACCGCGTCGCGCCCTACCTCCTCGACGGCGACGCCGGCGCGCTTCGCTTCACCAACGCCAACGCGCGCAAGGATCTCGGCTACTACGACGCGCTCGCGAAGGAGACGGGCACGTACCGCGGCGTCGCGGCCGGGGTCCTCGAAGCGCTGGAATGGCTGTGCGAGAACGCCGGCGCCGGGCGGATGCTGCCCGAGGCCAGCCGCGCGTTCGGCCGGCGCGATACGCCGTGACGCGCCCCCCGGAGGCCCGCCGCGCGGCCGCGATCGCCGGGACGACGCGCGCGCCGGGACGAGCCCTGTCCGAGCCAGCGGAGGCGACAGCATGAGTGAGACCCGAACCGAGAGCGCGCCCACTGCGCGCGACGCGCTGTGGGTGCCGCTCCTGACCCATTACCGTGCCGGCCGCGCCGGCGTGGTCGATCCCGACCGCACGCTCGCGCATCTGCGCGCGATCCGGCCCCACGTCGCGCAGGTGATGCTGGCGGGGTCCACCGGCGACGGCTGGGACGTCGACGACGCCGCCTTCGACGCGCTGATCGATCTCGCCGCCGACGAGGCGAGCCTGGCGCTCGAGGTCGACCTCCTGTTCGGCGTCCTGCGCCCTACGACCGACGAGGTGGTCGAGCGTCTTCGCCACCTCGAGCGGCGCCTCGCGCGGGCGCCCCGGCTCGCCGCGCGGTGCAAGGGCGTGGCGGTCTGCCCTCCGGTCGACCCGGACGCGTCCCAGGCGGCGATCATGGCGCACTTCGAGGCCGTCATGGCCGCGGGCGAGAGCCCGGTCGCCGTCTACCAGCTTCCCCAGGTGACCGGCTGCCGGATCGAGCCGGAGACCTTCGCCGACCTCGCCCGCTCGCCCCGAGTGACGATGTTCAAGGACAGCAGCGGCGAGGACGCCGTCGCCCGGAGCGGGCGGTCGTTCGGCCGGGTGATCATGGTCCGCGGCGCCGAGGGCGGCTACAGGGAGGCCTTGAAGCCGCACGGGCCCTACGACGGCTGGCTGCTCAGCACCGGCAACGCGCTCGCCCCGCCCCTTCGCCGTCTCCTGACGGCGCCCGCCGAGGAGGCCGCGGCGCTCTCGGCGCGGCTGAGCGAGGCCGTCGAGGCCGTCTTCGACGCGGCCGCGACGGAGACCGGCGCCAACCCCTTCTCCAACGCCAACCGGGCCATGGACCACCTGCGCGCCCACGGGGAGGCGTGGCGCGATCGGCCGCTGCCGCTCAAGATCGACGGCCGCCCCCTGAGCCGGTCCCTGGTCGAGACGGTCGAGCGTCACGCCGCGCCGCTTCTGGATCGATCCGGGCCGGGCTATCTCGACGCCCGCGTCGCCTGAGGCGCCCGTGCGCTGCGTTTCGCGGGGGTGCGCGAGGGTCGTCGCCGGCCTCCCGGCGCGGCCGGCCGTACCGGGCGTCAACCCGCCGGAACGATCGGCCCGGCTTCCGGGTTCGTCCCCGGCGAGCGCACGACGCAGAAGAACATAAAACGCGAGACGCGCGATGACCGGACACCACGGCACGCCCGCGTGAGGGTCCTCGTCACCGGCGCCGGCGGCTTCGTCGGCGCCTTGGTCGTCGCCGACCTCGCGGAGCGCGGACGGCTCGTCGTCGACGGGCGCGAGGAAGCCGTCGAGGCGGTCGTCGCCAACGAACTCGACGCCGAGACCGCCGAGGCGCTGGCCGCGCGCCACGACCGGGTCACGGCGCTCGCGGGCGATCTCTGCGACCCGGCGACGGTCGAGGCCGTCGCCACCGCCGCGCCGGACGTCGTCGTCCATCTCGCCGCCGTGGTCAGCAGCGCCGCCGAGGCCGACTTCGACCTCGGTCTTCGCGTCAACCTCGACGCGACGCGCGCGCTCGTGAACGCCGCGCGCGCCCTGGAGCGCCCGCCCGTCTTCGTCTTCACCTCCTCGCTCGCCGTCTTCGCCTGCGACGACAACGAGACGATCGACGAGGACCGCCTGCCGACGCCGATGTCCTCCTACGGCACGCAGAAGGTCATGGGCGAGCTTCTGGTGCGCGACGCGAGCCGCAAGGGCTTCGTGCGCGGGCGCTCGATCCGCTTCCCGACGATCGTCGTGCGGCCGGGGCGGCCGAACAAGGCGGCCTCGAGCTTCGCGAGCGGCATCATCCGCGAGCCGCTCGCGGGCGAGCGCGCCGTGCTGCCGGTCTCGCGCGATCTCGGGCTGCACCTCGCCTCGCCCGAGAGCGCGGTCGCCGCGGTGCGCCACGCCATCGCGCTGGAACAGGGCGCGCTCGGCACCGGGACCACGATCACGCTGCCCGGCCTCTCGGTCAGCGTCGCCGAGATGATCGACGCGCTCGAGCGCATCGCGGGGCCCGAGGCCGCCGCGCTGATCGAGGAGGCGCCCGACGAGGGCATCCGCGCGATCGTGTCGAGCTGGCCGAGCGGCATCCGCACGCCGCGCGCCGAAGCCCTCGGCTTCGCGCGCGACGCGTCCTTCGACGACATCGTCCACGCCTACGTCGCGCGCGCGTCGTAGACGGGGGCGACGGGACCACCCCGAGACCAAAAAGACGAACGACAAGGGAGGAAGACCGATGAACAAGGTTATCGCATCGCTGCTCGCGGGCGCCGTCATGACGACGGGAGCGGCGGCGCAGCAGAGCGTCACCATCGGCCACACGCTGAGCGAGGATTCGCACTACGGCGCCGGCGCGGAGGCGTTCTTCGCCACCCTGGAGGAGGTCTCGGGCGGCGAGTGGACCGGCCGGCAGGCGGCCGCGGGCTCGCTCGGCGGCGAGCGCGACATGATCGAGGGGCTGCAGATCGGCTCGCTCGATCTGGTGATCACCTCGACCGGCCCGCTCGGCAACTTCGTGCCGGAAGTCTACGCGCTCGACCTGCCGTTCCTGTTCCGCGACTACGAGCACGCGCGCGAGACGCTCGACGGCGAGATCGGGCAGGAGCTGCTCGACAAGATCGGCGAGAACGACCTCGTCGGCCTCGCGTGGTCGGAGAACGGCTTTCGCCACGTCACGAACTCCGAGCGCGAGGTGAAGACGCCCGAGGATCTGAGCGGGCTGAAGCTGCGCACCATGGAGAACCGCGTGCACATGCAGGCCTTCGAGGCCATGGGGGCCGAGCCCACGCCGATGGCCTTCCCTGAGCTCTTCAGCGCGCTGCAGCAGGGCGTGGTCGACGGCCAGGAGAATCCGATCACCGTCATCATGGCCTCGAAGTTCTGGGAGGTGCAGAACCAGGCGAGCCTGACGGGCCACGTCTACTCCCCGGCCGTGATCCTCGCCTCGCCGATCCTCTGGGACGGGCTCTCCGAGGAGGCGAAGGGCTGGTTCCGCGAGGCCGCCGCGGCCTCGGAGGAGGCGACGCGCGCGGCGGTCACGGAAGGCGAGGAGCAGGGCATCGAGAAGAAGCGCGAGAACGGCATGACGGAGATCACCGACGTCGACAAGGAGCCCTTCCGCGAACTCGCCACCGAGGCCTACTCGATCTACACCGAGGAGTACGGCTCGGAGATGGTCGACCGCATCCGGGCGGTCGGGACCGACGGCTGACGCCCCGCGCGACACGATATCCAGCGTGAGGCCGATCCTCGCCGTCGAGCGCGTCGCCACCCGCGTCGCGCTCGTTCTCGCCATCCTGTTCCTGAGCGCGGCGGCCGCGCTCGCGCTCTATCAGGTGTTCACCCGCTTCGTGCTGGCCTCGCCCTCGACCTGGTCGGAGGCCTTCGTGCGCTCGACCATGATCTGGGCGGTGTTCCTCGGCGTGGCGCCGGCGATCCGCGACGGCACGATGATCGCGATCGAGGTGGTGCAGGACGCGCTGCCGCGCCGGCTCGGCCTCGGGCTCCACGTGACGGTCTGCCTGCTCTCGGTGTTCTTCTTCGCCGTGCTGTTCTGGCAGGGCTGGGGCATGACCGAGCGCGTGCTCGGCCAGACCCTCGCGGGCCTCAGGATCTCGATCGCCTGGGCCTACGCGGCGCTGCCCGTCGGGGCCGCGTTCGCGATCGTGGCGCTCGTCGGCGCCATGCTGCGCGCGATCGCCGAGGGCGCGCGGCCGGGCGCGGCGCCGGAGACGGCGCAATGAGCGCGCGGATCGGACGTGGAACGCGGCAGCGCACGGGGGTCGGGGGCGATGAACCTCGCGCCGGAGGCGGGGCGATGAACCGCATGCCGGAGGCGGGGCGATGAACCTCGCGATCGCGCTCTCGCTCGTGATCTTCTTCGTGGCCGGCGTGCCGATCGCGGTCGCGATCGGCCTCGCCTCGATCGTCGGCATCGAGGCCGAGGGGCGGCTGCCGCTCCTGCTCGTCGCCCAGCGCATGTTCGCGGGCCTCGACAGCTTCCCGCTGATGGCGATCCCGCTGTTCATCCTCGCAGGCAACCTGATGTCGGCGGGCGGCATCTCGGGGCGCCTCGTCGATCTCGCCAAGGCGATCGTCGGCAGCCTTCAGGGCGGGCTCGCCTGCGCCTGCGTGCTCACCTGCATGATGTTCGCCTCGGTGTCGGGCTCCAGCGTGGCGACGACCTTCGCCATCGGCGCGATCCTGATCCCGGCCATGGCCGAGCACGGCTATCCGCGCGGCTTCGCCGCGTCGGTGCAGGCGAGTTCGGCCGAACTCGGGGTGCTGATCCCGCCCTCGATCCCGCTCATCCTCTACGGCGTGGCCACCGACACCTCGATCGGGCAGCTCTTCCTCGCCGGCATCGGGCCGGGCCTCCTGGTCGCGGGCGCGCTCATGACGCTCGTGCTCGTGCTCTGCCGGATCAAGGGTCTCGGCAAGCAGGACGGCGACGACAGCCCGGGCCTCGGCGCCGCGCTCCTGCGGGCGCTGCCGGCGCTCACGGTGCCGGTCGTCATCATCGGCGGCATCTACTCGGGCGTGTTCACGCCGACGGAGGCCTCGGCCGCCGCGGTCGCGGTGGCGCTCGTGATCGGCTTCGGCGTCTACCGTGAGCTGCGCCTCTCGATGCTGCCCGAGGTGATGCGCAAGACCGTGATCTCGACCTCGGCGATCATGCTCATCATCTCGGCAGCGGCGCTGTTCTCGTTCCTGATCACCCGCTCGGGGCTGCCGAGCGAGATCGCCGACTGGTTCGAGGCGGTGTTCGAGAGCCAGTGGGCCTTCCTGATCGCGGTCAACGCGCTCCTGCTGTTCGTCGGCATGTTCATCGAGACCTCGGCCGCGATCCTGGTGCTCGCGCCGATCCTGACGCCGATCGCGGTCGCCTACGGCGTCGACCCGGTGCACTTCGGGCTGATCGTGGTGGTCAACCTCGCCCTCGGCATGATCACGCCGCCGCTCGGCGTGAACCTGTTCGCCGCCTGCTCGGTGGCGCAGATCCCGTTCGAGCGCATCGTCGGCCACCTCGTCTGGTTCGTGGCGACCGTGATCGGGTGTCTGCTGCTCATCACCTACGTGCCGGCGATCGCGCTCGGGCCGATGCGCCTGCTCACCGGCGGGGGTTGAGCCGACCCCGCGACGGGGCGGCTCTGGACACGGAGGAGGCGCATGGGCGCGCAAAGGACGATCGGTGTCGTGGGGCTCGGCTCCATGGGCTACGGGATCGCGCAGTCTCTCCTGCGCGCCGGCCACGCCGTCCACGGCATCGACCTGGACGAGGCCGCCGTGGCGCGCTTCCGGCGCGAGGGCGGCGCGGACGGCGACCCAGTGGAGGCGGCGAGGACGTTCGACGTCCTCGTGCTCGTCGTCCTGAACGCCGCGCAGACGAAGGCCGTGCTCTTCGGCGAGGCCGGCTGGGCGCGGCGGCTGCCGGAGGGCGCCACGGTCGTCGGCTGCGCCACCGTGCCCCCCGCCTTCGCGCGCGAGACGGCCGAGGCCTGCACGGCGGCGGGGCTGCACTACCTCGACGCGCCGATCTCCGGGGGCGCGGCGAAGTCGGCGGAGGGGCGCCTCGCGATCATGGCCTCCGGCTCGAAGGCCGCCTTCGAGGGGGCGAAGCCGATGCTCGACGCCTGCGCCGAGACGGTGTTCGACCTCGGCGGGGAGGCCGGCCGCGGCAGCGCGCTGAAGGCGGTCAACCAGCTCCTCGCCGGCGTGCATATCGCCGCCATGGCCGAGGCGATGACCTTCGGGATGACCCAGGGCGTCGCCCCCGCGACCACGCTCGAGGTGATCTCCAAGTGCGCGGGCACCTCGTGGATGTTCGAGAACCGCGGCCCGCACGTCGCCGAGGGCGACTACGCGCCGCGCTCCTCGGTGGACATCTGGCCGAAGGACCTCGGCATCGTCCTCGACATCGCGCGCGAGGCGAAGTTCGCCGCGCCGCTGACGGCGGCGGCGCTCCAGCAGTTCCTCGCCGCCTCGGGCTCGGGCCTCGGTGCGGAGGACGACGCGGCCGTCGCCAAGGTCTACGCCCGCAACGCCGGGCTCGCGCTGCCGGAGGGCGCGTGATGCTGCTCGGCGCGATCGGCGACGACTTCACCGGCTCCTCTGATCTGGCCAACACGCTCGCCAAGGAAGGCATGCGCGTCACCCAGTTCACCGGCGTGCCGCAGGGGTCCGCGGGCGAGGGCGTGGACGCGGGCGTGGTCGCGCTCAAGTCGCGCACCATTCCCGCCGACGAGGCCGTGCGCCAGTCGCTCGCCGCCCTCGACTGGCTGAAGGCCCAAGGCTGCCGGCAGTTCTTCTTCAAGTACTGCTCGACCTTCGATTCGACGCCGGAGGGCAACATCGGCCCCGTGATCGACGCGCTCCTCGACCGCCTCGGCGCGGAGACGGCCGTCGTCTGCCCGGCCTTCCCGGCGACGGGGCGCTCGCTCTATCAGGGCCATCTGTTCGTGGGCGACCGGCTCCTCTCGGAGAGCGGGATGGAGAGCCACCCGCTGACGCCGATGACGGACGCCGACATCCGCCGCTGGCTTGCGCGCCAGACGCGCCGCGGCGTCGGCCACGTCGCCGCCGGAACCGTCTTCGAGGGTCCGGAGGCGATCCGCGACGCTCTCGCCGCCGAGGCTGGGGCCGGCCGGCCGGTGGTCGTGGTGGACGCCATCCGCGACGACGACCTGCGCGCGATCGGGCGCGCGGCGCGCGACCTCGCGCTCGTCACCGGCGGCTCGGGGGTCGCGCTCGGCCTGCCCGCGAACCTCCTCGCTGAGAGTGAGCGCCGCTCGCCGACAGAGACGTGGCAGGGGCTCGCCGGGCCGGCCGCGATCCTATCGGGGTCGTGCTCGCGCGTGACGCGCGCGCAGGTCGAGCGCTACCGCGAGAGCGCCCCGGCCATGGAGATCACGGCCGAGGCCGCGATCGAGGGCGGGACGACGCCGGAAGAGGCCGCGCGCTTCGCGCTGGAGGCCGAGCGTCCGGCGCTCCTCTACTCCTCGGCCGACCCCGAGACGGTCGAGGCCGCGCAGGCGCGCTTCGGGCGCGAGCGCGTCGCAGAGACGCTGGAGAGCTTCTTCGCCGAGACCGCGCGGCGGCTCGCGGACGGGGGCGTCCGGCGGCTCGTCACGGCGGGCGGCGAGACCTCGGGCGCGGTGGTGGAAGCCCTCGGCCTCGACGCCCTCGACATCGGCCCCGAGATCGCGCCGGGCGTGCCAGCGCTCCGCGCGCGCGGGCGCGACCTCGTCCTCGCGCTCAAGTCGGGCAACTTCGGCGCGGAGGACTTCTTCGCCACCGCGCTCGACGTGCTGGAGGGCAAGGCATGAGCGAGATCAACGACCTGCGCGAGCGCATCTGCCTGTTCGCCAGGGCGCTGCACACGCGCGGGCTGACGCACGGCTCGACGGGCAATATCTCCGCGCGCACGCCCGACGGCGGGCTCCTGGTCACGCCCACGGGCTCGTCGTTCCTGACGCTCGACCCCGCGCGGCTGAGCCGCTTCGACGCCGATCTCAACCACGTCGAGGGCGACAGGCCGACCAAGGAGATGCCGCTCCACCGCGCGTTCTACGACACGCGCTCGACGGCGGGCGCCATCGTGCACCTGCACTCGGCCCATTCGGTCGCGCTGTCGACGCTGCCGGACGTGGACGAGGACGACTTCATCCCCCCGCTCACGCCCTATCCGATCATGCAGCTCGGCCGGGTGAAGCTGCTACCCTACTTCATGCCGGGCGACGAGGCGATCGGCGAGGCGATCCGCGGCCTCGCCGGCAAGCGCTCGGCGGTGATGCTCGCCAACCACGGCCCCGTGGTCGCGGGCAAGCACCTCGACGCGGCCGTCTACGCGATCGAGGAGCTGGAGGCGGGCGCGCAGCTCGCGCTGATGACCCGCGGGCTCGGCGCGCGGGGGCTGACGGGCGATCAGGTGCGCCGCCTCGTGACCACCTTCGACGTCGAGTGGGACGCATGACCCCGCTCTCGGCCAACCTCGGCTTCCTCTGGAGCGAGCATCCGCTGCCCGAGGCGGTCCGCCGCGCGAAGGCTGCGGGCTTCGATGCGGTCGAGCTGCACTGGCCCTTCGATACCGATCCCGCTGACCTGCGCGCCGCGCTCGACGAGACCGGCCTGCCCGTGATCGGGCTTAACACGCGCAAGGGCACGCGCGAGGGCGACGTCGGCCTCGCCGCCCAGCCCGGGCGCGAGGCGGAGGCGCGCGCGGCCATCGACGAGGCCTTCGACTACGGTGCGGCGATCGGGGCGCGCGCGGTGCACGTCATGGCCGGCACGCTCAAGGGGCAGGACCCCGAGACCTGCACGCGCGTCTTCGCCGAGAACCTCGCCCACGCCTGCGACCGCGCGGCAGCGGCCGGCATGACGGCGCTGATCGAGCCGCTCAACCCTTACGACAACCCCGACTACGCGCTGATGGGCCTCGACAACGCGCTGGGGCTGCTCGACCGGGTCGGGCGCGCCGAGCTGAAGGTCATGTTCGACTGCTACCACCTGCAGATCACCGACGGCGATCTCCTGCGGCGCTTCCGGGGCTGCCGCGAGCGGGTCGGCCATGTCCAGTTCGCCGCCGTGCCCGATCGCACCGAGCCCGACGCGGGCGAGGTGGCCTACGCCTGGCTCCTGCCACGCCTTGCGGAAGCGGGCTTCGACGGCCCCTTCGGCGCGGAGTACAAGCCGCGCGCCGGCACGGACGAGGGGCTCGGCTGGATGGCGACAGTGCGCTCCGGTTAGGCGGCTGCTTGGCGACCGGTATGCATCGGCGCGCGGCACCGCCTCGATCGAGGCGATGGATCCCTGTCCCGCGCTCGAATGGACGCCTGGGCAGCGCGGCGAACCGGGCGTAGCCGGAGGACGCGGCGGGGGCGTTGCAGACCGTGACGGCCATGCCCCGGTCGGGCCGGGCCGCGCTCGCCGGGCTCGACCCGCCCGTGTCTCGGATCGTGATCGCCGCTGATACAGCGCCCGCCGACCCCTCGCGCCGCTCGGCATCCTGCTCTAGGGCGGCTGGCTCGCGGCGCCGGGCGAGATCGGCCTCGGGGGGCGTGGCCGTCGGCGGCGTCGAGCGCATGGCCGAGCCCGCGCGCGAGCCGATCGGGCGCTGTCGCCGGGCCAACCTCGCCTCGGTGTGGCACCATGCGGTCGAAGCCCGGATCGACCCCGACGACACGGCTGACCCGTGAACCGCGACACCGGCTAACCAAGCGAGAGACCCGACGAGAGGAGCCGACGATGACCGCACCGCACGCGACGCCCGGGACCGGGAACGCTTGGCCCGTCCTCGACTACCCGGCATGGCGGGAGACCTGCACCGCGCTCCATCTCTGGACGCAGATCGTCGGCAAGTACCGCCTCGCGCACACGCCCTGGGTCAACCACTCCTGGCACGTGACGCTCTACGTGCCCCCGCAGGGCCTCACCACCGGCCCGGTGCCCGACGGCGAGCGGACCGTCACGCTGACCTTCGACTTCCGCGACCATCGGCTCGTGGCCGAGGCCGAGGACGGCCGGCGCGAGGGCTTCGCGCTCGCGCCCATGAGCGTCGCCGCCTTCTTCGACAGGACCAAGCGGGCGATCTCGGCCCTCGGCGGCCGCCCCGACATCCACGGCGCGCCCAACGAACTCGCCGAGGCGACGCCCTTCGCCGAGGACACGGCCGAGAGACCCTACGACGCCGAGGCGGTCGAGCGCTTCCACCGCGCACTCATGCGCATCGAGCGGGTGTTCTCGCGCTTCCGCACGGGCTTTCTCGGCAAGGTGAGCCCGGTCCACTTCTTCTGGGGCAGCTTCGATCTCGCCGTCACCCGCTTCTCCGGCCGGCGGGCGCCGCTCCATCCGGGCGGCATCCCGAACCTGCCCGACGCCGTCACGTGGGAGGCCTACGACCACGAGGTCTCCTCGGCCGGCTTCTGGCCGGGCGGCGGCGGCGTGGACGAGGCGATGTTTTATTCCTACGCCTATCCGACGCCCGAGGGCTTCGGCGCGCGGCCGGTCGAGTCCGAGGGGGCGCGCTTCGATACGTCCCTCGGCGAGTTCGTGATGCCCTACGAGGCGGCCCGGACCGCCGACGATCCCGACGCGGCGCTGCTGCGCTTCCTGTCCTCGACCTACGAGGCGGCGGCGGAGAGTGGCGGATGGGACCGCGCCGCGCTCGACTGCGCGCTCGGCCGGCCGGGGGTGCCGCGCCGGGTCGATCCGCCCGCCCGGAACCCGGCCGGACGCTGACCGGGCGTTCGAGGCGCCTGCCGACGCGGAAGACGCGTCGGTATCGCGAGGGTCCCGGCGCCGCCGACGGCGCTCAGGCCTCGCGCCGGGCCTTGCGCATGAGGACGACGATCGCCTCCAGGTCCTCCGGGTCCAGATGGCCGAGGTGCGTGCGGTGGGTTTCGATCAGCGGGGCGTCGAGCGCGGAGAGAAGCGCCGCGCCCTTCTCGCTCAAGCGCACGCGAACGACGCGCCGGTCCGTTTCGTCGGGCGTGCGCGACACGAGCCCCTCGCGGTGCAGCCGGTCGACGAGGCGGGTGACGTCGGAGCGGCGATCGGTCATCTGCGCGCCGATCTCCGAAGGCGTCGCTCCCGGCCTGCCGGCACGCCGGATCGCGCGCAGCGCGTTGTACTGCCGCCCCGAGAGGCCGTGGCGCTCGAACAAGGCCGCGAGATCGGCGCCGAGCGTCTCCGCGGTGCGCGCGATCTGAAGATAGGCCTGCTGCTCCGGCACGCGCGCGCCGGTCTCGCGCACGACCAGCTCCGGGGTGGGGAAGGCGTCTTGGTCGTCGCTGTCGCTCACGGTTTCGTGACCCAGTAAGTCGTTGTCGACGGTATTCGTCTACAACAGATAAATCCGTACCACCCGGATCCGGTGACGTCTCGGAGGACCATCCCTTGACCAAGCCCCACGGACCACCCCCCGCGTCGGCGCGAGCGCGCCACGTCCCATGCCTCCCCGGCGCGAACGTCACGCTCTGTATCGCGCCCGCCCTCGCGGACACGGCCCCGCCCGACTTCGGCGCTCTCGCGGCCGCGCCGCCGACGCCGGCGAGCGCGCCCCTCTCGCTCGCCGCGCAAGCGGCGATGCTGGCGGTGCCGGCCGGACGGTATCCCCTGGGTCGTGACGACGGACCGCGCGATGCCCGGCCCGCGCACGCGGTCGACCTCGCCGCCTTCGCCATCGACCGCACCGAGGTCACCAACGCCGCCTTCGCCGAGTACCTCGACGCTCTCGGCCTCGGCCTGCGCGCCGACGTCGAGGCCGGGGCTCTTCGTCCGGGCGATGTGGACGGGCGCGCGTTCGGTCTGCTCGCCGAGGGGCGCGAGGGCGGCGGACGCTACCCGATCATCGCCCTCGACGACGACCAGGCGCGCATCGGCCTGCGCGGAGGGCGCTTCGCGCCGACGCCGGGCTACGAGGATCACCCCGTCACCGAGACTACCTGGGCGGGCGCGCGTGCCTACTGCCGTTGGCGCGGCGCACGGCTGCCCACGGAGGCCGAGTGGGAGGCGGCCGCGCGCGGACCCGACGGGCGCCTCTACCCCTGGGGCGAGGCGGCGCCGGACGATCGTCTGGTCTTCACGAGCGGGCGGACCGGGCGCACCGCGCCCGTGGGCTCGCGCCCCCTCGGCGCCTCGCCCGTCGGCGCGCTCGACATGGCCGGCAGTCTCGCCGAGTGGACGGCCTCGCTAAAGCGCCCCTACCCCTACGACCCGGGCGACGGGCGCGAGGACCCGCGCGCGTCCGGCGAGCGCATCACCCGCGGCGGCGACTATCGCTACGACACCGCCGCGGACGAACTCACGGCCGTCCACCGCGACGGCTTCTCGAACGCCCCCGAGCGCGGCCACCGCCACATCGGCTTTCGCTGCGCGCGCGACGCCGCCGCCTGACCGCTCCCCGCGTCGGAGAAACCCTCGCCACGACCGACACGACCTCCAGCGCGGTCGTCGGGGCTACCGTCACACGGGCGCGCCGAAACGCCGTCGTGCGCCGGACGCGTTGTACGATGGTCGCCGGCTTCGTCATCACGGGCGCCTCGGGCGACTGTCGCGAGAGCACCGCGCCCGCTTCACCGCCTCCTCTCCATCCCGCCTGCACCGCCGGCAGGACCGAGCCGAAGACGCCGTCTAGAGCGCCCCGGCGAGGTGCAGGCCCCCGCCCGCGAGCGCGCCCAGCCCGACGAGGCGCATGATCGAGAGCTTGAGGCCGAACACCAGTCCGAGCGCCAGCGCGAACAGCGCGATCTTGGCCCAGACGGGCTCGGCGAGCCCCGCGGGGAAGAACGCGGCTTCGGCGAGGTAGACGGCGAGGTTCGCGATCACGCCGACCACCGCCGCCGAGACCCCCGCGAGCGCGCGGCGCGCCCAGGGGACCGACTGCACCCGCTCGACCACCGGCGCGAAGGCGAGGATCAGCATGAAGCTCGGCGCGAAGGTGTAGAAGGTCGCGAGCGCCCCGGTCGCGAGCCCGGCCAAGCCGTCGCCGGGGTCGTTCCAGCCGGCGAAGAAGCCCGCGTAGGTGGTGACCAGGATCAAGGGCCCCGGCGTCGCCTCGGCGATCGCGAGCCCGTTCAGCATCTCGGCCGCCGTCAGCCAGCCGTAGGCCTCGACCGCGCGGTCGGCGACGAAGGGCAGGAGGGCGTAGGCGCCGCCGAAGCTCACGAAGGCCGCCGTCAGGAACAGGCTCGCGAGCCCGTCGAAGGGGTCGGGGCCGGCGAGGGCGCGCACCAGCGCGTAGACCGCGACCACGAGCTCGGCGCTGACGCCCACCGTGAGCCCCGCCCGGCGCCAGAGCGCGGCGCGGGCGGCCCCGCCGAGCGGCGGCGCGGGCTGCCCCGGCCCGACGCCGAGATCGAGCGCGAGCCCCGCGAGCGCCGCCGCCGCCACGATCAGCGGGAAGGGCAGGCCGAGCCCCGCGAGCGCCACGAAGGCGGCCGCGGCGAGCGCGTAGCCCGCCCTGTTGCCGAGCGCGCGCCCCGCGAGCTTGCCCATGGCCTGCAGCACCACCGCGATCACCACCGGCTGCACGCCCGCGAACACCGCTCCGACGAGACCCACCTGGCCCTGCGCCGCGGCGAGCCAGGCGAGCGCCAGCATCAGCGCCGCGCCCGGCAGGATGAACAGCCCGCCCGCGGCGAGCCCGCCGAGCGTGCCGTGGATCCGCCAGCCGAGCCAGGTGGCGAGCTGCTGCGCCTCCGGCCCCGGCAGCATCATCGAGAACGACAGCCCGCGGTCGAAGGCCTCCGCCTCGACCCAGCCGCGCCGCTCGACGATCTCGGACTGCATCAGCGCGATCTGCCCCGCCGGCCCGCCGAACGAGAGCAGCCCGATCTTGGCGTAGAGCGCCGTCGCCTCGGCGAGGCCCGGCCGGGTGGCGAGCCGGTCGGAGGACGACGGGGCGGTCCCGGTGCTCATCGCGTGCTCCCCGCGAGCGGCGCGCCGGCCTCGACGAGGCCCAGGAAGCCGCCGGCGACGTAGTAGGTCTCGCGCCCGTGCAGGCGCCCGAGCGCGCAGGCGAAGCGGCTGACGTGGTGGCCGTGGACGCAGAAGAAGGCGACCGGCCCGTCATGGCTCAGGATCGGATGGCCGTGGTCGAGCGCGAAGGGGTCGATCCGCTCGGTGCCCTCGACGGCGCGGGGGTCCTCGGCGCGGGCGGCCGGCTTTCGGACGTCGACGAGGCGCAGCGTGCCGTCGCGATGGCCTCTCGCCGCGTCTCCGGCGTCGATGAACGGCAGTCGGTAATCGTCGTGCATAGCCTTGCCCTCCGCGAAACGGCGTCGGGCGATGCTTGGGCCGTGCGGCCTGTGCGCGGGGGACCGCCGACCCCGCGCGTTTTCAATAGGCGAGCGGCGCGGGGTCGATCAAGCGACGTTTCCGTGTCGCACGGCCCCACGGCTCAGTAGGCGTAGGGAGCGAGGTTGTTGTTCACGAGGACCCGCAGCGCGAACAGGCCGAACAGCACGATGATCGGCGTGATGTCGATGCCGCCCATGTCCGGCAGACGCCGCCGGATCGGGCGGTACATCGGCTCGGTCAGCGAGTTCAGCGCCGACCAGATCGAGCGCACGACCGGCTGATGGAGGTTCAGCACGTTGAAGGCGACGAGCCAGCTCAGGATCGCCTGGGCGATGATGACGTAGAAGATGATCTGGACCAAAGCGTTGAAGATGATCAGGAACGAGGCCATCGGGCGCTCCTCGGTTGGGTCGGGGGGCTGGATCGGGTCGCGGCTCAGGTAGACGCGCCGTCGCGGGCGCGCAACGTCGCGGGGGAGGGGGATCGGCGCCATTGACAGTGCCGGGCGCGCGGCGTATCGCGCACGCCTGTCGGGGCCGTAGCTCAGTTGGGAGAGCGCCGCAATCGCACTGCGGAGGTCAGGGGTTCGAATCCCCTCGGCTCCACCAAGGACCCCGGCTCCGCGCCGGGGTTTTTCGTCTCGGAGGCCGGAGGACGGCGCCATGGGCGAGCGACTGACGATCCGGCGGCCCTCGGACTGGCACGTCCACCTGCGCGACGGGGCCATGCTGGCCGCCGTCGCCGGGCCGAGCCTCGCGGGGCTGCACCACGCGCTCGTCATGCCGAACCTCGTGCCCCCGGTGGCGACCGGCGCCGAGGCGGCCGCCTACCGCGCGCGCATCCTCGCGGCGCTGCCCGAGGACGCCACGGCGACGCCCGTGATGACGCTCTACCTGACCGAGGACACCGACGGCGCGGACGTCCGCCGGGCCCATGCCGACGGCGTGATCCGGGCCGTGAAGCTCTACCCGGCCGGGGCCACCACCAACTCCGCCTCCGGCGTGCGCGCGATCGAGCGGGTCATGCCGGTGCTGGAGGTCATGGCCGAGGCCGGCGTGCCGCTCTGCGTCCACGGCGAGGTCACCGATCCGGAGATCGACATCTTCGACCGCGAGGCGGTGTTCGTCGAGCGCGTGCTGGCGCCCCTGCGCGCGCGCCTGCCCGAGCTGAGGATCGTGCTGGAGCACGTCACTACCCGCGAGGGTCTCGCCTTCGTGCGCGAGAGCGGGCCGCTGACGGCCGGCACCCTCACCACCCATCACCTGGTGATCGACCGCAACCACCTGCTCGCGGGCGGCATCCGCCCGCACTACTACTGCCTGCCGGTCGCCAAGCGCCGCACGCACCGCGAGGCGCTGGTCGAGGCGGCCACCGGTGGCGAGGCGTGCTTCTTCTCGGGCACCGACAGCGCGCCGCATGCCGAGGACGCCAAGCTCGCGCCCTGCGGCTGCGCGGGCTGCTTCACCGCGCCGGTCTCGCTCGCCGTGCTCGCCCATGTCTTCGAGGCGGCGGGCGCGCTCGACCGGCTGGAGGGTTTCGTCTCGACCCGGGGCGCGGCCTTCTACGGCCTGCCCCCGCCCGAGGATCGCGTGACGCTCGAACGCGGCGCGCCATGGCAGCCGCCCGGGCGGGTCGAGACCGGCGCGGGCGCGGTCGTCGTGTTCGACCCGGGCTTCCCGCTGCACTGGCGCGCGGTCGAGACCGCGGCCGAGAGGCGGGCGTCGTGACCCCGGTCGATCGCGACACCGCCGCGCGCGCCGTGGCGCGGCTGCTGCTCGACATCGGCGCGGTCGACATCCGCGCCGAGGGCGCCTTCACGCTCACCTCCGGGCTCGCGAGCCCGTGCTACATCGACTGCCGGCGCGTGATCGCCTTTCCGCGCGCCCGTGCGCTCGCCATGGACCTCGCCTGCGCGCGTCTCGGCGAGGCGGTCGGGCCGGAGGCGTTCGACGCGATCGCGGGCGGCGAGACCGCCGGCATCCCCTTCGCCGCCTGGATCGCCGAGCGGCTCGCGCTGCCGATGCTCTACGTGCGCAAGAAGGCCAAGGGGTTCGGGCGAAACGCCCGGATCGAGGGGACCTTCGAGGACGGCGCGCGCGTGCTGCTGGTCGAGGACCTGACCACCGACGGCGGCTCGAAGGTCAGTTTCGTCGAGGCGCTGCGCGGGGCGGGCGCGGTCTGCGGCCACACCGTCGTGCTGTTCTACTACGACGTCTTCCCGGAGGTACCGGACCGGCTGGCCGCGCGCGGCATCCGGCTGCACGCGCTCGCCACCTGGCGCGACGTGCTGGCGGTGGCCGAGGCCGAGGACCGCTTCGCGCCGGAGGCTCGCCGGGCGCTCGGTGCCTTCCTCGACGCGCCGCTCGCCTGGTCGGCCGCGCACGGCGGGCGCGACACCCACAGCCTCGACCCCTGAGCGCCGGGGCGTCGCGGCCGTATTGCGGCGCGGCGCGGCGTCTCCCATATCCGGGTCGGGACGCCGAGAACGGGTCCCGAACACCGTGGTCGCTTGGGTAATCGAGGACACGCGCCGATGAGCCGACTGAGCTTCGCCGCCCACCCCCACATGCTCGGCTTCGAGCAGCTCGACCGACTGCTCGAGCGCTCGGCCAAGGCGGGGTCGGAGGGCTATCCCCCCTACAACATCGAGCTGACGGGCGAGAACGCCTACCGCATCACGCTGGCGGTCGCCGGCTTCGGCGAGGGCGATCTGGAGATCACGCTCGCCGACGGCCAGCTCGTGATCCGCGGGCGGGCGCAGGAGGAGGCGGGCGAGCGCCAGTACCTCCATCGCGGCATCGCCGCGCGACAGTTCCAGCGCAGCTTCGTGCTAGCCGAGCACGTCCAGGTCGAGGGCGCGCATCTGGAGAACGGTCTCCTGCACGTCGATCTGGTGCAGCGCCGGCCCGAGCCGGTGGTCGAGACCATCGCGATCGGCCGACGTGACGGCGCCTTGCAGAGCTAGGAGGGCGGGCGATGAGCGCGAAGACCGGCACGGCCGATCGGCCGATCGTCTACATCCGCGAGGCGCGCCCCGAGCAGCTTCCCGACGAACTGCGCGAGGCGCGTCACCGCTTCTGGGCGGTGCACGACGAGCGCGGCAACGTGCTCGCGGTCACGCCGGAGCGCCCCCTCGCCTTCGCCCTCGCGCGGCGCAACGACCTGCGCCCCCACAGTGTCCACTGAGCGACGACCACGCTCTCCGCATGAAGCGGGGGGCGTGGTTCGGAGAGGACAGCTCTCGGCGGGTCGGCCGGGAGCGTAGCGCCCCCCGCCGATCGCGCAGTCAGCCGACGAAGGCCCACTCGCCGGGATCGACCTCCGTCAGCGTCTCGACGAAGGCGAGGCTGTCGGCGTTCTCGACGCTGATGGCGAACCTGTAGAGCAGATCGGCGCGCGAGAAGTCCGGGTCGGCGACCTGATCGGTCCAGAACTCGATGCCCGGCGCATCGCCTGGGCGGTTGAGCACGTTGAGATAGAGCCTGTTGACCAGCTCGCCGTTCGACAACGACTCGGGATCGCCGTAGCTGTCCTCGAACTCGTCGCTGTCGAGGAAGAACTGCGCGACCTGCTCGATCGACAGGCTTTCCTCGCGCTGGTCGATCCAGAAGTTGAGGCCGGGGAGGTCGATCTGGCCGTCGCGATCGAGGCCGGCCTCGTAGAGGAGCGCCACCTCCCGCGCCTCGCCGGGGGACAGGCTGCCGCCGCCGCCCGTGACCGGCCCGGTGACCTCGACATCCGTGATCGAGTCGAAATCGAGCGTGAACAGGGTGTTGACGGCGCCGTTCTGGACGAGGTCCAGCAGCCCGGCCTCGCCGACGCCGGCGTTCGGGTAGCTCACGCGCGCGATCGTCCCCCCGCCCGCGGCGTCGTCGACGGCGATGCGGACCAGTTCCTGGTTGCCGTCGAACACGCTGTAGCGCGACGTCTCGCCGATGTCGCCGACGTTGCTGGTGTAGCGTGCGCCGCTGTCATAGGTCACGACGGTGGTCCCGTCGTCGTCGACCTCGGCGTCGACGCTGCCGGAGAAGGGGTTGCTGGCAAGGAAGGCGTCGAGCCTCGATTCCAGGACGAAGTAGTCTATGTCGAAGATCGTCATTTGAACCGCGTTCCATCAGGGGCTGTCGCCGACCGCCTCGCCCCCCGATCCCGTCGAGTCACGCTGCGATCACTCTTGGCCTACGCCTTCGTAAGTGAAGCCGCAAGCATACGCGCCTCGACGTCGTCGTCGGCGCCTCCGGGTCTTTTCCTCAAGGCCCCGGTTTCAAGACGTGGAAACGAACAGAGCGCTCCTCTCGTTCCCGCGCGTCAGATCGGGCGTGCTTTCACAGTACGGCCCCGCCTCTTCGGCATGGTGCCGCCCCGTGTCGGACCCGTCACGCGGGAGCGCCGCCTTTCCGTCGCCGTGAGCGCGGCTCGTCGCCCGGCGCGCGGCCGTCAGGCGGCGCGCGCCGAGGACGGCTCGGTCAGGAGCGCGTAGAGCGCGTCGGCCGAGGCGGTCTGGCGCAGTTTGCCGCGCAGTCCCTCGTCGCGCATCAGCCGCGAGACGCGGGCGAGGGCGCGCAGATGGTCCGCGCCCGCGTCCTGCGGCGCGAGCAGCACGAACAGCAGATCGACGCCGATCCCGTCGGCCGCGTCGAAGTCGACCGGCGTCTCCAGCCGAGCGAACAGCCCCGCGATCCGGTCCAGGCCCTCGATGCGCGCGTGCGGGATCGCGACGCCGTGGCCCATCGCGGTCGAGCCGAGATGCTCGCGCGCGATCAGCCCCTCGCAGATGCGCCGCGCCGGCAGGGCGTACACCGACGCGAGCCGTGCGGCCGCGTCGTGGAACGCCTGCTTGCGGCTCGCGGCCCTGAGGTTCGCGAGCACCGCGTCCGGCCGAAGGATGTCCGTCAGGTCCATGGCAACGCCCACTGTACGAGATCCGGCACGCTCAGCCCTCGCCGGCGGCATTCGCGGTCGGGTCGGGGTCGACCCAGCCGATGTTGCCGTCGCCGCGCTGGAACACGAGGTTGAGCCGCCCCGAGGCCTCGTTGCGAAACAGCAGGAAGGGCGCGTGCTCGAGTTCCATGCGCATGACGGCATCTCCGACGGAGAGGGATCGGATGTCCATTCGCGTCTCGGCGATGATGGCGGGCGGCGCGTCCGGATCGACCGCGTCGTCCGCCTCCTCCTCCGCCTCGTCGACGGCCGCAACTACGTAGGATTGCGCGGGAATGACGTCAATCGGTTCCTGTGGACGCTGGTGATGGTCCTTCAACCGGCGCTTGTAGCGGCGCACCTGCTTCTCGACGCGCTCGGCCGCGCGGTCGAAGGCGGCGTGCGCGTCGCTGTCCTCGCCATGCGCCTGCGCGTGCAGCCCGGTCGAGAGCTGCACCGCCACCTCGCACTTGAAGAAGCTCTTCGCGTCCCGCGCGAAGGTCACGTGCGCCGAGACCGGCCGGTCGAAATACTTCGTGATCGCCTGGACCAGCCGTTCCTCGACATGGCCCGCGAGCGCGCTGCCGACGTCCATCTGCTTGCCGGAGACCTGAACGTGCATCGTTGCCTCTCTCTACGATCCGGACGATCCTCGGCTTTGACGTCCCGTAGGCCGGAAGGCAACCCGGTCGGAACGCCGATGGTTGCGGGTGTGCCATAGGGGACGTAGGGGCCGGGGGAATACGGGTCGGCTCAGGACAGGCGGGCGGGCTCGCGGGCAGGGCTGCGGTCGGGATCGGACGCGGGCTCGCCGGGGCGGGCGAGGCCGAAGGCGTCCAGGATCCCCTCGGCCGTCCGGCGGACGTCGAACGCGACCGAGCGCTCGTGCGCCGCGCGCTTCATCGCCGCGAGCGTCTCGGGCTCGGCCGCCAGCCGCCGCAGCGCCGCGGCGATCGCCCCGACGTCGCGCTGGTCGACGAGAACGCCGTCGACGCCGTCGCGCACCATCAGCGCCGTCGCGCCGATCCGCGTGCAGATCACCGGCAGCCCGCAGGCCATCGCCTCGCAGACCACCGCCGGCGCGGCCTCGCCGGCGCCGAAGCTCGCGAGCACGAGGACGTCCGAGCCTTGCAGCGCGCGCACCACCTCGGCCGCGTCCTTCGAGCCGGCCAGCACGACCCGGTCGCCGAGGCCGAGCTCCTCGATCGAGGCGCGGATCGCCGCCTCGTGCGGCCCGGCGCCGACCAGGGTGTAGCGTGCGTCCACGCCCTCGTCGCGCAGCCGCGCGAGCGCGCGCAGCACGTCGGCGTGGCCCTTGGGCGGGTTGAGCCGCGCGACCGAGACGATCTCGAGACGGGCCGGATCGGCGGGCGCCGGCCAGTCGTCGCCCGGCGCGCAGCGCGACAGGTCGGTACCGACCCAGGACCAGCGCAGCCGTGCGTGCTCGACCCCGACGTCGCGCTCCAGCTCGTCGAAGTAGGTCGGCGAGGCGGAGAGGACGAAGTCGGCCCCGGCCATCTTCGAGCGATGGTCCTTGCCGTAGACCGCGAGATCGCCGCCGAGGCGCAGCGCGTAGCGCGGCCCGCCCATGCGCCGGCAGAGCGCGGCCACGTGCGCGGCGTTGGCGCAGGAGTGCACGAAGATCGCCGAGGCGTCCTCCCGCTCGGCGAGGTCGCGCAGATCGGCGGCGCAGAGCACGAGCGGCAGAAGCCGCAGCCGCTCGCCCAAGCCGCTCTCGCCGAGGCCGAGGACGTAGGCCACGCCGCGCGCCAGCGCGGCCGGGCGGGCGAGCGCGGCGAGGACCGCGCGCGGGCGCGGCGGCCAGAGATAGTGCGTCCGGCGCGCCTCGTCGTCGAGAAGGCGGTGGACGCGCAGCGAGGCGGGCGGGCGCTTGGTCGAGACCAGCCGCATCCGCCAGCCGAGGCCGCGGAAGGCGTCGCCCACCCGCCACCAGGCGATGTGGGTCTGCTGCGGGAACTCCGGGATGACCATGAGAACGGTCCCCGCCCGTCCCTCGCTCGACGGCGCCATCGTCTCTCCCCCGGATCGTCCCGCCGCCCGCATGACGGCGCGACCATGGGACAGGGGTTCGGCGAAGACAAGGCGCGCTCCGGGCCGCGCAGTCGCTCGGGCGCGGCCCGGGGCCGCGCGGGCGCTCAGGCGAGGGCCTTCAGCCGTCGGCGCTCGACCGAGGAGGGCAGGCCGAGGGTCTTTCGGTACTTGGCGACCGTGCGGCGCGCCACGTGCATGCCCTCGCGGTTCAGGGCCGCCACCAGATCGTCGTCGGAGAGCACCGCGTCCGCGGGCTCGGCGGCCACCAGCGCGCCGAGGCGCTGGCGCACGGTCTCGGCCGAGAGCGCGCCGTCCTCGCCGACGCCGTTGCAGAAGAAGAACTTCAGCTCGAACAGCCCGCGCGGCGTCGCGATCAGCTTGTTGGCCGCGACCCGGCTCACGGTGGATTCGTGCAGGCCGGTCGTCTCGGCGATGCGCCTGAGCGTCAACGGGCGCAGTCCGCTCGCGCCCCGGTCGAAGAACGCCTCCTGCGCGCGCACGATCTCGCGCACGACCGTGAGCACCGTCTCGGCGCGCTTGGCGATCGAGCGCACGAGCCACTGCGCCTCGGCGCGCTTGTCGGCGATCCAGCGGTCGCTCTCGCGGCCCGCGGCGTCGAGGCTGAGCGTGTAGCGGTGGTCGACCGCGACCCGCGGCAGCGTCTCTGGGTTGAGCGCGATGTCCCAGCCGCCGCGGGGCCCGCGCGCGAGCAGCACGTCGGCGACCCGCGTCGGCGCGAGGGCGGGGGCGAAGGCGAGGCCGGGGCGCGGGTCGAGGCGGCGGATCTCGGCGAGCATGTCGGCCACGTCCTCCGCCGTCGCCTCGCAGGCGAGGCAGAGCCGGCGGCGGTCGCCCTTGGCCACCAGCGCGAGGTTGTCGAGGAAGCGGCGCATCATCGGGTCGAGCCGGTCGGCCTCCGCGAGCTGGAGGGCGAGGCATTCGGCGAGGTCGCGCGCGGCCACGCCGGTCGGCTCGCAGGCCTGCACGAGCGCGAGGCCGTCGAGCGCCGTCGCACGCTCGAGCCCCAGTCGCGCCGCCAGCGCCTCGATCGGCTCGCGCAGGTAGCCGTCGTCCTCCAGCGCCTCGACCACGGCGAGGGCGGCGACGCGTGCGAGCGGGGCGGCGCGCATGGCCTCGATCTGGCGCGCGAGCGCCTCGCGCAGCGACGGCGCGCCCGCGGCGTCCTCGCCCGGCGCGTATCCGGCCCCGCCCGCCTCGGCGTGGCCGAAGGGCAGGGCGGGCGCCTCGCGCGGCGGCGCGTCGTAGAGGTTGGCCCGTGCTTCGGCGTCGAACGTCGCCGCCGCGGCGGCGGGGTCCTCGCCGGGGGCGGCGTCCTTCTCCGCGGCGGGCGTCGGGGCGTCGCCGGTGCCGTCGTCCACGGCCAGCAGCGGGTTCGCCTCGGCCAGCTCGGCGACGTGGGCGGCGAGGTCGAGATGGCCCATCTGCAAGAGCTTGATCGCCTGGCGAAGCTGCGGGGTCATCACGAGGCTCTGCGATTGGCGCAGCTCCAGCCGTAAACCCTGCATCACACGCCCCTGCCGACCACCATCACGTCACCTTGGCTAAGCCACCATCGTCAAATGCGGAAGCCTTCGCCGAGATAGACGCGCCGCACGTTCTCGTCGCGCACGACCGCCTCGGGCGGGCCGCTCATCAGCAGGTGGCCGTCGTGCAGGATGTAGGCGCGGTCGATGATGCCGAGCGTCTCGCGCACGTTGTGGTCGGTGATCAGCACGCCGATGCCGCGGCTCTTCAGGTGGCGCACGAGGTCGCGGATGTCGCCGACCGCGATCGGGTCGACACCGGCGAAGGGCTCGTCGAGCAGCACGTAGCGCGGGTTCGAGGCGAGGCAGCGCGCGATCTCGACCCGGCGCCGCTCGCCGCCCGAGAGCGCCGAGGCGGGCGCGCGGCGCAGGTGGGTGATCGAGAATTCGGCGAGCAGCGAGTCGAGCCGGCGCTGGCGCTGGCGGCGGTCGCGGGTGCCAAGTTCGAGGACGGCGAGGATGTTGTCCTCGACGCTCAGCCCGCGGAAGATCGAGGCTTCCTGGGGCAGGTAGCCGAGGCCGAGACGGGCGCGGCGGTACATCGGCAGCCCCGAGACGTCGACGCCGTCGATCTCGATCTCGCCGGTGTCGCAGGGCACGAGGCCGACGACCATGTAGAAGCAGGTGGTCTTGCCCGCGCCGTTGGGACCGAGGAGCCCCACCACCTCGCCGCGGCCGAGCGAGAACGAGACGTCGCGCACGACGGGACGGCGGCGGTAGGCCTTGCCGAGGCCGCGGATGCTGAGGCCCTCGCCGACCGCTCTGAGCTGGCGGCCGACCATCTCAGCCGCCCTGCCCGCGCGAGGGGTTGAACACGCTCTTGACCCGTCCGCCCGTCCGGCCCTCGACGCGGCCCGTGCCGGCTTCGAGGTCGATCACCAGGCTCTCGCCGTTGATCGCGTTCTGGCCTTGGGTCAGCACCACGTCGCCGCCCATGGTCATGGTGCCGGCCTCGACGTCGTACTCGCCCCAGGCGCCGCGCGCGGTCTCCGAGCCGTTGGAGAGCAGCACGTCGCCCTCGGCGCGCATCCGCCGGATCGCGCCGGTCTCGGCGTCGTCCTGGTCCTCGTCGTAGTAGACCTCGACGCGCTCGGCGGTGAGGCGCAGCGTGCCCTGGCCCGCGACCACCTGGCCCGAGAAGATCGCGAGCTGTTCGTCCTGGCGCACCTCCAGGCTGTCGGAGGTGATCTCGATCGGCTGGGTGTTGTCGTGCTTGAAGCCGCCGAACGGCCCCTGCGACTGCGCGGCCGCCGGTATCGCGAGCCCGGCGCCGAGGGCGATCGCGAGGCAGGCGCCGGCGAGCGGCGTCGCGAGGCGCGCGGGCGTGGTCATGGCAGGCGTTCCTCGTGTCGGCGGCCCGGGGCGCGCGGCCGCGGCCCCTTCTAGTCCGCCTCGCCCGGCCTGAACAATACGCGCACGCCCCCCTCGAACACGGCGACGAGCCCGTCGCCCCGCGCTTCGGCGCCTTCGAGGCGCATCCGCCCCGCCTCCAGCCGTCCGCGCGGGCCGGTCGCGACGACGGCGCCGGGGGTGGCGGCCCCCTTCGAGGCGAGGTCGAGCGACAGCGTGTCGGCGGTGAAGACGTAGCCGTCGTCGGTGGCGATGCGCACCGCGCCTTCGAGCGTCAGATCGTCGGCCGAGCGACGGAGCAGGCCCGTCTCGGCCTCGGCCTCGACCACGCGCCCGTCGCCGAGCGTCACCTGCCCGCGCGGGCGGTCGAGGCGCACCTCGTCGGGCATCGGCCCGTCGGGCAGCGCGGCGGCGGCGCTGAGGACGAAGGGCTCGCCGGCCTCGGTCCGCCCGGCGAAGCGGGGGTTGTCGAGGCGCAGCCCCGCGCCGAGGCGGGCGCGCTCCTCGGTGGTCAGGAGATCGCTCGTGACCCCGCGCTCGGTGCCGCTGAGGAAGATGGTGGCGAGCACCGCGAGGCTGCCGAGGGGCAGGAGCCACTTGGCGAGCCGCACCGTCCGGAGGCGCGGGCTCGGGGGCGGGTTGCGCGCCACCTCAGTCGTCCCCGCCGCCGGCGGCCGCGTCCACGCCCGCGCGCAGGCAGTCGTGGACGTGGACGAGGCCGAGCGGGGCGGTCGGGCCGTCGGCCTCGGTCACGAACAGGCAGGTCTTCTTGCGCTCGTTCATCAGCCGCAGCGCCTCGGCGGCGAAGCGGTCGGGGCGGATGGTCAGCGGCGAAGGCGTCGCCACGTCGGCGGCGCGCTTGTCCATCAGCCCGTCGAGGTGACGGCGCAGATCGCCGTCGGTGACGATGCCGACGAGGCGGCCCGCGCCGTCCGCCACGCCGGTGACGCCGAAGCCCTTGGCGCTCATCTCCACGATCGCCTCGCCCATCGGCGTCTCGGGGCCGACCAGCGGCACGCGCGCGCCCGTGGCCATCAGATCGCGCACGAGCACGAGCTGCGCGCCGAGCCGGCCGCCGGGATGGAAGTCGCGGAAGCGCTCGGCCGTGAAGCCGCGCCGCTCCATCAGCGCGACCGCGAGCGCGTCGCCGAGCGCGATGGTGAGCGTGGTCGAGGTGGTGGGCGCCATCGCGCCGGGGCCGGCCTCGGCCACCCGCGGCAGCGCGATCGCGACGTCGGCGGCGCGGAGCAGCGTCGAATCCGGGCGCGAGGCGACGCCGATCAGCGGAATGGCGAAGCGGCGGGTATGGGCGAGGACATCCGACAGCTCGCGCGTCTCGCCCGAGTTCGACAGCACCAGCGCCACGTCCTGCGCCGTGATCATGCCGAGATCGCCGTGGCTCGCCTCGGCGGGGTGGACGAACTGCGCGGGCGTGCCGGTCGAGGCGAGGGTGGCCGCGATCTTGCGCCCGACGTGGCCGGACTTGCCCATGCCCGAGACCACGACCCGCCCGGCCGCGCCCATGACGAGATCGACCGCGTCGGCGAAGGGCTCGCCGAGCGTCTCGGCGAAGCCCGCGAGCGCCTCGGCCTCGGCCGCGAGCACGCGCCGCCCGGCCGCGAGCGCCGTGGCGCGCGGGCTGCCGGCCACGGGGGGGCGGGGGGAGGTCCGGGGCATGGCGGCGCCGTCCTGCATCGTCTCCTCCGAGGCCGCGTCCTGCCGCTCGCCCGCCGCGCCGCGTCCGGCGCCGCTCCTCTGCCCCGCCGCGTCCGGTGCCGCTCGCCGCCGGGGGGGCGCGCGTCCTTCGTCCGATGGCTCAGTGAGCGAAGATATCCTCCTCCGGCCAGCCCGCGAGATCGAGCGCGGCGCGGTCGGGCAGGAAGCGGAAGCAGGCCTCGGCGAGCGCGGCGCGGCCCTCGCGTTCGAGGCGCTCGTCGAGCACGGCCTTCAGCCGGTGCAGATAGAGCACGTCGGAGGCGGCGTACTCGAGCTGGGCCTCGGTGAGCGTGCCCGCGCCCCAGTCCGAGGACTGCTGCTGCTTGGAGATGTCGACCCCGATCAGCTCGGCGCAGAGGTTCTTCAGCCCGTGGCGGTCGGTGAAGGTGCGCGTGAGCTTCGAGGCGATCTTGGTGCAGTAGACCGGCCGCGCGAGCGCGCCGTAGGCCTGCGCCAGCACGGCGATGTCGAAGCGGCCGAAGTGGAACAGCTTCAGCACGCCCTCGTCGGTCAGGAGCCGCGCGAGGTTCGGCGCGGGCGCGCCGCCCGGAGGCACCTGCACCAGATGCGCGTCGCCGTCGCCGCCCGAGAGCTGCACGAGGCAGAGCCGGTCGCGCCGGGGCACGAGACCCATGGTCTCGCAGTCGATCGCGACCGCGGGCCCGAGGTCGAGGTCGTCGGGCAGGTCGCCCTTGTGCAGCGTGATGCTCATCGTCCCTCCGCCAAGCGTGGATGCGAGGCGGTTGGTGCCCAGGAGAAGACTCGAACTTCCACTCCCATACGGGAACCAGCACCTGAAGCTGGCGCGTCTACCAATTCCGCCACCTGGGCCTGGGCGTCCGTCGCGTTCGCGGCGGTGGCGGGCAGATACCCACGCGCCCGGCCGGCGTCAAGGTCTTGCCCGCGGGTCGATGAAGGCGGCGTGAACGCGCGGCGGCGAGCCGGCTCCCGGACGCGACGCCGGGCGGCGGGGTCGACAACACGGCGCGCGGACGGCTAATCGCGAGGCGGCCGGAGAGCCGAGGGTCAAGGGAGGCACGCGCGCATGGACCAGGACGCGCCCATCGTCACCATTATCGGCGGCTCCGGCTTCGTCGGCCGCTACATCGCCTGGCACATGGCGCGGCGCGGCTGGCGGGTGCGCGTCGCCTGCCGCCGCCCCAACACCGCGGGCTTCGTGCGCGCCTACGGCGTCGTCGGCCAGGTAGAGCCGGTGCAGTGCAACATCCGCGACGACGCCTCTGTCGCCGCCGTGATGCGTGCCTCGGACGTGGTGGTCTTCTCGGTCGGCGTGCTGGCCGATTCGGGCAAGAACACCTTCGAGGCGGTGCAGGCCGAGGGCGCCGCGCGCTCCGCGCGTCTCGCCGCCGCCGAGGGCGTCGAGCGCTTCGTCAAGATCTCGGCGATCGGCGCCGACCACCGCAGCCCCGCCCGCTACGGGCGCACCAAGGCGCAGGGCGAGGACGCGGTGCTGGAGCACTTCCCCGAGGCGACGATCCTGCGCCCCTCGGTGGTGTTCGGCGCCGAGGACCAGTTCTTCAACCGCTTCGCCTCGATGGCGCGGCTCTCGCCGGTGATCCCGATCGTGGGCGGCGCGACGCGCTTCCAGCCGGTCTACGTCGGCGACGTCGCCGAGGCCGCGGCCAAGGCCTGCGCCGGCGAGGTCGAGGCGGGCACCTACGAGCTCGGCGGGCCGACGGTCTACACCTTCCGCGAGATCGTCGAGCTGACGCTGCGGGTGATCCGCCGCCGCCGCTTCATCCTCGATATGCCGTTCTGGCTCGGCTACCTGCAGGGGCGGGTGCTGAAGTACCTGCCGAACCCGCCGATCACCGACGACCAGGTGGCGCTCCTGGAGCGCGACAACGTGGTCTCGAAGGGGGCCAGGGGCTTCAAGGCGCTCGGGATCGAGCCCGCGGGGCCCGAGGGCATCATCGAGCGCTACCTCGTGCGCTTCCGCCCGCGCGGCCAGTACGACGAGATGATCGAGAGCGCGCGCGGGCGCAAGAGCTGAGCTCGCCGGCCCCGGCGCCGCGCCTCAGACCGGGTCGAGCACCAGCCAGAGCGCGCTGAGGGCCACGAGCAGGCCCATGGCGGCGTTGAAGACCCGGACGCCGCGGCGGCCGAGCAGGCGGCCGATCCCGGCGCCGAACAGCGCCCAGCCCTGGCTCGACGTGAGGCCGGAGACCACGAACACCCCCGCCGCGATCGCGGCCTCGATGACCGGGTGCGCGCCGGAGGCGAAGCTCGCCGCGACCCCGATGCACATCACCCAGGCCTTGGGATTGACCCACTGGAAGGCCGAGGCCTCCAGGAACGAGAGCGGCCGGCGCACCGGCGCGGCCGTCTCGTCGTCGGGGGGCGCGCTGGTGGCGATGCGCCAGCCGAGCCAGAGCATGACCGCGCAGCCGAGCACCGTGATCGCGCCGCGCACCGCGGGGAAGGCCTCGAACGCCTGGCCGAGCCCGAGCGCCACCGCGAACAGCATCACCGGGAAGCCGAGCGCCACGCCGAGCGCGTGCGGCAGGGTGCGCCGCCAGCCGTGCGTCGCGCCGGAGGCGGCGAGCATCATGTTGTTCGGCCCCGGCGTCCAGGTGCCGGCGAAGGCGAAGCCCGCGAGGGCGAGGAGGGCGTCGAGCGGCATGGGCGGGCGTCCGAGGCTCCGGCCCGGCTCAGGCGTCGGGCGCACCGCCAAACTGTGTCAGCAAGGCTGACTTGTCCAGCGCGAACCCGCTCTCGATCCAGGCGGCCTCGGCCGCCCGCAGCCGCTCGCCGAGCGCCGGCCCCGGCGCGACGCCGGCGGCCACCAGATCCCGGGCCGCGAGCGGGAAGACGGCGTCGGCGCCGCGCGCGATCGCCGCCTCGGCCGCCGCCGGGTCGAAGTCGGCCCCTTCGGCGAGGGCCAGCAGGAGGCCGGCGCGCGCGGCCTCGGCC
>JBHJHI010000068.1:0-26150 GCA_050330995.1 Paracoccaceae bacterium
GCGATGACTTCCGAGATCACGCCGAAGCCCGGCAGGATCATAATGTAGACCGCCGGGTGCGAGTAGAACCAGAACAGGTGCTGGAACAGCAGCGGGTCGCCGCCCAGTTGCGGGTCGAAGATGCCGATGCCGAGCCCGCGCTCCAGCCCGAGCAGCAGGAGCGCGGTCGAGAGCACGGGCGTCGCCAGCACCATGATCAGCGAGGTGGCGTAGTTCGCCCAGATGAACAGCGGCAGGCGGAACCACGTCATCCCCGGCGCGCGCATGGTGTGCACCGTGACGATAAAATTGATGCCGGTGGCGATCGACGAGAAGCCGACGACGAAGATGCCCGCCGCCGCCAGCATCACCGCCGAGTTCGCGAACAGCGTCGAGTAGGGGACGTAGAAGGTCCAGCCGGTATCCACCCCGCCGACGATCACGCAGAACAGCGCGAACAGCGAGCCGAACAGGTAGATGTACCACGAGGCCAGGTTCAGCTTCGGGAACGCCAGGTCCCGCGCCCCGATCATCATCGGCACCAGGAAGTTTCCGAGCGTGGCCGGGATCGAGGGGATCAGGAAGAACCAGACCATGACGATGCCGTGCAGCGAGAAGGCGCGGTTGTACTGCTCGGACGTCAGGAGATCGGCGGCCGGCGTCACCAACTCCAGCCGCACCAAGAGGGCCGCGACCGAGCCGATCACGAAGAAGCCGGTGATGGTGATCAGGTAGAGCCAGGCGATGCGCTTGTGATCGGTGGTCAGAAGCCACGAGCGGATGGTGTAGCCGGCGGCCAGATAATGCGGCTCGCGCACGTCGTGGTAGATCGGCTTCGGCTCGCGGTCGGTCCCGAACCGGCCCGGGTCGGCGATGCTCATCGGGCTGAGGCCTCCACGGCGTCGAGCGTGCGGATGTAGGCGATGATGGCGAGGATGTCGGCCTCGCTCATCTGCCCGCGAAAGGACGGCATGATCGGCTGGTAGCCCGAGACCACGTGCTTCTTCGGCAGCAGGATCGAGTCGCGGATGTAGGCGTGGTCGGCGATCACCGTCTCGCCCTCCGTACCCACGGGCTGGGGCTTGCCGTAGATGCCGGCGAGGTTCGGCGCGCGCACCGCCGCGGTGCCCATGTGGCAGCCCGCGCAGCCGTAGGCGGAGAACAGCTGCTCGCCTTCCTCGGCCGGCGAGATCGGCACGTCCTGCTCGCCGAGCCAGGTCTCGAACTCGTCGGGGCGCATCGCGACCACGCGCCCGCGCATGCGCGAGTGGTCGACGCCGCAGTACTCGGCGCAGAACAGCGCGTACTCGCCCGGTTTCGTCGCCTCGAACCACATCGTGGTGTAGTGGCCGGGGATGGCGTCGCGCTTGACGCGGAACTCGGGGACGTAGAACGAGTGAATCACGTCCTGCGAGGTGAGGCGCAGCATGACCTTCTGCCCGACGGGGACGTGCAGCTCGTTGATCTCGCGCACACCCGAGGGATGCTGCGCCTTCCACATCCACTGCTTGGCGACGACGTCGACGGGCAGCGCGTCCTCGGGCATGCGGTACTGCTCGACGTAGAGCCGCCCCGTCCACCAGAACAGGCCGAGGAAGATCAGGATGGTCGGGATCGACCAGGCGATCTCGATCATCAGCGCCTTTCGCCCCCGCACCGGCGCGTCGCGCTCGCCACCCGCGGCCGCGCGGTAGCGCACCGAGAAGACCACCGTGAGCAGGCCGATCAGGATGGTCAGGAACAGGCTGACGCCGATCAGCGCGAGCAGCGCGTAGTCGATGCTGTCGGACATGGTGGACGCGCTGTCGGGCCAGAGCGCGATCGTGCCCGGCGGGTCCTGGACGTATTTCGGCTCGGATGTGTCCATCTCAGGGGCTCCGCCGCGCGCGCAGGCTCCAGAAGCCGATGGCGCCGGCCATGACGAGCACGGTGGCGCTTCCGGCCACGCGCAGCGCGTCGAGGATGGTGGTGGTGTAGGTGCCCGTCGCGGGGTCGAAGCTCTGGCACCTGAGCGCGATCTTGTCGGCCAGGCTGCCGAGGCGGCCGTCGGAGGCCTCCATCAGCGCGAACTTCAGGTCCGAGGGGGCGACGTCGAGGCCGAACAGGTAGCGCGCGACCCGCCCCTCCGGCGTCAGGATCACGAGGCCCGCCGGGTGGGCGTAGTGCCCGGTCCCCGGGTCCTGCGCGTAGCGGAAGCCGACGGCGTCGGCGAGGCGATCGACTTCGGCCTTCGTGCCGCCGAGCAAGTGCCAGCCGGTCGCGTCCCCGATCCCGCCCGCCGCCAGCATGGTGCCACGGGTCTTGCGCGCCATGCCGGGTCCGTCGTCCGGGTCGATGCCGACGACCACCAGGCTGAACTCCTCGCCGGCGGCGAAGTCGAGCGCGGCCAGCGTGGTCGCGAGGTTGTTGAGCGTGATCGGGCAGAGCATGCCGCAGTCGTACCAGGCCATCGCCAGCACCACCGGGCGCCCGGCCATCGCCTCGCCGAGACGGGTGCGCCCGCCGTCGGCGTCGTCGAGGACGAGGTCCATCGGCACCGTCGCCCCGATGCGCTGGTCGAAGCCGATGCGCGCCTCGATCGCGGTCTCCTCGGCTGGCATCGGCGCCTCGCGCCCGCCGCCCGGCGCAGCGCCGACGCGCGCCTCCGCGACCGGGACGGCGAGGCACGCGGCGAGGACCACGAGACGGAGCGCGCGGATCATGGCCGGTGGTCCTGCGACAGCCGGCGCCGCTCGCGCTCGACGTGGAGGCGCATGGCCTCCTCGATGGGGATGTGCGCGATGCCGGCCTCCTCGTCGATCCAGCCGTAGCTCTCGAGCTGCGCCTCCTCGAGCGCGATCAGGCGCTGCATGTCGAGCGCGGGCTCGACCTGGAGCGCGAGCGCGCCCTCGGGGGCGATCTCCCAGCGCGCCACGTCCTCGACGCCGCGCTCGTCGGCCTGCCAGACGCTGATGAGCAGCGTCACCATGCCGAGCATGACCAGGGTGAAGCCCGTGGCGGCGATCAGGATGATCAGCACCGTGAAGCCCCGGACGTCGGAGCGCTCGTAGCCCGCGCTGGTGTCGGGACCCTGCCCTTCGGCCTTCCCGCTCATCGCGCGCCCTCCCCGGCCGCGGTCTCGTCGTGGGCTACGATCGGGTCGGCGGTCGCGCGCGCGCGCGCCAGCCGTCGCGCCAGGATCGCCGCGCCGAAGCCGCCGAGGCCGAGCACCGCCGCCGGAAAGGCGAGGTTGATCGAGAACTCGCCGGGGCTGAACGGCGGCATCGCGAGCCAGGCGGCGCGGGCGAGATGGCCGCCGAGGATCGCGCCGGCGGCCCAGAGCATCGTGCGCCGGCGTCGCTTGAGCGCGCCCCGCGACAGCACCAGGAGCGGCACGCCGAGCCAGAGCGCCCAAAGCGCGGCGTCGAGCACGACCCAGCCGCCGCCGCGGGCGAGGTAGTACAGGATCTCGTCGGGCAGGTTGGTCATCCAGATGATCAGGTACTGCAGGAAGGCGAGCGCCGCCCAGCCGAGGCAGACCACGAACAACAGGCTCGCGGCGTCGGCGAGCGCGTCGGCCTCCTC
Source organism: Paracoccaceae bacterium (assembly GCA_050330995.1). Taxonomy (GTDB): domain Bacteria; phylum Pseudomonadota; class Alphaproteobacteria; order Rhodobacterales; family Rhodobacteraceae; genus Thermohalobaculum. Next base: position 3,544 of record JBHJHI010000068.1, read on the forward strand.
GGCGCTCGCCTCCGGCCGGGCGTACCAGCCGACGAAGATCGCGAGGGCGGCGGTCGCGATCAGGAACTCGGCGCAGAGCATCAGCCCGAAGATGTCGGAGTACCACTCGGGCTGGAGCGACATCAGCCAGTCGAAGCCGAAGTAGGTGACGGTGAGCAGGAACAGGATCAGCCCCGCCGCCGCCAGACCGGCGGGCACGGCCCGGTCCTCGCGCCCGAGCGCGCGGGCGAGCGCGAGCCAGGCGACGAGATAGACGCCGAAGCGCACGGCGAAGAAGGGCTCGTTCAGGTAGAAGGCCTTGTTGCGCACGATCTCGTGCAGCGTGTCGAAGGGCGCGGTCCAGGGAAACAGGATCTCGCGCGCGCCCGCGAGCATCAGCAGGTAGGGTGCCAGCGCGAAGGGCATCAACCCCAGCACGGCGCGCGCCGGGGGCGCGACGGCCCCGCCCCAGCGTCCGCCGGTCAGCGCATGCGCCGACAGCACCGCGATCGCGCCGACAGGGAAGGCGATCAGCCAGACGCTCGCGCCGAGCAGCCCCTGGAACGCGTGCGCGGGGTCGATCTGGCCGATCAGCAGCCAGACGAGCGCGCCGGCCGAGCCGAGGATCGCGCCCGTGCGCTCGACGCGGGCGGCGGTCCCCCCCGCGCTCATTGCATCACCCGCTGGGCCGAGGGCGCGCGGTCGGGGCCGGGTTCGGCCGCGGGCGTCCTCGCCGCCGTCGCCACGGCGTCCCGCATCTCGGCCGGCAGCCGCTCGACGAAGGCGTGGCGCGCGAGCTGGAGCGCGCGGATATAGGCCGCGACCGCCCAGCGTTCGTGGGGCAGCACGCGGTTGGCGTAAGGATACATCACCCCCCAGCCGTTGGTGACCACGTCGTAGACATGCGCGTCCGAGACGCCCCTGAGCCGCGCGGTGTGGAAGGACGGCGGATGGGGATAGCCGCGGCGCGGCACCATGCCCTGCCCGTCGCCGAGCCGGCCGTGGCAGGGCGTGCAGAGCCGGGTGTAGACGCGCCGCCCGTCCTCCAGAAGCGCCATTGTGACCTCGGGCATCGGGGGTCGGTCGGCGACGAGGGCGGTGGTCGGCAGCGCGCCCTCGGGCGGCGTCAGCGAGGCGTGCCCGTCGGCGAAGCCCGGCGCGGTCTCGTAGGGCTCGTACTTCGGCTGACGGGCCATCTCGGGCTGGTCGCAGCCGGCCAGCAGCGCGAGGGCGAGGAGCGAGGCGAGACGGGTCATTCGCGCGCCTCCGAGACCTTGGCCGGCTCCAGGCTCTCCAGGAAGGCCCAGGTCTTCTCGGCGTCGAAGCGCGGGTCGTTGGCCCCGATCGCGAGGAAGAAGCCGTCGTCGGAGGCGCGCGCGAAGTCGGGCGCGTTGAACATCGGGTGGTAGGGCTTCGGGAAGTCGTTCAGCCGCACGATCGCGACGAAGGCGGCGACCACGCCGGTCAGCAGCATGGTCGCGACCGTCACCATCACGAAGGGCGGGGCCGCGTGGTAGGGACGCCCGCCGACGTGGAAGACGTAGGCATGGACCGAGGTCCAGTACATGAAGGCGTACATGGCGGCCCCGGCCGCGATCGCCGCGACGAGGGCGATGCGCGAGACGCGCCGCTCGTCGTGGCCCAGTCGCGTCTCGATCCGCGGCAGCGGCACCGGCGAGCAGGCCTCGATCGCGACGTAGCCCTCCTCGATCGCGCGCTCGACCGCGCGGTCGAGCGCCTCGGGGCCGTCGAAGCGCGCGAGGAACGAGTGGATCGGGGTCGGCCCTTCGGCGCGCGCCATCCCCTCCTGCTCGATGCCCTTGAAGCCCGCGTCCGCGCGCTCGTGGCCCGCGTGCCCGCCGGTCGCGCCGTCCCGATCGCCCCCCCGCTCAGCCATGGCCCGCCTCGCCCTCGACCATCTGCTCGCGGCTCTCCTTGATCGAGACGATCGGCGCGAGGCGCATGAAGATCAGCATCATCACGAGGAAGAAGCCGATGGAGCCGACCAGCACGCCGAGGTCGGCCACCGTCGGCCAAACCACGTCCCAGGACGAGGGCATGTAGTCGGCGTGCGTCGAGGTCAGCACGATCTGGTAGCGCTCGAGCCACATGCCGATATCGACGACGATGCCGATGCAGAGCATGGCGGGTAGCGAACGCCGCACCCGCTTGAACCAGACGAGCTGCAGGACCACGACGTTGCAGACGATCATCGACCACCAGAACGGCGCGTAAGGCCCGGTCCAGCGATCGATGTAGACGTAGCGATAGTAGTCCAGCCCCGAGTAGAACGCGGTGAACATCTCCATCATGTATGCGTAGTTCACGACGAGGCCGAAGGCGAGCATCAGCTTGGCCAGCCGCTCGATGTGGTCGGGCGTGATCAGGTCGTGCAGGCCGTACATCCAGCGCACGGTGACCGCGATCACGATCACGGTGGCGAAGCCCGAGAACAGCGCGCCGCAGATGAAGTAGGGCGGGAAGATGGTGAAGTGATAGCCCGGCACCATCGACACCGACAGGTCGAGCGAGATGATGCCGGTGACCAGGATCACGATCGGCGCGGCCAGGAACGCGAGCGCGAAGTAGCCCTGCTCGTAGCGGCGCCACTCGACGGCGCGGCCGCGCCAGCCGAGCGCCAGGATGCCGTAGAAATACTGCCCCGCCTTCGAGCGCGCCTTGTCGCGCAGCGTCGCGAAGTCGGGCAGCAGCGCGAGATAGAAGAAGCAGAAGGTGAACACCAGATAGGTGGTGATCGCGAAGATGTCCCAGACCAGCGGGCTCTTCCACTGCGGCCAGAGCTGGGTGGTCGAGGGATAGGGCAGGAGGTAGTAGAAGAACCAGGGGCGACCGAGGTGCAGGATCGGGAACAGCCCGGCGACCACGATGGCGAACATGCTCATCGCCTCGGCCATGCGCACGATCGGCGTGCGCCAGCGCTGGCGCGTCAGCAGCAGCACCGCCGAGATCAGCGTGCCGGCGTGGGCGATGCCGACCCACCAGATCGTCAGCACGATCGGGAAGGCCCAGGCGACGGGGACGTTGAGCCCGAACAGCCCGACGCCGAGGCCGAGCACCGCGCTGATCGTCGCCGCGAACACCACCGCGAGCACCACCGCCACCACGAAGGCGGGCAGCCAGCCCCTGGGTCGCCGCCCCGAGAGGACGAGGTTCGAGAGGCGCTCGCCCATCTCGGCGAGCGGCGAGAGGCGCGGGACGTCGCTCATCCCGCGTCCTCCCCACGGGTTCGGGCGCCGGTCTCGGGAGCGGCTTCCTCTGCGGCCTCGGCGGTGTCGGGATGGCGCACGCGCGCGAGATAGGTGGTGCGCGGGCGCACGTTCAGCTCGCCGAGCAGCGCGTACTCGCGCGGCTCGCGCTTGGCCTTCGCCACGGCCGAAGTCGGGTCGTTCAGGTCGCCGAAGGTGATCGCCCGCGTGGGACAGGCCGCCTGGCAGGCGGTGCGCACCTCGCCCCGGATGCGCTCGTGCCCGTTCGCCTCCGCCTCGGCGCGGGCGTATTCGATGCGCTGCACGCAGTAGGTGCACTTCTCCATGACCCCGCGCGAGCGCACGGTGACGTCGGGGTTCATCAGCGCGGGCGGGCTCGGCTGCCCGGCGTCCTCGCCGGTGTAGTCGAACCAGTTGAAGCGGCGCACCTTGTAGGGACAGTTCTGCGAGCAGTACCGCGTGCCGATGCAGCGGTTGTAGACCATGACGTTCAGCCCCTCCGACGAGTGCTGCGTCGCGCCCACCGGGCAGACGTACTCGCAGGGCGCGTTCTCGCAGTGCTGGCACATCACCGGCTGGAACAGCGTCTCGGGCGCGTCGAGATCGCCCGCGTACCAGCGGTCCACCCTGATCCAGTGCATCTCGCGCCCGCGCGCGACCTCCTCGGGGCCGACAACGGGGGTGTTGTTCTCGGCCTGGCAGGCGACGACGCAGGCATTGCAGCCGATGCAGGCGCCGGTGTCGACCACCATGCCCCACTGATAGAGCGCCTCGGTCGCGACGCCCGGCCCCGGCTCGGGGTAGAGCGAGATCTCGCGGTGGTGGCCCTTGGCGAAGTCGGGGCGGTCCGCATAGTGCGCCCAGGAGGCCGAGCGCACCAGCGCGCGCCCCTCCATCGCGTGGTGGTGCTGCGTGGTGACGAGGCGGACGCGGGCCTCGGTCGGCTCGACGCGCAGATCGCCGCCCCGGTAGGGGGTCGCGCCCGCGATCAGCGCCTGGACGTCGTAGCCCATGCCCCGGCCGATCCGGCCCACCGCCGCGCCGCCGTAGCCCGGCGTCAGCGCCACCGAGCCGTCGGGCTGGCCGGGCAGGACGTGGACCGCCACCTCCGCGCTCGGGCTAGGCCCGGCCCCGCCGCGCACGAGGCGCACGATCTGCCCGTCCTCCAGCCCCAACCGCTCGGCCGTGGCCGGCGCGACCATCGCCGCGTTGGTCCAGACCAGCTTGGTGAGCGGGCGCGGCAGCTCCTGGAGCCAGGCGTTGTCGTTGAACCGCCCGTCCCAGGTCGCGGGATCGGGGCGGATCTGCAGCTCGACCCCCTGCCCCGCCTCGCCCGGCGCCGGCAGCGCCGCGATCAGTCCCTCGCGGGGCTCGGGCGCCAGCCGCCCGGCAGCCGAGCCCTCGACGAACCCCGCGATCAGCGCCGCGCGCCAGAAGGCGTCGCGGTCGCCCTCGCCATGGGTCTCCCAGTGACGCCACACCAGGCCGCGCGCGTCCGGGTCGAGATCGCCCGCGAGGGCTGCGACCAGCTGCTGCGGCGTGCGCCCGTCGGTCAGCGGGCGGATCAGCGGCTGCTGGATCGTCACCGTGCCGTCGAGGGCGCGCGCGTCGCCCCAGCTCTCCAGCTCGTGCGCGCGCGGGACGTGCCAGTCGCAGGCGAGCGCCGTCTCGTCGCGGCGGGCGCCGAGGTGGACCTTGAGCGCCACGCGGTCCATCAGCGCGTCGAAGCCGAGATCGGCCGGCGCCGTGCGCACCGGGTTCGCGTCGATCACCACGAGCGTCGAGACGTCGCCCGCGGCCATGTCCTCGGCCAGTGCCGCCACGCCCGGCCGCCCGCTCGCGCGCACCGGCTCGACGTAGTCGAGCGTGACGCCGGTGTTGGCGAGATGGGCGTTGACGGCGGCGACCAGCGCATGGACCGCCGCCGGCTGCGCCTCGCCCGCGATCACCGGCGCGCGCGAGCGGTGCGCGCGCAGATCGGCGGCGGCGCGGTCGAGGAAGCGGGCCTCGTCGCCCGAGACCTCGCCGCCCGGCACCTCCAGCCCGACGGCGCGGGCGAGGTAGCGCGCCATCGCCTCGACCCGGTGCGCCGGCCGGGCGATGCGCTCGTCGGCGGCGGCGCCGGTCAGCGTCGGCGTGCTCTCGACCGCCCAGAGTCGGGCCGGGGGCCGGTCGGTGCGGATGCGCCGCGCCTCGGCCAGATCGCGCGCGTAGAGAAGCTGGCCGGGATGGCCCTGGCCGAGGGCGTCGGCGTCGAGCGAGAGCACGCGGTCGGCCTCGGCGAGCCTGAGCCGTGGCTCCAGCGGACGGCCGAAGGCGAGGCGCGCGCCCTCGTGCGCGGCGTCGGTCTCGAACGGCTCGTGGACGTGCCAGCGGGCCTCGGGCAGGTCGGCGAGCAGCGCCTCGATCCCGGCGATCAGGCTCGGCGAGGCGGTCGCCCCGGTCAGGAGCCGCAGGCCGCGCCCGCCGTCACGCGCCCAGGTCTCGCGCAGGCCGGCGAGGCGCTGCAGGAAGCGCTCCCAGCCGACCACGCCGTCGACCGAGCGCACGCCGCCCAATCGCTCGGGGCCGTAGAGGTCGAGCACCTGCGCCTGCGCGATCGGGTCGATCGCGCCGCGGCTCACCGGATGGCGCGGGTTGCCCTCGAGCCGCGTCGGCCGGCCGGTGTGCGTCTCGCCGAGCACGGCCGTCGCATAGCCGGCATGGGTCACGGCGGTGGCGTAGTAGGCCGGCACCGAGGGGATCACGTGCTCGGGGCGGTAGACGTAGGCGACGTGCTTCTCGAACTCCCCCTCGTCGTCGCAGCCGGCGAGGCCGCCGACCAGCAGCGAGGCCGCCATCATCTTGAGCGTGGCGCGCCGGTCGGCGGTGAGATCGAGCGTCTTGGCCACGCTCGGGATCTCGCGGTGCAGGAAGTCGCGGAACTCGGGCGTCCCGGCCACCTCCTCCAGCGAGCGCCACCAGCCGGGGCCGCTCTCGCCATCGAGGCGGGCGCGCACGTCGGCGATGTCCAGGGGCGCGCGGGGACGCGCGACGGCGAGGCTCATCGCGCCCTCCTCAGCGGTGGCAGGTGTTGCATTCGATCATCCCGACGTCGCGCACGAGGTACTCGTGGATCATCTTCTCCCCGAACGCGCGGCGGGTCTGGCCCTCGGGCGGCTCCCAGCCGATCTCGTAGATCGCGTCCCGCGGGCGCAGATGCGGGGCCGGGTCGCGATGGCAGTCGAGACACCAGCCCATGTTGAGCGAGTTCACCTTCCGCACGAGCGGCATCTCGGCCATGTTGCCGTGGCAGGTCTCGCAACCGACGCCGTTGGCGACGTGCGCGTTGTGCTTGAAGTAGACGTAGTCGGGCAGGTTGTGGACGCGGTTCCACCGGATCGGCTCGTCCCGCAGGAGCGACTGGCGCACCGGCTCCAGGATCGGCGCCGAGGTCCACATCTGGCTGTGGCACGACATGCAGGTCTCGGTCGGCGGGATGCCGGCGTAGGCCGCGCGCTCGACCGAGGTGTGGCAATACTGGCAGTGGATGCCGAGCCCTCCGACATGGTGCTGGTGGCTGAAGGGCACCGGCTGGTGGACGATCCTGTCCTCGTCGGTCGCGGGCGTGGTGCGCGCCCGCACGTAGGCCGTGACCGCGAGCGCCGCGACGCCGATCGCCGCGAGGCTCAGGATCAGCCGCGCCATGCCGTTCGAGCGGGGAGTGAAGATCTGCGCCATCGCGCTCAGCCCGCCGTCCGGACGGCGCCCGCGAGCGACCTTCGACGCGCTCGCTCCGCGCCGAAGGCGCGTTCATTCCTCGCGCCGAAGGCGCCCTCGTCCCTCGTGCCAAAGGCACGCCCGTCCCCCGTGCCGAAGGCGCGCTCGTCATGCTCTCGCGTCGATCGCCCGTCGCGCACGTCCGGGATCATCGCTCGTCTCCGGCTGCCGTCCTCGCCGCCGCGGCCATCGTCCGGCGGTGATACGAGGGGAAGTCCCGCTCTACGGATGACGTTCCGACCAGTGGGCTTCGAATCGAAAACCGACGCGTCGGCCGGTGGCGCCCACCTCGCGACCCGATCCTCCCGACGACGCCGAGAGCGATCCATCGGGCCTTCCCGTGCGTTTGGCTAGGCCGGCGCGGCGCGCTCCCGCCGTCGCCGGCCCGTCGTCGACCCGAGCGGAGGACGCCCTCATGGCCCGCCCCAAGGCCTGCAACGTCGCGCAGAAGCTGATCGCCGAGCACCTCGTCGAGGGCGAGATGACCCCCGGCACCTCCGTCGCGCTGCGCATCGACCAGACGCTGACCCAGGACGCGACCGGCACGCTCGCGATGCTGGCGCTGGAGGCGCTCGATCCCGACCGGGTGAGCACCGAGGTCAGCGTGCAGTACGTCGACCACAACCTCTTGCAGATCGACAACCTGAACGCCGACGACCATCTGTTCCTGGAGTCGGCCTGCCGCCGCTTCGGGCTGCACTTCTCACGTCCGGGCAACGGCATCAGCCACGTCGTGCACATGCAGCGCTTCGGCAAACCGGGCAAGTCGCTGCTCGGCTCCGACAGCCACACTCCGGCCGCGGGCTCGCTCGGGATGCTCGCGATCGGCGCGGGCGGGCTCGACGTGGCGCTCGCGATGACCGGCGAGCCGTTCCACACCACCATGCCCGAGATCTGGGGGATCGAGCTGACCGGCGAGCTGCCCGACTGGGTCTCGGCCAAGGACGTGATCTTGGAGATGCTGCGCCGTCACGGCGTCGCGGGCGGCAAGGGGCGCCTCATCGAGTACCACGGCCCGGGCCTCGACAAGCTCACGGCGATGGACCGCCACGTCATCGCCAACATGGGTGCCGAGCTCGGCGCCACCACCACCGTCTTCCCCGCAGACGCCGAGGTGAAGCGCTTTCTCGACAGCGAGGGCCGCGGCGAGGACTACGTCGAGATCGCCGCCGACGAGGGCGCGTCCTACGACGTGACCGACAGCATCGACCTCTCGACGCTGGAGCCGCTCATCGCCAAGCCGTCGAGCCCCGGCAACGTCGTGCCCGTCCGCGAGGTCGCGGGCGAGCCGATCTACCAGAGCTACCTGGGCTCCTCGGCCAACCCCGGCTGGCGCGACTTCGCGGTCGCGGCCGAGATGGTGCGCGGCCGGCGCGTGCCTCAGCATATCAGCTTCGACGTGAACCCCTCCTCGCGCCAGTCGCTCGAGGAACTGACCGAGGACGGCCGCCTCGCCGCCCTGCTGATGGCGGGCGCGCGGCTGCATCAGACGGGATGCAACGGCTGCATCGGCATGGGCCAGGCGCCGGCGAAGGGGCGGAACTCGCTCAGGACCGTGCCGCGCAACTTCCCCGGCCGCTCGGGCACCCCCGAGGACAGCGTCTGGCTCTGCGGCCCGGAGGTCGCGGCCGCCTCGGCGCTGAAGGGCGCGATCACCGATCCGCGCGACCTCGCGAGCGAGATGGACTACCCGCGCCTCTCCTATCCCGGGCGCACGGCAACCGAAGGCGCTCTCATCGCCGCGCCTCCCGCGGCCGAGGCCGCGGCCCGCGTCGAGCTAGTCAAGGGGCCGAACATCAAGTCGCTGCCCGAGTTCGAGGCGCTGCCCGATGCGCTGGAACTCCCGATCCTGCTGGCGATGGGCGACGACGTCTCGACCGACGAGATCATGCCGGCCGGCGCGCGGGTGCTGCCCTACCGCTCGAACATCCAGAAGATCGACGACTTCTCGTTCGAGCGCATCGACACGGGCTACCTGGAGCGCGCCCGCGCGGTGCGCGGCGACGACGGCCACGCGGTCGTCGCGGGCGTGAACTACGGTCAGGGCTCCTCGCGCGAGCACGCCGCGATCGCGCCGCGCAACTTGGGCTTGCGCGTGGTGATCGCCAAGAGCTTCGCGCGCATCCACCGCCAGAACCTGGTGAACTACGGCGTGCTGCCGCTGACCTTCGCCGACGAGGCCGATCTCGAGCGGCTGGAGAAGGGGCAGGTGCTCGGCTTCTCGAACCTCAGGCGCACGCTGGAGAACGGCGAGCGGCGGATCGAGGCGACGGTCGAGGGCGGCGACACGCTGCACCTCGACCACGACCTGAGCGAGCGCGAGATCGCGATCGTGCTCGCGGGCTCGCGCATCAACCGCCGGCGCGCGAAGCTGAGCGAGGCGGCCTGAGGGAAGGCGATGGCGGGGCCGGCCGTCGGGGCCGGCGGCCGGGTCGCGCCGGGAAGCGACATCCCCGCGCGGACGGGCTGTCCGAACGGGGCGCGTTCTCCTCGAGCTTACGACGTCGTGACCCTCAGAGCGCCGCGGCCAGTTCCGTGATCGCCGGGCCGTGCATCGCCTCCAGCTTGGTGCGCATCTTGCGAAGCGCCTGCGCTTCGAGCTGGCGCACCCGCTCCTTCGACAGGCCGAGCTTGGTGCCGAGGCTCTCGAGCGTCTCGGGGGCGTCGGCGAGCTTGCGCGCGGCGATGATCATCTTCTCGCGCTCGGTCAGCGCGGTGAAGGCCTCCGACAGCCAGCCACGGGCCGTGTCGATGTCGCGATCGCGCGAGACGGTCTCGTCGGCACGCGGTCCCTCGTCCTCCAGCGTCTCGACCCACTCGCGCCCGTCCTCGCCGGCCTGCTGGGCGTTCAGCGAGAAGTCCGAGCCCGCGAGGCGGGCCTCCATCATCTCGACGTCGCGCAGCGGCACGCCGAGTTCCTCGGCGATCTCGCGCTGAAGCTCGGCGCCGTTCAGCGGGCGCCCGTCCGGGCCGCCCTCGTTCTCCAGCTTGGCGCGGATGCGGCGCATGTTGAAGAACAGCGCCTTCTGCGACGAGGTCGAGCCGGTGCGTACCAGCGACCAGTTGCGCATCACGTAGTCCTGGATCGAGGCCTTGATCCACCACACCGCGTATGTCGAGAAGCGCACGCCCCGGTCGGGGTCGAACTTCGAGGCCGCCTTCATCAGCCCGACGCCGGCTTCCTGGATCAGGTCGGTCATCGGCGCGCCGTAGCGGCGGTACTTCGAGGCCATCGAGATCGCGAGGCGCAGGTAGGCGGTCACGAGGCGGTGCAGCGCGGCCTCGTCCTTGTGGTCGCGCCAGCGGCGCGCGAGTTCGAGTTCGGTCTCCGCGTCGAGCAGCTCGGCGGACATGGCCTGGCGGGCGACGTCGCCGTTAGAGGGGAAGGCGCTTCGCATGGGTATCACACTCCGCTGCTGGTGCCCGGATCGTCTGGCGCGATCTCCGAACGTTATACGGCGGAGGGCGCGGGTCGGTTCACCCGCGTAGCAACTTTCAACCCTTTCAATCACGAAATCGCGTTCCGAAACCACAGTAACGAAACGCGTTTTCACTCGGCGGAAACGAGCCGGCCGAAGGCTTCCGCGCGGCGGATCGCCCTTTCGAGAGGTAATATCGGCTTCGCGGCCGGCAAGGCCGCTCACGCCTTCACGCCGAGATCGGACAGGACGCGCGGGATCTCCTTCTTCACCTTGAAGAAGCCGGCTGTGGCATGGGGGTGGAACGCCTCGTCCCAGGGCCGGCGCATCTCCTCGACGCTCACGCCCGCACGCGAGAGCGTGAGCGCGGCCCCGTTCAGCCAGTCGCGCACCCAGCCGGCGTGGACGAAGCCGGTCGCGATCCGACGCACCCCGGCCGAGCGCGCCCAGTCGACGAGGTCGTCCGCGCTCGCGCCGGTCTCGATCGCAGGCGCATCGGGGGCGCCCGCCCGCGCGGCGGCGTCCGCGAGCGCGGCGCGGTCGAAGGCGACGACGTGCTCGGCCGCGCCCTCGTCGGAGCGCTTCTCGGTCAGCCTGAGCGTCGCCACCGCCGCCGGCTCGCGCCGGAGCGCCATGGTCTCGACGCCGAGATCCTCGGTGGTCAGAAGCAGCCCCGTCGGCTCGTCCCAGCGCGGCGGGTCCACGAGGCGCATCTCGCCCTTGGGCGGCAGCCCGCCCTCGTCTAGGGGCACGGGGTCGTCCTCCAGCCCCTCGGCCGAGAGCGGGCCGTCGGGGCGGTCCTTGGTGAACTTGCGGATGTTCCACTCGGCGGCGGCGTAGTTCTTGCCGACGGTGTGCAGCCCCGACACCCAGCGCCAGCCGAGCGTGTTGGAGGCCGCGTCGCCGTCGACCAGATGGCGCAGGAAGAAATCGGCGCCGAGCCGCCAGGGCAGATCGAGCGTGAACACCCAGATCGAGGCGAACCACATCCGCGCGTGGTTGTGCAGATAGCCGGTCTCGACCAGCTCCCTCGCCCAGACGTCGAAGGCCTCGATCCCGCTCTCGCCCGCGACCGCCTTCTCGTAGTCCTTCCTCAGTCCCTTGTTCTCGGCGAGCAGGCGGCGGTCGTCCTCGACGCCGAGGCGGTAGTCGTCCCAGATCGAGGGACGCAGCTCCAGCCAGCCCTTGAAGTAGGTGCGCCAGACCACCTCGTGCACGAACTTCTCGCAGGACGACGGCTTGTGGTGCTTCAGCGCGGTCTCGACCGCCTCGCGCTCGGTGACGATCCGGCGCGCGAGATAGGGCGAGAGCACCGAGACGTTGTCGCGCCCCGCCGGTCCGGTGTCGTGGTTGCGCCGGGTCTTGTAGTGCCCGCCCATCGCGGGCGCGAAGGCGTCGAGGCGCGCGAGGCCGGCCGCGCGCGGCGCCTCCATAAGGGCTGGGCGGGTCTCGGCGCTCGCCGCCTCGCGGCTTGAGGTCTCGGCGATCGCCGCCTCGCGGCTCGGGGCGGTGTCGGGGACCATGGCGTTCCTTTCGCGTCGCTCGGGCAGAGTCAGCTAGCGGCCGCGTGGCGCGTCGCCACCGGAGAGAGCGCGACAAGGCGGCGCCCGCGCGCTAGCCTCGGCGCGAGGAGACGACCGCATGGATCGCGCCCCGATCGAGACCCCGGCCGACCGACCGCTGACGATCCGGCCGAACGCGAGCTACAAGGACGTCCTCGCCGCGCCGCCGGGGATGAACGCCGAGCTTCTGGGCGGCACGCTCTATCTGCAGCCGCGCCCGCGGCCGCGCCATGCGCGCGTCGAGGGACGGCTCGCGAACCGGCTGATCGACCCCTACGAGGACGGCATCGGCGGTCCTGGCGGCTGGTGGCTCCTGATCGAGCCGGACGTGTTCCTCGGCGAGGACGTCGTGATCCCCGATCTCGCCGGATGGCGGCGCGAGCGGATGCCGGACTTCCCCGAGGCGGCGATCGACCTCGCGCCCGACTGGGTCTGCGAGATCCTCTCGCCGAGCACGCGCCGGTTCGACCTGACGCTCAAGCGCGAGCGCTACCGCCGCGCTGGCGTCGCGCATCTCTGGCTGATCGACCCGGACGCGCGCACGCTCGAAGCCTTCGCGCTGGACGGCGGCGCCTGGCGCCTCGATGGGGCGCTCGGCGACGAGGCGGACGTGTCGCTCGCGCCGTTCGAGGCGGTCTCCTTCCCGCTCGCGACGCTGTTCCCGCCGCCTCTGCCGTCGTCCGGATAGTCCACCGCCACCAGCGTCAGCCCGTGCGGGGGCGCGACCGGGCCGCAGGCGGCGCGATCGCGCGCGGCGAGGGCCCGGGCCATGTCGCTGGCCGCCCAGGCCCCCGAGCCGACCCGCTCCAGCGAGCCCACGAGGCTGCGGACCTGGTTGTGCAGGAACGACCGCGCCGAGAGGCGGCAGACGATCCGCTCGCCCTCGCGCGCCACCTCGAAGACGTCGAGCGTCCGGACCGGCGAGGCCGCCTGGCACTGGGCGGAGCGGAAGGTGGTGAAGTCGTGGCGCCCGAGCACCAGCAGCGCCGCCTCGGCCATGGCGTCCGCGTCGAGCGGTCGGGCCACCCGCCAGGCCCGCCCCGCGTCGAGCGCGAGCGGTGCGCGGCGGTTGACGAGGACGTATTCGTAGTGGCGCGCGACGGCGTCGAAGCGGGCGTGGAAGGCGTCGGCCGCCGGCCGCGCGTCGAGGATCGCGACCGGGTCGGGGCGCAGGTGGTGGTTGAGCGCGGCCGCGAGACGATCGCCCGCCCAGCCGCGCGCGAGGTCGACGTGCGCCGCCTGCCCCGCTGCGTGCACGCCCGCGTCGGTGCGCCCCGCGCCCTGCACGAGGGGCGCGGCCCCGTCGGGCGCGGTGTCGAGCCGCGCCGCGGCCGCCTCGACCGCGGCCTGCACCGAAGGGCGGTCGGCCTGGCGCTGCCAGCCCGAGAACGGCGCGCCGTCGTACTCGATCGTCAGGCGGTAGCGCGGCATGGGCTGGGCTCTAGGGCGCATGGCGCCGGCTTGGCAAGCCGCCCTCGGTTGAGCCCGCCGCGTCGTCCGAACGCGCCGCGCCGTCGGGGATCGCGTGTCGGCGCGGCGCCCGAGCCACCCGGCCCGGCGCGGGGCTCGACGCCCGCGGACGATCGCGTCGGGCGGGGACGATCGCGGGCGACGGGCGTTCCCGTCCCGTGGCGGCCCGACGGCGCGGTCGCCCTTGTCGCGGCAGGCAGGTTCTGTTCATTGCCAGCCGGGCAAGAGCGGCCGCCATCGCGGGCCGGAGCTATGGGCGGGCATGACCGACGGGGCGAACATCCAGGGCGGGGACGAACGGCGGCGGCCGGCGCGGCTCGCGGCGGGCTGGGGCGGCTGGGGGCTCGGCTCGATGGCCGACGACTTCCTCGACAGCGTCGAGCGCTGGCGCTCGGAGGCCGGCGCGGCCTTCGAGCCGACCTTGCGGCTCGGGGTCACGGGGCTGTCGCGCTCGGGCAAGACGGTGTTCATCACCGCGCTCGCGGCGAGCCTGCTCAATCGCGATCGCCTCCGCCGCTTCGGCGCTGCGGCCGAGGGGCGGATCACCGCGGCCATGCTCCAGCCCCAGCCCGACCCGGACGTGCCGCGCTTCGCCTTCGAGGCGCACGAGGAGGCGCTCCGGGGCGAGCCGCCGACCTGGCCGACCTCGACGCGCTCGGTCAGCCAGCTGCGCATCGCCATCCGCTACGAGCCGAGCGGCTTCGCGGCCGGCCTCACCCGCCCGTTCTGGGGCGCGTCCACGCTCAACCTCGACATCGTCGACTACCCCGGCGAGTGGCTGATGGACCTGCCGCTCCTCGACCGCGACTACGAGGAATGGTCGGCGAGCGCGCTCACGGCGGCCGGGCGCAACTCGCGCGCCGAGCACGCCAAGGACTGGGCGGCGCTGCTCGCCGAGACCGAGCCGGGACGGGGCCACGACGAGATGACGGCCGAGCGCCTCGCCGACGCCTGGACCGGCTATCTGAAGAGCTGCAAGGCGGCCGGGCTCTCGGGGCTCGCGCCGGGGCGATTCCTGATGCCCGGCGACTTCGAGGGCTCGCCGGCGCTGCGCTTCGCGCCGCTGCCGAAGCCCGGCACCGCGCTGGGGCGCCGCCCGGGCTCGCTCTGGAACGAGATGCGCTCGCGCTACGAGGCCTACAAGCGCACGGTGGCCAAGCCCTTCTTCCGCCGCCACTTCGCCCGCCTCGACCGCCAGGTCGTGCTCGTCGACGCGCTCGCCGCGCTGACGCGGGGGCCGCACGCGCTCACCGACACCACCGAGGCGCTCGCCGACACGCTCTCCTGCTTTCGCCACGGTCGCTCGGGCTGGCTCGACCGCCTGCTCGGCGCGCGGCGCATCGACCGCATGCTGATCGCGGCGACCAAGGCCGACCAGCTCCACCACACCCAGCACGGCAACCTCACCAAGCTGATCGAGGCAATCCTCGGCGAGGCGACGCGCCGTGCCGCCTTCTCGGGCGCGGACGTCAAGGCGATGGCGCTCGCTTCGGTGCGCTCGACCGCCGAGCACGAGCTCGACCGCCCCGGCGGACCGGTGGCGATGGTGCGCGGGCGGCGCGAGCAGGACGGGCGCGAGGTGGCGCTGCATCCGGGCACGCTGCCCGAGGCGCCCGAGCGGCTGATCCAGACCGGCGATCCGGACGCGGCGGAATGGGAGGGCGCGCGTTTCGCCAACGTCGCCTTCCGCCCGCCGCGCTGGAACTCGGGCGGGCCGCCGCACATCCGTCTCGACGCCGCGATCGAGTATCTGATGGGGGATTATCTTGGCTGAGCACCGCGAGCCGCTGATCCTCGAGCTCGACGACGAGGCCGACCGTCGCGACGCCCCCGGCCCGGCCGAGGCGCCGCCGATCGAGGACGACACCTCCCCGCGCGCGGTCGAGACCGCCGGCGCCGCCGCGCTCGAGACGGCGCGGTCCGACGACGCCGCCTCGACGCTCGCGCGGGTGTTCTGGATCGCGCTCGCGGGGCTCGTCACGCTCGCGGTCGGCGTCGGCTTCGACCTGCTGCTCTCGGCGTTGTTCGCGCGGGCCATGGCGCTCGGCTGGCTCGGCGTGGCGCTCGCGGCGGCGCTCGGCGTCGCGGTCGCGGGCGCCTGTCTGCGCGAGGTCGCGGGCCTCGCCCGGCTCGGCCGCATCGAGGGGCTGCGCCGCGACGCCGAGGCCGGGCGCGCGGGCGACGCCACGGCGGCGGGCCGCGCGCTGGAGCGGCTGTCCACGCTGATGAAGGGCCGCGCCGACGTCGCCCACGGCCTCGCCCGTCTGGAGGAGGCGCGCGGCGATACCCCTGACCCGTCCGAGCGGCTCGCGCTCGCCGAGCGGATGGTGGTGACGCCCCTCGACGCCCACGCCTCGCGCGTGGTCGAGAAGGCCGCGCGCAACGTGGCGGCGGCGACCGCGATCGTGCCGATGACGGTGCTCGACGTGCTGATCGTGCTGGTCTCGAACCTGATGATGATCCGCAAGGTGGCCGAGGTCTACGGCGGGCGCGGCGGCTGGCTCGGCTCGTGGCGCCTGCTCAAGGGGGTGGCGACGCATCTCGCGGCGACCGGCGCGATCGCGGCGACCGACGACCTCGTCGGCCCCGTGCTCGGCCACTCGGTGCTCTCGCGGCTGTCGCGCCGCTTCGGCGAGGCCGCGCTCAACGCGGCGCTGACCGCCCGCGTCGGCGTCGCCGCGATCGACGTCTGCCGCCCGCTGCCCTTCGCCGAGGGAGAGGCGCCCCGCGCGCGGCAGGTGCTCTGGCGCGCGCTCGGCAGCTGGCGCGAGAAGGCCAAGCAGGAGAGCGCGCGCAACGGCAACGGCCGCGACGGCGACTGAGCCTCGCGCGCCGGCCGGATCGCCTCAGGAGGGCGGCGGGCCGTAGGCGTTCGGCCCCGGATCGGAGGGGCGGGTGAACAGCCAGATCAGCGCGACGGCGACGATCAGCTGCACCACGGTGACGATCCCGACGGCAGCGGCGTTCGCCGGCCCCGGCCCCTCGGTGCCGTCCTCGCCCGGCAGCCCGCCCGCGTCGAGCCCCAGGATCGAGATCAGCGCCGAGCCGCCGACCGCGATCATCAGCGGCAACAGGACGATCCAGCCCGGCCGCCCGGTGTCGTGCGCGCGCCGCCAGCCGACCGCGAGCGCGGGGCAGAACACGCCGAGCTGGAACAGCATCGTCACTGGCGAGAAGCCGCTCCCCGAGGACAGCGCCATGTCGATCGCCGCCGCGACCAGGCTGCCGGCGAGGGTGAAGGCGGTGAACCACCAGTATTCGCTGCGTCGCGCACGGCCCGAGAAGGTGACGTACTGCGAGAAGCAGCGTCGGACGGCGTCGGTGAAGGTCAGCATCGGCTCGTGTCCCGGCTCGGCTCGACGGTCTCGGCGCCCGGCCCGAGGCCGGCGCGCCCGTGGTCAACGCGCCCGGCCCGGACGGGATCACGCCCGATCGCCGGCGCCGGTCGCGCCTTCGTCTGGGGGCTCTATCGCGCCTCCGGCATGATGTCCCGCCGCGCCTCCGGCATAATCTCCCGCCGCGCCTCCGGCGCGATGTCCTGCCGCGCCTCCGGCGCGAGGCCCGTCGCGACGAGCGCGCTCACTCGGGCACGAGGCCGTAGTCGTTGGGCAGCTCCTCCGAGGGGCGCGTCAGCCAGAAGAGCACCAGCGCCGTCGAGCCGATCTGCGCGAGACCGCCGACGATCGCGATCGCCGTGGTGACCGGCGAGGAGGGCAGCGGGCTGCCGTCGTCGCCGGTGGAGGCGCTGGTCGCGCCGAGGGCGGCGAGACCGGCGAGCGCGTCGAGCACCTCGACGACGACCAGCACGATCAGCGGCAGCGCCACCAGCCAGCCGGGCCGGCCGGTGTCCTGCATCCGCCGCCAGCCGGCGGCGAGCAGCGGCACGAGGGTCGCGACCTGGAACAGGATGGTGAGCGGCGTGGTCACCAGGTCGTCCTCGTCGAGCCCGAAGACCAGCGCGTCGAGCGCGAGGAACACCACCGTGCCGAGGACGACGAAGGCGAAGCACCACCAGAACTCGCCGCGCCGTGCCCGGCCGCGGAACGCGGCGTAGCGCGAGAGGCAGGTGCCGACCGCGTCGAGCGGTCCGATCGATTGGCGCTGTTCCAGCATGGCGGGTCCTCGGGGCTCCTCGGCACGCGGCGACGGGGACCGGTGCGCCGGGGGTAACGTCGCTGCCCCCCTCCGCGCTCCCTTCACGACCGGACGACGCGGGCGGTCGTCAACCCGGCGGCGGGCCGTAGGCGTTGGCGCCCGGCTCGGAGGGGCGGCTCAGCCACCAGATCATCAGCACGAGGACGCCGAGTTGCAGGACGGCGCCGACGAGGAGGCCGAAACCGCCGAGCACGCCGGCCGCGGCGCGCAGCTCGTCCTCCGGGGCGCCGGCTCTCTCGGCGAGGGAGAACCCCACGACCCCGCCCACCAGCACGACGTCGACCACGAGCGCGACGAGGAGTGGCAGGAGGATCAGCCAGCCCTTGCGTCCGGTGTCGTGCATCCGCCGCCAGCCTGCCGCGAGCGACGGCAGGAACACGGCGAGCTGGAACAGACCGCTCAGCGGGCGCGCCGCCCCCTCCCCCGGCTCGGGCGGACCGAACAGCGCCCCGTCGACCAGCGACAGCACCGCCGAGCCCAGGAAGGCGAACAGCACGAACCACCAGTACTCGGGCCGGGCGGCACGCCCGGAGAAGGTGACGTACTTGAGAAGGCAGGTCTTGATCGCCTCGACCGGGCCCATTCGGTCCTCCCTCAATCCATCCCATCGCGCCGGCAGGCCCGATCGGCACCGCCGTCGAGCGAGAGGATCGCCTCGTCGCCCTTGGTGAAGAACGCCGCGCCGTCCTCGGCGTACTTCGCGCCGGAGCCTGCGGGGACGAGCGGCATCGACATCGCGTTCCCGCGCCAGAGGAGCGAGACCCGCGGCGTGCCCGCCCGTACGAAGACGGCCGAGACCACCGCGTCGAGCCCCTCACAGGCGTAGGGATACGGCCCCTCGCTGGGTCCCGCCGCCGCCCGGCTCGCCGCGAAGCCCCGCCGGATCTCGTGGAGGCGAAGCGCGTAGGCGTCCGCGACGCATTCCGCCGGATCGGCGCCCTTCCAGCAGTCGTCGCGGCCCTTGACCCAGCCGCGCTGCACGGCGCGAAGCGCGCGCCTTCCCTCGCCCTCGGTGTCGTCGATCGCGAGGGCGTAGAGGCGCGCCAGCTCGCGGTCGAGAGCGGCGAGGTCCGCGTCCGAGCAGACGAGCTGCTCGGCCGTGCTCCGGGCAGCGGCACAGTCGAAGGAGACCTCCATCGCGACCGGCGGGCTCCCTTCGGCGAGGCGGTCGGCCCTCGCCCAGCCCTCGACGCCGAAGCGCGCGACCCGGCACCAGCGCGTCGCCGTCGCCGCGGCGCGCTCGGCCTCGTCCATGACGCGCCAGTCGGCGAAGGACGGCCCGCCGACGCAGCCGAGATTGGCGAGCCCGTCCGCGCCGGCCGGCACGCCGCCCGACGGCGCGGCGTCGGCTTCCGGCGCCTCGCGCAGCGGAAGGAACGCGCCCTCGATCGGGCGCAGGCGGAAATGATCCGGCCCGTCGGCCTCCGCCGTGGCCTCGGCGCCTGAGAGGCTCGCGAGGAGGAGCGCCGGGACAAGCGGGCGGGGCATGGGCATGGTCTCCGGGCTCGGACGTCGGGGCGCATCCTCGCACGGAGCGCGGTATCGTGCCGAGCGGTTTCGCCCGCGGCACGTCCCGTCGGGAGGTGGGCCCGCCACCCCTTGCGCGAGGATCGCGAGGGGCGTATCTGCAGCCAATATCGCGGTGGCCTCGCCAGGGCTGGCGGGGTTCCCGGACCGGGGACGACGCCGTCGGCGGGCCGCAGCGGTCCGCCGTTCTTGTTTGCAGAACCCACGGGAGCCGCCGATGGCCGACATGGTCGCCAAGGCGCCGATCGACCAGCGCCTCGCCAGGATCGTCAAGCCGACCGTCGAACAGATGGGCTTCGGCCTCGTGCGCCTGCGTCTGATGGGGGGCCGGCGCGCGACGCTGCAGGTCATGGCCGAGCGCGCGGACGGCACCATGGAGATCGACGACTGCGCCGATCTCTCCCGCGCGCTCTCGGCCGTGCTCGACGTCGAGGACCCGATCGAGCGCGAGTACACGCTGGAGGTGTCGAGCCCCGGCATCGACCGTCCCCTCACGCGGCTCGTGGACTTCGAGCGCTGGGAGGGCTTCGAGGCCAAGATCGAGACCGAGGAGGCGATCGAGGGGCGCAAGCGCTTCAAGGGCCTGCTCGCCGGGGTCGAGGGCACGGAGGTGCTGATCGAGCTCGCCGAGGGCACGATCGGGCTCGAATTCGACTGGCTCGCCGACGCCAAGCTGGTGCTGACCGACGATCTGGTGACCGAGAGCCTGCGCCGCGGCGGCAAGGCCGGGATGCCCGAGTTCGACGAGGCGGCCTTCGACGAGATCGTCGAGGTCGAGGACGACGAGGACGGCGCCGAGCCACCGGCGCGATACAACGGGAGCGATGCCTGATGGTCAGCGCCAACCGCCTGGAGCTGTTGCAGATCGCCGACGCGGTCGCGCGCGAGAAGCTGATCGACCGCGAGCTAGTGCTGGAAGCGATGGAGGATTCGCTCGGCAAGGCCGCGCGCCAGCGCTACGGCGCCGAGTACGACATCCGCGCCTTCATCGACCGCCGCTCCGGCGAGATCAAGATGAGCCGCGCGCTGGAGGTGGTCGAGGAGGTGGAGAACCACTTCACCGAGATCGCGGTCGAGGAGGCGCGACTGCGCAACCCCGAGGCGCAGGTCGGCGACTTCATCACCGAGCCGCTGCCGACGCAGGAGTTCGGCCGCATCGCCGCGCAGACCGCCAAGCAGGTGATCGTCCAGAAGGTCCGCGACGCCGAGCGCGAGCGCCAGTACGAGGAGTTCAAGGACCGCGTCGGCGAGATCATCAACGGCCAGGTCAAGCGCGTCGAGTACGGCAACGTCATCGTCGACCTCGGCCGCGCCGAGGGCAGCATCCGCCGCGACCAGCTGATCCCGCGCGAGAGCTACCGCGTCGGCGACCGCATCCGCGCCTACGTGCGCGACGTGCGCTCGGAGACGCGGGGGCCGCAGATCTTCCTCTCCCGCACCGCGCCCGAGTTCATGGCCAAGCTCTTCGCCATGGAGGTCCCCGAGATCTACGATGGCATCGTCGAGGTGAAGGCGGTGGCGCGCGATCCGGGAAGCCGCGCCAAGATCGGCGTGATCTCCTACGACAACTCGATCGACCCGGTCGGCGCCTGTGTCGGCATGCGCGGCTCGCGCGTGCAGGCGGTGGTCTCCGAGCTTCAGGGCGAGAAGATCGACATCATCCCCTGGGTGGAGGACGCGGCGAGCTTCATCGTCTCGGCGCTCCAGCCCGCCGAGGTGGTCAAGGTGGTGATGGACGAGGACGTGGGCCGCATCGAGGTGGTGGTCCCTGACGAGCAGCTCTCCCAGGCGATCGGCCGGCGCGGCCAGAACGTGCGCCTCGCCTCCCAGCTCACCGGCTGGGACATCGACATCATGACCGAGGCCGAGGAGTCCGAGCGCCGCCAGCAGGAGTTCAACGAGCGCTCGCAGATGTTCATCCAGGCGCTCGACATCGACGAGATGGTCGCCCAACTCCTGGTCTCGGAGGGCTTCACCACGCTGGAGGAGGTCGCCTTCGTCGAGTTCGACGAGCTGACGGCGATCGACGGCTTCGACGAGGAGACCGCCGAGGAGCTGCAGCTGCGCGCGCGCGACCGGCTGGAGGAAGCCAACCAGGCTGCGCTCGCCAAGGCGCGCGAGCTGGGCACCCAAGAGGATCTGATCGAATTCGAGGGGCTGACGCCGCAGATGATCGCCGTGCTCGCCGAGGACGGCGTCACCGATCTGGCCGAGTTCGCCCGATGCGCCGACTGGGAGCTGGCCGGCGGCCATACCGTCGTCGACGGCAAGCGCGTCAAGGAGACGGGGCTCCTGGAGAGCTTCGAGCTGAGCCAGGAGGAGGCGCTCTATCTGGTGATGCGCGCCCGTCTCGCCGTCGGCATGATCGACGAGGACGAGTTCCGCGCGGCGACCGAGCCCGAGGCGGTCGAGGGCGACGAGGCCGAGGACGGAGACGAAGGCGAGCGCGACTACTCGGCCGAGAGCGTGTTCGGCCGCCGTCTCTCGGCCGAGTAGGGGCGCGATGACGCGCGGCCGCCGGCGGACACGACCCGACGAGCCCGAACGGCGCTGCGTCGCGAGCGGGGAGACCCGCCCCGCGCACGGGCTGGTCCGCTTCGTGCTCGACCCCGGGGGGACGCGCGCGGTGCCCGACGTCGCGGGCAAGCTGCCCGGACGCGGCGCCTGGCTCGCGGCCGACCGCGCCTCGGCCGCGCGCGCCGAGCGCCGCCGTCTGTTCTCTCGCGCCTTCCGCCGGCAGGTCGAGGTGCCCGAGGGATTGGCCGATCTGCTCGAACGCCTCTTGGCGGCGCGCCTTGTCGAGACGATATCGCTCGCCAACAAGGCCGGTCAGGCGGTGACGGGTTTCGAGAAGACGCGCGCGCGCTTGCAGTCTGGACAGGCCGGCGTGATGTTGACCGCGCGCGACGCCGCGGTCGACGGCGCCTCGAAACTGGGGCGTATCGCGGGCCGATTGCCGCGGATAAGGCTTCTCGATTCGCCGGAATTGGGTTTGGCATTCGGGCGCGAGTTTGCCATACATGCCGCGCTCGACGCGGGCGGTATCGCGGAACGTGCCCTGACGGAGGCCGAAAGGCTCGGCGGGTTCCGCTCGCCGCCGGCCCTCGATGTCGAGGGTGAGGCGACGGGCGGCTCCGCCGCGGACGACGACGAACGAGGCGTGGAGCCCGGATGCGGCTCCCTACAGGGTGATTGATGAGCGAGACGAACAACGGCGACGGCAGGATGGGCGGACGCGGCGGCTCGGGGCGCGGTCCGGGCGGGCCAGGGCGTGGTGGCCCCTCGCGCTCGGGCGGTGCCAGCCAGGGCCGGTCGAAGGCCGTGGTCGTCGAGAAGAAGCGTTCCAAGCGCATCGTGCCCCCCGGCGGCGCGGCCCCCCAGGGCACGGCCCAGGGCGGCCAGGCGGGCGGGACCGCCACGCGGAGCACGACCGGCGGACAGACGCCGCGCACGGGCGCGCCCGCTGCGGGCGGCGCTGCGGGCACGGCGGCCCAGCGCGGGGCGGGCGC
>JBHJHI010000069.1:0-11953 GCA_050330995.1 Paracoccaceae bacterium
CGGGGCGGCGGCGCCCGGGCCGGCCCGGGCGCCGAGCGCGAGCAGCCGGGCGGGGATCGCGAGTTCCACCACCTCCGGCGCGCGGGCGAGGCGGTAGAGCGCGACGATCCGCTCGGCATGGGGCCGCGTGTTGGCGATCACCGATGCGCCGCGCCGCGCGGCCGCGGCTTCCAGCCGGTGCGCCGCGGCGAGGTCGAGCCGGTCGCGCGCCGACAGCCCCGCCGTCCCGGCTTCGATCGCGGGCGTCGAGCAGCGGACCACCAGCGGGACGGTGCGGACGAGCGCGGCGGGGGCGTACCAGTTGGTCGCCTCGACCACGTCGATCGGCCGGCGCGCCGTCTCCACGCGCAGCGCCCTCGCGAAGGCGAGCGGCGCGGCGAGATGGCCGACCGCAGCGAGGCGGCGAAGCCGGGCGAGCGCGCCACCCGGCGCGGCGCCCGCCACCTCGACACCGCCGTCGCGCTCGCGCGTGCCGGCCGGACGGTCGCCGGCGAGGACCACCACCTCGGCGCCGGCAGCGGCCAGCCCCTCGGCGATCTCGCGCGCCGCCCGCGCGAGGCCGGTGGGCACGGCCGGCCAGTCCCAGGCGCGCAGCGCGACGCGCAAGGGCGGCGGTCAGGCGACGCGCGCGGGCGCGGCGGCCTCGGCGCCGTCCCAGAGCCGGGCGTCGAGCGCGATCAGGTGGCGCGCGATCGCCGCCGCGGCGTCGGGGTTCCAGAGCGAGCGCAGCGTGTCCACGTCCGACGCGCCCGCGCCCGCGATCGCCGCGCGCCAGTCGGCGTAGCCCCCCGGCCAGGCCGGCAGGACGTGCGCCGCACCGAGCCGGGCCAGCGCCTCGGCCTTGCGGGTCTGCTCGGCGAAATAGCGCCACTCGGGGATGCAGAGGTAAGGCCGCCCGGCGCGGGCGATCTCGTGGACGGTCGTGTCGCCGGCCGAGGCGACCACCACGTCCGCGGCCGAGAGCCAGAGGTCGGGGCGCGCCACCCAGCCGGGGCAGCGGAGGTTCGGGAAGTCGGTCTCGTGGCCCTCGCGGTAGAGCGGGCCGATCGCGACCCAGAGCGCGTCCGGGATCGCCCGCGCGCCGACCGTCAGCGCGGCGTAGTGCGAGCCCTGCCCTCCGCCGCCGGCCATGGCGAGGATCAGCCGCCGCTCCGGGTCGAGCCCGAGCGCGGCGCGCGCCTCGGCCTTCGAGACGACCGCGCCGCCGTCAGGACAGAGCCCGCCCGCGTAGAAGGTGCGCGCGCGCTCGCGGGCGGGGAAGTCGTCCTGCTCCAGCCGCTCGTCGAAGGGGGCGATCTGGCCCACGCCCGCCTCGTAGGCGATGCGATGGGCGTCGTCGGCGCGCTCGCCGTGCATGCGCATCGACACCACCGGCACCGAGCAGAGCCGGCCCAGAAGCGCGATCTCGACCGAGACGTCGACCACGAACAGCCCCGGATCGGTCTCGGCCAAGTGCTGCGCGATCGCCGCCGCCGAGAGCCGCGCGCCGCGCGAGCCGAGCGCCATGCAGTGCATCGCCGAGGGCGTCGGCTCGGCGAACAGCGCCGCGCTCGCCGAGCCGACGCCGACGGTCGCGGGCAGCGCGTGGACGGTGACGTGGTCTTCGGTCGGGCCGAAGGCGGCGGGGTCGACGGTGAGCACATGCACCGGCCGCTCGTCGAGGCGCGCGATGATCGCGGCGACGCGGCGGACGTGGCCGCGCCCCTGGGCGTGGACGAAGAAGCTGATCGGACGCGGCTCTCGGGGCATCGGTAACGCTCTGCTGCTCGGAGGACGAACCGCGGGACGCCACGTCGTGTTTCGTTCCCTCTCGCGACCGATCAGGGCCGGTAGGGCGCCAGGAGCCGGCGGGCGTCGGCCGAGCGCGCGGCCTCCTGGCCGAGGGCGCGGTAGGCCGCCTCGCGCGCGGCGATCCGCGCGGCCGAGAGGCGATGGACGATCCGCCCGTCGAGCGCGATCAGCGTGCGCGTCCAGTCGGCGCAGGCGTCCGGGCGCTCGTGGACATGGCCGACGAAGCGCGCCGAGCGACGCACCAGCCGGTACTGGAGGTCGGGGAACAGATCGCTCGGCACGCCGTCCACCCGGTTTTCGCGCGCGAGGCCCACCGCGTCGTAGCCGAGCGCGTCGGCCACGGCGGCGAGGCGCGGCAGGCGGGCGGCGAGGCCCGGCGACAGCCCTTCGTCGGCGTCGAGGTGGAAGACCCACTCGGTCCCGGCCGCGTCCTGCGCCGCGTCGCGCTGAGCGGCGAAATCGCCCGAGAGCGGCCGGGCGAGCGCCCGCCAGCCCGGCGCGAGCCCGTCCGGGACCGCGTCGGCATCGACGAGGAGGAGGCCGGCGGCGAACGAGGGGTCGGGCGGGCCGAGACGGTGGGCCGCCACGGCCCGCGCCAGCGTCACCAGGGTCACGGGGCGGGGCGCGAACCGCCCGAGCGGCACCAGCCGTCCGTGCGGCGCGCGAGGCGCGTGGCCGGTCGGCCGCCCCTCGGCAGGCAGGAAGGCGAGCCCGGCGCGCGTCGCCGCGATCGCGAGCGCGGGCGCGTCCGCGAACCAGTCGGCCGCGCCGAACGGCGGCAGACGAACCGGGCCGGGAACGAGCCGGGACGCGAACGCGCGCCACCCCGCGCGCGGCGCTGTGCAGTGGCGCAGGGCGAAGCCGCAGTAGGCGCAGCGCCGCCAGCCCGGCACGCCCCCGCCCCCGAAGGCGAGCGCCTCCGCGCGGCGTCCGGCGCAGACGGGGCAGCGCGGCGGAAACCGCGCGACGGTCGGGAGCGGAAAGGGCATGGCGCGCGCGTCGCGAGGGGCGGACGGAGTGTCCCTCCTGCTCGCCGAGCCTCGTCCGGTCAACGCCCGCGACGCGCGCCGGAACGCCGCCCGACCGGATCGGGCCGCGCGCATCGACCCCTTGGTTCCCGTGCGTGCCCGCGACGCCAGGGCGTCCCGCTCGGACGGGACGAGCGCCCGGAGGGCCGATCCCCCGACGTGTCCCCGGCGGCGCGAGATCGGGGGCCCGAACCGATGAGCGCCGAGGACGCGGCCGGCTCCCTCGGGGTCTGCGATCCGCCCGACCGGCACCGCCGCCGCGATCGTCCCCCGCGTTCGTCGCAATCGAATGACCGTCGCGCGACCCGACGGCCCTGCGACGGTTATGCTCCGAGACCGTCCGAGGGAGAGGCATGGCCAAGGTTCGCGAGCATCTGTTCGGGGGCGACCCCTTCGCCGGCGCCGATCCGTCGGGCGTCGCGCCGGACCTGACCGGCTGGGGCTCGACTCATCCGATGTTCGAGCCGGTGCTGGCGCATTACCGCCCGCGCCTCGTGATCGAGGTCGGCACCTGGAAGGGCGGCTCGGCGATCCACATGGCGCGGGTCCTGCGCCGCCTCGGCGTGGAGGCCGAGATCGTCTGCGTCGACACCTGGCTCGGCGCGCCGATCGCCTGGACCACCGAGACGCACCTGAAGCCGCAGCTCAAGCTGTCGGGCGGCTATCCGCGCCTCTACGACACCTTCCTGCGCAACGTGCTCGACGCGGGCGTGGCCGACACGATCACGCCGCTGCCGGCCTCGTCGGACGGCGGCTTCCGGGTGCTGGAGCACTTCGGGGTCCGCGCCGAGGTGATCTACATCGACGCCGACCACGACTACCACGCCGTCAAGCGGGACCTGGAGAACTACTGGCGGCTGCTGGCGCCCGGCGGCACGCTGATCGGCGACGACTTCGGCTGCTGGCCGGGCGTGACGCGGGCGGTGCGCGAGTTCGCCGAAGAGCGCGACCTGTACGCGGTCAAGAGCCGCGAGAAGATCGCGCTCTCGACCGTCGACCTCCGCCGAGAGATCGGCCTCGACGGCGACGGTCTGTACGATCGCGCGCCCGCCGCGGCCGGGCGCTGACGGCGTCGTGGCCATCACGCTCCTGACGGTGCTGCGCTCGGGCGGGCGCTACGATGCACGATGGGTCGAGCGTCTCGGCCGCGGCGCGCGCCGTGCCGGTCTCGCCCGCACCGTCTGCCTGACCGACACGGCCCTCGACGTCGCGGGCGTCGAGACCCGCCCGCTCCGCCACCGCTGGCCAGGCTGGTGGTCGAAGATCGAGGCGTTCCGCCCCGGCCTGGTCGGTGGCGCGGCGGTGCTCTGCGATCTCGACACCGTGTTCGCCGGCCCCGCCCCGGCGCTCGCCGCGGACGACCGCCTGACGGTGCTGGAGGATTTCTTCCACCGCGGCCGGGCGTCGAGCGCGCTGGTGCGCTTTCCCGAGGACGGCCTCGCCTTCGTCTACCACGCCTTCGCCGCCGATCCCGAGCGCCGGATGACGCCGGGGTCGTGCGGGCCCGTGCCGAACGCGGTGCACGGCGACCAGGTGGTGCTCGACCACCTCCTGCGCCGCGCGGGCGTCGAGCCGGCCTTCTGGCAACGTCGCCATCCGGGACTGGTCGAGTTCTACCGCGCCGACCGCGCGCGCTACGACGGCGTCGTGGTGTTCATCGGCGAGAGCAAGCCCGACGCGGCCGGCGAGCCGATCGCCTCGCTCTGGGCCGGCGAGACGGCCGCGCCGTGACCGCGAAGCGCTTCCTGTTCGTCGGCGGCTGCCCGCGCAGCGGCACCACCGCGCTCGCCGCGATCCTGAACGCCCATCCCGCGTGCCTGATCGGCGACGAGCGCTTCTTCCGCCGCTTCAAGGCCGGCACCGCCACGCCGGCGCTGTTCGCGCGCGAACGGTTCCTGCGCGTCGAGGAAGGCGATCTGCACGCGCGCTACGCCGGCCAGCTCGACCGCGTCGGTCCCACGGCCTGGGACCGCGCGACGCTGGTCGGCGACAAGTTCCCGCCGGTCTGGGAGGCCTACGCCCTGATCGCCGAGCGCTTCCCCGGCGCGCGGATCGTCTACGCCCTGCGCGCGCCCGAGCCGGTGGCGCAGAGCTACCAGCGCCGCGCCGACGACCCGGCCGACGAGTTCCCCTTCGACGCGGCCGAGGCGGTCGCGCAGTGGAACGCGAGCCTGCGCGCGACCTTGGCCGAGATCGACGCGGGACGCGACATTCTGGTGGTCGACTACGAGCGGCTGTTCGCCGACCCGCCCGCCGGCGCAGGGCGGCTCCACGCCGCGCTCGGGCTCGACCCGGACGCGGCCGACCGCGCGGCGCTCGACCGGGTCGCGGCCGGGGCCGAGGCCCGCCGGGCCGCGCCGCCCGCCCCCGACCCGGCGATCGCATGGCTGGTCGCGCGCGAGGCCGACCACGCCGCCCATCGCGCGCTCGCGGCCCGGTCGATCCTCGCCGACCCGCCCGCCGCGCGTCGCTTTGGCGCGGGAGAGCGGGTATCGTAGGCTGGCGGGCGACATCCCTGCCGACGCGCCAGAGAGAGGCTCCCATGACCGAGGCCAAGCCCTGCATCGTCTGCGTGGCGATCACCGGCTCGGTGCCGCAGAAGGCGAACAACCCGGCCGTGCCGATCACCGTCGAGGAGCAGATCGAATCGACGCAGGAAGCCTTCGAGGCCGGCGCGTCCATCGCCCACTGCCACGTCCGGATGGACGACGGCACGCCGACCTCGGACCCCGAGCGCTTCGCCCGCCTCAAGGAGGGCATCGAGCGCCACTGCCCCGGCATGATCGTGCAGCTCTCGACCGGCGGGCGATCGGGCAACGGGCGCGAGCGCGGGGGGATGCTGCCGCTCAGGCCCGACATGGCCTCGCTGACGGTCGGCTCGAACAATTTTCCGACCCGCGTCTACGAGAACGCGCCCGAGCTGATCGACTGGCTGGCAGGCGAGATGCTGGCCTACGACATCAAGCCCGAGATCGAGGCCTTCGCCCTCAGCCACCTCTTCCAGGCGGCGACGATGGTGGCGGACGGGCGGCTGAAGGGGCCGCTCTACGTGCAGTTCGTGATGGGCGTGAAGAACGCCATGCCGGTCGACCGCGCGGTGTTCGACTTCTACGTCGAGACCCTGGGACGCCTCGCCCCGGACGCCGAGTGGTGCGCCGCCGGCATCGCCGCCGGTCAGGCGGTGCTCAACGACTGGTGCGCCGCGGCGGGGGGCCATCTGCGCACCGGGCTGGAGGACAACCTGCGCCTCGACCGCGAGCGGCTCGCGCCCTCCAACGCCGCGCTCGTGGAGCGCGCCGTCGCGATCGCCGCTAAGCACGGCCGGCCCGCGGCCACGCCCGAACAGGCGCGCGCCATCCTCGGGCTGCGCGCGGCCTGACCCCGCCTTCGGAGACGAGCGATGCCGACGCGCGTGCTGGTGCTGAACGGGCCGAACCTGAACCTGCTGGGCCAGCGCGAGCCGGCGGTCTACGGCGCCGGGACGCTCGCCGACATCGAGGCGCGCTGCCGGACGGTGGCCGAGCCGCTCGGGCTCTCCGTCGACTTTCGCCAGACCAACCACGAGGGCCAGCTCGTCGACTGGGTGCAGGAGGCGCGGATGCTGGCCGACGCGATCGTGATCAACCCCGCCGCCTACACCCATACCTCGGTCGCGATCCGCGACGCGCTCGCCGCCTTCGACGGTCCCGTGTTCGAGGTGCACCTCTCGAACGTGCACGCGCGCGAGCCCTTCCGTCACCACTCCTACGTCTCGGGCGTGGCGACCGGCGTGATCGCCGGCCTCGGCCCGGCCGGCTACGAGGCGGCGCTGCGCCGCGTGGCCGAGATCGCCGCCGGCTGAGACCCGTTCGCAACGAGAGAGGCCGGTCGCCGACGCCGCCCGGACGCCCGGGCCGTTCCGCCGGCCCCGCGACGGACACGGCCCGCCCGGCGGAAACGCGACCTCGCCGGCGTTCACCGCGGGAGGCTAGCATCGGTCGAGGACCGGCCCGGCGCAGGCGGTAAACGGGTCGGGCGGGCCAGTGCTGGACCACGCCCGTGTGATCGACACGCCCACGCGACCGGTTCCGCAGACGGCCGCCTTCCGGGGCGGACGTGCCCGCACGGGGGCCACGGCGTGAGCCATCGATCCGGAAGGCTGGTGGGGGGACCTGGATTCGAACCAGGGTAGGGTTGCCCCGACGGATTTACAGTCCGTTGCATTTGACCGCTCTGCCATCCCCCCACGGGACGGTGCGCGGGCCTTGCCCGGCGGCGACAGGGGGCTTAAGCCGCGCGCCGCGGCAGGTCAACAGCCGCTCTGCCCCCGGTTGCCCGCGACGGCGCGCCACGAGGCGAGCGGCACGAGAGGGACGGCGATGGCCGAGAGGGCGAAGCCGGCGCGGCGGCCCGCGGGCCGCGGGGCGGGGCCGCGCCCGGCCGGCCCCGGCAGGGGTGCGCGCTCGTCCGAGACCGTCTGGCTGTTCGGGCTGCACGCGGTCGCCGACGCGCTCGCCAACCCGCGCCGGCGCCCGAGGCGGCTGATCCTGACCCCGAACGCCCGCGGGCGCGTGGCCGAGCGGCTCGGCGAGGCCGCGCTCGCCGGGCTCGAGGTCGAGATCGAGACCGCCGACCCGCGCCGCTTCGCCGCTCCTCTCGACCCGGGCTCGGTGCACCAGGGCGCCGCGCTGGAGGCCGAGCCGCTCGACTGGGGGCCGGTCGAGGCCGCCTGTCCGGCCGAGGACGGCGCGGTGGTGCTCGCGCTCGACCGGGTGACCGACCCGCACAACGTCGGCGCGGTGCTGCGCTCGGCCGAGGTGTTCGGGGCGAAGGCCGTGATCGCGCCCGCGCGCCACTCGGCCCCCGAGACCGGCGCGCTCGCCAAGGCGGCCTCGGGCGCGCTGGAGCGCCAGCCCTACCTGCGCCCGACCAACCTCGGCGACGCGCTCGCCGCGCTCGCCGAGCGGGGCTACCGGATCGTGGGTCTCGACGGGGCGGCCGAGGCCCCGCTCGGCGCGGCGCTCGATGCGACGGGGACGGCGCCGCTCGCCCTCGTGCTCGGTGCCGAGGGGCCGGGGATGCGCGAGCGCACGCGCGGGCTCTGCCACGCGCTCGCGCGCATCGAGGCGGCTTCGGACTTCGCCTCGCTCAACGTCTCGAACGCGGCGGCGGTCGCGCTCTACGCCGCGTGCCGGCGTCGCGCGTGAGTCGCGTGTCGGGGGCGCTTCGCGTGAATCGCGGGCCCGGAACGACGCTCCGGGCGAGTCGCGCGCCGACGCGGCGCCACGCGCGAACCTTGTGCCAGAATGGAACTTCGCCTGAACCGCGTGTCGGCGCGGCATGGCGTGCGCCCCCGCGTGCCGGCACGGGGCGCGATCGTTCGCGCACAGGTTGAGTCTCGGAAAAATCTGCGAAATTCGCGCGAACGGGGTTACGAAATGTTACGGGCCACCGCATATTGGCTTCTGGGGCGGACCTGAACGACCCGCCCCGGCATTCACTGTCCCTCGTTCCGACTGGAAGCCCGTCGGCCCCCGCGATCGCGGCCATGCCGACGGGCCTTTTTCCTTCCCGACGCCCCGAGGCGACCAGCACCCGGCCGATCCGATGACGCCCCCCGACCCGACCGACGCCGAGATCCGCGACCTGCTCGCGCGGATGCGCGTCGTCGCCGTGGTCGGCGCCTCGGCCAACCCCGAGCGTGCGTCGCACGCGGTCGCCCGCGTCCTCCAGCGCCGCGGCATCGCCGTGATCCCGGTCAACCCCCGCCATGCCGGCGAGACGATCCTCGGCGAGCCGGTGGTCGCGCGCCTCGACGCGATCCCGCCCGAGCGCGGCGCGGTCGACACGGTCGATATCTTCCGCCGCGCCGATCAGGCCGGCACCGCGGTCGACGAGGCGATCGCCGCGCTCGCGCCCCGTGGGCTGCGCACGATCTGGATGCAGCTCGGCGTCGTCGACACGGCCGCGGCCGCGCGCGCCCGCGCCGCCGGGCTCGACGTGGTGATGGACCGCTGCCCCGCGATCGAGTGGCGCCGCCTCGACGGGGCGTCGTAGCGTCCGTCCCGAATCTCGGGACGTCGCGAGGCGGACGGGCGAGCGCTCGCGCCGGTCCGGACGGGATCGCCTCGGAGGACGCCCAACGTGCTCCGGAACGGAACGATGGTCTCCGACGCGGATTGACCGTCCCGCACCAGACCGTGACGCTTGGAGGACAGTGCATGATCTACGTCGTGGCCGCGGCCGCCGCCCTCGTCGGCGCGGTGCTGGGCGGGCTCCTCATCAAGGCCCTCGACAGCGACACCTTCGCCTTCTGGCCGCCGCCGCGCGAGAAGTCCTGGCAGGAATACGCCTTCTGGGGGCTGTTTCGCGCCTACTGCGCGCTGATCGTGCTCGCCGCGCTGGTCGACCCGGTCTCGACCGGCTGGGAGCACTGGACGCGCGTCGCGCTCGGCCTGCCGGTCATGCTGTTCTTCTCGGCGCTGACCGTCTACGGCTACTCCTTCCTCGGCTTCGAGAACACCTACGGCCGGCGCGCCGGGCTGGTCACGGGCGGCATCTACGCCTATTCGCGCAACCCGCAGTACATCGCCTCGGTGCTGGCCTCGCTCGGCCTCGCGCTGACCCTCGACAGCGCGGTCGCGGTCGCGCTCACCGGCGGGCTGTTCGCGCTCTACACCCTGTTCGCCATGAACGAGGAGCAGTGGCTGACCGAGCGCTACGGCGACGCCTACACCGACTACTGCGCCGAAGTGCCGCGGTTCTGGGATCTCACCAGTTGGCGCCGGGCGCGCGAGGCGATCCTGGAGCGGCTCTGATGTACGTGGCGATGAACCGCTTCCGCGTGGCGCCCGGCCGCGAGGCCGAGTTCGAGGCGATCTGGAAGGGGCGTAAGAGCCACCTCGAGAGCGTGCCGGGCTTCAAGCAGTTCCACCTGCTCAAGGGGCCGTCGGACGAGGACGCGGTGCTCTACGCCTCGCACACGATCTGGGAGAGCCGCGCGGCCTTCGAGGCCTGGACCCGGTCGGAGGCGTTCCGCGAGGCGCACAAGGACGCGGGCGGGCACCGCGACCTCTACCTCGGCCCGCCGCGGTTCGAGGGCTTCGAGCCGGTCGAGGGCACCGAGCTGGCCGTGGCCTGAGCGCCCCTCGTGACGCGGGCGCGCGGGGCTTCTAGTCTCGCGCGCGATCCGCACGCCCACGAGAGGATGCCATGGCCGACTACCGCTTCGACACGCTGCAACTGCACGCAGGCGCGAGGCCCGACCCCGCCACCGGCGCGCGTCAGGTGCCGATCTACCAGAACACGGCTTACGCCTTCCGCGACGCCGAGCACGCGGCGAAGCTGTTCAACCTGCAGGAAGTGGGCTTCATCTACTCGCGGCTCACCAACCCCACCGTGTTCGCGCTGCAGGAGCGGGTGGCGGCGCTCGAGGGCGGCGCGGGCGCGGTCGCCTGCGCCTCGGGCCACGCAGCCCAGATCCTCGCGCTGTTCCCGCTGATGGGGCCGGGCGACAACATCGTCGCCTCCTCGCGGCTCTACGGCGGCTCGATCACCCAGTTCTCGCAGTCCTTCAAGCGCTTCGGCTGGGAGGTGCGCTTCGTCGACATCGAGGACGAGGACGCCGTGCGCGCCGCCTTCGACGACCGCTCGAAAGCGCTGTTCTGCGAGTCGATCGCCAACCCCGTGGGCCACATCGCCGATCTGCCCGCGCTCGCGCGGATCGCCGACGCGAACGGCGTGCCGCTCGTCGTCGACAACACCGCCGCCTCCCCCTATCTCTGCCGCCCGATCGAGCACGGCGCGACGCTGGTGGTGCACTCGACCACCAAGTTCCTCTCGGGCCACGGCGCGGCCATGGGCGGGATCGTGGTCGACGCGGGCACGTTCGACTGGTCGGCCTCGGGCAGGTTCCCCTCGCTCTCCGAGCCCGAGCCCGCCTACCACGGCCTCAGGTTCCACGAGACCTTCGGCCCGCTCGCCTTCATGTTCCACTCCATCGCCGTCGGCCTGCGCGACCTCGGCCCCTGCCAGTCGCCCCAGGACGCCTTCGTGACCATGCTCGGCATCGAGACGCTGTCGCTGCGCATGCAGAAGCACGTCGCCAACGCGACGCGTATCGCCGAGTGGCTGGAGAGCGACAACCGCGTCGAGGCGGTGACCTACGCGGGGCTGCGCTCGAACCCGACCTACCACCGCCTGGAGACGATCTGCCCCGAGGGCGCCGGCGCGATCTACACGGTGGCGATCAAGGGCGGCTACGACGCCTGCGTGAAGGTGGTCGACAGCGTCGAGCTGTTCAGCCACGTCGCCAACCTCGGCGACGCGCGCTCACTGATCATCCACTCGGCTTCGACCACCCACCGCCAGCTCACCTCCGAGCAGCGCGCGGCGGCGGGCGCGGGCGACAACGTCATCCGCCTCTCGATCGGCATCGAGGACGTGGACGACCTGATCGCCGACCTCGACCGCGCGCTGACGGCGGCGACGGCGATGGATCGCGCCGCCTGAGGCTCATCCCGGCCGGTCGCGCGCCGCCGCGAGGCGGTGCGCGATCGCCAGGGCGGCGCAGGCCCAGGCGGCGCCGAGGGCGAGGCCGGCCACGACGTCGCTCGGGTAGTGGACGCCGAGCACCACCCGCGAGAGCGCGACCGTCAGAGCGGCGAGCAGGGCGGCGACGGCGACCACGCCGCGTCCCCGTCCCCGACGGGCGAGGAGCAGAGCCGCGAACAAGGGCCACGCAGCCGCCGCCTGCGTCGCGTGCGCGCTCGGGAACGACGTCCCCGTCTCGGCGACGCACGCGAAGGCGGCGTCGGGGCGGGGGCGGCCGAACAACGCCTTGGCCGCCGAGCCGAGGCTCAGTGCGCCCGCCATCGCGAGCGCGAGGAAGACCGCCTCGCGACGCCGCCCCTCGGCCCAGAGCAGCGCGGCGAGCGTCGCGGCGAAGGCGGCGAGCAGGGTGCGCCCGCCGAGCGCGGTGAGGTCGCGGGCGACGTAGCCGATCCAGGGGTGCGCCGCGCGCGCCTCGGCCGCCGCAGCGACCGCGGCCCGGTCGAGCGCGTCGGTCCGGCCGAGCGCCATGACCGCCGCCAGCAGGGCGAAGGCGGCGAGGCAGGCGGCGGCGGCGCGGGCAAGCGCGCGCGTGTCGGTCGGGG
>JBHJHI010000070.1:0-14719 GCA_050330995.1 Paracoccaceae bacterium
GTCCATGCCGGCTACCGGTCGGTCACCAGCACCGCCCGCCTCGCCGGGCAGAGCGCCTTCAGCGCCATCCGCTCCGTCGCCGACACCCTCTTCAGACCCACCGTTCAGACGGCCTGAAGCCAGCTGGGTGAGCAGATACATTATATCCACAAGGAAGACTTACGAAACATTGAGAGCCGATCTTGCGAGGGGGTGTGTACTTCCTCCAATAGTTTTGTCAATAAAGGACATAAATCTTCCCCCAAACTTAAGAGTATCGCCTTTTAGGGAGGTCAAACGTCTTGAGGATAGTGAACTTAGATCTCTAGGGAGAGATATTGAGTCAAGTGGGTCTCATACTGTCCAAATTATTGATGGACTTCAGAGAACAAACGCAATTCGACAGGTTGCGGAGGGGTTGTTCGGCGAGGAAAGGGAGACGTTTCTGCGTCGCCCAATTAGACTTGAGTTCTGGCTCAATATACCATTCTACGCATTGGCGTATCGGATGCTCCTTTTAAACGCTGGACAGAAGCCAATGTCCATGAAGCATCAAATCGAGATAATTTCAGAGAACATGAAAGGGGAGTTGAAAAAAATTGATGGTCTAGAGGTAAAAACAGGTTTAGATAAAAAAAGGCGAGTCAGACCTGGTCAATTTCAGCTATCACTTCTAGCTGGTGCATTTCAAGCTTGGATACAGAAACAGCCTAATATAGATATTCGAACCGCTCTCACGGAACAACTCCTTTCCGACGAGGCCGTGCAGACGCTTGGGGCGGGCTTATCTCCAAGTGGTCACGAGGCAGGAGAAAGATTTGACGAGTTTGTTGGTTGGCTTGTGAAATTAGATTATGCACTGGGACAAGATCATATTTCCATACTTGGAAGTGAAACCGTTATACTGGCGCTTTCCGCAGCTGTAGCAAGTTCGAGTAGTAAGCCCGATCTTAAACACCGTTGTGATCGAGCGCTGGAGCGGATAATAACTGAAATCAGACGCAATGGTGCAGAGGAGGGCTTTGCCCCAAGTCTATACTATCAAATAAGAAATCAGATAGATACGAAGAAGAAAAATGTTGGAGAAGCATCTAGAGATCTTGTTTATAGAGCATTTTCCGAATATATTGTATCGGATGGAATAAAGTCTATGAAAGAGTGCTGGACTTTCGCATCTACATATATTTGATGATACAGAACTTTTCCGATATAACTGGTCTTCCGCTTTCCGAAAGTGGAATAGATATCCTTAGCGATGACGAGGATGTTTTCATCAGAAATTTCCCTATTAGATCGGCAAATTTTTTGTATGCCTATAGAGGCTCTCAGTTCGAATTCAAACCCTTCACTTGTGAGCATGGTGAGTGCGCTATTCACGAAGTGAGTGATGGTATGGCTTCTCATCACTTCGGTGTTCTGCCGTTCGTTGATTTAGTTGAACCCGGGCCGACGCGTTTCCCTGACATCGGAGAAATTGCTTTAGCTGAATTTGTCTTGAATCTCGCAACAGCACCAGAGCAATTGTCCCCACTACGGTTCCAAAGTAAAGCGCTTGCCAATAGAAACTTAATTGAGATTGGAGTTTTGGCGCTTGCTCGGTTACCCGATTGTCATCTTCGTAGAAATTCGACATCTTTTGCATCATTTGATCATGATGAAATGGCTGGGCTGGTATTTGCTTACGCGAAACAAGCATATGAATTCTTTGGAACTAAGTATGGCGTCTTAGAGTTCTATAGGGCTCTTGAGGCAATATTTCTTCGTATTATTTTTAATAGACTTGAGAAAAAGTTCTTTAGTGACGCGAGGGCGGCTTTAAAGAGAGCATCAGATAGTATTTCAAAAGAAAGGCTCAGCCTTACAGCTGCTGTAATGGAACTCGGTCAACCGCCTATGATGGAAAGTATAGGATTGTTTTTCGATCAAAAGAAAAATGAAGGGAATGAATTTGCCAAGGCCTTAGATGTAGAGTTCCGTGGAGATAAAGAATTTAAGCCAGAGGGTGTATCAGAAAGGGCTCGGGCTGGAATTTGGAAGCTGTACCAAACGAGATGTGCCATTGCACACGCTGGCTCCCAAGGAATAATATATGAAGATTTTTTGGATGCTGATGACATATCCCGCGAGCTTTGCCCAATGCTGGACGAGCTTCTACTAAGTGCATTGGGTTTCAGGGTCATCCTATCTTCTCAGACACCACCTTAGCACGCCCTTCTGCACATGCAGCCGGTTCTCCGCCTCATCGAACACCACCGACCGAGGCCCATCGAACACCTCGGACGACACCTCCTCGTCCCGATGCGCCGGCAGGCAGTGCAGGAACACCGCGTCCTCCCCCGCCGCCGCCATCAGCCGCTCCGTCACCTGATAGGACCGCAACTGGTTGTGCCGCCGCTCACGCGCCGTCGGGTCGTCGTGCATCGACACCCAGGTGTCGGTGATCACCGCTGCCGCCCCCTCGACCGCCCGCTCGGGGTCGCGCTCGATCGACACCCGCGCGCCGGCCTCGCGCGCCGCCGCCATCACGGCCGCGTCGGGGTCCAGCGTCTCGGGGCCGGTGAACACGAACTCGTAGCCGAAGGCGACCGCCCCCTGCACCCAGGAGGCGCAGACGTTGTTGCCGTCGCCCGCCCAGACCACGCGGCGGCCCTCGATCGGGCCGCGGTGCTCCTCGAAGGTCATGACGTCGGCCATGATCTGGCAGGGATGGGTGCGGTTGGTCAGGCCGTTGATCACTGGCACCGTCGCCGCCTCGGCCATCTCCTCCAAGGTCTCGGGCTTGAAGGTGCGCAGCATGATCGCATCGACGTAGCGCGAGAGCACCCGCGCCGTGTCGCCCACCGTCTCGCCGTGGCCGAGCTGAAGCTCGGCCCCCGAGAGCACCATGGTCGTGCCGCCCATCTGCCGGATGCCGACGTCGAACGAGACGCGCGTGCGCGTGGAGGGCTTCTCGAACACCAGCGCCACCACGCGGCCGTCGAGCGGCGTCTCGTCGTCGCGCGCGCCCTTGGGCCGCCCGGCGCGCGCGGCCTTCACCGCGCGCGCGTCGTCGAGGATGGCGCGCAGCTCGCGCGGCGCCACCCGGTCGAGGTCGAGGAAATGCCTCATGCCGCCGCCCGCCCGAGCCGCCCGGCCGCGCGGTCGAGCCGCTCGACCCCCTCGACGATGTCCTCGTCGGCGATGTTGAGCGCGGGGAGCAGCCGCACGACCCGGTCGGCGGCGGGCACCACCAGCACCCCCTCCTCGCGTGCAGCCGCGACCAGATCGGCCGGCGCGCGCCCCTCGCGGAGCCTGAGGCCGAGCATCAGCCCCTCGCCGCGCACGCCTTCGAACACGTCCGGGTGGGCGGCGACGAGCCCTTCGAGCCGCTGGGAGAACAGCCCGGCCTTGCGGCCCACGTCGTCGAGGAACCCCGGCGCCGTCACCGCCTCCATCACCGCGCACCCGACCGCGCAGGCGAGCGGGTTGCCGCCGTAGGTCGAGCCGTGCGTGCCGGCCACCATGCCGCGCGCCGCGTCCTCGGTCGCGAGCAGCGCGCCGAGCGGGAAGCCGCCGCCGATGCCCTTGGCCACCAGCATGGCGTCGGGGCGGATGCCGGCGCGCTCGTGCGCGAACAGCCGCCCCGTCCGCCCCATGCCGCACTGCACCTCGTCGAGGATCAGGAGCGCCCCGTGGCGGTCGCAGAGCTCGCGCAGGCCCCGCAGGCAGGCGTCGGGCAGGGCGCGGATGCCGCCCTCGCCCTGGATCGGCTCGACCATCACCGCGGCGACGTCCGGCCCCATCGCCGCCTCCAGCGCCTCGTGATCGCCGAAGGGGACCTGGGTGACCCCCGCCATCAGCGGCCCGAAGCCCTCGGCGAGCTTGCCGCCGGCCGCCGCGATCGCCCCGGTCGAGCGGCCGTGGAACGAGCCCTCGACCGCCACGATGCGAACCCGCTCGGGCTCCTCGGCCGAGAAGCGCTTCCTCGCGAGCTTGATCGCCCCCTCGGCCGCCTCGGTGCCCGAGTTGGTGAAGAACACCGTGTCGGCGAAGGTGCGCTCGACCAGCATCTCGGCCAGCCGCTCCTGCTCGGGGATGCGGTAGAGGTTCGAGACGTGCCAGAGCTTCTGCGCCTGCCCGGCCACCGCCGCCGCGAGCGCCGGATGGGCGTGGCCGAGCACGTTGACCGCGATGCCCGCGCCGAGATCCAGGAATCGTCGCCCGTCGGTCGTCCACAGCCAGGACCCCTCGCCGCGCTCGAAGGCGAGGGCGGCGCGATTGTAGGTCGGCATCACGGGCGCGATCACGGGCGTTCTCCCCGGTGGCGTGGGTCAGGGGGCCGACGCTTGCCGCCGCGGCCGAGGGCTGTCAATCGCGCGCCCTGCGGGGGGCATCGCCGGACCCGGCGGCAACGACACCTTGCGGCGAGGCGTCGCGGCGCTAGGCTCTGGCGTTCACAAGCACAGGGAGGGGCTTCATGCGCACCGCCATCGTCGCCGTCACGCTCACCGCCCTCGCGGCCACGCCCGCGGTCGCGGACACCTTCGACTTCGGCCTCCGGAGCGTCGAGACCACCGTCGAGGTCGAGCGCGACGGGCACATGCTCGTCACCGGCGTCGCCCGCGCCGGGCTGAGGCGCGGCGGCGAGGTCGGCGCGGTCCTGTCGATCGACGGCGAGGAGTGCGTCCGCTCGGTCGCGGTCGACCGCGAGGCGGTCTCCGCCGCCACCGCGAGCTGCCTCCTGCCGGTCACCGCCGGCGACACCCACGTCGTGCGCCTCGTCGAGCCCAACCTGCGCGGGGTCTCGCGCCGCTCGACGCTGACGACCACCATGGTCGAGGACCCGACCGCGCTCAACGCGCCGCTCGGCTCGGCGACCGGGCAGGGCCGCGCGTCGCTCGCGATCGAGGCCTCCGTCGAGCTGCCCGTCGAGATCAACGCCACCGTCGACGTGATCTTCGGGCGCTGCGAGTACGAGACCTGTCCGGGCGGGCGCCGCGGCATCGGCAGCATCGAGGCGGTCTACGACATCGGCGAGGGGTGGCAGGAGTGCTTCTCCCAGGCCTTCAACCGCTTCACGCCGCTGCCCGACGTCCACGTCTGCAGCTTCACTGTCCCCGCCGGCCAGCGCGCCGTAGTGACGATGTCGAGCGCGGCCGCCGACGGCGCG
Organism: Paracoccaceae bacterium; assembly: GCA_050330995.1. Taxonomy (GTDB): domain Bacteria; phylum Pseudomonadota; class Alphaproteobacteria; order Rhodobacterales; family Rhodobacteraceae; genus Thermohalobaculum. Next base: position 5,129 of record JBHJHI010000070.1, read on the forward strand.
CGGATCGGACGCTCGCTCATCGGCGCGAGCGCGCCGCAGGACGCCGACGCCGGCATGTGAGGGCCGACGGGGGCGGCAGGGTCGCCCCGGCTCCGCTCGCGGGGGACGGCCGAGCCCGTCCCGGATCCGCCCTGCGGGGACGGCCGAGCCCGTCCCGGATCCGCCTTGCGGGGACGGCCGAGCCCGTCCCCGACCCGTGCTCAGCCCTTAAGCCGCCAGCCCCGGCGCAGCCATTCGAGCGCGAGCAGCCCGAGCGCGACGTTGACGCCCGCGAGCACCGCGAGGCCGACGAGCGGGTTGGCGTCGCCCTGGCCGAGCGCGCCGGTGCGGAAGCCGTCGATCATGTAGAAGAACGGGTTGGCCCGGCTGATCGCCTGGAACGTCTCGGGCAGCGTGGCGATCGAGTAGAACGTGCCCGACAGGAACGACAGCGGCGTGATCACGAAGTTGGTGATCGCCGCCAGCGCGTCGAACTTGGTGGCGTAGAGGCCCGCGAGCAGGCCGAGGATCGACAGCATCAGCGAGCCGAGCAGCGCGAAGGCGAGCGCGAGCAGCGGATCGGCGGGCACGAGGCCGACGATCGGGAACACCACGATCCCGATCACCGCCGCGCAGAGGAGCCCGCGCGTCATGCCGCCGGCGACGTAGCCGACCAGCAGCTCCGCCGGCGAGAGCGGCGGCATCAGCGTGTCGACGATGTTGCCCTGCACCTTGGCGATGGTGATGGACGACGAGGTGTTGGCGAAGGCGTTCTGGATCACCGTCATCATCAAGACGCCCGGCGCTAGGAACACCTCGAAGGGGATGCCGCCCGGAGGCTCGTCGCGCCGCGCGGCGAAGGCGAGCGAGAACACGATCATGAACAATCCGGCCGTCGCCACCGGCGCGGCGACGGTCTGCGTCGCCACGTTCAGGAAGCGCGCCACCTCGCGGTGGTAGAGCGTCCAGAGCCCGAGCCAGTTGACCCGCCCGAAGCGGCGCTCGCCCATCGCCACGGAGGGGCGCTCTTTCGTCGCCACGGAGGGGCGTTCCTTCGTCGCCACGGAGGGGTGTGCCTCAGCCGCCACGGAGGGGCGCGCCTCGGGACGCTCGGGGGGCCGATCGGGCGCGCTCGTCTCGCCCGGTCGCATCTCGTTCATCGCTCGCTCCGTTCTCGACGCCGCTGCTGCGGCCTTGCTGCGGCACCGTGGCACGATCGCCTCTGGCGCCATGGCACGCCTTGTCGGAAGATGGAGCGGTCTCTAGGTCTCGCTAACCACAAGGGCGCGGGGGGCGTCATGGGATGGGACGACGATCGCGTCGAGCGTCTCCGCGCGATGTGGAACGACGGCATGAGCGCGAGCCGGATCGCCAAGGAGTTGGGTGGCGTCACGCGCAATGCCGTGATCGGAAAAGTTCATCGGCTCGGGCTGTCCAACCGGACGCCGGCCGGACAGCACAGCGAGACGGAGAGCCCCATGACCGAGGGCGAGGAGACCAAGGCCGAGGCCCCCGACCCCGAGGTCGTGGCCGGCGACGACGAGGAAGAGGCCCCGCCGCCGTCGCGATCCGCGCCGGCGGTGCGCGACGCGTCGAAGCCCCGCCCGCCCGGCCAGCCGACGCCCGAGGAGGAGAGCGCGCGCGAGACCCTCGCCGAGATCGAGAAGATCGCGAAGCGCCTCTCGCTGCTCGAACTGACCGAGCGCACCTGCAAGTGGCCGATCGGCGACCCGAACGACGACGACTTCCACTTCTGCGGCCTGCCCGCCGTCAGCGGCAAGCCCTACTGCGAGCACCACGTCGGCGTGGCGTTCCAGCCGATGTCCTCGCGGCGCGACCGCCGGCGGTGAGCGACGGGCGGCTCGCCGATCAGGCGGGGCGGACCGATCGTGCCCGGTAGTCGAGCGCCGGCCAGTCCGGTCCCGCGAGCCAGTCGAGGAAGGCCGTGACGAAGGCGTCGCGATCGGCCGCCGTGCCGGCGCGCCACCACCAGCGCACGTCGGCCGCCCGCTCGCCGGCGATCGAAGGGTAGACGTAGGCGCAGCCGAGATAGGCGCCGCCCCGATCCTCGATCACCCAGGCGAAACTCCGTCGCGCCTCGAACTCGCGCTGGTGCCAGGCGAGGTCGATCAGGTCGCGCTCGCGCGTGAGCCCGTCGGGCCATTGGCTGTCCGGGTTCGCCGCCCGGATCTCGTCCACGCTTTCCGTCACCGCGGTGAAGTCGCGGTCGAGATCGTCGATGCCGAGGGCCCTCAGCACGAAGGCGCCGAGCCGGTGCTCGGCCGGAACGATGCGGTCGGCGAAGCTCGGATGCGGTGTCATGGCACGCCCTCCCGCGAGCGCGGGCCGTGCCTGCCCTATAGCGAAGCTACTGTGGCGTCTGCACCGCCGCCAGTGCCTCGATCAGCCCGATCTCGCGGGCGATCAGGTAGTTGCCGACGTCATTGGTGCCCGAGAGCCGGGCGACCCGCCCGCGGGTGACGCGCTCGCCGGGCCGGATGCGGGCGCTCCGGCCTTCCTCGTAGCGCGCCATCGCGTTGGCGACGATCGCCTGCTTGTAGTCGGAGAGCAGCCTGCACATCCGCGCCATGGCGGCGGTGTAGTGTTCCGGCCCCTGGTTGAAGGCTTGGCTGTCTAAGAACCGGCAGTCGAGGCCGGGCGTCGAGGGCTGCCGCGGCTCGGCCGCGGCGGACGTCGCGACCACGACGCGCGCGAGGATCGCGCCGGCGAGGCCCTTCGGCAGTCGGTTCGTCATGCTCGTCTCCCCCCGTGGTTCCGGGCGGACGAAAACCCGCCCTCGACGCAGCGTCGACGTGAATCATGACGAAAGATTGTCATTAAAATGTCAAACAAGTTTCACGATCGAGGCGGGGACGGGCCGGCCGGGCGCGCGGTGCGCCCTCGCGTCGATGGACGCCGCCGGACGGGCGGGCTCAGACCGTGGCGGCGACCTGTGGCGACAGGACGGCGAGGAAGCGGTCGACCTCCGCCGCGGCCGTGGCGTGGTGGCAGACGAGGCGTGCCTCGACCGTCCCGTCGGCCTCCGGAGCGCCCGCGTAGTAGACGGCGCCCGCCGCCCTGAGCGCGGCGTCCTGCTCGGTCCCGAGCCGCGCGAACAACAGGTTGGCGCCCGGCGGCGTGACCACCGCGACGCCGGCGCGCTCCAGCCCCCGGCGCAGGCGCGCGGCCATCGCGTTGGCGTGGGCGGCGAGATCGAGCCAGCGCCCGCCGTCGAGCCAGGCGTCCATCTGCGCCGCGACGAAGCGCATCTTCGAGACCAGATGCCCCGCCCGCTTGCGCCGGAGCGCCAGCTCCCAGTCCTTGCCCGCGTGGCGCTCGGGCTCGAACAGGATCACGGCCTCCGCGCCGAGCGCGCCGGTCTTGGTCGCGCCGAGGCAGAGGACGTCGACCCCGGCGCGGTGGGTCAGATCGGCCGGCGCCGCGCCGGTCGCGGCGACGGCGGCGGCGAAGCGGGTGCCGTCCATGTGCAGTCCGAGCCCGTGGCGGCGCGCGATCTCGCCGAGGGCGGCGACGTCGTCCGCGCGGTAGATCGCGCCGCGCTCGGTGGCCTCGGTGATCGAGACCACCGCCGGCTGAGCGTGGTGGACGACGCGGTGGCCGGCCTCGGCGATCGCGGCCTCCAGCGCGGCCGGATCGACGCTCGCGTGGCGGCCGTCCACGTGCTTCAGGCTCGCGCCGTCGGTGAAGAACACCGGCGCGTTGCACTCGTCCTCCTCGATGTGCGCGAGGCAGTGGCAGTAGATGCGTCCCCAGGGCGGGCAGAGCGCGGCCAGCGCCAGCGCGTTCGCCGCCGTGCCGGTCGAGACCAGGATCACCCGCGCCCGCGGCGCCTCGAAGATCTCGCGCAGCCGCGCCTCGACGTGGGCGGTGACGGGATCGGCGCCGTAGGGCGCGGCCGGGCCGTCGTTGACCGCCTTGAGCGCGTCGAGGACCGCCGGATCGGCGCCCGCGGTGTTGTCGGAGGCGAAGTTCATGACGGTCGCGCGTCCGCGCCGGACGCCGCGGCGCGGTCGGTCGCGCGCGCCACGATCGGGCGCAGCCGCCGCTCCAGCCGCAGCACCAGCGGCGGGATCACCAGGAGCACCGGCAGGAAGCCGATCACCGCGGCCATCGTCACCGACCAGCCGAACGCCAGCAGCACCAGGAACACCGCGTAGGACGGCAGCAGCACCAGGCTGCCGAGCGCGAAGGCGAGCGCGCGCGCGAGCTTGTCCGCCCTCGTCGGCGTAGGCTTGTCGAGCGGTCTCGGTCCCATCCGTCGTCCTTCGTCACTCCGCTTCGTGGGTGACATGGTCCTCCAGGTCCTCCTCGGCCACCTCCCATTCCGCGACCGTCGCGTGGCGCACCGACGCGCCGGCGCGATGGACGCTCTCGCGGTCGCCGGTCAGGAGCGGATGCCAATCCGGCAGCGGCCGCCCCTCGTGGAGACGGCGGTAGGCGCAGGTGGGCGGCATCCAGGCCGCGGCCTCGGGCAGGGTCTCGGGCGTGAGCTGCACGCAGCCCTCCACCAGCCGCTGTCGGATCGCGTACTGCCCGCAGCGGCAGGTGGCGTCGTCGAACAGCCGGCAGGCGACGTCGGTGTAGAGCACGGCGCCGGTGTCGGCGTCCTCGAGCTTGACGAGGCAGCACTGGCCGCAGCCGTCGCAGAGCGCCTCCCACTCGTCGTGGGTCATGGCGTCGAGGGTGACGGTGTCCCAGAAGCGGGGGCGGCGGGGCATGGCAGAGGGGTAGGCGCGCGGAGCGCCCGCCGCAAGGGAGCGGCCTCGCCAGGGGACCCGGCTCGGTCGCGGGGCCGCGCCGCCGAAGCGGCCCGTGCCGGCCCCGGCGGATCGGGCGGGACGGTTCGAACCGCGAGGCTCTTCGAAGGCGGATCGATTTTCCGAGCCCACTACCGGGGCCGTTCCGGTACGGCGCGACCGGGGAAGCGGCCGCCCCGCCCGATCCACGAAGGCTCGCGTCCGGTGCCGCGCCGATGACCGGCCCCGTCGATCCGGACACGGGGTCCGCCGGGACGACGTCACGCCTCGCTCGTCGCCTCGGCCATGATCCAGTCGCGAAACGCCCGCAGCTTCGGCACGTCGAGCGCGCCCGGCGGATAGACCAGCCAGTAGCAGAACGCCGTCGGCCGCGCCGCCATGGCCGCGAACGGGCGCACCAGCCGGCCCGCGGCGAGGTCGAGCCCCGCCACCGCCCGGCTCGCGAGCACGACGCCGTGGCCCTCGGCCGCCGCCTCGACGGCGAGACCGTCGTTGTGGAAGCGCGGGCCGCGCTCGGCGTTGGGCAGGTCCACCCCGGCCGCCAGCGCCCACATCCGCCAGCTCGGCGCCGTCTCGTTCTCGGTGTGCCACTGCATGTGCAGGAGCGTGTGGTGCGCGAGGTCGGCCGGCGTGGCGAGCGGCGGACCGCGCTCCAGGAGCTTCGGGCTGCAGACGGGGAAGGTCTCGTCGCCGACCAGGCACTCGGAGAGAAGGCCCTCCCAGCGCCCGACGCCGTAGCGCAGCGCCATGTCCACCCCGTCGCCCCTGAGCCGCGCGACCGCGGGCGTGGCGTGGACGTTCAGGTCGTAGTCGGGATGGGCGAGCGCGAAGCGGTCCATGCGCGGCACCAGCCACTTCGCGGCGAACGAGGGCGCGGCGCTGACGGTGACGACGCCGTCGTCGACGTGCGCGCGCATCGCCTCCACGGCCGCCGCGAGGCGCTCGAAGCCCTCGCGCATCGGCTCGGCCGCCGCCCGGCCCGCCTCGGTCAGCGCGACCCTGCGCGTCAGGCGGTGGAACAGGGCGGCGCCGACGTCCTCCTCCAGCGCGCGCACCCGCTGGCTGATCGCCGCCGGGGTGACGTTCAGCTCCTCGGCCGCCTTGCGAAAGCTCAGATGACGCGCCGCCGCCTCGAAGGCGCGCAACGATCCCAGCTGTGGCAGGCGGTGGCTCATCTCGAACAGATTAGCACAGCTTTCCCGTCCGGCCAGATCTTTTCGTTTGTCGCGCGGCCCCGTCCCGCCCAGCTTGGGTCACGAGGACAGCGAAGGCCCCGAGCGGTCGGAGGTCCGATAGCCGAGCTGATGCGTCGCCCCGGTGGCGAACGCCCGAGAGGAGATCGCCATGATCCACCATGTCCCCTCGATCTGGGCCGAAGCGCGGCCCGTCCCGTCGCAGGCGCCCGCCGGAGGCGGCGACCCCGTCGCGGCGCTGCGGCGCGCGATCGCCCGCCTCGTCGCCGCCGTGCGCCGCGACAGGGTACGCGCGCGCACTGCCGCCACGCTCGCGCGGCTGAGTGATCGCCAGCTCGACGACATCGGTCTCTCGCGCCACGACATCGGGCGTGTCGCGCGGGGCCGGGCGATCGACGACGCGCGCGCGCCGCGGCCGAGCGATCCGCCGATGCTGATGGCGGCGCCGACCGGCCTCCGTCGCTGAGGTAGTCGCGGCGAGCGGCGTCGCCCCGCCCGAGGACCATGGCCGCTCGCCCGTCGCCGGTCCGGGACGGTCATCGTGCCGTGTCGGACGTCCCCGTCTCGGCCGGATCGCAGGCGGGCGGCCCGCCGAGCGGCCGGCCGTCCTCGTCCCGGCCCGCCGAGCCGGGGTAGGCGAGGGGCGCCGTTTCCCGGTGACGGCGGAGGTGCCCGGACCAGGCGCGCTCGCGCCCGTCGAGGTGCTGCCGCAGCGCGGACTCGTCGCGGAAGACGTAGCCGGTGTCCCGGACGCCGTCGGCCACCAAGGCGGGATGGACGGCGAAGTCCACAGTAGTGAAGCGAATGGTCCACCGCGTGGAGGAAGGCGTCGACGCTGCCGCGCGCACCGGGGCAAGCGCCGCCGCCGGCGCGCCGGTCGTCACCGAGCAGAACGCGCGCCGACCGCGGAGGCGGCCGTAGCGCCTCCGGCTCGCGCAGAGCCCGCCGTCGACGGACACCCCGTCGAACCACCCCTCCAGCATCACGAGCGGCGCGTGCCACCAGAGCGGGAACTGCAGGACCACGAGGTCGCTCTGTTCCGACCGGTCGATCTCGCGGCGTACCGCCGGCGCGAGCGTCCCCGTCGTCTCGAGGGGGGCCATCGCTGACGCTCGGCACGATCCCGGAGCCGGGCTTCCGAAGGGAGCGGGTATGCGGTTCGGCGGAGGCGCCGGCGACCCGACCGGCCGCGCCCTGGGCGCACCGGATGTCGGCCCCGCCCCTCGTGTCGTGGCGCCAGGAGCGGGGCCGGGCCGATCCCGACGATGACGTCCGAGCGCGGTCCCCTATCGTTGACGGGAACGCCCGGGCCACGGGAGGGGTCCGGCTGGTGGTGGCGGGGCGATCCCCTCGCCGTCCACCGCATCGGCGGCCATGGAGTTGCGCGCATCATGATCGGCTCATGGGAACGGCGGCAGGGCGTCGAGGCGTCGGGCCTCGCGCTCGCCCAAGTAGCGACGCTCGGCGCCGCAGCGGCGCGGACGCCGCCGGTGCGCGTCGGGCTCGACGAGCCGGTGCCCATCGGCGACGGCGGCTTCGGCCGTTCGGTCGTCGGCCACGCCGGAGAAGCCGCGATCGGGACGCCGACGCTCGACGGCGGCGCGTTCGACCGCGAGGCGGTCGTCGCGCGGGATCTCGCGGTCACGCCGGCGCTGCCGGCGCCCGGACGGCCCGCGACGAGGGCGCTTGGCCGTGCCGGCCCCGCCTGTGAGCGTGTCGGACGGCTCGCGCTCGACGACGCGCCCGCCCCGAACGCGGCGGTGGCGTTCGATGGCTGACGCGCGGGCGCAGACGGCCGAGCCTGGGGCGGAGCCCACGGCCGACGAGGGAGCAGGCAACGCCGGCGGGGCGAGCCGGTCCGCCGAAGGCGCCGCCGCCCCGCCCGGAGAGGCGACTGCCGACGCCGATCCGGGCGCGGCCTCCGACCCGATCGCCGAGCGAGCGTCGGCCTCCGTGTCGGAGGCGGCGCCCCTGCCGCGGGATCTCGTCGCCTGGCTGCCCGCGCCCTGGGCGGTCGGCGCGCAGGAGGCGGCGGGCCTGCTCGTCGTCGGCGGGCCGGTGGTGGCGATCCTGGTCGCGATGTCGGTGGCCGCGCTCGGCGTGGTGATCGCCAAGACGATCCAGTTCGCGCTCGCGCGCGTCGGCCGGCGGGAGGCGGCCCGCGCCGTCGTCGCGGCCTGGCGCACGGGACGGGCGGACGAGGCGCTGCGCCGCGCCGAAGCCGCGCGCGACCCGGTCGGGCGGGTGCTCGGCGTCGCGCTGTCCTGCCTCGCGGCCGGGCGCCCGGAGGCCAAGGCGCGCGAGGAGGCCGAGCGCGTCGGTGCCGAGACGCTGGAGGACCTGCGCGCCTGGTTGAAGCCCCTGGAGGTGATCGCCGCGCTCGCGCCGCTGCTCGGGCTGTTCGGCACCGTGCTCGGCATGATCGACGCCTTCGCCGCGCTCGAGGCCGCCGGCAGTCGCGTCGATCCGGCCCTGCTCTCGGGCGGCATCTGGGAGGCGCTGCTCACCACCGCCGTCGGCCTCGGCGTGGCGATACCGACGGTGGCCGCGCTCGGCTGGCTCGACCGGCGCGTCGAGCGCACGGCGCACCTGATGGACACCTCGCTCTCGGCGGTGTTCGCCGCCGACCCGGTCTCCACCGGGCGGCCGGGGCTGCGCGCGGTGGAGACGGGCCGCGAGCGCCCCGCCGGGGAGGAGGAGGGCGACCGTGCCCGGCACGCTGGCGCGTAAGGCGGCGCGCCCGCGCGCGCGCCTCGGGCTGACGCCGCTGATCGACGTGGTGTTCATCCTGCTCGTGTTCTTCATGCTGGCCTCGCGCTTCACCGACTGGCGCGCGATCGAGCTCACGACGGCCGGGGCGTCGGGGACGGCGGCGTCCTACGAGGGCGCGATGCTGGTGCGCGTCGAGGCCGGAGCGGTCCTGTTCGGTGGCCGGGCGATCGGGCTCGACCGGCTGGAGGCGCGCCTCGCCGAACGGCTGGCGGGGGTGCCCGACCAACGCGTGCTGGTGCAGACGGCGCCGGGCGTGGCGACGCAGCGCCTCGTCGACGTGCTCGACCGTCTCGACGCCGCCGGGGTGCGCGATCTCGCCCTCGTGCCCGCAGGCGCGCCTCCGTCCTCCGGGGGTGGCTGAGATGGCGCGGCTCTCCCGTCCCCCTCGCCGGCAGGACGACGAGGAGCGCGTGCTGCCGCTCGTCAACATCGTGTTCCTGCTGCTGATCTTCTTCATGCTCGCCGGCCGGCTCGCCCCGAGCGATCCCTTCGAGGTCGAGCCCGCGCGCTCCGAGCGGGCGGAGCGGGCCGAGGAGCGGCCCTCGACGCTGCTGGTCGGCACCGGGGGGCGCCTCGCGCTCGACGGCGCGGTGGTGGACGAGGCCGCGCTCATCGGCCGCCTCGCCGGGGCGTCGGCGCGGCGGCTCGTGGTGCGCGCCGACGCGCGGGTCGAGGCCGACCGGCTCGTGCGCCTGTTCGGGCGGCTGCGCGGCGTCGGCGTCGCCGCGATCGAGTTGCAGACGGCGCGGCCGTGACCGAGCCGCGCGGGCGCCACCTCGCCCTCGGCGTCGCGCTCGCGCTCGTCCTGCACGCCGTGCTCGCGCTCGCGCTGTTCGCCGGTCCGCCGCGCTCGGGCGCGACGGCGGCCG
>JBHJHI010000071.1:0-52676 GCA_050330995.1 Paracoccaceae bacterium
CGGGCGCGCGCCAGAGGCGATCGCCGTCGAGCGGCCCGGTCGCGAGGATCGGCGCCAGCCCCGTCGGCGGCGGCCCGGGGCGCGGGTCGGGCGCGAGGCCGAGCACGCTCGGCGCCCGGCCGAGCGCGTCGGCGAGGCGCGCGTCGCCGTCGGGCAGGGTCCCGGCGCGACGGGCGATCTCGGGCAACCCGGCGAGGGCGCCGAGGCGACGCGCGAGGGCCGCGGGCGACCCGGTGTCGGGTCCTTCGAGGAGGATGTCGATGCCGATGGCCGCCGGTCCCGCCGCCGCCGTCGCCTCCCCCCGGCGCGCGAGCCGGTCGCGCGCCCAGGGCCACGGGCCGAGGGCGGCGAGGCTCGTACGGTCGATCGCCACCACGGCCGGGAAGGGCGGGCGTTCCGGCCAGGCGGCGGCGGAGAGGCGATCGAAGGCGCGCTCGCGCAGCGTCGCGATGGCCGGCAACGGCGCGATCGCCCAGACCCCGAGGGCCGCGAGGAGCGACAGGCCCAGGACCGTCGCGTCGAGCCGCCGGCTCGCCGGACCGCGCAGGCGCATGGGTCAGGCCAGTCCGCGGGCGCGGCGGCGCCGGCCGCCCGCGGCCGTCCTCGATCCCACGGCCGTCCGGGACGCGGCGCGCGGGCCGTCGGGCACGGCGGCCGCGCCTCGGGTCTCCGCGACGGGGTGGCCGCGTCGCTCGACGTCTCGTCTCGCCATTCCCCCGCCCCTCGGCGCGCCCGGCACCGGAGAGCGCGAGGACCCCCGCCGCGTCATCGGTCCGCCCGGCGTCGGCGCCAGCGGTAGTATCGTCGCCAGGCGGCGTCGTAGTCCTCGGCGAAGCGCCCGCGCTCCTCGTCGGAGTGGTCGGGGCGCAGATCCGCGCCGTCGCTCGCGCGCGAGCGGTAGAAGTTCGGCACGAGGCGGCGGTCGGCCATGTCGACGTGGAACACGGGACAGGCGGCGGAGGCCTGCGGCGGCACGATCCAGATCCAGTCGCCCGACGGCTCGCGCCCCTGCGCGCGCTCGCGCCGCTCGAAGGCGAGGTACTGCGCGCTCGCCTCGTGATGGTCGACCATGCTCACCCCCTCGCGCCGGAAGGCGGCGAGGACGGCGGCGTTGAGCGCGGTGAGCGTTCGGTCCCTCCAGAGCGTGTCGTCGCCATCCGGGTCCTCGCCGAGGGCCCGGGCGAGGCGGTCCAGGAGATCGTAGCGCCAGGGATCGGCGAAGTTCCGGGAGGCGATCTCCGTGTTCATGTAGAAGCCGTTGAAGGGCGCGCACGGATACTCGATGCCGCCGATCGTCAGGATCATGTCGCTGACGACCGGCACCGCGTACCAGCGCAGCCTCGGGGCCGAGGCCGCGCCCGGCAACGCGATGTCGACCTCGCGCACGACCCCGTGCGGGATCTCGTAGAGGCGGCGGCGGTCTTCGGTGTCGCGGAGGCAGAAGGGCAGCAGGTCGAAGTCGCCCCGCGGCTCGGGCGGGCGCCAGCCGAGGGCCATGGCGATGCGCGTCGCCTCCGCGTTGCGCGCATCGCCGCGGCGTCGCCCGTCCTCGTCCACGTAGCCGGCGTACTGGACGATCTGCGCGCTCTCGACGTAAGGGGGCAGGCGGTCGCCCTCGATCGGCGCGAACACGCTGACGATCGAGCGGATGCGCCCGCCGTTGCAGGCCTCCTCCAGATGGCGCACGATCCGGCCGGCCATCTCGTCGGGATCGGTCGTCTCGCGGCAGTCGGCCACCTCGAGCCCCTGCCAGTGCAGCCGCCCGATGCAGCGGGCGTGGTTGCGCCACGCGACGCGCGCGCCGAAGGCGAGTTCCTCGGGCGTGTGGCGGTAGCTGCCGCGACGGCGAAGCGCTCGGCGCACCTCGGCGAGGCGCGCGCGGCAGGCGCGCTCGCCGAGGGCGTTCTCGCGGTGGAAGCGGCGGACGAAGGCCTCCGCCTCGTGCAGCCGCTCGCCGAGCGCGAGCTTCCTGACGCGCCGCTGCAGGGGCGAGGACCGGACCGGCGTGTCGACGACCATGGGGCGCGGCTCACATGAGCCCGTCGAACGCCCGTGCCTGACGGCGTATCGGCTTGCGGTTGATCCGGTATACGGCGGCGAGCAGGCGCGCCTTCGCGCGGCGGTAGGCGCGGCGCTCCGAGCCTTCGAGGCGTCCCCAAGCCCGGCCCTGGCCGCGCTCGACCGCGCGGATCGCGACGTCGCCGTCCGAACGCGTCGTCAGCGTCTCGTAGATCGGCGTGCCCTCGATGATGGCGAACTCGTTGAAGCGCACGCGGTCGAGGCGGGCCTCGTGCTCTTCGAGGAACGCGGCCGAGGCGTCCATGTCCTCCGCCGTCTCGCCGGGGAAGCCCTTGAACATGGTGCAGCGCACGCTGAGGCCGGCGGCGTGCGCGTCGCGCACGAAGGCGGCGTTCGCCTCGACCGAGCTGCCCTTGACCATCGCGTCGAGCATACGCTGGCTGCCGCTCTCGAGCCCGAAGCTGATGCGACGCATCCCGGCGGCGACGCAGGCGCGCAGCTCGCGGCGCGAGAGCCCGTTGTCGCGGCGCAGATCGACGTGGACGGTGCCGACCCACTCGGCGCCCGGCACCTCGCGCTGGATGCCCTCGGCGAGGCCGCGCAGCATGTTGGGGTCCGAGTTCAGCTTGAGATCGAGAAACAGGAAGTTCGTGCTGGCGTGGCGGCGCGCCTGCTCGCGCATCTCGGCGAGCACGTCCCCGACGCCGCGCGTGCGGAAGCCGCGGCCGTTGGCCGAGACGACGTCGCTGCAGAACAGGCAGCGCGCCCACTGGCAGCCGCGTCCGGCCATCAGCGGCACGATCCGGTTCGGGTAGCGGTCCCAGGGGAAGTCCGTGAAGTCGGGCACCGGCACCTGTCGGAGGGGGCGCAGCGGCGCCGCGGCCCGCGAGCGCCGGCCGTCGGGCAGCGTCACGCCGTCGAAGCGCAGCAGGTCGTCGCCGGCGCAGACGGCGGCCTCGAGATCGGAGGCGACCACGTCGGCCTCGCCGCCGAAGATCGCGACGAGGCCGGGGATCGTGCGCCAGTCCTCGCTCACGCCCGCGATGTTGAACATCGGACCGCCGAGGAGCACCGGCACGTCGCGGGCCTTCGCGCGCGCGGCGATCCTGCGGATGGTCGCCTCGTGCTGAAGATAGGCCGACAGCAGCAGCACGTCGGGCGCGGTCGCGAGGACGCGGTCGATCTCGCGAAGGACGACCCGATGGGGCCGGGCCTTCCAGCGATGGACCAGCACGCGGGCGCGATCGAGCAGGCCGCGGGCGGGGCGCCAGGTCGAGAGGCTCAGGCGCCGGCGTACGTGGTCCTTCAAGGTCTCGCGCTTCTCGCGCAGCGCCCCGGGCACGTCGTGAGCGAGGGGGCAGATCACCTGCACGGCGAACCCCGCGTTTCGCAGCGCGGCGGTGATCAGGCCGATCGCCAGCGTCGGAAACGAGGCGAAGTTGTTCAGATCGACCAGAACGACGCGTTGCGGCTTGCCACCGCCCAGACTGTCGAGCACCCGGCTTTCCGGAGCCGTTCTGGCCGCACGCAAAGGGCGAAGCTCGGTCATCGCTCGTTCTCTGTGTTTGTGTCTATCGCGCGGCGCCCAATCTTTCGGCGAGTCTCGATCAACCGATTATCAACTTGCGATATGGCTAACGCGGCGTCAATCGCTTTCCGCCGGCGGGCTTCGCGGGCTCGCCGTACCGCGCGAACAGAGCGGCGAGCCGCTCGGCGTTGCGCTCCACGCCGTGGCGCGCCTCGCCGCGCCGGCGGCCGACGGCCCCGAGACGCCCGAGGCGGGCCTGCGGCATGTCGAGAGCCGCGCCCATGGCTTCGGCCAGGGCGTCGACGTCGCCCGCCGGGACGAGCCAGCCGCAGTCGGCGTCGACCAGTTCCGGCACGCCGCCGACCGGCGTCGCGATCACGGGCCGGCCGAGGGCCAGCGCCTCCATCAGCACCAGCGGCAGCCCTTCGGACAGCGACGGCGCGACGAGCGCGCACGAGCGCGCGATCGCCTCGTGCACGGCCGCATTGTCCGCCCAGCCCGGGAGCGAGACGTTGCGCGACAGGCCGCGCTCGGCGATCGCGGCCTCGATCTCGGCTCTCGTCGGGCCGTCGCCGAGGAGGACGAGCCGCGCGTGCGGATGGCGGGCCGCCACGCGCCCGAAGGCCAGCGGCAGGAGTGTCTGGCCCTTGCGCCCGACGAGGCGTCCGACGCAGACGAGCATCGGATCGACCCCGACGGGACGCGGGAGCGTGTCCAGCCGGGCGAGGTCCACGCCGCAGCCGACGACCTCGACCCGATCCCAGTTGGCGAGACCGGCGGCGGCGACCAGCCGTGCCTTCGCGAAATGCGAGATCGCGACCACGAACGCCGCCCGCCCGACCTTGCGGGCGAGCCCGTGCGCGATCGGCGGCTCGAAGTCCTCCGGGCCGTGCGCCGTGAAGCTGAACGGCGGGCCGCCGAGACGTCTCGCGAGCAGGGCGACCGTGGCGGCGTTGCTGGCGAAGTGCGCGTGCAGATGACGCGCCCCGTCGCGGCGCAGACAGCGCTTGAGGCGGACGGCCTCGGCGAAGTAGGCGCACGCCCTGACGAGGCCGAAGCGCTCCGCGGTCCGGAGACGCGCGAGGCTCGCGAGGGCTCGGGCGGCGCCCCGGGGGTTACCGGCGACCTCGGCGATCGTCTCGACGAGCAGCGCGACCCGATCGTGCAGGAGGTACCGGGTCGACTTCTCCTCTTCCCGATCCTTGGCGTCGACCAGGTCGATATCGGAGCGTCGCATCGCGTATCGAGAAACGACGACGCCTTTTTGCTCCAGGGCCCTTATCTCGTCTCTGACGAATGTCGTACTCGCGAGCGGATACGTGTTCATCAGGTATGCTATATTCAACGACAAGGCCCGATATGAGGGGTTGAGACAGGTTTGCCGCGTGTTCCCACGACTGGTGCCGAGCCTCGAAGGCGGCCGCCTCGACGCTCCGGTTGGCGGGCGGTCGTCGGCGATGCGGGCCGGACCGATCCCCGACGCCGGCAGGATACCAGTCCGGGAAGCGAACGGGAGGCCCTCGAATGTCCGGTGTCGTCGCTCGGTCTGGGGCGGCGGATCGGGGCGAGGGCGATGCGATGGCGGGGCGCGGGCGGCGGGAGGGACGAGGACGGCGGGACAACGCGCTTAGGCGGAAGCTCTTCGCCTCCAACCCCGGCGCTCACAGAGGGCGGGGAGGCTCTCGGCGGCCCGCGACGCCGTCTTGCTCGGGCGCAAGGGCCCGGGCGTGGCGCCCCGGACCCTACGGCGGCCGAAGGGGGGCGTGGGTGCTCCACGCCGGTCCCTGTCGCGCGGGCCATCGACCCATGCCAGAGCCCGGCGAAGGGTCTGCGGGCACGGCGCCCGTCTCTCGCATCGCGCCCCCAGGTGGCCCGGTACGCGGCCGGGCACGACCCGACCCGGCGGGACCGTTCCACCGGAGCGAATGTCGCGGGCTGCCCCGACACGACCCGTTGCGGCTCTCCAAGTGATCGTTGACCGCGCCCCGCCTTCCCTCCGGATCGAAGCCGCAGGTGAGCGTCCCCGGCAGGATCGCTCGGCCCCGCGGGCGCGACGTCCGGGATCGGCCGCGGTCGGCGCGACGGCTCCGGTGCCCGGGCGACGATCACCGGGACGGGCGGTAGGCGCCCGCCTGGCGCTCGGCGAGGGCGTCCCAGGCGGGCTTCGCCGAGGCGTCCGGCTCGATCGTCTCGCCCTCGCGCGCCATGGCGTCGGCGGCGCTCGGAAAGTCGGCGAACCAGCCGGCGCCGACCGCCGCGGACATGCCCGCCCCGAGCGCGGAGGCCTCGACGCTCCGGCTCACGGTGAGGGGAAGGCCGGTGGCGTCGGCGAACATCCCGCGCCAGAGCGCGCTCCGCGCGCCGCCGCCGACGGCGAGGATGCGCTCGGGCGCGAGCCCGTCCGCGGCCATCGCCGCCACGCAGCGCGCGCTCTCCAGCGCCAGCGCCTCCAGCGTCGCGCGGTAGAGATGGCCGAGCCCGTGGTGCGGCGCGAGGCCCTCGAAGGCGGCGCGGGCACGCGGGTTCCAGTGCGGGTCCATGACGCCCGTGAGATAGGGGCAGACCGTCGCGCCCTCGGCGCCCACCGCGATCGCGGCCGCCTCGGCCTCCAGCTGGGCGTAGGTCTCCCCGGCGCGGCCGCCGGCGAAGCGGTCGACGAACCAGTCGACGAGGTAGGTGCCCGCGCGCTGGCAGCCTTCCAAGAAGTAGCCCTCGCCCGTCGGCGAGGTCATCGTCCGCCACGACGGGCCGATGCGCGGGGTCCGCGACCAGGTGCCGGTGATGATCGCGGTGCCGAGGGTGAGATAGACGACCCCCGGCCGCACCGCGTTCACGCCGAGACCGGCGCATTGCCCGTCGCCGCCGGCGGCGAAGACCGGCGTGCCCTCGGCGAGGCCGGTCTCGCGCGCGGCCCCGGCGCTCACGCGCCCGACCCCCGTGCCGGGCGCGACGAGGCGGGCGAAGCGATCGGGCGCGAGGCCGAGTGGGCCGAGCAGCGCCTCCGACCAGGCCTTCGCCTCGATGTCGAGCACGCCGAAGGGATCGGCGCTCGTCCAGCTCGCCGCGGGGGTGCCCGTCAGCAGGCCGGTCAGGTAGCCGTGCGCGTCGAGAAACAGCGCGGTCGCGTCGAGGACCGCCCTGTCGTGGCGGCGCAGCCAGGCGAGGCGGTAGATCACCGGCGTGATGTCGGGCGGCTTGCCCGAGACCGCGTGCAGCCGGTCGCGGCCGATCTCGGCCGCGAGCCTCTCGATCTCCTCGACCGCGCGCTCGTCGAGCCAGACCATCGCGGGCCGTGTCGGGCTCAGGTCGCGGTCGAGGAAAGCGACCGTCTCGCGCTGGTTCGAGATCGCGAGCCCCGCGATCCGGGCCGGATCGACCGCCGCGCTCGCCTCGGCGAGGGCCGCGGTCGCGGCGCGCCACCAGTCGGCCGGGTCCTGCTCGGACCATCCTGGTCGCGGCGTCGCCATCGGGATCGCGGCGCGGCCCTCGGCGACGGCCTCGCCCTCGCGCGTCCAGGCGACCGCCTTCGCGGTCTGGGTCGAGAGATCGAGCCCGACGACGAGATCGGCGGTCATGACGCCTCCTCCATGAGCGCGCGCGCGGTCGGCGCGTCGGTGACGAGATGGGTGACGTAGCCGCCGGCGAGGGCGGCGCGGATCGCCTCGACCTTGGCGGGCCCCCCGGCGACGCAGACCCGCGTCGGGATCGCGCCGAGCGCGTCGAGAGCCAGGCCGATCTGGCGCCCGGCGAGCGGGCCGTCCAGCTCGCGCCCCGTCCGGTCGAGGAAGCGCCCGATCAGCACGCCTGCCCCGCCCGCGGCGACGTAGTCCTCCACCACCGAGGGCGGCAGGAAGTCAGTGTCCGACCAGACCGTGCCCGGCCCCAGCTCGCCGACGCCGAACAGCGCGACGGTGCAGGCGGCGAGGCGGCGGAAGTGCCGGTCGAGCGCCGGCTCGGCGAGCAGCGCCTCGGCGAGCGCCCGGCTCGTCACGACGGCAGGGGCATGGAAATTGCGGCAGCGCGCGCCGAGGCGGCCCGCGATCAGCACCGTGCAGGCTTCGGGCGAGGTCGCCGCGTCGCCGAGCGAGCTGCCCGAGAGCTGCACGATCTCCGCGCGCGGCAGGGCCATCGCGGGCAGCGCGCGGGCGAGTTCCAGCATCGTGCGCCCCCAGGCGACGCCGATGGTCGCGCCGTCGGCGAGGTGCGGGGCGAGCGCCTGCGCTGCCGCCGCGCCGAGGCGGCGGCGCAGCGCGCCCGCGTCCTCCGCCCCCTCCGCCGGCACGACGAAGGCGCCGTCCAGGCCATGGCGCCCGGCGAGACGACGCCCGAGGCTCACCTGCGCGAGCAGTTCCGGGTCCAGCTCGATGCGCACGCGCCCGCGCCGGCGCGCCTCGGCGAGGTGGTTGGCCACCGTCGTGCGCGAGACGCCGAGCGCATGGGCGACCTCGTTCTGCGTCAGGTCCTCGCCGTAGTAGAGCCAAGCCGCCCAGAGGATCGGGTCGCCGCCCGTCTCTGCCGGCGGAGGCCGGCTACCCGTCTCTGCCGGTGGAGGCCGGCCGCCCGTCTCTGCCGGCGGCGGCCGGCCGGTCGGCTCGGCCCGCCCGGGCGCCGGTTCGGTCGCGCGCTTGTCCATCGCCGTCGTCTCCCGCTGCGAGCCTCCGCGTCTCCTGACGGATGTCAAGGCATGGCGGAATCCGTCATTGACATCGACGGTGCACGAAGCGAGCGTAAGGCGCGGCCGCAGGGAAACGAAATGTCCATGGACGCCGGCACCGCCGACACGATCGGCAAGACGGGCGGCAAGACGGGCGCCCGCCCCGCGGGAGGCTGGACCGCGCTGATCGAGGAGATCGCGGAGGGCCGCTGGATCAGTCCGAAGACGGGGCGCGCCTCGCCGCCCGCGGCGACGCGGGCGATCGTCATCGAGGAGAGCCTCGACGGGCGCGAAGCCGATCTCCTCGCCGGCCTCGGCGTCGAGGGCGCGCTCGCGGTGGTCGCCGACGAGGCCACCTGGGAGGCGATGGGCCGGCGCGTCTCGCCCGCGCTCGCCGCCGCGGGCCGGCCCGCGCGCGAGGTGGTGATCGGCGGGCACCCGCACGCCGACATGGCCGAGGCGGAGGCGCTCGCCGCCCGGCTCGACGGCGCGGCCCACGTCGTCGCCGTCGGCTCGGGCACGATCAACGATCTCTGCAAGCACGTCACCCACGCCGACGGGCGGACCTGCTCGGTGTTCGCGACCGCCGCCTCGATGGATGGCTACACCTCCTCGACCGCCTCGATGACGCTGCCCTCCGGGCTCAAGGTCTCGCTGCCCGCGCACGCGCCGCTCGGCGCGTTCTTCGACCTCTCGGTCGTCGCCGCCGCGCCGGCGCGCATGGCCGCGGCGGGCTTCGGCGACTGCCTGTGCTCCTCGGTCGCGCGCATCGACTGGTGGATGTCGCACCGCCTCCACGGCTCGTTCTTCATGGAGGAGCCCTATCTGATCGCCGAGGCGAACGACCGCGAGATGGTCGCGCGCGCCGGGGCGATCGGGCGCGGCGAGGTGGAGGCCACGGGCTACCTCGTGCGCTCGCTGGTGCTCTCGGGGCGCGGGGTGACGCTCACGCGAGTGTCGAACCACGGCTCCATGGGCGAGCACCAGATCTCCCACTACATCGACTGCTTCGCGCGCGAGCGTCATCCGGGCTCGCTGCACGGCGAGCAGGTGGGGGTGGCCTCGCTCACCATGGCGCGGCTCCAGGGGTTGATGCTCGCTTCCGAGACCGCGCCGACGCTCGGGCCGACGCCGATCGACGAGGGCGACATGGCGCGGCGCATGGGGCCCGCCATCGCCGCCGAATGCGCCGCCGAGTATCGCAGGAAGGCGCTCGACGCCGAGGGCGCGGCGCGGCTTTCCGGGCGTCTCGCCGGGATCTGGCCGGAGCTGCGGGCGGAGTGCCTCGCGCTCCACGTCGCGCCCGAGGCCATGGCCGAGGCGCTCGCCGCGGCCGGCGGCGCGACCACGCCCGGCGGGCTCGGGCTCGATCCCGCCTTCTACGCCGAGGCGGTGCGGCACGGGCACGAGATGCGCAACCGCTACTCCTTCGCCGACCTCGCCTGCGACGCCGGCCTGCTCGACGGCGTCGCCGCCGGCGAGGCGCGCGCGTGAGCCTCGACGCCGGCACCGTCGTGCGCGGGGGGCGCCGCGCGGGCGCGCCCTCCCTCGGGCGGCTGCGCGCGCTCGTCTCGGGCGACACGCCCTGGCCCTGGGTGGCGCCGCTCGTCGCCATGCTGCTCTGCTTCACGATCTATCCGCTGGTCTACAACATCTGGCTCTCGTTTCACGAGTACTCGCCGTTCCGGCGCGAGCTGGAGTATGTCGGCACGCGCAACTGGACCACGCTCTGGGGCGACGCCCGGTTCTGGGGCTCGCTCTCGGTCACCTTCACCTACTTCTTCGTGGTGCTGGCGATCGAGGTCGTGCTCGGCATGGCGCTCGCGCTCCTCCTCGACAGCGACGAGCCGGGCTTCGGCTTCCTGCGGGGCGCGCTGACGCTGACGCTGGTGATCCCGCCGGCGATCACGGGGATGATGTTCCTGCTGATGGAGGACCCCGAGTTCGGCGTGATCACCTACGTCCTCGAAGGGCTCGGGCTCCTGAGCGGCGACGCCCCGATCCTGTCGACGCCCTCGACCGCGCTCCTCGGCGTGATGATCGCCGACGTCTGGCAGTGGACGCCGTTCATGGTGCTGATCTTCCTCGCGGGGCTGCGCTCTCTGCCGGCCGAGCCTTACGAGGCCGCGATGCTCGACGGCGCCTCGGCCTGGCAGGTGTTCCGACGCATCACGCTGCCGATGATGTCGAAGGTGATCGCGGTCGCGGTGCTGATCCGCGGCATCGATCTCTTCCGCATGTTCGACTACGTCTTCGTGATGACTTCGGGCGGGCCGGGAACCTCGACCTACGTGCTGTCGCTCTACGCCTGGCAGCAGACCTTCAGCTTCGTGAAATGGGGCTACGGCGCGACGATCAGCCTGGTCAGCCTGCTCCTGATCCTGATCATCGCCAACGTCTTCATCAAGCTCGCGAAGGTGCGCTGGTGATCGGCGAGACGCCGGCCCGGCGCCGCGCGCGCGTCGTCGCCGCCTGGGCCGCGGTCGCGCTGTTCGTGTTCCCGCTCTACTACTGGGTGACGACGGCGTTCAAGAACGCGCGCGACATCTTCTCGCAGCCGCCGACGGTCTGGTCGTTCGATCCGACGGTGAGGAACTTCGAGGAGGTGTTCGGCATCTCGCTCGGATTCCTCCGCGGGCAGGAGGTGCTGCCGGGCGGCGGCAACTTCTACATGGCGCCGCGGCTCTGGGACTCGATCGTGGTCGCGGTCGGCTCGACGGTCATCGCGGTGGCGGTGGCCTCGCTCGCGGCCTACGCGCTCTCGCGCATGCCCTTCCGGGGGCGCCACGCCTTCGTCGGCTGGGTGCTGTCCACGCGCATGATGCCGCCCGTGGCGGTCGCGATCCCGCTGTTCTTCATCTACAAGGACGTCGGGCTGATGGACAGCTACCTCGGCATCATCCTGATCCACGCGGTGATGAACCTGCCGCTCGCGGTGCTGCTGCTCAAATCCTTCTTCGACGACATCCCCACGGAGATCGACGAGAGCGCGATCATCGACGGCGCCTCGCGGCTCATGATCTTCCGCCGCGTGATCCTGCCCATGGCCAAGGGGGGCATCGCCGCGACCGCCGTGCTCTGCTTCATCTTCTCGTGGACCGAGTTCGTCTTCGTCCTCACGCTCACGCAGACGACGCTGAAGACGGTACCGGTGGTGTCCTCGTCCTTCGTCACCTCGACGGGCACGGCGTGGGGCAACATGGCCGCCCTCGGCGCGGCGGCGATGCTGCCCGCCTTCGTCTTCATCCTGCTCGTGCAGAAGCAGCTGGTCCGGGGGCTGACCCTGGGCTCGCTCAAGCAGTGACCGCGGCGAACCGCGGCGCGACCAACAGGGAGGATACGACCATGCGCGACGACGATCGCAAGCGCTGGGTGGCGAGCCTGGCCGACCGCTATGTCAAGGGCCGGATCAGCCGGCGCGACTTCGTGCGGAGCGCGGGCCAGCTCGGCCTCGGGCTCGGCGCCTTCGGCCTCGGCATGGGCCGGCCGTTCGGCGGCGCGCCGGCCCTCGCCCAGGGCCAGGAGGACCTGCGCCCCTCGCAGGACGTGCTCGACTGGGTGCGCGAGGTCTCCAAGCCCTTCCGCGGCACGACGCTGCGCCTCGCGACCGAATCGACCCCGCCCTCGAACGCGATCAACGGCCAGCTCAAGCCCTACTTCGAGGAAGCCTCGGGCATGACCGTCGAGATCGAGGTGCTTCCCCTGGAGCAGGTGCTCCAGAAGCTGACGCTCGACATCGCCTCGCAGCTCGGCACCTACGATCTCTACTATATCGACCAGTCCTGGGCCGCCTTCACCGCCCGCGACGTCTTCGACCCGCGCGAGCAGATGGAGGCGAAGCCCGACCTCGCGATGCCCGACTACGCGATGGACGACTTCCTGCAGCCGCTGGTCGATGGCATCGCGCGCTACGAGGACGCGATGGTCGGGGTCCCTTACGACATCCCGATCTTCATCATGATGTACCGCAAGGACATCTGGGACGATATGGGCTTCTCGGCGCCGAAGACGTTCGAGGAGTATTACAATCAGGCCAAGGCGGTCACCGACCCCGGCGACATCTACGGCGCCACCGGGCAGATGAAGTCGGGCCACTACAGCCTGGAGTGCGACTGGACCGCCTGGCTCTGGGGCCACGGCGGCTCGATCTTCAACGCCGACGGCCGCTTCGCCGGCAACGACGAGCGCGGCATCGAGGCGATGGAGTACTGGACCAAGCTCTGGAAGACCATGCCGCCGGGCGTCACCGGCTGGACCTGGGACGGGCAGGGCCAGTCGATCGCGCAGGGCGTCGCCGCCTCGATGCTGAGCTGGGGCGAGTTCTTCCCCTACTTCGACGACCCCGCTGCCTCCGAGGTCTCCGGTCTCATGGAGGCGGTGCGCGTCCCCGCGCCCGTCCGGCCCTTGCGCACGCCCGACCAGACCGGCTTCGGCGAGATCCCCGGCGTCGGCCACCAGGGCGGCTCCTCGCTCGCGGTCTCGAGGAACTCGAAGAACCCCGATCCGGCCTGGGTCTTCATGCAGTGGGCCACCTCCTACGACACGCAGGTGCTCATCACCGCGCTCGGCGGCGGCACCGGGCCGACGCGGCGCTCGGTCTACGACGACCCGCGCATCACGGAACGCGCCCGCGTCGGGCCGGGCACGACGCGCCATCTCGACGTGGTGCGCGCGACCATCGCCGAGGACATGGGGTCCGAGCCCGACCTGCCGCAGTGGGCGGAGCTGTCGAACGACACCATCCCGGTGCGCCTCGGGCAGTACTTCGCCGGCGACTACGGCTCGGCGAAGGAGGCGATGGACGACATCGCGCAGGCGGCCGACGCCGTCGTGCGCGGGTGACGGGGCGGTGCACGGCACCGGCGCGGACGAAGACGACGTCCGCGCCGACCCGCGCGACGAGGCCGATCCGGACCGGAGGCTCCGCGCCATGACCGACAAGCCGCTCGTGGCCATCACCGGCGCCTCCTCGGGCATCGGCGAGGCCACCGCCCGCGCCTTCGCCGCCGAGGGCCATCCGCTGCTGCTGATGGCCCGGCGCGTCGAGCGCATGGAGGCCATGGGGCTGAGGGACACGCTCTGCCGGCGGGTGGACGTGCGCGACCGGGCCGCCGTCGCGGGCGCGGTGCGCGAGGCCGAGGCCGCCCACGGCCCGGTGGACGTGATGTTCGCCAACGCCGGCATCGCGCGCCTCGCCGACATCGGCCGGCAGGACCCGGCCGAATGGGACGAGATGATCGACATCAACACCAAGGGCGTGATGAACAGCGTCCACGCCGTCATGGCCGGCATGATCGAGCGCGGCCGCGGCACGCTGGTGATGATGTCGTCCATCGCGGGGCGCAAGGTCTATCCCGACCACACCGTCTACTGCGGCACCAAGTACTTCGTGCACGCGGTGGCCGAGAGCCTGCGCGGCTATCTCGCCGAGCGCGGCGTGCGGGTGATCGTGATCTCGCCCGGCGTGATCGAGACCGAGGTGCTCGGCGGCGTCACCGATCCCAAGACGCTGGAGGACTACGAGGCCAACAAGGTCCGCATGGGCGGCGGCATCGGCGCGGACGTCGTCGCCGACCTGATCGTGAACGCCTACCGGTTGCCGCAGAACGCGCTCGTGCAGGAGATCTGCGTGACGCCGACGCGGCAGGTCTACTGAGGACCGCGCATGGCCACCGTCGTCTACGACCGCATCGCCAAGAAGTACGGCTCCACGGAGGTGATGCGCGACCTCTCGCTCGACATCGCCGACGGCGAGTTCGCGGTGCTGCTCGGCGCCTCGGGCTGCGGCAAGACCACGCTCTTGCGCATGACCGCCGGCCTCGAGCCGATCACCGCCGGGGACCTGACGATCGACGGCGCGCGGGTGAACGAGGTGCATCCGCGCGACCGCGACATCGCCATGGTGTTCCAGAACTACGCGCTCTACCCGACCATGTCGGTGGCCGAGAACATCGGCTTCAGCCTGGAGATCAAGGGGGTGCGCCCGGAGGAGCGCCGCCGCCGGGTCGAGGAGGCGGCCGACCTCCTCGGGCTCGGCGAGCATCTGAAGCGCTACCCGCGCGAGCTGGCGGGCGGGCAGCTGCATCTCGTCGCCATGGGCCGCGCCATGGTGCGCGACGCCAAGGTCTTCCTGTTCGACGAGCCGCTGTCGAACCTCGACGCCAAGCTGCGCGCGCAGATGCGCTTCGAGATCCGCCAGCTCCACGACCGGCTCGCCACCACCACGATCTACGTCACCCACGACCAGATCGAGGCGATGACCATGGCCGACAAGATCGTGCTGATGCAGGGCGGCCGGGTCGAGCAGGTGGGCACGCCGGACGAGCTGTACGACCGCCCCGTCAGCCGCTTCGCGGCCGATTTCATCGGCTCGCCGGCGATGAATTTCCTGGAGGGCAGGGTGGAGGCCGGCGACGGCACGCCGCGCGTCGTGGCCGAGGACATCGCGCTCGCGCTGCCCGCCGACACCGCCGTCCGGCCCGGCCAGGAGGTCGTCTGCGGCCTGCGTCCGGCCGACCTGGCGCTCCACGAGGCGGGCGCGATCCGCGGCCGGCTCGTGCGCGCGGAGAAGACGGGCGCGGACCTCCTCCTGCACCTCAGCGTCGGCGCGCGCGACGTGGTCGCTACCGCGCCGCGCGACGCGCCGGTCGCGGCCGGCGAGACCGTGCGCCTCGCGATCCCGCCCGAGAAGCTGCACCTGTTCGATCCCGAGAGCGGACGGCGGCTGTGAGCGCGGAGCGCTTCGAGCGGCTTCGCGCGAGCGCGGCCTACGCCGACCTCGTCGCCACCTCGGCCCGGCTCGGACGCGATCCGCTGCAGGTGCAGGGCCCGGGCGGCAACACCTCGCTGAAGGCCGACGGCGCGATGTGGGTCAAGGCGTCGGGCACCTGGCTCGCCGAGGCCGAGGAGCGCGCGATCATGGTGCCCGTCGAGCAGGCGGCGCTCCGCGACGCCGTGCTCTCCGACGGCGCGGTCAGGGCGGCCGACTTCGTGCCCGAGGGGCTGGCCGCGGCGGGCCTGCGCCCCTCGATCGAGACCTCGGTGCACGCCGTCCTGCCGCAGCCGGTGGTGCTGCACACCCACTGCGTGAGCACCATCGCGGTCGCGATCCGCGAGGACGTCGAGGCCGTCGTGCGCGAACGGCTCGCCGATCTCGACCCCATCGTCGTGCCCTACGTCATGCCGGGCGAGCCGCTCGCGCGCGCTCTGGCCGCCGAGGCGGCGCCCCGCCGCCGCGTCGCGGTCCTCGGCAACCACGGCCTGATCGCCATGGGCGAGAGCGTGGCCGAGGCCGCCGGCCTCCTCGGCGAGGTCGCGTTGCGCCTCGCACCGGACACGGTGCCCGAGGCGCCGGGCGAGGTGGCGCTCGCGAGCGAACGCTACCGCCCGGCCGAGGCGCCGGCGCTCCGTGCCGTCGCCGCCGACCCGGAGCGCCTCGCGCTCGCGGCGGGGGGGCCGTACTACCCCGACCACGTCGTGTTCCTCGGCGCCTCCCTCGCGGTGGCCGAGCCCGGCGAGGACGTCGAGGCCGCGGCCGAGCGCCACGGCGAGGCGCCGGCGCTGGTGGTCCTGCCCGGCCGGGGCGGCGCGATCCGGCGCGACGCCCCGGCCGCGGCCGAGGCGATGGCCCGCTGCCTCGGCGACGTGATCGCGCGCGTGGCGCCGGGGGCCCCGGTACGCGCGCTGTCGGCCGGGGAGATCGCGGCGCTCCTCGGCTGGGACGCCGAGAAGCACCGCCAGGCGCTCAGCGCGGGTCGCTCGGCATGAGCGGCGCCGGGGGCGAGAAGGCGCCGCTCGCGCTCGGTATCGACGTCGGCACCTCCGGCGTGCGCGCGGCGCTGATCGACGCGGCCGGCGAGGCGATGGCGCAGGCGAGCGCGCCGATGGCCGGCGACAACCGCGATCCCTCGACCTGGGCGGCGGCGCTCGACAGGGCGCTCGACGGCCTCGATCCCATGCTCAGGTCCCGCGTCTCGGCGCTGTCGGTGGACGCGACCTCGGGGACCGTGCTCGCGCTCGACGGTGCGGACGCGCCGGTCGGGGCGGCGATGCTCTACGACGAGGCGGTCGAGGACCCGGCCGTGCCGGCGGCCCTCGCCGCCGTCGCGCCGCGCGAAAGCGCCGCGCACGGCGCCGCCTCCGCCCTCGCGCGCGCCATCGTGCTGTCGCGCCAGCCCGGTGCTGTACGGATCGCGCATCAGGCCGACTGGATCGCGGGGCTCTTCTCCGGCCGGTTCGACGCAAGCGACGAATCGAACGCGCTCAAGACCGGCTACGACCCCGTGGCCCGGCGCTGGCCCGATTGGCTGGGCACCCTGCCGATCGAACGCACGGCACTGCCCGAGGTGGTGCCCGCCGGCACGCCCACGGGCGCCGTCACGGCCGACGCCGCCGCCCGCTTCGGCCTGCCCGGGGGCGCGGCGGTCGTCGCCGGCATGACCGACGGCTGCGCGGCCTTCATGGCCACGGGCGCCGACCGCCCCGGCGACGGGGTCACCTCGCTCGGCACCACGCTCACCGTGAAGCTCCTCTCCGACCGCCCAGTCTTCGCGCCCGAGTACGGCATCTACAGTCATCGCATCGGCGATCTCTGGCTCGCGGGCGGGGCTTCGAACACCGGCGGCGGCGCGCTCGCGCAGCACTTCGACGCCGTGGCCATCGAGGCGCTCTCGGCGCGCATCGACCCCGAGCGCCCGAGCGGGCTCGACTACTATCCCCTGCCGAAGCCGGGCGAGCGGTTCCCGGTCGCCGACCCGGCGATGGCGCCGCGGGTCGAGCCGCGCCCCGAGGACGACGCGCTGTTCCTGCACGGTCTCCTGGAGGGAATCGCCGGCGTCGAGGCGCTCGCCTACCGCCGCCTCGCCGAGCTGGGGACGCCGGCGCTTCGCTCGCTGCGCACCGTCGGCGGCGGCGCGCGCAACGCGACCTGGCGTGCGATCCGCGCGCGCCTGACCGGAGCGCCTATGGCGCCCTCGCGCTCGGAGGAGGCCGCCGTCGGCGTCGCCCGCCTGGCCGCGGCGCACCTGCCGGCCACGACCGCGTGAGCGCGGCGCGCCTCGCCGGGCTCGGCGCGCTCGCCGGGCGCTACGACGCGGTGCTGTTCGACCAGTTCGGCGTGCTCCATGACGGGCGCGCGGCCTTCCCCGGCGCGGTGGAGGCGGTGCGCCGGGCGAAGGCGGCCGGGCTCGGGACGGCGGTGATCTCCAACTCGGGCAAGCGCGCGGGGCCGAACGCGCGCCGGCTCGACACGCTCGGCTTCGCCCCGGCGCTGTTCGACGCCGTCGTCACCTCGGGCGAGGTCTGCCACGCCCGACTCGCCGCCGCTCTCGCCGAGGGCCGTCTGGCGCCGGGCGCGCCCGTGCGGCTGGTGGCGCGCGACGGCGATCTCTCGGCGATCGCGGGGCTCGACCTCCATCTCGTCGGCCCTGGCGAGGACGCCGCCCTGGTCATCGTCGCCGGGCGCGAGCCGGAGCGTTTCACGCTGGAGGCCGAGGCCGAGAGCCTCGCGCCGCTCGCCCGCCGGGGCGTCGCCTGCTGGTGCTCGAACCCCGACCGGGTGATGTACGCGGGCGAGGGCACCGCGCCGGGGCCGGGCGCGCTCGCGGCCGCCTACGCCGGGACGGGCGGGCCGGTGACGCTGATCGGCAAGCCGGGTCGGGCGGTCTTCGAGGCCGCGCTCGACGCGCTCGGCGTCACCGACCCGGCGCGCGCGCTGATGGTCGGCGACAGCGTCGAGCACGACGTCGCCGGCGCCCGGGCGGTCGGGATCGCGACGCTGCTCGTCACCGGCGGCATCCAGGCCGCGGGCGCCGACGGCCCGGCGCCGGACCACGAGATCGAAAGGCTGGCATGGTAAGCGCCCCGCCCCCGACCACGGACGTCGATACCGCCTTCGCCCGCTACGAGGCGGTGCGCGCGCGGCTGCCGACGGCCGTCTTCCCGGCCGAGAGCGAGCGCGCCGCCACCCTCGCCGACGTCGCCGACCGCTTCGACGTCTTCGTGCTCGACGCCTTCGGCGTGCTGAACGTCGGCGACCGCCCCGTCCCCGGCGCGGTCGAGCGCATCGCCGAGTTGCGCGCCCGAGGCAAGCGGCTGTTCGTGCTCACCAACAGCGCGACCCACGCGCGCTCGGCCGCCCTCGCGAAGTACCACGGCCTCGGCTTCGACTTCGCCGCCGAGGAGGTGGTGTCGAGCCGCGACGTCGCCGCGGGCGCGCTCGCCGGCCACGGCGGCGGCCTCTGGGCGGCGGCGAGCGGGCCGGCGCCCGACTTCTCCGACATCGAGGCCGAGGTCGCCGATCTCGACGCCGATCCCTCGCTCCTGGAGCGCGCCGACGGCTTTCTCCTGCTCTCCAGCGCGGGCTGGACGGCCGCGCGCCACGAGGCGCTCGTCGCGGTGCTCCTCGCCCGGCCGCGTCCGGTGGTGGTCGGCAACCCGGACCTCGTGGCGCCCCGCGAGATCGGCCTGACGCTGGAGCCCGGCTGGTGGGCGCACGACCTCGCCGACCGGACCGGGGTCCCGCCCGGCTTCTACGGCAAGCCCTTCGACAACGCCTTCGCCGCCGTGCGGGCGCGCTGCCCGGCGGTGCCGCCCGCGCGCATGGCGATGGTGGGCGACACGCTGCACACCGACGTCCTCGGCGGCCGCGCGGCAGGCTGCGCGACGGTGCTGATCACCGATCACGGCCTGTTCGCGGGCCGCGACGTCGCGCCTTACGTCGCGGCCTCCGGCATCGTGCCGGACATCGTCGCGCCCACCACCTGAGGCGACCGCTCGATCCGCTCAGGCCTCGGCTTTGGCCGAGCCCTTGGCGCCCTTCCCGATCTTCTTGTGGTCGTCCTGCACGCCGTAGGAGCCGAAGGCGGTCATGGTGTCGGCGATCTGGGCGTCGTTCAGCAGCACCGGCCCGCCGATCAGCAGCGAGTGGTAGTACTGCCGCGCGATGGTCTCGAGCTCGACCGCGAGCCAGATCGCCTTCTCGATGTTGGCGCCGCAGGCGATGGAGCCGTGGTTGGCGAGCAGGCAGGCGTTGCGTCCTTCGAGGGCGGCGATCGCCTCGCGCGAGAGGTCCTCGGTGCCGAAGGTGGCGTAGCCCGAGCAGCGCACGTCGGTACCGCCGAAGGCGGCCATCATGTAGTGCACCGCCGGAATCGGCTTGCGGCAGATCGCGAGCGTCGTGCAGAAGGTCGGGTGCGCGTGCACCGTCGCGCCGACGTCGGGGCGCGCGCGCATGATGTCGAGGTGGAAGCGCCACTCGGTCGAGGGCTTGAGCGGCCCCTCCCAGGCGCCGTAGTCGCCGTCGAGCGGCATCGAGGCCACCATCTCCGGCTCCATCGCGTCGTAGGGCGTGGCGGACGGCGAGATCAGCATCCGGTCCTCGTAGCGCGCCGAGATGTTGCCCGAGGTGCCCTGGTTGATGCCGAGGGCGTTCATGCGCCGACAGCTCCCGACGATCGCCTGGCGCAGCTCTTTTTCGGCTTTCTTCATGGGATGATCCTCAGCAGGGGTTGAGCGGCGGCTCGCCGGCGATCCAGCGGCGGACCTCCTCGGCGGCCTTGGTCGCGGCGATGCGCACGGTCCTGAGCGAGGCGCCGGCGATGTGGGGGGTGAGCGTGACGTTCGGCAGGCGCAGCAATTCCCAGTCGGGCGGCACCGGCTCGACCGCGAAGGTCTCCAGCATGGCGCCGCCGAGGTGGCCGGACTTCAGCGCCTCGACGAGCGCGTCGTAGTCCATGAGCGGCCCGCGCGCGGTGTTCACGAGGATCGCGCCCTTCTTCATCGCGCCGAGCGCGTGCGCGTCGATCATGCCGCGGGTCTCGTCGGTGACGCGCGGGTGCAGCGTGACCACGTCCGCCTCGGCGTAGAGCCGGTCGAGCGCGACGTGCTCGACGCCCGCCTCGCGGTCGTCGGCGGAGAGCTGGACGTAGGGGTCGGTCACGAGGACGCGGCAGCCGAAGGCGCGGAGCAGCGTCACGACCCGCGTGCCGACGGCGCCGTAGCCGATCACGCCCACGCACAGCTCGGAGAGTTCGTCGCCGGTGACGTCGGCGCGGTAGAGATCGCCGCGATACTCGCCCCGGCGCAGCGCGTCGTGGCCCTTGGTGATGTTGCGCGTCTCGGCGAGGATCGCGCCGATGGTGAATTCGGCGACCGCCGAGGCGTTGCGGCCGGGCGTGTTGACCACCGTGACGCCGTGCCGTCGGGCGGCGGCCATGTCGATGTTGACCGGCCCGCCGCGCGAGACGGCGACCAGCCTCAGCGACGGCATCGCCTCGAACATCGCCGCCGACAGGGGCGCCAGATGCGTCACCAGCACCGGCGCCCGGCCCACGTGGGCGATCACCTCGTCGGGCTCGCCCATGTACTCCCTGAGCCCGTCCATGCCGGGCTTGGCGTAGCCGTGCTCCATGGGCTCGTCCGGCCAGGCGAGGTCGAGGCCGCGGCAGGCGACGCGCCCGTCGCAGGCGTCGTGGAGCGCGCGCTCGAACTCCGAGGACAGCATGAAGCGATCGCCGATGATCGCGATGTCGTGGGTCATGCGCCGGTCCCCCTCTCCCTGTCGCTGTCGCGGTCCCGCCTCCGCTCGCGCGATGCGGCCTGTACGGCCCAGGCGGGCGCGAGCGCCTCGCGCGTGGCGCGATAGGCGTCGAACAGATCGTCGTAGGTCGCCGCGAGCCCCCGGTCGGGCGCCTCGGGCCGCTCCAGGAGCGGGGCGACCCAGGCGCGCGTGGCCTCGTCGGCGTCGGCGAGCACGCCCTGCGCGATCGCCGCGATCATCGCCGCGCCGGCCGCGCCGGCCTCGGGCTGGGCGACACCGCGCACGGGGCGGTCGAGGGCGGCGGCGAGGATGGCGCGCAGCGCCGTCGAGCGCGCCGCACCGCCTGTCAGGCGAATCTCCGCCGGCACCGGCCCCATGGCCGCGTAGCAGTCGCGCGCGGCCATCGCGAGGCCCTCGTAGACGCCGCGCACCAGGTCGAACCAGCCGACCGACGCGTCGAGCCCGGTGAGGCTCGCGCGCGCGTCGGGCTCCATGAACGGCCCCCGCTCGCCGGCCGTCGAGATGTAGGGATGGAACACCGCCGCGCCGGGCCGGGCGGCGAGCACCCGCTCGTCGAGCCCAGCGAGCAGGGCGGCGCGCTCGCGCTCGACGCCCTGCGAGGCCAGGAGCTCCAGTCCCGCGTCCAGCAGCCAGTCGATGTTGAGGGTGGCGGCCATGTTGGTCTGGAGCTGCGCGCAGGCGCGGCCCGGAAAGGCCATGGTGTAGCCGCTCCGCGCCTCGTTCAGCACCACCGCCTCCGCGTCGGGCACGAAGCGCAGGTGCGCGCCGGTGGAGCCGAGGACGGAGAGCCCCGGCCGCGCCTCGGCGTCGTGCAGCCCGGCGCCGAGGGCGGCGCACATGATGTCGACGTAGCCGAGCGAGACCGGCAGGCCGGCCGGCAGCCCGGTCGCGGCGGCGGCCGCCTCGCCGTGCGGGGCGGTCTCGGTGGCGCCGTCGACGATGGGCGGCAGCAGGCGGCGCAGGTCCGCGAGGCCGAGCGCCTCGATCGCCTCGTCGGAATAGCGCCGCGATCGGTAGTCGCCGAAGGTGAAGCAGCCCTCGGTCGGGTCGCTCGCCCGTCGCCCCGTCAGGCGGAAGTAGAGCCAGTCCTTGCAGTGCAGCGCCGTCGCCGCGCGGTCGAGGAGATCGGGGTGCGTCTCGCGCATGGTCGCGAGCTGGGTGCGCATCTGGCAGACGTTCAGCCCCGAGCCGGTCGCGCGGTAGATCGTCTCCGCCGCCGCCGATCCCGCGAGCCGGCGCGTCGCCGCGACCGCGCGGGCGTCGAGCCAGAGCCAGGCGTCGTGCACCGGCCGGCCCTCGGCGTCGATCAGCCAGGTGCCGTCGCCCTGGCCGGTGACGCCGAGGGCGAGGGCCCGCCCGGCGAGGTCCTCGACCTCGGCGCCGAGGGCGGCGAGGGCGGCGGCCGCGTCGCGCCAGGTGCGCTCCATGTCCTGCTCGACGCCACCGTCCGGCAGGCTGCGATAGGCGTTCGGCCGGCTCGCGACGCCGAGCTGGCGGCCGGCTGTGTCGAAGGCGACCGCCTTGATCACCGAGGTGCCGGCGTCGAGCCCGATCAGCACGTCGCGGCTCATGCCGGCTCCCCCGCGCGGACGGCCTCGCCTAGTGTCTCGGCCGGCGCGGCCCCGTGGGCGAGGGCCGCGCCGCTGGCGGTGTCGAAGACGTGCAGCTCGCGCGCGGCGATATCGACGCTCATGGCCTCGCCGGGGGCGAGCCACGCGCGCTCGTGCTCGACGGCGACGAGGACGCCGCCGGCGAAGCGCGCGGCGACGTGGCTCTGATCGCCGAGCCACTGGTTGGCGTAGACGATCGCGCGCGCCGCGCCCTCGTCCCCCGCCTCGCCGATGCGCACGGCGTGCGGACGCACGCCGACGGTAACGCGGGCCTCGCGCGCGAGCCGCTCGCACAGGCCGGCCGGGAAGGCGTCGGCGGGGTAGTCGAGCGTCACGCCCTCGCCGAGGGCGAAACTGAGGCGGCCGGCGTCCATGCGCGCCTCGGCCGGGAACACGTTCATCGGCGGCTCGCCGATGAAGGTGCCGGTGAAGAGGTTGGCGGGGCGCTCGCGGATGCGCTCGGGCGTGTCGAACTGCTGGAGCACGCCCCCTTCCATGACCGCGATGCGGTCGGCGAGCGCGTTCGCCTCGGTCTGGTCGTGGGTGACGAGGATCGCCGTCAGGCCGCGTTCCTTGACGTAGTGCTTGAGACGCCCGCGGATCAGCGCGCGAAGCTGCGGCTCGAGCTGGCCCATGGGCTCGTCGAGGAGGTGCAGGCTCGCGGGGCGGACCAGCGCGCGGGCGAGCGAGGTGCGCTGCTGCTGCCCGCCAGAGACCGAGGAGGGGTAGCGGTCGAGCACGTCCTCGATCTCGACGAGGTGGGCGACCTCGGCGACGCGGGCCTCGACCTCGGCCGGCGGCAGGCGCTGCGCGCGCAGCGCCAGCGCGATGTTGCGGCGCAGCGTCAGCGGCGGGTAGAGCGAGTAGCCCTCGAAGGCCATGGCCACGCCGCGCCGGGCGGGCGGCAGGGTATGCACGGGCGCTCCCTCGATCAGGATCTCGCCCGCCGTCACCTCCTCGAAGCCCGCGATCATGCGCAGCGTCGAGGTCTTGCCGCAGCCCGAGGAGCCGAGGAGGGCGACGATCTCGCCGGGCTCGACCGCGAGGTCGAGCCCGGAGACGGCGCGTACCGCGTGCGCGCGCCCGGCGTCGTAGACCTTGTCGACGCCGCGGATCTCCAGACGCGGGCTCATGCGGCCGCCTCCGCGCCCTCGCGCGCGGGCGCGATGCGCGCGCCGGTCTCGCGGTCGAACAGCACCGCGCCCTTCGCGTCGATGGCGAGGCCCGCCTCGCCCGCCGCCGGCCCCGGCGTGCCGGCGGGGCGCGAGACCAGGATCTCGCGCCCGCGCTTGGTGGTCACGAGGGTCACGGTCTTCTCGTTGAGCGGCGTCTCGGCCTCGATCGTCACCGGGATGGCGCCCGGCTCGTCCGAGAAGCGGACCGCCTCCGGCCTGACGCCGAGCGTGCAGGCCCGCCCGGCGGCGTGGGCGAGGCCCGGATCGAGCGCGACGCTCCGGTCCGAAAGCGTGACCCGCAGACCGTTGCCGTGGCGCTCGGGAACCGCGTCGAGCAGGTTGATCGAAGGATCGCCGAACAGCCGCGCGATCGCCACGCTCGCGGGCGCGAGGTAGACGTCCGCCGGCGTGCCGACCTGGGCGACGCGCCCCGCCTCCAGCACCGCGATGCGGTCGCCGAGGGCCATGGCCTCCTTGTAGTCCTGGGTGACGTAGAGGACCGTGGCGCCGCGGTCGGCCAGGAGGCGTGGCAGCTCCAGGCGCATCTCGAAGCGCAGCTTCGCGTCCACGTTCCTCAGCGGATCGTCGAGCAGCAGCACCTCCGGCTCGGCCGCGAGCGCGCGGGCGAGCGCGGTGCGCTGCTTCTGCCCGTTCGAGAGCGCGCGCGGCGCGTGGCCGAGCACGTGGTCGATCTTCAGGAGCCGCGCGATCCTCTCGACCCCGTCGGCGATCCGCTCGCGCCCCCAGCGCCGCGCCGTCAGCGGACTCGCGATGTTGTCGAAGGCCGTCATGTGCGGAAACAGCGCGAAGTTCTGGAACGCCATGCCGAGCCCGCGCCGCTCGGGCGCGAGCCCGGTGACGTCCTCGCCCCCGATCAGGACGCGCCCCGCGTCGGGATCGACCGCGCCGGCGATGGTGCGCAGGAGCACCGTCTTGCCCGCGCCCGAGCGGCCGAACAGCACGAGCGTCTCGCCGGCGGCGACGTCGAGGCTGACGCCGTCGAGGGCCTTCGTCTCGCCGTAGCGCTTGGTCAGGCGGTCGAGCGTGATCGCGGTCATCGCCTCACCCCTTCACCGCGCCGAGCGAGAGGCCCTCGACGAGGTAGCGCTGGGCATAGAGCGCGAGCGCCAGCGTCGGGGCTATCGAGAGCACGATGGCGGCGGCGATCTGGCCGTACTGGATGCCCGACGCGGTCACGAAGGCGAGCGCGCCGACGGTTACCGGCTGCTTGTCGGCCGAGGCGAGCACGAGGGCGAAGATGAAGTTGTTCCAGGCGAAGATGAAGGCGAGGAGCCCGGCGGCCGCGATCCCCGGCCCCGCGAGCGGCAGCGCGATGCGCCGGAAGGTGGACGCCCAGGAGTGGCCCGCGACGCGATAGGCGTGCTCGACGTCCGGGCTCATGTCCTCGAAGTAGCCGCGCACGATCCAGAGGATCAGCGGCAGGCAGATCAGCTGGTAGACCCAGATCAGCCCGACGTAGGTGTCGGCGAGCCCGATGTCCTGGAAGTAGAGCGTGAGCGGCAGGAGGACGAGGAGCGGCGGCGCGAAGCGGAAGGAGAGCAGCGTGAAGGCGATGTCTTCCGAGCCGCGAAAGCGGTGGCGCGCGAAGGCGTAGGCCGCCGGCACGCCGAGGATCAGCGCGATAGAGACCGAGCCGACCGACAGGATCACCGAATTGAGCAGGTTCGACATGAAGTCGATGTCGAGCGTGCCCGCCTGCGTCTCCAGCTCGCCCGAGATCAGCGCCGTGTAGTTCGAGAGCGTCGGCACGAAGACGATCGAGGGCGGCGAGCGCAGGATGGTCTCGTTCGTCTGCACGCTCATGAGCAGGATCCAGACGATCGGGAACATGAAGAACAGCACGACGAGGCCGAGCGCGATCCCGCGCAGCCAGCTCTCCAGGCGGGAATGATGGTGCATGGCTCAGGCTCCCCCGGCCGCGCGTTCGCGCAGGCGCAGCCAGTTCTTGATGAAGATGTTGGAGAGGAAGAAGGTGATGGCCCAGAGCACGAGCAGCAGCGCCGCCGAGCGCCCGACGTTGGTCGACTGGAAGAAGTCGACGTAGGCCTCGACCTGGAACACCATCAGCCGGTCGCCCGGCCCGCCCTGGGTCATGGCGTAGACGATGTCGAACTGCTGGATCGACTCCAGCATGCGAAACAGCGTCGCCGTCAGGATGTGCGGCGTCAGCATCGGCAGCGTGATCTGCCAGAACTGCTGCCATCGCGGCACGCCGTCGAGGGCGGCGGCCTCGAAGGGCTGCGTCGGCAGCGATCTGAGCCCCGCGAGCAGCAGGATCATGATGAAGGGCGTGTAGACCCAGACGTCGACGATCACGACTGTCAGGAGGGCGGTGTCGGGCGAGGCGGCCCAGCGCATGTCCTCGAAGCCGACGACCCCGGCGAGGTAGCTGAGGATCCCGAAGTTCGGGTTGGTCATCAGCTTCCACATGAGCGCGGCGAGCGCCGGCGCGGGCATCAGCGGCATCAGCAGCATGATCGAGATCGCGTTGTTCAGCCGCGTGCGCCGCTGCAGCAGGAGCGCGATGGCGAGGCCGAGGATCAGCTCGATACCGACCGTCAGCCCGGTGTAGACGAGGCTGACCCTGAGCGTGTTCCAGAAGTCCGGCGAGGAGAGGAAGTCGAGGTAGTTCTCGCCCCAGTTGAAGCCCTGATTCCAGGGCTGCGAGAGCCGGTAGCGTTGCAGCGAGTACCAGACGGCGGTGCCGAACGGGATCAGGATGCCGATGCAGACGAGCAGCGCCGGCAGGCTGAGCAGGTAGGGCAGCCAGCGGCGCGACGCGCTGAGGCGCGGTCGCGGCGGCGCGGCCCCGTCGGGGCCCGTGTCGGTCGTGGCGCTCATCGGCACGGTCTCCGGCGTGACGAACCGTCGGCCCGGCGACGCCCGCGCGAAGGGCGGTCGTCGCACGGGACCGGGGCGGAAGGGCCGGGCGCGGCGCGCGCGCCCGGCGGCCGGCGCTCAGCCGAGGCCCGCGTCCTCGAGCTGGCGGTTCACGCTCTCGGCGAGCTGGTCGAGGCCCTCGTCCACGGGCACCTGGCCCGCGACCATCTTCTGCAGGCTCGACGCCCACTCGGTGGTGAGGTCGAAGAACAGCGGCTGCGCGGTGAACTTGATCGAGGCGCCGGGCGCCGAGACGTCGTGCATGTCGACGTAGCCCGGATAGTTGCTCTGGATGCGTTCGCGGAAGGCCTCGTCGGCCCAGACCGATTTCCGCACCGGGTTGACGAAGTCGCGCTCGCGCGCGCCGAACAGCGCGTGCTCGACGCCCGACGCCCACTGGATGAAGGTCCAGGCGGCGTCCTTGCGGTTCGAGAACTCGGACATGGCGAGCGACCAGATCCAGATGTTCGGCGTCGGCGCGTCCGCTTCCGGGCTCGGCGCGAAGGGCGCGTAGGCGAGCTTGCCCGCCATGGCGTTGTCGCCGCCGTTCATGAAGTAGCCGAGGATGTCGGCGTCGTAGATCATCGCCGACTTGCCGGCGCCGAGGTCGGTGCCGACCTGGTACCAGGTGTGCGAGGCCCAGTCGGGCGCGCCCGAGTCCCGGATCATCGCCACCCAGTCGCGGTGGAACGCCTTGGACCCCTCGGTCGCCATCGCCGCCGAGAGGCGCCCGTCCTCGGAGACGGTCAGGTCGCGCTCGCCGAAGTTGGCGTAGCCCGACAGGAACCCGGGATGGATCGTCGCCCAGGAGCGCGAGCCGCGCACGCCGATGCCGTAGACGCCGTCGAGATCGCGCTTGGCCTTCGCCGCGACCTCCAGGAGCCCGGTCAGGTCCTTCGGCGGCTCGGCGCCGAGGCGCTCGAACATCTCGGCGTTGTAGCTGAGGTTGTTCTGCTCGTAGCCCCAGGGGACGCACCACTGCTTGGCGTCCTCGGAGCCGAGTTCGCCACCCGGCCGGCCGTTCCAGGCGCAGGACGCGCGCACGCCCTCCAGCATGTCGTCCCAGGCGTAGCCGGGCGCGGTCTTCTCCGGGTCGCGGATCCACTCGTTGAGATCGGTGATCCAGCCCGCCGGCCCGTAGGTCCAGGTCATGTACGCGCCGGTCATGAAGGCGTCGTACTCGTCCGAGCGCTGCGACAGCGCGGCCGTGACCTTGTCGAAGTAGACGTCCTCGGGGAAGACGTCGTAGTCGACCTGCATCCCCGTCAGTTCCTTGAAGCTGTCGAGGTTCGCGACCATCGCGTCCGTGTAGGGGTGCTTGTTCAGAAGCAGCTTGACCCCGGTGCCGGCGTGGCGCTTCCAGTCGAAGTCGGCCGCGAGCGCGCGCGTCGCCGCGGCGTTCACGAGCGCGCCCGCGGTGCCGGCGGTGACCCCGAGGGCGGCGAGGCGCTGGATGAGCCCGCGCCGGCTCAGCCGGCCGCGCGCCCAGGCGTCTACGAGATCGCGCTCCCGTTCGTACATGACGTGTCTCCTCCCTGGCGCTCGTCGTTGTTGTCGCCGCCGCCGTCGCGGTCGGCGTCGCCGACGAGGGCGCGAGCGGTCGCCTCGTCGGTGATCAGTCCGCTCAGGAGCCCGCTCCCGAGCGAGGCCCTTATCGCCTCGACCTTCGAGGCGCCGCCGGCGACGGCGACGACCTCGCGGCCCTTCAGCGCGTCGAGCGCGGGCGCCATGACCCGCGCGTCGTGCGGCGTCGGCACGGGCGCGCCCGCCGCGTCGAGGAACTGCCCCAGGATCTCCGCGCGGGCGCCGCGCGCGCGGATCGCGCCGATCGCCTCGCGGTCGGCGAGCGCGGTCGTGGCCGCCGGCGCGACGCCCGACGAGACGCCGACGTCGCCGATGCCGACGACGATCAGCGAGGCCTCCGCCACGAGCCGCGTCGTCACCGCCAGCGCCGACTGCGCCATCAGCACGCGGCGGTCCTCGGCCGTGTCGGCGAACAGCGGCGCGGGCATCAGGAAGGCCTCGCCCCCGGTCTTCTGCGCGAGCGCGTGGATGACGTCGTAGGGGTTGGCCGCGCCCGAGCGCGTGAGGCCGCCGAGGATCGAGACGAAGCGCGTCGGCCCGGCCGCGATCCGGCCCATGCCGTTCACCACCGCCGAGAGCGTGCGCCCGTTGCCGATGCCGATCACGCCGTGGCGCCCGCTCGCGATCGCGCGCATGAGCCAGTCGCCGCCGACGGCGCCGAGCGCGCGCAGCGGCAGGGGCTCCGGCTCCGGCGTCTCCATGGCGACGCGACAGGTCGAGAGGCCGTGACGCTCGATCAGCGCCGTCTCCAGCGCCACGCAGTCGGAGGCGGCCACGTCGACGAACACGCGCACGAGGCCGCGCGACTGGGCGCGGGCGATGTAGCGGTGCGCGCGGGTCGTCGGCACGTCGAGGCGACGGGCGACCTCGCTCTGCGTCAGGCCGCCGACGAAGTGCAGCCAGGCGGCGCGGGCGACGGCGTCGTCGTCGTGCTCGCCGCCCTGCGATCGCTGCACCGCTTCCGCCATACCACTCCGCCCTGCAATTTATTTCTTTCTCGCATTTTTTTTCATCGCAGGCTGGCTGTCAACCGTCTTGCCGCGGGCACGGGGCCGTCCCCGCGAGCACGCGTCGCGCGAGGCGGACCCTCTTGCGGGTTCGTCCGCGGCGCGACCCCGGCGCCGCACGGGACGTCCGGCCGATCCGCGACGGCCAGCGGCCGGCGCCTCGCGAACGCGATCGCGGACCGGCCGGCGATGCTCGATCATCCGGGCGAC
Source organism: Paracoccaceae bacterium (assembly GCA_050330995.1). GTDB lineage: Bacteria > Pseudomonadota > Alphaproteobacteria > Rhodobacterales > Rhodobacteraceae > Thermohalobaculum. Next base: position 29,248 of record JBHJHI010000071.1, read on the forward strand.
GTGGCGAGTGACCGGAGCCTGTCCCGCCCGTCGGCCGGCGCGCCGCGTCGGGTACGGACGGTCGCCCGTGGCCGAGGAGGCCGGAGCGCGACCGCGTCACGGCATCGTCGCCGGCGGGCGCTTGGAGGCTGTCCAGCGCTCTAAGGAGGTGGGCGTCTTGAGATCGTCGAGGTGAGCCGGGAGGCCGGCGCCGAGGCGGATGGGGACGAAGCGCGTCGTCCCCGTCGCCGGCGCGGTCGTAGACGACAACCGCGGGCTTTTCAGTGAAGCCGAACAGCTCGCGCCGCCATTCGGTCGGCGTCGCGGCGCGGGGGCGAAGGCATGGGCGAGGCCGCGGTTCACGCGGTCGACCCGGAGATCCATCGCCGAACCGATCACGACGTCCGCGGCGAAGGCGGGATCGCCCCCGGCCCGCGAGGACGCGGGCGTGCAGCGCGTTGGTGTCGAACCCCTCGTGCGCGAGCAACGCCGCGGCTCGCGCCCCGTCGGCCTCGCGGTCGATCGCACGGCCCTCCGAGCGGAAGCGATCGACGATCGTCTCCGCGAGGTGGCCGTGTTCCTCCACGAGCGGGACGCGCATGGCGCCACCCTAGGCCCCCGGCGCCGCGTCACGACGTCGGACCGGGCCGGGCACCGCCGGGTCAGCGAGCGGTCAGGGCCGTGTCAGCGTCCCATCAGGAACGGGTCAGGCAGCGGTCAGTCCGCTAGGATAGGCGAACGCCGGGACGCGCCCGCCGGGGCGCGCTCGAACAACGCCAAGGGAGGCACCGAATGCGCACCATCGCCCTGATCGCCGCCGCCGTCGCCCTGACGGCCGCGACGCCTGCGCCCGCCCAGATCGAACAGCCCGAGTGCATCGCCCCCGCCAAGCCCGGCGGCGGCTTCGACCTGACCTGCCGCGTCGCCCAGCGCGGGCTCGAAGGCCATCTCGACGAGCCGCTCAAGGTCACCTTCATGCCCGGCGGCATCGGCGCGGTCGCGATCAACCTGTTCAACACCACCCGCACCGACGACCCGAGCGCCATCGTCGCGTTCTCCTCGGGCTCGCTCCTCAACATGGCCACCGGCAAGTTCGGCGAGTGGGACGCCGACGACGTGCGCTTCCTCGCCACCGCCGGCGCCGACTTCGGCGCGGTGATCGTGCGCGAGGGCAGCGACTACGAGAGCCTGGAGCAGCTCATGAGCGCCTTCGAGGCCGACCCGCAGTCGGTCGTGGTGGGGGCGGGCGGCTCGGTCGGCAGTCAGGACTGGATGAAGGGCGCGCTTCTGCTGAAGTCGATCGGCGTGGACGCGCGCGACATGCGCTACGTCGCCTACGACGGCGGCGGCGACGCCATGGCGGGGCTCCTCGGCCGTGCGATCGACGTCTACATGGGCGACGTCGGCGAGATGGTCAGCCGCCTCGACACCGGCGAGTTCCGCATCCTCGCGGTCATGTCGCCCGAGCGCCTGCCCGAGCCCTTCGCCGAGTTCCCGACGGTCAGGGAACTCGGCTTCGATGCCGAATGGACCATCCTGCGCGGCTATTACATGGGCAAGAACGTCTCCGACGAGGCGTATCGGGAATGGGTCTCCAAGTTCCAGGCGGCCTACGAGACCGAGGAGTTCGCCCGGCTCCAGAAGGAGCAGGGGCTGATGCCGCTCAACCTCGCCGGCGCCGAACTCGACGCTTCGGTGAAGGAGCGGGTCGAGCGCCTGCGCGACGTCGCCCGCGAAGCCGGCCTCATCAACTGAGCCCGATCCCGCGGGATCGTCCGCGGCGCGGCTCCCCGGGGGCCGCGCCGGTCTTCGCCTCCGCGCCGGGCCGGGAGAGCCCGCGGTCCTGAGAAGAACAGCATCGGGAGGAAGCCGTGGCCGATCGGGTCTTCGCCGGCATCACGCTGGCGCTCGTCCTCGCCTACGCCGTCGTCGCCTTCGCCTTCATCGAGGCGCCGTTCCAATACGACCCGCTCGGCCCGGAGAGCTGGCCGCGCCTGTTGGCGATCGCCGCCGCGCTCTGCTGCGCGGTGCTGATCTGGCGCCCGGTGGAGCAGGCCTTCGACGCCGACGCCGCCACCCTGGCGCGCCTCGGGCTCACGGTCGCGATGCTCGTCCTCTACGCCGCGATGTTTGAGCCGCTCGGCTTCGTGATCTCGACCGCGCTCTACGGCACGGCGATGACGCGGTTCCTGGGCGGCAAGCTCGCCCACGCCGCCGCCTTCGGCGTCGCGACCGGGGTGATCGGCTATCTCCTCTGCACCGTGTTGCTGGAGCTGAACCTGCCGGCAGGCCTCCTGCCCGACCTGTCGTGAGGGCGTGATGCAAGAGGTTCTCTCCGGTCTCGGGGCCGGCTTCGCGGTCGCCCTCCTGCCGCTCAACCTGTTCCTGGTGCTCGCGGGCTGCTTCTTCGGTACGCTGATGGGCGCGCTGCCCGGCATCGGGCCGATCAACGGCGTCGCGATCCTCCTGCCGATCGCCTACGGCCTCGGCCTGCCCCCCGAGAGCGCGCTGATCCTGCTCGCGGGCATCTACTACGGCGCCGAATACGGCGGGCGGATCTCGTCGATCCTGCTCAACGTGCCGGGCGACGCCAGCGCGGTGATGACCACGCTCGACGGCAACCCGATGGCGCGGCGCGGCGAGGCGGGGCGCGCGCTCTCGCTCTCGGCGGTCGCCTCCTTCATCGGCGGCACCATCGCGGTGGTGCTGATGTCGCTGTTCGGACCCCTGCTCGCGGGCTTCGCGGTGCAGTTCTCGCCGGCCGACTACGTGGCGCTGATGGTGTTCGCCTTCGCCTCGCTCGCCTCGCTGGTGGGCAAGAGCCCGGTCAAGACGCTGCTCGCGGCCCTGATCGGGCTGATGCTCGCCACCGTCGGCATCGACGCCAACACCGGTGTCGCGCGCTACACCTTCGGCATTCCCGACATCCTCGCCGGCATCGACTTCCTAGTGGTGGTGATCGGCCTGTTCGGCATGGCCGAACTCATCAGCCTGGTCGAGAGCCAGGTGCGCGGCACCCTGAAGTCGCTGCCGATCGACAAGAGCTTCGTGAGCTGGCGCGACGTCGCCCATACCAAGTGGACGATCCTGCGCTCGGCCTTCATCGGCTTCTTCATCGGCGTGCTGCCGGGCACCGGCGCCTCGGTCGCCTCCGCCGTCGCCTACGGCGCGGAGAAGCGCATGGCCGGCGGCTCGGCCGGGAGCTTCGGCACCGGCGATCCCCGCGGGCTCGCCGCTCCCGAAGCCGCCAACAACGGCGCGGCGGGCGGGGCCATGGTGCCGATGCTGACGCTCGGCATCCCCGGCTCGGGCACCACGGCGATCCTGCTCGGCGCGCTGCTTCTGTTCAACGTCACGCCAGGGCCGCTGATGTTCGAGCAGCGCCCGGAGATCGCCTGGGGCCTGATCGCCTCCATGTACATCGGCAACCTGGCGCTTCTGGTCATCAACCTGCCGCTGGTCGGGCTGTTCGCGCGGATGCTGACCATCCCGCAGCAGTACCTGACGCCGATGATCGCGGTGCTCGCTTTCGTCGGCATCTACTCGATCGTCGCCAACCCGTTCGATCTCTACATGATCATCGGCTTCGGCGTGTTCGGCTGGGTATTACGCAAGCTCGATGTCGCGCTCGCGCCGGTGATCCTCGGCTTCGTGCTCGGCGGGCTGTTCGAGGACAACCTGAGGCGCGCGCTGTCGATCTCGGGCGGCGACTGGTCGATCCTGGTGACCAGCGCCAACGCCCTGGTGCTCTATGCCCTCGCCATCACCGTCGCGGTGGTGCCCTACCTGCTCTCGCGCCGCGCCGCCGCCGCGGCGGCGCGCGCGGAAGGCGACGGGCCGGCATGAACCCGCCCGGACCCGCGCGCGCCCTCGCGCGTCCTGCCGCCACCCTCGCGATCGCGGGTAGCGGCGCCGTTCTCGCCCACCTCGCCGGGCTGCCGGCGGCGGCGCTGATCGGTGCCACCGCCCTCGTCGGCGCGCTCGCCCTCGCCGGTGCGCCGATGGCGGTGCCGACGGCGCTCCGCGACGGCGCCTTCGCCGCCATCGGCTGCTCGATGGGGGCCGGCGTCACGCCGGACATCGTCGGCGAGATGCTGGCCTGGCCGCTCAGCCTCGCGATCCTGCTCGCGGCCCTCGCGGCGATGATCGCGGTCTCGACCGCGATGCTCTCGCGGGTGTTCGGTCTCGACCGCGCCACCGCGCTGCTGGCCTCCTCGCCGGGCGCGCTCTCCTACACGCTAGCGCTGGTGGCCGACGGACGCGGCGCCGCGCGCGCCGTCATGGTGCTCCAGAGCATGCGGCTGTTCGCGATCACCCTCGGGCTGCCGCTGATCCTCGGCCTCGCGGCCGCGCCCGCGGACGGCGGCGCGCCGGCGGCGGAGGCGATGGGCTGGGCGGAGGCTCTCGCCCTGTTCGCCGTCGCCTACGCCGCGGGCCGGCTCGGCGCGGCACGGGGCGTGCCGGCCGCCTTCCTGATCGCCGGGCTCGCCCTCAGCGCCGGGCTGCACGCGGGCGGCGTGCTGGCGGGCCTGCCCCCCGTCGCCTTCGTCGCCGTCGGGCTCGCCGTCACGGGGGCGGTCATCGGCACGCGCTTCGCGGGCGCCACGCCCGGCGACCTCGGCCGGCTCGGCCTCGCCGCCTGCGGCGTCGTGCTCGCCTCCACCGCCATCGCCGCCGTCGCGGCCCTCGTCGCCGCGATGCTGCTCGCCGTCCCCTTCGGCCAGGCCTGGGTCACCTACGCGCCGGGCGGGGTCGAGGCGATGGCGGCCATGGCGCTGGCGCTCGACTACGACCCCGCCTTCGTCGCCGTGCACCACGTGCTCAGGATCGCGGTCCTGATCGTCGTGTTGCCGCTGCTGCTCGGTCGGCCGGGAGCGCCGGCCGAATGACGGCGGGCGGGATCGTCGGGTCGCCGACACCCGCTCCGTCGGTCCGTGGCGGGCGACGATGGCCGAGGCATTCCCCGCGGAGCCGTCGCGTCGGCGCGTGGAGGTCCGCGGACCCCCGTCTTCCGTCTCGTCCAGGCGGCGGGGCCGGCCGCGTCGCGCCGGACGCCGAAGGCTTCGGGACGATGCCAGCGGGTGGCGCCAGCGGAGCGGTGACGACGGGCGGGGGGGATGAAGCGCCGCGGCTCGCCCGGTGAACGGCGGCCGCGCGCCGCCTTCTCCCGGGATCGGGACGGCGGACGGCCGCTCTCGGCGCGACCCGAGCCCCGACCGGCGGCGGCCGTGAGACGGCCGCCCGGGCACGGGGCGCCGGATGCAGACAATCATACTGTCAGTAACGTCCGGGGCGCCTCGCGAGATCGGACGAGGCGTCGCGACGGGGCACCCTGCGGCGACAACGTGCGCGGTCACGGCGCGCGGCCAACACTCGGGGAGGAAGCCATGTCCGCACGAAACGCCCTGGCTCTGTCGCTGTCCGCCGTGATCGCCGGCGGTACCGCCGCGGTCGCCGCCGAGCCGGTCAAGCTCGGCGTGCTCGCCACGTTGGAGGGTACCTACACCGTGCTCGGCGAGGACGGCGTGCGCGGGCTGAGGACCGCGCTCAAGAAGTGGGGCTCGAAGGCCGGCGGGCGCGACGTCGAGATCGTCATCGCCGCCACCGACGCGAGCCCCGACAGCGCCGTGCGCGCCGCGCGCAAGGTGGTCGAGCAGGACGGCGTGGACATCGTGATCGGCCCGCTCTCCGGCTCGGAGGGCATCGCCATCCGCGATTTCTCCAAGAACCACCCGGACGTGACCTTCATCAACGGCTCCTCCGGCGCGCAGGAGACCACCTACGTCAACTCATCGGAGAACTTCTTTCGCTACAACATGGACGGCGCGCAGTGGTCCATCGGCCTCGGCGAGTACGTCTTCAACGAGAAGGGCTACGAGTACGTCGCGACCGTGGGCGAGGATTATTCGTTCGTCTACACGCAGGTGTTCGGCTTCGTGATCGACTTCTGCCAGGCCGGGGGGCAGGTGCTGGACCGCTACTGGGTGCCGCTCGGCACCAAGGACTTCGGCTCGATCATCGCGGCGCTGCCCGAGGACGTGGACGCGATCTACCTGGGCCTCGGCGGCGGCGACGCGGTCAACTTTCTGAACCAGTACCAGCAGGCCGGCGGCGACGCGAACCTGATCGGCGGCACCATCATGGTGGACGGCACGGTGCTGTCGTCCAAGGGCTCGGCCAAGGAGGCGCTGATCGGCGTGCCCTCTGCCGGGCCGCAGGCCGACACCGCCGAGGACGAGGCCTGGCAGGCCTACGTGAAGGCCTACCAGGACGCCTTCCCGCCCGACCAGCGCTTCCCGATCCCCTCGCTCCTGGCGACCGGCTACTACAACGCCACCGACGCGGCGCTGACCTGCCTCGATCAGGTGGGCGGCGATCTCTCGGACGGGCACGCGCAGTACCGCGAGTGCCTCGCCGGCCTCGAACTCGACGCGCCGAACGGGCGGATCGTGCTCGACGAGAACCGCCAGGCGATCGGCACCAACTTCGTCTCCGAGGTGGTCGAGCTCGACGACGGCACGCTGGCCACGCAGATGGTCAAGAAGATCGAGAACGTGGACCAGACGCTCGGGCTCTCGAAGGCCGCCTTCGACGCGATCGGCACGCCGAGCCGCGAGGTGCCCGAGTGCAAGGCATCCTACGAGTGAACCGGCGCCGGCCCTCGCCGGGGGGCCGGCCCTCTCTCCGCCGGAGGTCGGGCGGATGACCCTCATCGCCTGCCGACTGCGCATCCACTTCGCCGACGACGTGCTCGAGGAGGCGTTCCGCGCCGAGATGGAGCGTGCCGGCAGCCGGCGCGCGCTCGTCGTCGTCGACGACGAGGCGGGCGAGGCCGAGGAGCGGCTGCTCTCCGCGTTGCCGCTGCGCGCCTCGGCCGAGGTCCGTCCCGTGCCCGGCGGCATGCCGGACGGGCGGGCCGTGCGCGCCCTCGCCGCGCGCTACGCGGCCGGCGGCTTCGATCACCTCGTCGGGCTCGGCGCTGCGGGTGGGATCGACGCGGCGAAGCTCGCGCGCCTCTCCCTGGCGCGCGAGGCGGCCGATCCCGCGGCGCTGGCGCCGCTCACGACCGTGCCGGGCCCGCGCGGCTTCGCCGCGGCGATCTCGGACTACGCCGCCTCGGTCGGCGCCGGGGGCGAGCGCCGGGTCGTGCGGGAGCCGCGTCTGGTGCCGACGGCCGCGATCTGCGACCCGACGCTCACCCTCGGCGCCGACGCCGGGGCGAGCGCTCGTGCCGGCGCGGCGACGCTCGCGCGCGGGGTCGGCGCGTTCCTGTCGCGCGGCTTCAATCCGCCGGCCGACGGCCTCGCGCTCGATGCGCTCTCGCGCGTCCTCGGCGCCCTGCCGCGCGCGCTGGAGCGCGACCGGCTCGACCGGCGGCGCGAGCTGATGGCGGCCGCGCTCAACAGCGCGCTCGCGCTCAGCAAGGGGCGCGGCGCGCTGCACGCCATGGTGCTGGGACTGAGAGGGGCGACCGCGCGCGATCTCGACGTCGGCGCGCTCTCCGCCATCCTGCTCCCCGGCCTCGTGGCGCACTACGCACGGCGCACCGGCGACAAGGCGGCCCCGCTCGGACGCGCGCTCGGCCTGCGGGCGCGGCGCGGTCTGGCTTCCGGCATCGCGGCGCGGCTCGCGGACTGGCCGGTGCCGACGCGGCTCTCCGCTCTCGGCGTCGAGGCGCGGGCGCTCGACGACGCGGCGCGCCTCGCCGCCGCCGACGCCGCCGCGGCCAACGGTCCGAGCCCGGTGAGCGCGGCCGCCGCGCGCGCGATCTACGAGGCCGCGCTGTGACGCACGACCGCGCGGTCCATCCGCTGATCGTGGGCGGCGAGCGCGCGACCACGGGCGAGGTCGTGGAGAACCTGAACCCCTCCGATCTCCCGGACGTCGTCGGGCGCTATGCCCTCGCCGGCCGCGCTGAGGCGCAGGCCGCGATCCGGAGCGCGCGCGAGGCGCAGCCCGCCTGGGGCCGATCGACCGCGGAGACGCGCCACGACGTTCTCGTCCGTGCGAGCGCGGAGGTCATGAGCCGCAGCGGCGAACTCGGCCGCCTGCTCGCACGCGAGGAGGGCAAGACGCTCGCCGAGGCCACCGCCGAGGTCGTGCGCGCCGCGCGCCTCCTCGACTTCTTCGCCGGCGAGGCGCTGCGCGCGGGCGGCGAGCGCCCCCCGTCCGTCCGGCCGGGCGTGGACGTCGAGGTGCTGCGCGAGCCCGTCGGCGTCGTCGGCGTCATCACGCCCTGGAACTATCCGATCGCGATTCCCGCCTGGAAGATCGCGCCCGCGCTCGCCTTCGGCAACGCGGTCGTGTTCAAGCCGGCCGAACTGGTGCCCGCCTCCGCTTGGGCGCTCGCCGACATCCTCGCGCGCGCCGGGCTGCCGCCGGGCGTGCTGAATCTCGTCCCCGGCGCGGGGCGGGTCGTGGGCCGCGAGATCCTGGAGAGCGAGGCGGTGGACGCCGTGACCTTCACGGGCTCGGAGGCGACGGGTCGTCTCGTCGCCGAGGCCTGCGCGCGTCACATGCGCCGGGTGCAGCTCGAGATGGGCGGCTCCAACCCGCTCGTCGTGCTCGACGACGCCGATCTCGACTGCGCCGTCGCCATCGCCGCCGACGGCGCCTTCGGCTCGACGGGCCAGCGCTGCACCGCCTCGCGCCGCCTGATCGTGACCGAAGGCATCCACGCGCGCTTCGTCGAGGCGCTCGTCGAGCGCGTGCGCGCGCTCCGCGTCGGCCACGCGCTCTACCCGTCCACCGAGATCGGGCCCGTGGCGAGCGAGGCGCAGCTCGCCGAGGATCTCGACTGGATCGCGCGCACCCGCGATCAGGGGGGCGTGCTGCGCGCGGGCGGCGAGCGCGTGCGGCGCGAGACCGAAGGGTATTTCCTCGCGCCCGCGCTCTTCACCGACACGCACGCGGACATGGAGATCAACCGCCGCGAGGTGTTCGGACCCCTCGCGAGCGTCATCCGCGTGCGCGACTACGAGGAGGCGCTCGCGACCGCCAACGCCACGCCCTACGGCCTCTCCGCCGGGATCTGCACGACGAGCCTTCGCCATGCCCGCGACTTCCGCGACCGGGCCGAGGCCGGGATGGTCATGGTCAACCTCGCCACCGCGGGCGTGGACTACCACGTCCCCTTCGGCGGTCGGAAGCGCTCGAGCCTCGGCCCGCGCGAGCAGGGCGCCGAGGCGCGCGACTTCTTCACCACCGTCAAGACGGCCTACGTCGCCGGCTGATCCCCCCGCTCGACGTACCCGAGAGTATCACGATCGTACGATTGTGCTTGCTTGTCGTCTCAGGGAATCGCGATCCTTTCCGTCACGGAACACGCCGGCAGAGCGCGTCCGAAAAACATCGGGAGGATCACGACTTGAGCGCCGCAATCTCGGTTCATCACGGAGCGTTCGGCCGCGCCGCGCTGTACAGCCTGGCCCGGCCGATCATCCCGCACGCCCATCGCGAAGGGCACATCATCGTCCATCTCGAAGGCTCGCGCGCCCGCGTGCGGGTGGGCGACACCGATCTCGTCGCCGACCAGGACCGGGCGGTGGCGGTCAGCCCCTGGGAGCCGCACAGCTTCGACCCGCTCGACGAGGACGGGCCGAGCCTCTGCCTCGTCCTGTACATCAAGCCGTTGTGGTTCCTGGAGACCTCGCAGTCGGCGCAGTGCGCGCTCGCCTTCGGCCAGCCGGCGGTCCGCGTGACGCCCGCGATCCGGCGCCACGCCCTGCGGCTCGCGGCGCTCCTGTTCGAGGAGCGCGCCTCGGCGCGTTTCGACGGCTTCCTGTTCGACGCCACGCGCGCCTGCTTCGAGGCGTCGTGGGAGGGGGTCGACGAGCGCCCGATGCAGCGGCACAGCGAGCGCTTCACCGATTTACGCGTGCGCCGCGCCAAGCGGCTGCTGCAGGAGCGGTTTTCGAGCGAGGTCGCGATGGGGCGCATCGCCGCCGACGTCGGGCTGTCGCGGCCGCACTTCTTCAAGCTGTTCAAGATGCACATGGGCATCTCGCCGAACCTTTACCTGAACACGCTACGCGCCGAGCAGGCGATCGACGACCTGATGACCACGCGCAAGACGGTGACCGACATCGCCTTCGACCTCGGCTTCTCCAGCCAGGCGAGCTTCACGCGCTTCTTCGCCTCCAACGTCGGCATCCCGCCGACCGAGTACCGCCGCGTCGCGCACATCGTCTGAGACCCGCGCGGGACGCGATTCACGCCGGGCGCTATGCGATCAGACCGACGGGTACGCCGGGCGCGGCGCGCATGGCCGAGGATGGCCCCGAGCCGGCGCGACAAGACCGGCCGCGGGAGGACCATGGGCGAGCGGCGAGAGGCACGGGCGCGGGCGGGGCGGCGATGAGGGCCTTCGCCGCGCGCCATCCGTTCCGGGCCGGCGTGACCGCCGTCGCCTGCGCGGTCCTCCTCTGGATGATCTTCGCGATCTGGCCCGACTGGCTGGAGGACGCGATCGGGCGCAAGAAGCTGTTCCTGAACGCGTTGTTCAACGGCATCACGCTCGGCGGTCTCTACTTCCTCGTCGCCTCGGGCTTCACGCTGATCTTCGGGCTGATGAGGAACGTCAACCTCGCGCACGGCTCGCTCTACCTGTTCGGCGGCTACGTCGGCTACTTCGCGGCCGAGTGGACGGGCTACTGGCTGTTCGCCTTCCCGGCCGCCTTCGTCGTCGTCGGCCTCGTCGGCCTCGCGCTCCAGCGCGGCGTGTTCCGGCGCATGGAGGGCCAGGACCTGCGCCAGACGCTCGTGACCATCGGTCTCTCGATCGTCTTCGCCGATCTCATGCTCTGGGCGTTCGGCGGCGACTTCTACAACATCCGACCCCCGTCCTGGCTCTCCGGGCCGATCGACACGTTCTTCGTCACCACCGTCAGCCGGCGCACCGGCGAGCCGATCTACCTCAGCTACCCGGCCGTGCGCATCGTCATCTTCGCTGCCGCCGTCGCCATCGGCGTGGCGATGTGGCTGGTGCTCAACCGCACCCGGATCGGCATGACCATCCGCGCGGGCGTGGACGACCGCGACATGCTCGCGGCCACCGGCGCGCGCATCCAACTCGTCTTCTTGGGCGTCTTCGCCTTCGGCGCGGGCCTCGCGGGCCTCGCGGGCGTGGTGGGGGGCACCTTCCAGTCGGTCGCGCCCGGCGAGGACGTGCGCTTCCTGCTCGCCTCCCTCGTCGTGGTGATCGTGGGCGGCATGGGCTCGATCCCTGGCGCGGCGCTCGGGGCGCTGCTGATCGGCTTGGCCGAGCAGTTCGGCTCGATCTACTTCCCGACCTACGCGGTGGTGCTGACCTTCCTGATCCTCGTCGTCGTCCTCGCCTTCCGCCCGCAAGGGCTGCTCGGGAGGGCCTGAGGCGTGGCCGTGACCGACATCGGCGGCCCAATCCGCGCGGAAGCCCGTCCGGCCGTGCCCGCCGCCGGCTGGGCCGTCGTGCTCGCGCTCCTGTTCATGCCCGCCTTCGCAGGCGACTTCGTGCTGTTCCAGATCTTCGGCTGGAGCTTCATCCTCGGGATCATAGCCCTCAGCCTCATGTTCCTCGCGGGCTACGGCGGCATGGTGAGCCTGTTGCAGATGACCGTCGCGGCGGTCGCGGGCTACATGGTCGCGATCTTCGGCACCTCGGCCATCGGCGACATCAGCCAGGGCTGGCCCTGGTACGTCGCGATCCCGCTCGCGCTCCTCGTCGCGGTGCTGTTCGGCACGCTCTGCGGCTGGCTCGCGGTCAGGACCGAGGGCATCTACACCATCATGATCACGCTGGCGATCGCGTCGGCCTTCTTCTACTTCGCGCGCCAGAACTACGTGATCTTCAACGGCTTCACGGGCTTCAACGGCGTGCTGCCGCCGCAACTGTTCGGCGTGAACTGGCGCGGCCCGGTCGCGTTCTACTACCTCACGCTCGGCTGCGCGGCGATCGCCTACGCCGCCGTGCTCTACCTCTCGCGCGCGCCGTTCGGGCTCGCGCTGCAAGGGGTGCGCGACAACCCCCGGCGCATGGCGGCGCTCGGCTACTCGGTCGTCGGCCACCGCGTCGCGGCCTACGCCTTCGCGGCCCTGATCGCGGGGGTGGGGGGCATCCTGCTGACGTGGCAGTCGGCGCAGATCTCGCCGGGCACGGCCGGCGTCGGGCCGGTGATCGACATCCTCGTGATCGCCGTCATCGGGGGGCTTCGCCATCCCGTGGGCCCGTTCATCGGCGCCTTCGTCTACGTCGTCCTCAAGACCTTCGCGATCGACGTGCTCGTCTCGCTCGGGCTCTCGGGCGACCGCTTCCAGCTGCTGATCGGGCTCGGGTTCCTCGCCATCGTGTTCTTCTCGCCCGACGGCCTGCTCGGCCTCTGGCGGCGCTGGCAGGAGAGCCGGGGGCGCGATCCGCTGGCGCGGCGCACGGGGAGGGCGCTGTGAGCCGCGCGCCGCGCCGTGCCGTCGCCGAGCGGCTGGCCGCGACGGGCGGCGAGAGCGCGCTGGAGCTTCGCGGCGTCTCCAAGCGCTTCGGCGCGCTCGACGCGCTCGCGGGCATCGACCTGACGATCCGCCCCGGCGAGCGGCGCGCGGTGCTCGGCTCGAACGGGGCGGGCAAGACGACGCTGTTCAACTGCATCACCGGCGACTTCCCGGCGACGACCGGCACCATCCGCTTCTTCGGCGAGGACATCACCCGCTTCCCGCCGCAGGAGCGCATCCGGCGGGGGCTGAGACGCACCTACCAGATCTCGCTCCTGTTCCGCGGACTCACGGTGCTCGACAACGTCTACCTCGCGACCGTCGGCGTCTCGCGCGCGCGCTTCTCCTTCCGCCGACCCCGCCGCGACGATGCGCTGATGTCGGCGGCCGAGGACCTCGTGCGGGTCGTGCATCTGGAGGACGCGGCCGGCCTCACGGTCGAGACGCTCTCCTACGGCCAGCAGCGCCAGCTGGAGATCGCCATGGCGCTCGCCGGCGCGCCGCGGCTGATCCTGTTCGACGAGCCGGCCGCCGGCCTCTCGCCGAGCGACCGGCGCGAGCTGGTCGAGATCCTGACCGGGCTGCCGTCGCATATGGGCTTCGTCATCATCGAGCACGACATGGACGTGGCGCTGCGCGTGGCGGGCCGCGTGACGATGATGCACGACGGGCGGATCTTCAAGGAAGGCACCCCCGCCGAGATCGAGGACGACGAGGAGGTGCAGGCCCTCTACCTCGGCGGCGGCGTGGCCGAGCGGGAGGCGGCGCATGGCTGAGCGCGCGCGAACCGGGCGCTCCGGGGCCGCCCCGCCCGCGCTGGAGGTGCGCGACCTCAACGTCTTCTACGGCCAGTCCCATGCGCTGCAAGGCGTGGACCTGACGCTGGAGCGCGGCGTGCTCTCGGTCGTCGGGCGCAACGGCATGGGCAAGACGACCTTCTGCAATGCGATCATGGGGCTCGTGCCCGTCGCCTCGGGCTCCATCGCCGTCGCGGGCCAGGGCGTCGTCGGCCTCGCGCCCGCCGAGATCGCGCGGCGCGGCGTCGGCTACGTGCCCCAGGGCCGCCGGCTCTGGCGCTCGCTGACGGTGGACGAGCACCTGCGCCTCGTCGAGCGGAAGGGGGGCGCGTGGTCGGCCGAGCGCGTCTACGCCACCTTCCCCCGCCTCGCCGAGCGGCGCGCGAACGGCGGCGGCCAGCTCTCGGGCGGCGAGCAGCAGATGCTCGCCATCGCGCGCGCGCTGCTCCTCAACCCGCGCCTTCTGGTGATGGCCGAGCCGACCGAGGGGCTCGCGCCGGTGATCGTGCAGCAGGTGGAGGCGATGCTCGTGCGTCTCGGCGAGGAGGGCGACGTGGACGTCCTCGTCATCGAGCAGAACCTCGGCGTCGCCTGCGCGGTCTCCGAGCGCGTCGCGATCATGGTGAACGGGCGCATCGACCGCACGATCGAGTCCGCCGTGCTCGCGGGCGACCGCGATCTCCAGCAGGCGCTCCTCGGCGTCGGCCGGCACGCGCACGACGAGACGCCGGAGCCCGCGGCGCGCGGGGCGGACGCGCCCGCGCCCGTCGCCGAGCGGGCGCCGACGCGGGTCTATCTCTCCAACCCGACGTCGCCCACGCGCTGGTCGCAGCCCGTGCCCGTCCACGTCATCGAGCGTGCCGCGCGCACCGTCACGGCGCCCTCGGCCGGGGCCGCCGCGCGGACCGCGCCCCTGCGCGCCGCCGCCGGCTCGGGCCGGGGCGTCGTCCTCGTCTGCGGCACGCTCGATACCAAGGGCGCGGAGCTCGGCTTCGTGCGCGAGCGGCTCCGCGAGGCGGGGATCGCCGCGCGCATGGTGGATCTCTCGACCTCGGGCAAGCCCTCGGGCGCCGAGGTGCCCCCGCACGCCGTCGCCGCCTTCCACCCGCGCGGCGCGGCCGGCGTCTTCACCGGCGACCGCGGCACGGCGGTCGCGGGCATGACCGAGGCGTTCGAGCGCTGGATGGCCGCTCAGGGCGACGTCGCGGGGGTCATCGCCGCGGGCGGCTCGGGCGGCACGGCGCTCGTGGCGCCCGCCTTACGCGCGCTCGCGGTCGGCGTGCCGAAGGTGATCGTCTCGACGGTCGCCTCCGGCCACGTCGGCCAGTACGTCGGCCCCGCCGACATCACGCTCATGCACTCGGTCGCCGACGTTCAGGGCATCAACTCGATCACGCGCGAGGTGCTCGCCAACGCCGCCGCCGCCCTCGCCGGCATGGTCCGCGCGCGCCGCGCCGCGCGCGAGGCGCCGCCCGACCGACCGGCGGTCGGCATCACCATGTTCGGCGTCACCACGCCGTGCGTGCAGGCCGTCCAGAAGCGGCTCTCGCCCGACTGGGACTGCCTCGTCTTCCACGCCACCGGCACCGGCGGGCGGGCGATGGAGAAGCTGATGGACGACGGCAAGCTCGCCGCCGTCCTCGACCTCACCACCACCGAGGTCTGCGACCTCGTCGCGGGGGGCGTCTTCGCCGCCGACGAGGACCGCTTCGGCGCCTCGATCCGCGCGGGCAGGCCGTACGTCGGCGCCTGCGGCGCGCTCGACATGGTGAACTTCGGCCCGCCCGACACGGTGCCCGAGCGCTACCGCGGGCGCCTCCTCTACGAGCACAACCCGCAGGTCACGCTGATGCGCACGACGCCCGAGGAGAACCGCCGCATGGGCCGCTGGATCGGCGAGCGGCTGAACGCGATGACCGGCCCGGTGCGCTTCTTCCTGCCCGAGGGCGGCGTCTCGCTCCTCGACGCGCCGGGCAAGGCGTTCTGGGACGCGGAGGCCGACGCCGCGCTGTTCGAGGCGCTGGAGACCACCGTCCAGCAGACGGCCGCCCGCCGCCTCCTGCGCGTGCCCCACAACGTCAACGACCCGGCCTTCGCCGAAGGCGTGGTCGAGACCTTCCGGAGCCTGCACGGCGGGCGGACACGCGCGGCGAGGGCCTCATGACCGACACGGGACGATCCGCGCTGATGCAGCGCTTCCGCGCGATGCGCGACCGGGGCGAGCCGATCGTTGGCGGCGGCGCGGGCACCGGCCTCTCGGCCAAGTGCGAGGAAGCGGGCGGCATCGACCTCATCGTGATCTACAACTCGGGGCGCTACCGCATGGCCGGGCGCGGCTCGCTCGCGGGGCTGATGCCCTACGGCGACGCCAACGCGGTGGTCATGGAGATGGCGGCCGAGGTGCTGCCGGTGGTCAAGCACACGCCGGTGCTCGCGGGCGTCTGCGCCTCCGACCCGTTCCGGCTGATGCCGAAGTTTCTCGACCAGGTGAAGGCGACGGGGTTCGCGGGGGTGCAGAACTTCCCGACCGTCGGCCTCATCGACGGCACCTTCCGCGCGAACCTCGAAGAGACCGGCATGTCCTTCGCGCTGGAGGTGGAGATGATCCGCCTCGCCGCCGAGCGCGACCTCGTGACGACGCCTTACGTCTTCTCCACGGACGACGCGCGCGCCATGGCCGAGGCCGATGCCGATATCGTCGTCTGCCACCTCGGCCTCACCACCGGCGGCTCGATCGGCGCGGAGACGGCGGTGACACTGGAGGACGCGCCCGCGCTCGTGGACGAATGGGCCGCCGCAGCGCTCGCGGTGAACTCCGACGTGCTGGTGCTGGTCCATGGCGGCCCGGTCGCGATGCCCGAGGACGCCGACTTCGTTCTGAAGCGCACGAAGCACTGCCACGGCTTCTACGGCGCCTCCTCGATGGAGCGGCTGCCGACCGAGATCGCGCTCACAGAGCAGACCCGGAAGTTCAAGAGCATCGGACGCGGTCCGTCCGCAGGCATCGGACGCGGTCCGTCCGCAGATATCGGGCGCGGCCCCGAGGGAGGTTCGCAATGATCGGCCAGATCATCGGTCAGCTCGTCTTATGGCTGATCCTCGCCGCCGTCGTCGTCTTCATCGTCTACTGGGTGATGCACTGGCTCTACCGCCGCTCCACCAAGGAGACGGCGTTCGTGCGCACGGGCTTCCTCGGCGAGAAGGTGGTGATCGACGGCGGCGCCTTCGTCTGGCCGATCATCCACGACATCACGCCCGTCAACATGAACTCGCTCCAGCTCGGGGTGACGCGCGAGCGCGAGGACGCGCTCATCACCAAGGACCGGATGCGGATCGACATCGACGCCGAGTTCTACGTGCGCGTGAAGGGCGAGCGCCGGGCCGTCAGCCTCGCCGCAGCGACCCTGGGCCGGCGCACGCTGGAGCCCGAGCGGCTGAACACGCTTCTGGAGGGCAAGTTCGTCTCGGCGCTCAGGACCGTCGCCTCGGAGATGACCATCGACGCGCTGCACGAGACCCGGAACGTCTACGTCGAACGCGTGCGCGAGGCGGCGCAGGCCTGGCTCGACAAGAACGGGCTGGAACTCGAGTCGGTCGCGATCACCGATCTGGACCAGACGGAACTCGACTACTTCAACCCCTCGAACCGCTTCGACGCCGAGGGTCTCACCAGCGTCATCCGCGCGATCGAGGAGCGGCGCAAGCTCCGCAACGACATCGAGCAGGACACGATGATCCGCATCCGGGAGCGCAACCTGGAGGCGGAGAGACAGGCGCTCGACATCGAGTACGCCTCCGAGGCCGCGCGTCTCGACCAGGGCCGCGAGATCGAGTTCGCTCGTGCCCGCCAGCGCGCCGAGCTCGCCCGCGAGCGCGCCGAGCGCGAGCGCGAGGCCGAGCAGGCGACGCTCGCCTCGCGCGAGGCGATCGAGACCGCGCGGATCGAGAACGAGCGCCAGATCGCCGAGGCGCGCATCGCCTCGGAACGCGAGGTCCGCGCGCGCGAGATCGAGCGCGGCCGGACCATCGACGAGGCGGAGATCGCGACGCGCGAAGCGGTCGAGACCGCGCGCATCGCGCAGGAGCGGAGCGTGAGCCAGGCGCGCACCCGGAGCCGCCAGGAGACGGAGGCCGCCGAGATCGCCGCCACGGAGGCGACCGAGACCGCGCGCATCGCGCAGGAGCTGGCCGTCGCCCGCGCCCGCATCGCGCGCGAGGAGGAGACGGCCGCGCGCGAGATCGCTCGCCAGCGCACTGTCGATGCCGCCGACATCGAGGCGCGCGAGGCGACCGAGCGCGCGCGCATCGGACAGGAGACCGCCGTGGCGGGCGCGCGCATCGACCACGAGCGCACCACGCGCGAGCGCGAGGTGGCGCGCACCCTCGCCGTGCAGGAGGCCGAGATCGCCGCGCGCGAGGCGGCCGAGAAGCTGCGCGTCATGCAGGAGAAGGCCGTCGCCGAAGCGCGCATCGGCGCCGACCGCGAGACCCGCACGCTGGAGATCGAGCGCACGCGGGCCTTGGAGGAGGCGGAGATCGCGAGCCAGCAGGCGACCGAGGCCGCCCGCATCGCGCGCGAGAAGACGCTCGCCGCCGAGCGCATCGCCTCCGAGCAGGCGACGCGAGCGCTGGAGATCGACCGCCAGAGGATGCTCGACGCGCGCCAGATCGAGGCGGCCGAGGCCGTCTCGACCGACCGTATCGCGCAGGAGGAGCGCGTGCGCGCCCGCGAGATCGCGCGCAACCGCGCCATCGACGAGGCCGAGATCGCGACGCGCGAGGCCGTCGAGAAGGCGCGCATCGCGCAGGAGCGCGAGATCGCGCTCGGGCGCATCGAGGCGCAGGAGGCGCCCGAGACGCAGGAGGTGGCGCGCGCACGGGCGCTCGACGCCGCCGAGGTCGCACGCGCGGAGGCGGCCGAGGCCTTGCGCATCGCCAAGGAGAAGAAGCTCGCCGCCGAGCGGATCGCCTACGAGCAGGATCTGCGCGAGCGCGAGATCGCGCGCAACCGCGCCGTGGACACCGCGAACATCGAGGCGGCCGAGGCGGTCAATGCCCGCCGCATCGCCGAGGAGGGTCGCACCCGCGCCGCCGAGATCGCGAAGGACGCCGAGGTGCGCGGCCGCGAGATCGAGCGCGACGAGGCGATCGAGGCGGCCGAGATCTCGTCGCGCCGTCTCGTCGAGCAGCAGCGCATCGAGAAGGAGGCCGAGACCACCGCCGAGAAGATCGCCCGCGACGAGCGCATCCGGTCCTTGGAGATCGGGCGCAACCGCGCGCTCGACGAGGCGCAGGTCAAGGCCGACGAGGCGGTCGAGGCCGCGCGCGTCGCCCGCGAGAAGACCGTCGAGGCCGAGAAGATCGCCGCCGAGCAGGACCTCGACGCGCGCAAGCTGAACCGTCGGAAGGCCCTGGAGCACCTGGAGGTCGAGCGCCTACAGGCGCTCCGCGAGGCCGAGATCGCGAGCCAGGAGCAGGTCGAGCGCACCCGCATCGCCGCCGAGCGTGGCCTCGACGACGCGCGCATCGGCCATCAGACCGAGCGCCGCCGCCTGGAGATCGGCCGCGAGCGCGACGTCGAGGCGGCGGAGATGGAGAAGGCCATCGCGCTCTACCAGAAGTCGCTGGAGCAGTCCGAGGCGGCCGTGACCGCCGAGGAGGCGCGCGTGCGCGCCGTGAAGGCGGCCGAGCGGGTCGCGACCGCGCGCGAGACCGAGGCGGCGAGCCGGCGCAAGTCGGTGGACGTGACCTTGGCCGAGAAGGCGGCCGAGGAGAAGCGCATCGCCGCCGAGGCCGCGCGCGTGCGCGCCGGCGTCGCGGCCGAGGCGCAGAAGCTGATCAACGAGGCCGAGAACGTCCTCACCGATCCCGCGCGCGCCTCGCTCTTCAAGCGCAAGATGCTGGAGCACGTCGAGGGCATCGTCGCGGCCTCGGTGAAGCCGCTGGAGAAGATCAACGAGATCAAGATCATGAGCCTCGGCGGCGCTGGCACTAACGGTCTCGGCTGGGCCGAGGGCGAGGGCGGCGGCCCGAACGGCGGCGGCAGAGGCGGCAGCCCGACCGACGAGGTCATCAACTCGGCGCTGCGCTACCGCGTGCAGGCGCCGATGATCGACAGCCTCCTCTCCGACATCGGCATCGACGGCGCGAACCTCGCCAAGCAGGGCGGGCTGATCCGCGAGGCGTCCGACATGCAGCGCATCGCGGGCGAGATCGCCAAGCAGGCCAAGCCCGACGTCAAGGAGGGCGGTGGCAGCAATGGCGGCGGCGGCCGTGGCCGCGGCGGCGGGGCCAAGGGGCGCGGGCGCCCGGGCGAGGCGAGCGGCCCCTCGCCGGAGGCGAGCTGAGGTGGCGCGGGTCTACGTCTCCTCGGTGATCGGGGCGGCGCACGAGCGCGTGTGGGAGCGCGTGCGCGACTTCAACGGCCTGCCGAAGTGGCACCCGCGCATCCGCGACAGCCGCATCGAGGACGCCTGGCCCGCCGACCGCGTCGGCTGCGTGCGCCACTTCCACCTCCAGAACGGCGACGCCTTGCGCGAGCGGCTGCTCGGGCTCTCGGACTACGACACCTTCTGCACCTACGAGATCCTGGAGAGCCCGATGCCGCTCGAGGACTACGTGGCCACGCTCCGGCTCACGCCGGTCACGGACGGCCCGCGCACCTTCATCGAGTGGTCGGCCGAGTTCTCCTGCGATCCGGCGGACGAGGCCGATCTCGTCGCCGGCATCGGCGGTAACGTCTTTCAGGGCGGCTTCGACGCCCTCAAGCGGCATTTCGGGGGCTGAGGGCCATGCCGCGCGTCGTCCGCAGCACGATCATGGATGCCCCCGTCGAGGCGGTCTGGGACGTGGTCCGCGACTTCAACGGCCACGACCGCTGGCACCCGGCGGTCGCGACCTCGGCCATAGAGCGCGGCGAGGCGTCCGACCGCGTCGGCTGCGTGCGCCGCTTCCGCCTCGGCGACGGCTCGGAGCTGCGCGAGCGGCTCCTGACGCTCTCGGATCTGGAGCAGACCTACAGCTACTGCCTGCTGGAGACGCCGGTGCCGCTCTTCAACTACGTCGCCCACGTCCGGCTGACGCCGGTGACCGACGGCGACCGCACCTTCTGGGAGTGGGAGAGCCGCTTCGACACGCCGAAGGGGCGCTCGGGCGATCTCGCGCGCCTCGTCGGCGAGGACATCTACGCCGCCGGTTTCGCCGCGATCCGCGCGCACATGGGGCTGGAGGCGAGCGCATGATCGCCGTCGAGACCCATCCGACGCTCGTCGACGCCGAGCGCGCCATGGGCGCGGACGCGCGCTTCCTCGGCGGCGGCACCATCGTCATGCGCGCGGTCAACGAGGGCGACATCTCGTTCCGCCGCATCGTGCGCGCTCGCGACGCGAGCCTCGGCGCGATCCGGACCGAGGGGCGACGACTGGTCCTCGGCGCGGGCGTCACCATGGCCGCCGTCGCCGCCTCGCCCGACTGCGCCGCCCTCGCCCCGGTCGCGCGCCAGGTCGCGGGGCCGCAGATCCGCACCATGGCCACCGTCGGGGGCAACCTGCACGCCGCCGCGCCTTACGGCGACTTCGCCGCCGCGTTGCTGGCGCTCGACGCCACGGTGCGCTTCGCCGACGGCTCGGAGCAGGCCGTCGAGGCGTTCCTCGCCGAGCGCGACCGCAGCCGTCGTCTCGTCGCCGCCGTCGCGCTCGACCGCCCGGAGCGCGATGCCTTCCGCTTCGCCAAGCTCTCGCGCGTGAGGCCGAAGGGGGTCTCGGTGATGTCGCTCGCCGCGCGGCTGCCGCGCGCGGGCGGACGGCTCTCGGGCGTGCGCCTCGCCTGGGGCGCGATGGGGCCGACGCCGCTCCGCGCCAAGGCGGCCGAACGGGCGCGGGTGGGGCGCGCGCGCGACGCCGCCGGCATCGCCGAGGCGCTGCGCGTCGCGGCCGAGGGCCTCGCGCCCGCCGACGACGCGCTCGCCTCCGCCTGGTACCGCCGCGAGGTCGCGCCGGTGTTCCTGCGCCGCCTCCTGCTTGACGAGGGGAGGGCCTGATGGCCAAGCGCGCGGTCACCTTCCGGCTGAACGGCGCGGAGGCGGCCGCCTTCGCCGACGGCGCCTCGACGCTCCTCGACCTGCTCCGCCGGGGCGTCGGCGACACCTCGCCGAAGTGGGGTTGCGGGCAGGGCACCTGCGGGGCCTGCACGGTGCTCGTGGACGGCCAGCCCCAAGCCGCCTGCCTGACGCTCGCCGAGGCCGTCGAGGGGCGCCGCGTCGAGACCGCCGCCGGTCTCGCCGAGGGGCCGACCCTGCACCCCCTCCAGCGCGCCTTCGTAGAGGGCTTCGCCGCGCAGTGCGGCTACTGCACGCCGGGGATGCTGATGGCGGCGAAGGCGCTGCTCGATGCCAACCCGCGCCCGACGCGCGCGGAGGTGGTCGAGGCGATCTCGGGCAACCTCTGCCGCTGCACCGGCTACGAACCGATCATCGAGGCGATCCTCGCCGCCGCCGAGACCATGCGCGGGAGGGCCGCCTGATGGCCGTCGAGTTCCGCAAGGACCTCTTCGCCGACGAGCGCGACGACAGCCTCTCGGCCATCGGCCAGCCGACGATCCGGCAGGACATCCTCGGCCACGTCACCGGGCGGACGCGCTACTACGACGACCACGCCTTCGACGGCCTCCTGCACATGCGTTGCGTGCGCTCGCCGCATCACCATGCGCGCGTCCGCTCGATCGACGCCTCGGCCGCCGAGCGGATGGAGGGCGTCGTGCGCGTCGTCCGGGCCGCTGACGTGCCGCGCAACCTCAACACGCTCTTGTCGCTCATCGGCTTCGGCCGCGACGACGAGGCGCTCATCCAGCCGAAAAAGTGCGCCTATCGCGGCGAGCCGGTGCTGGCGATCATCGCCACCTCCGAGCGCGCCGCGCGCGAGGCCTGCGCCGCTGTCCGCGTGGACTGGGAGCCCTTGCCCCACGTCCTCGACGTCGAGGCGGCGCTGGCGCCGGACGCGCCCGTCGTCAACGAGGAGTACCCCAACAACACCTTCGACTACCACGACCGCTACGACCACCAGAAGCTGCGCTTCGGCGACGTGGCGGCGGGCTTCGACGCCTCGGACCACATCGTCGAAGCCGAGTACCAGATGTCGCCGATCGAGCAG
The DNA here is from genome assembly GCA_050330995.1 of Paracoccaceae bacterium. Taxonomy (GTDB): domain Bacteria; phylum Pseudomonadota; class Alphaproteobacteria; order Rhodobacterales; family Rhodobacteraceae; genus Thermohalobaculum. The sequence continues at coordinate 51,632 of JBHJHI010000071.1, forward strand.
GCGCCGATCGAGACCTGCGGCGCCATCGCGGCCCCCGAGACGGCCGACCGCTACGTCTGCCATACCTCGACGCAGGCGCTGTTCTTCTCGCTCGGCACGACGGCGAAGCTGCTCGATATCCCGTCCTCGCGGCTGCACTTCGTCGGCGGCACGGTCGGCGGCGGCTTCGGCGGCAAGGTGGACAGCATCGTCGAGCCGATGGCCGTCCTCGGCGCCATGCTGACGGGGCGGCCGTGCAAGTTCATGTGGGACCGCGCCGAGGAGATGCAGGTCGGCGCGCCGCGCGGCGCCGAGCGCTGGCGCCTCCGCGACGGCGTGGCGCGCGACGGGCGCATCCTCGCGCGCAGCCTCACCGGGTTCTTCGACAGCGGGGCCTACACGCGGCTCTCCTCCTACGCCGTGCAGAAGGCGGTCGGCCACTTGCCGGGGCCGTACACGATCCCGAACGTGGCGGCGAACGTCTACTGCGTGTTCACGAACCGCACGCCCGCCACCGCGATGCGTGGCTTCGGCGTGACCGGCGTCGACTTCGCCATCGAGTGCCAGATGGACCGGATCGCCGAGGCGACGGGCCTCGACCCGGTGGAGCTTCGCATCCTGAATGCCTACCGCGACGGGGACATGAAGGCGCACCGCCGCCTCGCGAAGAACTGCGCGCTGATCGAGTGCTGCCAGGTGGCGGCCGAGAAGGCCGGCTGGCCGCTCTCGGCCGAGGCGCGCGCGGCGTCGAGCTTGGCAGGTGGCGGCGGCGCCCGCGCGGCGATCCCGGAGACCGCGACCGACGAGGCTGGCCGCATCGGTGAGCGCCGCCGGGGTCCGGTGCCGACCGAGCCGCATGCCGCCCCCGGCCGGCGGGGTCGCGTGCCGGCGGGCCATCACCGCGAGAGCGGCGAGGCGGCCGCGCCGCAGCGCCCGGACATGGGGCCAGAGCTTCACCGTCAGGGCCACCGCGCGCCGCCCTCCGCTGGGTCGGGTGGCGCGGCGCCGGGCGGCGGTCCGGGCGCGGTGCCGCCCCGCCGCGCCGGCACCGTGCCCGTCCCCGGCG
>JBHJHI010000072.1:0-59639 GCA_050330995.1 Paracoccaceae bacterium
GATTCGCGGGCGCGGATGAATTCGCGGAGGTTCATGATGTCCGTGTACGGTTGATTGCATCGCCCGTCAACCATCAACCGCTTGCTCCGCGTTCCGCAATCCGGGTTGGCCGTCCTCAAAATTCAAACTGAGACACCACCAGCGCGCGTCTTCGCTTGACTCCAGGGCCCGGCTGGCTCAGCGTGCCGCCACGGACGACATTTCTACAGGGAGGACGACCATGGATATCATGTATCGCTTCCTCCCCGGCGGCGCCGGTCTCGGGTTCGCCATCAGCTGACGCCACGAGGCGATCGCCGCCTCCGAGATCAGCTTCGTCGTCCGATCGTCGGACATTCTTCCTCTGACGTGCAGGGCGCGGACCACGGGTCCGCGGGTATTCCATGTCCGGTCCCTCGACCCGCGGCGCCTTCGCCCGGGTGCTCTCCTTCGCCGTCGGCCTCTGGATGCGCAGGCGCGGCCTCCTCGCGGCCCTGATCGCGCTCGTGCTCGTCGCCACGGCGGCCGACGTCGCGATCCCCGTCGTCACGGGCCGCCTCGTCGCGGCCGTCTCCGCAAGCGAGGCGCCCTGGGGCGCCTTCGGCCTGCTCCTCGGCCTCGGCGCGACCACCGTCGTGGCCAAGATCCTGAGCTTCTTCGCCGTCGTCGACCTGACCGTGCCGACCATGCGCGCCGCGGAAGCCGAGGCCTTCGCGCGGGTCCAGCGTCTGCCGTCCGCCTGGCACGCGAACGCCTTCGCGGGCTCCACGGTGCGACAGATCACCCGGGGCGCCTGGGCGCTCGACGACATGGCGGACGTGCTCCTGCTCGCCCTCCTGCCCTCGTCGCTGGTCCTCGTCGGCACGATCGGCACGCTCGCGGCCTTCCGCTGGGAGGTGGGGCTCGTCGCCCTCCTCGGCGCCGTACTGTTCGTCGGGCTCTCGCTCGGCCTGACGCTGCGCTGGGTGGCGCCGGCTGCGCGGTTGTCGAACGCGCAGGACAGCCGCGTCTCGGGCGCGCTCGCCGACGCCATCACCTCGAACGCGGTCGTCCGCGCCCACGCGGGCGAGGCGCGCGAGGAGGAACGCCTCGAGCGCGTCCTCGCGAAGTGGGCGCATCGGACGCGGCGAACCTGGCGACGCGGCACGTGGTCGGGCCTCGTGCAGGACGCCTCGCTCTGGAGCCTGCGCGCCGCGGTGCTGGGCGGCGCGCTCCTCGCCTTCGTGCGCGGCGCGGCGGGCGCCGGCGAGATCGCCTTCGTCGTCTCCGCGCTCGGCATGCTCGACGGCTACCTGCGCCAGATCGGCAACCACGTGCGGATGCTCCAGAAGGCCGTGAACGACGCCGAGGAGATGGTGGATCTGATGGACGTCACCGCGGAGCCCGAGGTCGTCCGGCCGCCGGCGCGCGCCCTGCCGCCGCGGGCCGCGGACCTCGCGTTCGAGCACGTGGACTACGGCTACGAGGGCGCCTCGACGCCGCTCTTCACCGACCTCCATGTCTCGATACCGGCGGGTCAGAAGGTCGGGCTCGTCGGCCGCTCGGGCTCGGGCAAGACGACCTTCGTCAAGCTGATCCAGCGGCTCCACGACGTCACGGGCGGCGCGATCACCCTCGGCGGCGTCGACATCGCGCAGGTCCCGCTCGCCGAGCTGCGCCGCCGGATCGCGCTGGTGGCGCAGGAGCCGATCCTGTTCCACCGCTCGCTCGCCGAGAACATCGCCTACGCGCGCCCCGGCGCGACCCTGGCGGCGGTGCGCGAGGCCGCCGAGCGCGCGGGCGCGGCCGACTTCATCGAGCGCCTGGCGAAAGGCTACGCCACGGAGGTGGGCGAGCGGGGCGTGAAGCTCTCGGGCGGCGAGCGCCAGCGGGTCGCGATCGCGCGCGCGTTCCTGTCGGACGCGCCGGTGCTGGTGATGGACGAGGCGACCTCCTCGCTCGATTCGGAGGCCGAGGCGCGCGTCGCCGAGGCGGCCGAGCGGCTGATGGAGGGGCGCACGACGCTGGTGATCGCCCACCGCCTCGCCACCGTGGAGCGGATGGACCGCATCCTCGTCTTCGAGCAGGGCCGCATCGTCGAGGACGGCCCGCCGGCCGAGTTGATGGCCCGCGAGGGCGGTCTCTATCGCGCCCTTCGCGAGCGCCAGACGCTCGCGGCGTGAGCGGCGCCGCTCGCGGCGCCGCGGTCGCGAGCGGCCACGCGGCGCCGGGCGCCCCTGGCCGTCGGGCACGCCCGTGGCCGACGTGCGATGACCTCCTCGGCGTCCCGACCGACGCGCTCGCGCGGGACGCGTGGCCACGACGGCAACCATTCGCTCGCATGCGGCGCCTCGCCCGTCCGTGCCGCGGCCGATCCCACGGACACCGGCTCGCCGCCGTCGGGCCGGCACGGGGTTCGTCGTAGGCGGCCGCGAAGCCCGAGGCGCTCCGCGGGCGGCGATGCACGGTCCGATCGTGCACTGGGATAGGGCGAGCGCCCGCTCGCGGCGCGAGGCGGGCGGCCTCGTTTCGTCGGCCCTCCCCACGGTTGGCCGTCCCCGGCGCACCGCGACCCGTCGCCTTCGCGCTTTCCCGGATCAGCTGCCGAAGCCGCGCGAGCCGCCCGTGCCCGCGGTGCGCGCGGCGCCGAAGCCGCCGGTGCGCGCGACGCTCGCCCGCGTCATCGGCTTCGCGACGCTCATGTCCCGCGGCCGTCCGACGAGGCCGGGGCGGCCGGTCGCGGTCTGGCCGGGCTGCGAGAAGCCCGTGCGCCGGCCGTCGTAGGTGAAGAGCCCGCTGCGAGCGTTGCGGTAGAGCGGCGCGCCGGCGACGCCGCGGCTGCCCGAGGACAGGACGTTGCCCATCATGTAGCCCATGAGGAAGGGCATGAAGACGCTCCCCCCGCCCGCTTCGGCCGCCTCGGCGCCGCCGGCCGCCTCGGGCGGCGCGCAGTTGCCCTCGCCGTGCTGCGCCTCGCAGAGCGCGAGGTCCTCGTAGCGCGGCGCCTTCGCCGCGTGCACGGCGGCCGCGTCGGCGAAGGCCTCGTCGCAGGCGTTGCCGGTGAAGCCGTCCGTCTCGACGGCGGCCTCGTGGCACTGCTCCAGGGTCTCGAAGTAGGTCAGGTCCGTGCGCTCCTCGCAGGCGGTCACCGCGAAGGCGGCGGTGCCGAGGAGCGCGAGCCGGACGCGGCGGGATCTCTTCATCGGTGGTCTCCAGAGAGGCGAAGGGGCGGCGCCGACGGCCCGGCGCCCGTCCCGGTGTCTCACGATCATGTCGCGCGGGCGAGGCGGAAGGGAACGGCCCTGCGGCGTTCGGCGCCGGCGCGCCCGGTCAGGCGCGCACGACGTGCGGCTTGAAGCGGCTGAGATCCTGCGTGATCCGCGAGGCGTCCTCGCGAATGCCGAGGCCGACGCACGCGCGCCCGACCACCCAGGCGCCGAGCACCGGGTGGACCGGCGCCTCGGCCGGGCCCATCGCCGGCAGGGGCGCGTAGCCCTGCACGATCGTGGCGTGCGCGTCGTAGGCGCGGTTCGCCGAGGCGGCGAGGGTACGTCCGTCCACCACGATCTCGACGCTCGCGCCCTCGCGCGAGAAGATCGGCTTGCGCACGAAGCCGCGCTCCAGCGCCGCGCGCGCCGCCTCGCTCACGCCCGCCGCGCCGCCCTCCACCTCGTCGGCGAAGTAGGCCGGCAGGAGGTTGGGATGACCCTCGAACAGCCGCCAGAGCACCGGCAGGAGGCCCTTGTTCGAGACCAGCGCCTTCCAGGCCGGCTCGATGATCCGGCAGCGCGCGCCGGGGAGGGCGGCGGCGAAGTCGTCGCGCAGCAGGTCCTCCCAGGGGTAGAGCTTGAACAGCGTGCCGATCACGCGGCTCTCGTCGTCGGCGAACTGGCCGCTCGTCGTCAATCCGATGGCGTCGAGGGGCACGTAGTGGGCGACGTGACCGGCCTCCTTGGCGATCCAGGCCATGTACTCGACGGTGGCGAAGTCCTCCTCGACGCCGCGGTGCGAGGTGAAGTGGAGGTCCGTCGCCTTCGGCAGGATCGCCTCGAGGCGCTCGACCAGCGTCTCGTGGACGAGGTTGAACTGGTCGAGGCCCGTGCCGAGGCCCGACAGCAGGCCGCGCTCGGCCGCGTCCTCGAACCAGAGCCACTGGAAGGCGGCGGTCTCGTAGAGCGCGGTCGGCGTGTCGGCGTTGTATTCGAGGAGCTTCGCCGGCCCGCGGCCGTCGTAGGCGAGGTCGAGCCGGCCGTAGAGCTCGGGCTCGTCCTCGCGCCAGCTCGCCGCGACCAGATCGCGCGCGGCCTCCGGGATCGCGAGGCGCTCCATCAGCGCCTCGGAGGCGAGGACGTGTCCTGCCGCCTCGCGGCACATGGCGTGCAGCTCGGTCGCGGGCGCCTCGATGGCGGTCTCGATCTCCTCCATCGTGAAGACGTAGGCGCTCGTCTCGTCCCAGTAGGGCTCGCCGTGCATGGTGTGGAAGCGAAAGCCGAGCGCCTCGGCCTTCTCTCGCCAGTCCGGGCGCTCGGCGAGGTCGATGCGGTCCATGCGGGCTCTCCAAAGCGGGGCGCGGAGGCCTCGGCCCTCCCGTGAGGGCCGGGCCTCTGCCACGACCGAGATAGGGCGCATCGCGCCGCCTGCATCGATCGGGCGCCGTACGAGCGGCGCGCCCCTCGGCGCGCCGCTGCGCGCGGGCCGGGTTGGCGGGGGCGCGCGCTCAGCCGCGCCCGCCGATCCGCCGGCGGAAGCGCTCGCTGCCGGTCAGGTCGGCGTGGACCGCCACCGCGAGCTGGGCGTAGATCACGTGGCCGAACAGCGACATCCAGGTGAGCGCGATCCAGCCGAGCATGAACGGCAGCCCGGCGAGGCCGGCGAAGAGGCCGAGCGCGAGCACCCAGGTGATCACGCCCCAGACGAGCCCGTCGAGCCCGACCCCGAGCGAGCGCCCCCGGCTCAGCGCCCAGTAGGCGAGCGGGTAGCCGAGGATGCCGGTGGCGTAGTGAAGCGCCTCGGCCGCCGGCAGGCCCGGATGCACGCCGATGGTGCTCTGGAACAGCGTGACGATCAGCGCAGCGGGCTCCAGCGGCCCGCCGATCACGAGGGGTGTCAGCACGCGGGCGAACACCTCCCAGGCGACGAGCCCGGCCGCGCCGCCGGCGGCGAGGGCGGCGATCTCGACGCGGCTCGGCGCGAGGCGCGCGGCGAGGGCGACGAGGCCGGCCACGGGCGCGGCGACGACAGGGGTGGCGGCGGTGTCGGTCATGGATCGGTCTCCTTCTCTCGGCGAGGTGGACCGGGGCGGCGACCGCCCCGGCGAGGGGCGGGCTCAGGCGGCGACGCGCTCGGCCGGCGGCGTCCAGACCGTGTCCTTCATGAAGGCGTCGAGCGGGGTCTCGGCGAGGTGGTTGGCGTAGTTCGAGATCACCTTGACCGCGACGCCGAGCACCACCTCCAGCACCTGCGCGCGGGTGAAGCCGGCGGCGAGGAAGGCCTCGACCCCGGCTTCGGCGACCCGACCGCGGTTCACGACCACCTCGGCCGTGAAGGCGCGCAGCGCCTCCAGCCGCGGATCGGCGATCGGGCGGCCGTCACGGATCGCGGCGACCGCCCCGTCGGGCACGCCGGCGTGGCGCGCGAGCACGCTGTGGCCGGCCATGCAGTAGCGGCACTCGTTCTCGTAGCTGGAAGCGAGGTAGACCACCTGCCGCTCGGCGGGCGCGAACGAGGTCTCGTCGAAGAGGCCCCAGAGGGTGGCGTAGCCTTCGAGCGCGGCCGGCGCCCCGGCGAGCACGCGGTGGAGGTTCGGCACCGTGCCGAAGCTCTTCCGGGCCGCCTCCAGCACCGTGCGCGCGGCTTCGGGGGCGGTGTCGAGGTCGTGCAGCGGGAAGGTCTTCGGGGTCGCGGTCATCGTCTCTCTCCTCGGGTCGATCGGCGTCGTCCGCCGTCGGGGAGGAAGCTAGCGATGCCTTTCAGGCGATAGAACGCGGCTTGCCGGCCTATTACTCATGCCGCTATGGCATGGATCATGGACCGCCTCGCCGCCTTCCGCACCTTCCTGCGCGTCCTCGACACCGGCTCGTTCTCCGAGGCCGCGCGCGAGGCGAACACCGGCCAGCCCACGGTCTCCAAGCAGGTCGCCGCCCTCGAGCACCACCTCGGCGTGCAGCTCATCGCGCGCTCGACGCGCGCGCTCGTGCCGACCGAGGAAGGGCGGCGCTTCGCCGAGGCCGCGCGCGCGGCGGTGGAGGCGGCAGAGGCGGCCGAAGCCGCCGCGCGCGGCGAGGCGGGGGTCACGGGCCTGCTCCGCCTCGGCTGTCCCGTGGCCTTCGCCCAGGCCCAGATCGTGCCGCGCCTGCCCGCCTTCCTCGCGCGCCACGGGCAGGTCTCGGTCGACCTCGTGATGTCGGACGCCTTCCTCGACCCAGTCGAGCAGGGCGTGGACGTGGTGGTGCGCATCGGCGCGCTCGCCGACAGCGCGCTCGTGGCGCGGCGCATCGGCACGACGCAGCGGGTGACGGTGGCGAGCCCCGGGTACCTCGCGCGCCGCCCGCCGCCCGAGGCGCCGATCGACCTCGCGGGCCACGACTGCGTCCTCTACGCCCGCCTCGCCACCGGCGACGCCTGGCCCTACCGCGCCCACGACGGCACGGAGGCCTCGGTGCGCGTCTCCGGGCGGCTGCGCGCCGACAGCTCGGCCGCGATCCGCGGCGCCGTCCTCGCCGGCGCCGGCATCGCGCTCGCGCCGCTCTGGCTCGTTGGCGAGGATCTCGCGGCCGGCCGGCTCGTGCGGCTGCTGGCCGACTGGGAGCCGACGGCCCTGCCGATCCACGCCGTCTCGGCCCCGCGCCGCTTCACCCCGCCGAAGGCCACGGCGATCGTCGCCTATCTCGCCGAGGCGTTCCGCGAGGACCCGTTCGTCTCGGCGCGCGGCGACTGACCGGACGGCTCCCGGGCGGACGGGGTCGGCGCCCGTGACGCCCGCCCGGGCCGACCGCCCGACATGTCCCGCGCGCTCGATGCCCTTCGCGCGACGCGCCGATCCTCTCGCGGTCCGCCACGACCGAACCCGCCGAGGCGCGCAGCCGAGAGCCCGAGACGCCGTGCCGGCGGAAGACGCCCCGTCCGTCATCGGGAATGCTCCCCGCGCCGGGGACGTCCCGGGGAGAGCGTCCCGCCTGCATGCCCCGAATCGGGTGCCCGAGAACGAGGCCCCGGGGACCGTCAGCCTCTGCGACGCCCGGCCAAGCCGATGCCGGGCACACGGCGAGCCGGGTTCTTTCGACAGTCGAAATGGTGAACTGCCGAGAACGGTCGTTCTTCCAGTGGACGCAATACACCACGTTCGCCTCACCGCACGGCGGACACGCCCCCCGACGAGCCCGGCCGTGGAAGACCGGACAGCAGGATGTAGAGTCCCCATGTCCCGCATCGCCACCCCCGCCACGATCGACGAAGCCCCGTACGCCGCGCAGGGGCTGCTGCGCGGCGTCGAGAAGACGCTCGGCTCGACGCCGAACATGTTCCGCCTGATCGCCAACAGCCCGGCCGGGCTGGAAGGCTACCTCGGCCTCAACGGCGCGCTCGCCAAGGGCGGGCTCGACCCGGCCACGCGCGAGCGCATCGCGCTGGCGGTCGCCGAGATCAACGGCTGCGGCTACTGCCTCGCCGCGCACAGCGCTCTCGGGCGGCGCGCCAGGCTCTCCGACGCCGAGATCGCCGCCAACCGACGCGGCGGTTCGACCGACGCCAAGGCCGAGGCGGCCGTGCGCTTCGCCGCCCTCCTCGTGCGCGAGCGCGGTCAGGTCGACGCGGAGGCGGTCGAGGCGGTGCGCGCGGCCGGCTACGCCGACGGCGAAATCGTCGAGATCGTGCTCCACGTCGCGCTCAACACGCTGACCAACTACGTCAACGAGGCGCTCGGCACCGAGGTCGACTTCCCCGCCGCCGCGCCGCTGGCCGCCTGAGCCGACGGCCGCGGCCGCCCTCTCGCGCCGCGGCCTTCCCCATCCCGACGGGAGACGCGCCATGACCGAGATCGCCTACCCGAGCGACGTCGCCTTCAGCCCGGCCGTCAAGGCGGCGCAGGCCGCGCGCGGCTCGCGGCCGATGTACGCCAAGATGGAAGCCAAGCGCGGCTGGGCCACGAGCGTCACGCCGGAGCTCGCGGCCTTCCTCGCCGGGGCGCGCAGCCTCTACGTCGCGACCGCCAGCGCCGAAGGCCAGCCCTACATCCAGCACCGCGGCGGTCCGCCGGGCTTCGTCCGCGTGCTCGGGCCCGGGACGCTCGGCTTCGCCGACTTCTCGGGCAACCGGCAGTACGTCAGCCTCGGCAACCTGTCCGAGAACCCCCGCGCCCAGCTCTTCGTGATGGACTACGCGCGCCGGCGACGGATCAAGATCTGGGGCACGGCGCGCATGGTCGAGGACGACCCGGCGCTGATCGAGCGGCTGACGCCGGAGGGCTACCACGCCCGCCCCGAACGGGCGCTGGTGTTCGACGTCGCCGCCTGGGACGCGAACTGCCCTCAACACATCCCGCAGCGTTTCGAAGCCGAGGACGTGGCCGCCGTGCTCGCCGAGCGCGACGCGCGCATCGCCACGCTGGAGGCGGAACTCGCGACGCTGAAGGCGCGGGCCTGGCGCGTGGACGCCTGCGGCGACGACTGACGGCGCGCCCGTGCGCGGCGCCGGCGGCATCGACGACGCGCCGGGCGCCGTCGCCTCTCCTGGCTCGGGCCGCCGGTCTCCTCGCGGTGTCGCCGAACGCGGACGCAAAGCGCCGCCGACGGCTCGCGGGGACCGGTCGACAAGCCGAGACACCGGGGAGCGACCGCCTCGCGAGCGGCGAAGGGGGCGCCGAGGGGTGGTCGATCGGTCACGGCGTCGGCCGGCTCCGCCACGCGACGGCGGGCGCTACCGACGATGCCGGCTCGGCACCCGCCGGCGCCGTGGCCGGATCACGCCTTCGTGTATGGCGACGCCCCTCGCCGGGGTTCGAAGAACGACCGTTACCGACAACGAACGACCGGAGTCGATCATGACAGCCTACAATGCCTCCACCGATCGCGCCGCCCCCGCGCCGACCTTCGCCACGCTCGGCCTCATGTTCGTTGCCGGCGTCGCCGGCACCACCGCCTTCGACCTCTGGGGACAGCTCGTCAGCCCCGGCCTCGGCTGGGCCAACCTCTCGCCGCACGGCCTGGCCAAGAGCCTGCTCGGCAGCTTCGGCCTGCCGAACGGCGACTTCCTCGGCTATTTCATCCACTTCTACGTGGTCGGGCTGATCGGCTACCCGGTCGGCTGGCTCTACGTGTTCGAGCCGGCGTGGCATCGGCTCGCGGGCGGGCTCGGCGGGTGGCCGCTCGCCGCGGCGCTCTACGGCCTCGGGCTCTGGGTGTTCGCCATCGGCGGCGTCACGGCGGTCGCGGGGCTGCCCTTCTTCCTGGGCTTCACCGGGATCGCCTGGGTCGCGCTGATCGGCCACGTGCTCTACGCCGTCGTCATGGTCGCGGTCGTGCGGGCGGCGCCGCGCGGCTGAGACCGCCCGGCGACGGGACGTGCGCCTCGCCGCCCCGCCGGGCGCCCTCGCATGGCCCGGCCCGACCGGGCCGCCGACGATCGGGGGGGACCACGTCCGGTGCCCGGAGCGGTCCCCAGACCGAGCGGAACGCCCGGGCGTCGCGAGAACGCGCGCGCCCGACCCTCCGGCGCGTCCTCCCGGCGCCGTGAGGCGGCGCTCGCACGGCCCGGATCGTAAGGACGTCGAGGCGGTCTTCCCGGGGTTGCGGCGGGCATCGCGTCCGCCGTTCGACGGGGCGACGACGCCGTGCATCGGCCGGAAGAATGCCCGATCCTCGAACATCGCCCTTGCGACGACCGGAAGACCGCCACGATGGACCGCCTGCGCAGCATCGAGCTGTTCCTCGCCGTGGCCGAGGCGGGCAGCCTCGTCGGCGGCGCGCGGGCGCTCGGGCTCAGCGCACCCTCGGCGACGCGCGGCATCGACGCGCTCGAAGCCCGCCTCGGCGCGCGGCTCCTCACGCGCACGACGCGGGCGGTGCGGCTGACCGAGGCCGGGCAGGCCTACCGCGCCGCGTGCCGGCAGATCCTCGCCGAGCTCCACGCGGCCGAGGAAGCCGCGGGCGGCGCGCACGCGGTGCCGCGAGGCCGGCTCGCGATCACCGCGCCGGTGCTGTTCGGCGAGATCCACGTGATGCCGGTCGTCGCGGCCTTCCTGGAGGCCTACCCGGCGGTCGAGGTCGAGGCGCTTCTGGTCGACCGCGGCGTCGATCTAGTCGACGAGGGGATCGACGTCGCCGTGCGCATCGGCGCGCTCGCCGACAGCGGGCTCAAGGCCGTGCGCGTCGGCGCGGTGCGCCGCGTGGTCTGCGCCTCGCCGGCCTATCTCGCCGCGCACGGCCGGCCGCAGGCGCCCCGGGACCTGCGCGCGCACCGCCTGATCGTCGTGCGCCCGCTCGCGCCGACGCCGGAGTGGCGCTTCGGGGACGGTGCGGTGCGGGTCGCGCCGCGGCTTCGCGTCAGCACGGCCGGGGCCGCGCTCGCGGCGGCGCGGGCGGGCTTCGGTCTGACGCAGGTGCTGTCGTATCAGGCGGCCTCCGACCTCGCCGCCGGCCGCTTGGAGCGCGTACTCGGCTCCCACGAACCCGCGCCCTCGCCGATCCACCTCGTCCACGTCGAGGGCCGTAGCGCCGCCGCCAAGGTCCGCGCCTTCGTCGATCTCGCCACCGAACGGCTGCGTGCGGCGGGGCTCGACTGAGCGCGCCCTGCCCGGCGAGCGGGACGCGCCCCGATCAGCCGGCGCGGCCGGGCCGCACCCGGTCCTCCCGCCTTTCCCGGCCTCCCCACGGCACCGGCGATCGACCGTCCACGACCCGTCCGGCATACCCGCCCGGCCGCCGACCGAGCGGACCGCCGCGTCGATCGCGCGAGCCCCCGCCCGCGGGCGGGGGCCGCGGCGCTCAGGGCAGGACGGCCAGGAAGTGCGCGCCACGCGGCAGGGCGAGGCTCTCGCCGGCGGGCGCCAGCGCTGTGCCGCCCGCCTCGTCCTCGCCGAGGGTGAAGACGCGGAGGCTCCCGCCCTCGCGGTCGTCGTGCTGGAACGACGTGACCGCCAAGTGCGAGCCGTCCGCGTCGAAGGCGAGGCCCTGCGGCAGGACCACGTCCGGTAACGCGCGGGTCGCAAGCAGATCGAGCGCGCCGGTCCCGGCATCGAGGGCGAACAGCGACAGCGCGCTGCCCTCGCTGCGTCCGGGATGGTCCGCTGGCAACCAGCTCGCGCGCATGTTCGCCGCGGCGAGTAAGCGGCCGTCGGGCGAGAGCGAGATGGTCTCGACGTAGCCGAGGCCGGCGGGGACGTGGGCGAGGCGGGCGTGCTGGATCGCGCGGCTCTCGTAGGAGGTCTGCCGGTCGTCGGCGCGCCGTGGCGGGCTGTCGGGCTCGGCGGTGTCGTCGAAGGCGAAGACGGCGAGCAGGCTGGCGTTCTGCCTGTAGCCCGCCTGCGCCATGTCCGCCGTCGCGGTGATGGTCGTCACCACGAACAGCCGCCCGTCCGGCGTCCACCGCCCCATGCCCGGCAGCGGCGCGGTGCGCATCGGCGCGCCCCAGGGGACCAACCGACCGTCGTCGAGGAGCGCGAAGACCGCCGCGGGCGACAGGTGCAGCCAGCCGCGCGGCGGCAGGCCGGCCGGCGTCTCGCTCACGAGCGCGCGCGCCGTGGCGTAGAGCGTGACGGGCAGGAGCGCCGCGAGCGCGCCGAGCGCTCCGGCGCCGGGGACGCCGCCCAGGGCGCCGAGCGCATCGAGGAGATCGACGAGGCCGCTCGGCACCGGGTGCCGGTGGTGTCGCAAAACCGTCGTGGGCCGTGTGCTAGCGCCCTGGACTGCTCGGAAATGTGGCATTCGTTGGGCAGGAACCCGATGCCGGCGTAACCGAGCCCCAGAGCGAACGGCGCGGTCAGGAATGGAAACCGGCGGATGAACGACTTCGAGAACGGCTTCACGCTGCAACTCTTCCATCTCTCCGATCAGGAGGCGAACACTACCTCGACGCGGCTCGCGCCGAACCTCTCGGCCGTGCTGAACACGCTGCGCGCCCAGGACATCGACAGCGACGGCAGCGCGGGGTTCGCCGACACGCTGACGCTGTCGTCGGGCGACGTCTGGATCCCGGGGCTGTTCTACGACGCCTCCGAGGACATCTACGGCCTCCCCGGCGCGGCCGACATCCTGATCCAGCACGAGCTGGGCGTCGAGGCGGTCGCCTTCGGCAACCACGAGTTCGACAACGGCACCGAGATCGTCGGCCAGCTCCTCTCGGGCGAGGGCTTCGAGCCGGAGGGCGACGTCGAGCCCTTCGGCGGCGCCGCGTTCCCCTACCTCTCGGGCAACCTCGGTTTCTCGGCGGACGAGAACCTCGCCCCCCTCGTGACCGGGAACGGCCAGGACGTCGCCGACATCCCCGGCCAGATCGCCGAGTACGCCGTCGCCGTGACCGACGACGGCGAGCGCATCGGCATCGTCGCCTCGACCACGCCCGCGATCGACGACGGGCTGACGAGCCCCGGGGACGACGTCGCCGTGGCGCCGGACGGGCTCGGCGTGCCGGACGACGCCGCCGGCTTCGACGCGCTCGCGGCCACCATCCAGGAGGACGTGGACGCGCTGCTCGCCGACAACCCCGACATCGACAAGGTGATCCTGCTCAGCCACCAGCAGGTGCTCTCGGTCGAGCAGGAACTCGCCACCCGTCTCTCGGGCGTCGACATCATCGTCGCCGGCGGCTCGAACGCGGTGCTGCTCGACGGGAACGACCAGGGCTTCGGCGGCGAGGCCGCGGCCGGCGCCTACCCGGGCTTCTTCACCGACGCCGACGGCAATCCGGTCGCGGTGGTCAACACGGATGCGGCCTACCAGTATCTCGGCCGGCTCGTCATCGACTTCGACGACGACGGCGTGATCGTGCCCGACAGCTACGACCCCGACCTCTCGGGCGCCTTCGCGACCGACGACGCGGGGCTCGGGCGGATCGGCGCCGCGGGCAACGCCGACCCCGAGATCGTCGCGATCGCCGAAGCGGTCGAGGACACGATCGTCGCGGGCGAGTCGAACTTCTTCGCCGTCACCGAGGTGTTCCTGAACGCCGAGCGCGACGGCGGCGGCGTCGACGGCGTGCGCACCCAGGAGACCAACCTCGGCAACCTCACGGCCGACGCCAACCTGTTCTACGTGCGCGAGAACTACGACGAGACGGTGGTCGCCTCGTTCAAGAACGGCGGCGGCATCCGCGCCAACATCGGCCAGATCGTCCAGCCCGGCGGCGGCGGCCCGGCGCAGCGCGTGCCTCCCGAGGGCGTCGAAGGGGCGAAGCCCGAGGGCGGCATCAGCCAGAACGACGTCGCCGACACGCTCGCCTTCAACAACGGGCTGACGCTGCTCGATCTGAACCGAGCCCAGCTCCTCGCCACGCTCGAGAGCACGGTCGCCAACTACACGAGCCTCGAGGAGAGCGCCGGCGACTGGGGCCAGTTCGGCGGCATCCGCTTCAGCTTCGACCCCTCGCGCGATCCGGGCGACCGCGTGATCGACGCCGCGATCGTCGAGGAGCCCTCGGGCGAGGTGGTCGCCGAGATCGCCCGCGACGGCGAGGTGGTGGAGGGCGGCGAGCGCTTCCGCATCGTCACGCTGAACTTCCTCGCCGACGGCGGCAACCCGGGCCTGCCGGTCACCAACTCCGAGGAGGACGGCTTCGACGAGGCGGTGGCCGGCCCCGTCAACCGCCGCGACCTCGCCGAGGAGGACAGCTTCACGGGGCCCGCCACCTTCGCCCCCGACGGCTCCGAGCAGGACGCGCTCGCCGAATACCTGCTCGCCGAGTTCGGCCCCGACGGCGACACCGTCGACATCCCCGACACCACGCCGGCCGAGGACCAGCGCATCCAGAACCTGGACTTCCGCGACAGCATGATCTTCGCGGACACGGGCGTCGACTTCGTCCCCGTGAGCCCCGGCGACACCGACACCAGCGAGGAGGCCAACGTCGCCCTCGCGGGCAACCTCGCCGACGCGACGCTGACCCCGATCGAGGGCGGCTTCTCGGCCGAGACCGCCGAGGGCTCGGTCGATCTGATCGGCGTCGAGAGCATCCGCTTCGACGACGCGACGCTCGAGGCCGACATGGGCGAGGCGGCGCAGGCGGTCTATCTGCACTATCAGGTCGCCCTCGACCGCGCCCCCGACCTTCCGGGCATCACCTTCTGGACGGGCTTCCTCGCCGACGGCAGCCTCACCGGCGTCGAGACGGGGCAGTTCTTCGTCGACTCCGAGGAGTTCGGCGCCTTGATCGGCGGCGGGACCCTCGGCGACGAGGCCTTCGTCGACACGCTGATCGAGCGGGGCGACCTCGGCGACGCGATCGACGGGACCGAGCGCGACGCCTTCGTGGCCGACCTCGCGGGCGGCACCTCGCGCGGCGAGGTGCTGTTCGAGATCGCCACCTCCGACGAGGCGGTGGCGGCCTACGCCAACGAGGTCGACGACGGGGTGCTGCTCCTCGTCTGAGGCCCCGGTCTCTCGCTCGGGCGGGAGGCTCCCCGCCCGAGCGGCCCGCTCGACAAGGGCCGCGTCGTCACCGACGCGCCCGGCCCGATCGCCCGAACGGCGATCCCCACTGGCGACGCGCAGGACCGCGACGGGGCGCCGGCCGTGCTCGCCCCCCCGCCGGAGGCAGGGACCCTCGGAGGCGATCCGCACCCGTCGGCCCCGGCCGCGCCACCTCGTCGGCGACGGCGATGAGCCGGCTAGGCGCTCGCCGGCGAGGGCGACTGGACGGTCGAGATCATTCCCGCTCCCGCGTTGCCCGAGGCTTCGGGGTCCTGGCCATGGCCCCGTCCCCTCGCCGCTCGGGGGGCGCCGTCGCGCCGGGGCCCGCCGGCGTCTGCGGCGGAGCCGACGCGACGGTGCGGCCCGAGATCCGTCCGGGGCATGGAGGACGTCCGGGATCGTTCGAGTGGTGGTCCCGGCGCGTGCCTGCGATCCTCAGCCAAAGCCCAGGTCGTCGAAGCTCTCGACACCTTCCAGGATCAGCGTATCGACCACGCTCTCGCGATCGGCCAGCCGCACGACCAAGCCGTCGCCGGTGAGCCCCTCGTCCGTCGCGCTGCGCCCGCCGAAGTCGAGCGTGTCCACGCCCGCCTCGAAGTCGCTCAGCAAGGCGGTGTCGGCTCGACCGTTGGCACTGGCGAACACGAACCGATCCGCGCCCTCGCCGCCGATCAGGGTATCCCGCTCGCCCTGCCCGGGCTCGCCGGCGGAAGCCGGGAAGCCGAAGGCGATCAGGACGTCGTCGCCCGCACCGCCGTCGAGGCGGTCGTCGCCGGCGCCGCCCGTCAGACGATCCTGCCCGCCGTTGCCGCGCAGACGATCGTCTCCGGCGCCGCCGTCGAGCGCGTCGTCGCCGGCGCCGCCCTCCAGCCAATCCTCGTCCGCGCCGCCGAACAGCCAGTCGTCGCCCGCTCCCCCGAGCAGCCAGTCGTCGCCGTCGCCGCCGACCACGGCGTCCGCGCCGTTCGTGCCGAACAGCCGGTCGTCGTCCCAGGTGCCGCTCACGAGCGTCGCGGCCGCCTCGAAGGCGCCCGCGTCGGCCATCCCGTCGCGCGCGAGGCCGCGCTGGTCGCGGCCCGGGGCCTCGTCCGGCGCGATCAGGTCGACCGCCGCGCCCGCCTCGGCGATCGCCAGGGTGAGCGTCGGGCCGCCGTTGTCGGCGAGCAGCGCCGCCACCGTGGCCGGATCGTCCGAGGTCGCGCCCGCGAACACCTCGGCCGCCGAGACGCCCACCCGATCGGACCCGGCTCCGGGCACGTCGCCGGGGGCACCGAGGACCTCGTCGATCGGGAAGCGCCTCGGCGTCTCCGGCAGCGCCTCGCTCAGCACGTTGCCGCCCGCGCTCGACAGGACGTTCACCTCGTCGGCGTCGACGAAGCCGGCCCGGTTCGACACGGTCGCGACCGAGACCGGCGCCGCGCCATTGGCCGCGACGATGCTGCCGCCGACCGTCGCCACCGCGCTGGCGAGATCGATCGCCCCGGCGCGCCCGGCCTCGTTGCCCGCGATGGTGACGCTCTGCAGCTCGACGCGCGGACGCTCGTCGGTCTCGACGATCCGGCCCGTCGGCACGCCGGGACCGAGCCGGGGGTCGAGGGCGATGCCTCCCGGCAGACGGTCGAGGCGGCCTTCCGCCGCGACGGCGCCCCCGACCGCGGCCGCGTTGCCGACCAACGTGGTGTTGACGACGCTCAGCTCGGCGGCATCGGCATCGTCGGAGCGGTTCACGACCGACACGCCGCCACCGCGGCCGCCCGCCTCGTTGCCCGCCAGCGTGCTGTCGGCGATCGTCACCTCGCTGTCGCGGGCGAAGATCGCCCCGCCGTCGACCCCGGCGGCATTGTCCTCGAAGCTCGTGCGCTCGATGCTGGCACGCGCGCGGTCGAGCGCCACGCCACCGCCGTCGCCGGGGGCCCGGTTGTCCGCGATCAGCGCGTCGCGCACCGTCAGGGCGCCGTCGCGCAGCGCGAGGCCGCTCTCGCGGTTGGCCTTCACCCCGACGCGCAGCAGCGTGACATCCGAGGCCGTCGCGGCGACGCCGGTGTCGTTGCGGCCGATCTCCGTACCCTCGATCGTGAGCGCGGCGCGCTCGAGCGACACGCCGTCGCCGTCGTTCGACCGCACGGCGCCTCCGGCGATCGTGCCCGAGCCGCCGACGACGCGCAGGCCGTCCCCGCCGTTGTTCTCGACGAAGGCGTCGGCGAGGGAGAAGTCCTCGGCCTCGATCGCGAGCCCGGTCCCGTCCAGCTCGACGAAGCGGCTCGCGCGCACGTCGAGCGTCCGGCCCTCGAAGTCCAGACCGACCGTCCCGCCGGTGACCGCCACGCCCTCGACGGCGAGCGCGCCGCCGGGGTCGCGGAAGGCCAGCACGGCGCCGGCGTCGCCCGAGAGCACGACGTCCTGCACGCCGTCGTCGTCGAGGTCGCCGTCGAGGGTCAGCGCATCGGTGATCGTGAGCCCCGCGCCCGCGTCGACGATGCCGCCTTCGGCGAAGGTGACGGTCTGCCGACCCCGGGCCGCGTTGGCGATCCCGACCGCCGTCGTCAGATCCAGCGTCGCGCCGCCCACGCCCTCGGCGCCCACCACGAGCACGTTCGGGTCGTCCGGCGAGGCGGGGTTGGACACGATCCTGTTGCCCTCCAGCGCCACGCCGCCGACCACGAAGCGGGCGACCGCGGCCCCGGCCGTCACGAGATCGAGCCCCTCCACGAAGGTGTCGGACGTCACCGTGACGTCGGCGTTCTCGCTGGCGCGGATTTCGGTGCCGGGCGCGAGATCCACGCCGTCGAGCATCAGCGTCGACGCGCCCGACAGGCTCGCGTCGTCGGTGCCCGGACGCCTGGCGCTACCGTCGGCGAGGCGCCCGCCCTCGATCTCGACCCTCCCCGTGCGTTCGAGCGCGATGTTGCCGCCCTCGCCGACGCGCGAGCGATTGTCCTCGATCACCGCGTCGCTCACCGTGACGGTGCCGGACCCGACGAACAGGCCGCCTCCGGGGTTGATCGCCGTGTTGTCGGAGATCAGCGTGGGGCCGAAGTCGCGGAAGAAGCCGCTGTCGGCGCGGTCGTCGATCCGGACGATCGCGCCGGAGGCGGATATCGCCCCGCCCGTGTCCGCGTCGTTGAAGCGAAGCTCGCCGCCGATGACGGTCAGCAGGCCGCCCGAGGTCGCCAGGGCGCCGCCCGCGCCGTCCGCCTCGTTGTTGACGAACCGGCTGTCGATCAGCGTCACCGAGCCGCTACGGCTGAAGATCGCGCCGCCGCCGACGGCGCTTTCGTTGCCGTTGAAGAGGCTCGACCGGGCCACCAGCGAGCCGCTGTTGAAGATCGCGCCGCCGGCGCCGCCCCCGAGGGAGTCGTTGCCCGACAGGGTGACGCGGGTCAGAACCAGCTCGCCCACGTTGTGGATCGCGCCGCCGAAGCCGGCGCCGTTGCTCGCCAGCGCGACGTCGCGCAGCTCCAGCTCGCCGGCGTTCCGGATCGCGCCACCGCCGCTGTCGCCGATGTTGCCCTCTCTCAGGGCGAGGTCGCGCAGCTCGACGTCGACGTCCCGGGCGATCTCGATCAGCCGGTCGCGGTCGTTGCCCCTGAGGGTGACGTCGTCCCCGAACACCAGCAGGTCGTCCGTGATCGCGAGCTTCGATCTCTCGGTGTCGCGGGAGACGAGGGTGACGGTGTCGACGCGATCGTCGAAGACGATCGAGTCGCGTCCGGGGCTCGCATTGGCTCGCGCGATCGCCTCGCGCAGCGTGCCGCGGCCGCTGTCGGCCTCGCTGGTAACGACGAACGTCGTCATCGGTCGTCTCTCCTCCGTTCTCGGAATATCGTTCCGAATTTCATCTATTTACGGCAGCTTTTGCCCACAGTGACTGCGAGTACATTCACCACCGATCGATATTCATTCACGGTCCATGACGGGCTGGCAGGTCGTCGGCGGGACGGTCGGTCCGGACCGCGTGATCCACCGAGGCAGTTCAGAGCGCTCGGCGACGGCGGGCCGCGATTCCGAGCCCGTCCGTGGCGCGTCGTGCTGGCCTCCATGGACACCTCCGCCGGGCCGGGATCAGGCGGCGAGATCGACCCCGGCCGCGTCCTCGACGATCGGCGGGTCGCGGTCGTCGCCCCCTGCCGCTCGCACCGCTATTGCCCTCGATCGCGCTGCTCGTGATCGCGAGGCCGCCTTCGGCCCGGATGCCGGACTGCGCGCCGCCGACGATCCGCAGCCCGCCCAGCCGGGGGTTGCCCGCGGCGTCGGCCTCGAACGCGGCGCCGCCTGGGCGAAGCGTCCTCCCGCCGTTCTGTGCGGGGTCGTCGCGTGCACGGTCATTTCCCCGCGACGCGCCGCCGCCGTCGCAGCATCGCGACGCTGCCGAGAGCGCCCGCCAGCAGCAGCGCCGGGGCCGGGAGCGGGATCGGCGCGACGGCCTCCTCGACCGTGACGGTGGCGGCGAACGCCTCGCCGGAGCCGAACAGCAGCGCGGCGTCGGCGCCTAAGGCGCCGGCGAGGGTGACGAGCGCCGAGGCGCCGAACAGCGCCGCCGCGGTGCCGTCGAGATCCTCCAGGGTCAGGCGAACCAGGTCGTCGCCCGGGGAGACCGTCGCCACCTCGCCGACGAGGACGTCCTCGAAGGTCGCGTCGTCCGTGGCCGCGAAGAGGCCGCCGAACGCGCCGACGACGCCGTCGGGATCGACGTCGACCAGAAGCAACGTATCGAGCGGGCCGGAAGAAGGGCCGCCGCCGGACGGGACGAGGGCCGACGTGCCGTTGAAGGTCAGGCCGAACACGGGGTCGAAGGCGACCTCGCCGCCGCCTTCGATCACGACGGCGGATGCCGGCAGGGCGTGGGCGAGCACGAGCGAGAGGGCGGCGGCGGACGAGAGACGGGCGAACACGGGCTTTCTCCTCGATGATGGTGGATGACGGGTCGGTGTCGGCGCGAGCGGCCTCGGCGGGCCGCCTCGGGGCGTCGCGGGGCGTGCGGGCGTTCAGGCGAGGTCGGAGGGGACGAGTTCGACGCCCTCCAGGATCAGCACGTCACGATCCCCGCCCTCGAACACGAGGACGGTGTCGGCGCCGAGCACGCGCTGCGCGGCGATCGCGGCGCCGCCGAAGTCGAGCGTCTCGCCGTCCTCGAAGTCGAGGATGCGCGCGACGTCGCGCCGGCCGTCGTCCTGGGTGTCGAACACGAAGCGGTCGCGGCCCGCGCCGCCTTCCAGCACGTCGAAGAGGCCGCCGCCGGCGGTCAGTTCGTCCGCGCCGCCTTCGCCGCGCAGAACGTCCCGCCCGGCGCCGCCGTCGGCGCGGTCGCTCCCGTCGCTGCCGAGGAACGCGTCGTCGCCCGAGCCGAAGGCGACGACGCCCTCGCCGATGCTTGCCCCGCCGTCGCGATACTCGAAACGAACCCCGCTGTCGGCGTCGCGGGCGTCGAGCACGAGGTCGGCCTGGACGACGCCGCGGTTGACGATCGCGCCGTCGAGCGCGACGCCGGCCTCGACGACGAAACCGGCGCTGCCCGGCACGCCCTGCTCGGCGAGGACGAGACCGTCGTTGACGATGTCGCCGACCAGCATCGCGCCGTCCTCGACGCCCGGGGCCAGGCGGACGCCGGCGCCGTCCCCTCTCGGAAACAGCACGCCCTGGTTCAGCACCGTGCCCTCGGTGCGCTCGCCGAGCTGCAACGAGACCGCGTCGCCGTCGACGCCGTCCGCCACCCGGATCTGGCCGGTGGCGCCGTTGACGATGGCGAAGTCGTCCGCCGTGGCATCGGCGTAGACGACGCCGTCGCGCGGCGCCGCGAGCGCGGTGACGAAGCCGTCGTTGGTCAGGGTGACGCCGGTGCCGTCGATGTTCACCGCCCGGCTGAGGGAGCTGACCGTGGCGTCCTCGGCCACCGCGATGTCCAGCGCGTGCGCGCCCTCGCCGACGTAGATGCCGTTGCGCGCCCCGGCGACGGCGCCGTCCTCCTCGACGCGGATCGCGCCGCGGAAGCTCACGCCGTCCTCCACCAGGATCGCGGCGGCGATGCCCTGGCCGGGCACGGGGGCGTCGAGATCGCCCGCGCCGATCAGCCCGGTGTTGACGATCTCGCCGGTGAACGCCGAGCCCGCCTGCGGATCGGCCGAGAACAGCCGCACGCCGCTCGCCTGGCCCGCCCCGAGCGCCTCGCCACGGCCCTGGACGACGCCGCCGTTCGTTACGGTGGCCGAGACGGCGTCGTCGAGCTGCAGCGAGACCGCGTCGCCGTTCGTTCCCGCGCCCGCTTCGATCGTGCCGAAGTTCGCGATCTCGTAGTCGTCGGCGCTGGCATCGGCGTAGACCGCGCCGTTGCGCGCGTCGCCGGTGGTCGCGATGGTGCCGATGTTCTCCAGCACCAGCCCGGTGCCGTCGATGTCGACGGCGCGCGAGGCGCTCTCGATCCGGCCGGAGTTGAAGACCTCGAAGTCCGCGTAGTCGCCCTCGCCGAAGCGCAGCGCGGTGAACACGCCGGCGATCAGGCCGTCGTCGTCGCTGAAGAACGATCCCGCGAGCGCGAGGCCGTCAGCGAAGCGGACGCCGGCGCCGAGGCCCGCCTCGGCCTCGCTGGCGATGGTGCCGACGTTCCCGATGTCGAGCCGCGCCTCGCCGTCCCGTCCGGCGACCGGCGCCACCAGGAGGCCGCTGCCCGCGCCTCGGCCCTGGACGAGACCGCCGTTGAGGATCGCGCCGTTGCTGGCCTGCGCGGGATCGCCGAGGGCCAGCGCCGGATCGAACGGCCGGTCGCCGACCTGGACCGAGATCGCGTCGCCGTCGTGGCCCTCGCCCGCGTCGATCCGGCCGGTGTTGACGACCTCGAACGCCACGGCGGTGGCATCGACGTAGACCACGCCGTCGCGCACGTCGTCCGTGGCGAGGACGAGGCCGTCGTTGCGGAGCGCGAAGCCCTGGCCGTCGATGTTGACCGGGCGCGAGGCGCTCTCGACCACGCCGCTCGCGAGGTTGGTGAACAGGCTCCCCTCGTGGTCGCCCTCGCCGACGTAGACGCCGTTGCGGCTGCCGGCGATCGACCCCGCGTTCTCGAACGATGTCCGGAGGTCCACGCCGTCCTCGACCAGCACGCCGGCGGCGATGCCGACGGGCCTCAGGCTCACGCCCGCGGCCGAGGCGATCCTGCCCGAGGCGCGCGAGATGGAAGCGGCCGCCCGGGGGCTGCACCGGCGGCTGAGAGGCCTCGAGCGGGGTCTCCGCGGCACGGTGAGCGTGACGGCGACCGAGGGGATGGCGAGTTGCTGGCTGGCCGAGAAGGTCGCGCTCCTGCGCGAGCGCGCGCCCGACATCCTGGTGCAGCTCTGCGTGCGCAACGACCCCACCAACCTCGCGCAGAAGACCGTGGACATCGCGCTGCGCTTCGGCGAGCCGCAGAGCCCGTCGCTGTTCGGCTGCCGCGTGGCGGAGGTCCACTTCGGCCTCTACGCCGCGCGGCGCTATCTGGAGCGCTTCGGCGTGCCCGAGAGCCCGGCCGACCTCGCTCGTCATCGTCTGATCCGCGCCCACGGCCAGATCGCGCGCTTTCGCCAGGTGCAGGACCTGCACGCCCTGATGGCAGAGGCCGAAGCGAGCGCCGAGATCGACAGCGTCTGGGCGCAGCTCGCGCTCGCCGACCAGGGTCTCGGCGTGATCTGCACCTCGTCCTACATCGCGCGCCACCATCCGGGGCTGGTGCGCCTGATGCCCGGGACCTTCGACGTGCGCGTGCCGCTCTGGATGCTGACCCACGTCGACGTCCGCGACAACCCGCGTATCCGTCTGGTGATGGAGTTCCTCAAGACCGAGTTCCGGCGCGACCGCGAGCGGGTGTTCGCCGGCTTCGAGGCGCCGATGGTGGCGGTCGCCTGAGCGTCGGGGAGCCGGGCCGGGAGGTCGAGCCCGACGGCCCGCGAAGGCCTGCGCCGGTCGGGGCGACCGCCACCATCGGCGCTTCGAGGCGGACGGGCGCCCCCGAGGCGCGCCTGGCGATCGCGCGACCCGGTCCGGGAGGCGCACGGCGCGGCCCCGAAGTCACCTGCGGGACGCGGCGAAACGGGTGACGTCCACCTCCCGGTCGGCCACCGCCGACCGGGCCGCCTCGTCGTGGAAGATGCCGACGATCGCCGCGCCGCGCGCCTTCGCCTCGGCGACGAGATCCAGCACCACGTCCCGGTTGAGCGGGTCGAGCGAGGCGGTCGGCTCGTCGAGCAGGAGCACGGCGTAGGGATGACCGAGGCCGCGCGCGACGTTCACCCGCTGCTGCTCGCCCCCCGAGAAGGTGGTGGGCGAGAGCCCCCAGAGCCGCTCGGGCAGGTTCAGCCGCGACAGCAGCGCCCCGGCTCGCTCGCGCGCCGCCGCCTCGCCGGCGCCGCCCAGACGCAGGGGTTCGGCCACGACGTCGATCGACGGCACCCGCGGCACCACGCGCAGGAACTGCGAGACGTAGCCGAGCCGCTCGCGCCTGAGGGCGGCGATCTCGCGCGGCGAGGCCGTGGCCAGATCCAGCCCCGCGACCACGATCCGGCCCGCTCCGGGGGCGTAGTTGCCCTGCAGGAGCCGCAGGAGCGTGGACTTGCCCGACCCCGACGCCCCCGTCAGCGCCACGCATTCGCCGGCGGCGACGCTCAGGCGCGCGCCCTCCAGGACCGGGACCACGACGCCCCCCTGGACGTGGAGCGTGAAGGCCTTGGCGACGCCCTCGACCGCGACGACCGCGTCCTCGCTCACGGCACCAGCACCGAGGCGACGAGGAGCTGGGTGTAGGGGTGCTGCGGGTCGTCGAGCACCCGGTCGGTCAGCCCGGTCTCGACCACCCGCCCGCGATGCATAACCATCAGCCGGTCGGCGAGCAGGCGCACCACGCCGATGTCGTGGGTCACCAGAACCACCGCGATCCCCATGTCGCGCACCAGCCCGCGCAGGAGGTCCAGAAGCCGCGCCTGCACCGAGACGTCGAGCCCGCCCGTCGGCTCGTCCATCAGGACGAGCCTCGGCGCGGTGACGAGGCCGCGCGCGATCTGGAGGCGCTGCTGCATCCCCCCCGAGAAGGCGCTCGGCCGCTCGTCGATCCGCCCGGGGTCGATCTCGACGCGCGACAGCCAGTCGGCGGCGCTCGCGCGGATCGCACCGTAGTGGCGCGCCCCTCCGGCCATCAGCCGCTCGCCGACGTTGCCGCCCGCGCTGACGGTCATCCTCAGCCCGTCGCGGGGGTTCTGGTGGACGAAGGCCCAGTCGGTGCGCCGCATCCGCCGCCGTGCCGGCTCGGGCAGCGTCAGGACGTCCCGTCCGTCGTAGATCACCGTTCCCGCGTCGGCGGCCAGATGGCCCGCGAGGCAGGCGAGGAGCGTGGACTTGCCGGAGCCGCTCTCGCCGACGACGCCGAGCACCTCGCCGGGCCAGACGTCGAGATCGACCGCCTCGCAGCCGATCCGCGCGCCGTAGGCGCGCGTCAGCCCCCGGACCCGCAGGAGGGGCGCGTCGTCCCCGGCCGCGGCCGTCGTCGTCCCCGGGGCGGCGTTCACGACCGCCGCCCGGCACAGTAGTCGGTGTCGGAGCACTGCAGCCGGCGCTTGCCGGCGTCGTCGGCGACGATCTCGTCCAGATAGCTGTCGGTGGCACCGCAGAGCGCGCAGGCGCCCGCGGCCTTCGACGCCTCGAACGGGTGGTCCTCGAAGTCGAGGCTCTCGACGCGGGTGAAGGGCGGCAGCGCGTAGATCCGCTGTTCGCGCCCGGCGCCGAACAGCTGGATCGCCCGGCTCTCGAGCTTCGGGTTGTCGAAGCGCGGGATCGGCGAGGGGTCGAAGACGTGCCGGCCGTTGACCTTGGCGGGATAGGCGTAGGCCGTCGCGATGGCGCCGTGACGGGCGATGTCCTCGTAGAGCTTGACGTGCATCAGGCCGTACTCCTCCAGCGCGTGCATCCGCCGCGTCTCGGCCTCGCGCGGCTCCAGAAAGCGCAGGGGCTCGGGGATCGGCACCTGGAAGACGAGGATCTGGTCGTCGCCGAGCGCCGGTTCCGGGATGCGGTGGCGGGTCTGGATCAGCGTCGCCTCGCGCGTGCGGGTGGTGGTCGCCACCCCGGCCACCCGGGCGAAAAAGGCGCGGATCGACACCGCGTTGGTGGTGTCGTCGGCGCCCTGGTCGATCACCTTGAGCACGTCCTCGGGCACGAGGCAGGCGGCGGTGAGCTGCACGCCCCCCGTCCCCCAGCCGTAGGGCATCGGCATCTCGCGGCTGGCGAAGGGCACCTGGTAGCCCGGCACCGCGAGGCCCTTCAGGATCGCGCGCCGGATCATCGTCTTGGTCGCCTCGTCGAGGTAGGCGAAGTTGTAGTCGCTCATTGCGCCGTCCCCCGGATCGCTCGCCGATCCCGCGCGGACGGGATCATTCCGTCGCCCCGCCCGCCGCGCGCAGGCGCCGAACCAGCTCCAGCTCGGCCTGGAAGTCGACGTAGTGGGGCAGCTTGATGTGCTCCAAGAAGCCCGTCGCCTGGACGTTGTCGGCGTGCATCAGCACGAACTCCTCGTCCTGCGCCGGCGCGCCAGCCGGGTCCTCGCCCAGCTCGCGCCATTGCAGCGCGCGGTCGATCAGCGACATGGCGATCGCCTTGCGCTCGCAGCGCCCGAGGGTCAGGCCGTAGCCGCGGGTGAACTGCGCGGGCTCGGTGCGCGAGCCGGTGAACTGGTTGACCGTCTCGCACTCGGTGACGACGATCTCGGCGAAGGCGACGGTGAAGCCCAGTTCCGCGACCTCGACCTCGACCGTCGCCGCGCCGATCCTCAGTTCGCCGACGAAGGCGTGGGTGCGCCCGTAGCCGCGCTGGGTCGAGTAGGCGAGGCCGAGCAGCCAGCCCTCGTCGGCGCGGGCGAGCGCCTGGAGGCGCAGCGCGCGCGAGGCCGGCAGCGCCATGGGCTCGCGGGTGAGATCGGGCGGCGTCTCCGGCCCCGCGGGCTCGTCGCGCAGCAATCCCTCGCGGCCGAGGTGGTCGGCGACGCGCGGGCGCGACCCCGGCGCGGTCTCGGCGAGCCGGGCCGCGGCGCCCTCGTCGCCGGCGGCGAGAGCGAAGTCGATCAGGCGATGGGTGTAGTCGAAGGTCGGCCCGAGCACCTGACCGCCGGGGACGTCCTTGAAGGTGGCCGAGACCCGGCGTTCGCAGAGCATGGCGCCGGTGTCGATCGGCACCGAGGCGCCGAGGCGCGGCAGCGTGGTGCGGTAGGCGCGCACGAGGAAGATCGCCTCGATCAGATCGCCGCGCGCCTGCCGGATCGCGAGCGCGGCGAGCGCTTCGTCGTGGAGAGAGCCCTCGGCCATCACGCGCGCGACCGAGAGCGTCAGTTGGGCGGCGATCTGCTCGGGCGTCAGCGCCGGCAGGTCGGGCTCGCCGCGCCGCGCCTCGGCGAGCCACTGGTGCGCGGCCGCGATCGCCGCCTCGCCGCCCTTGGCCGCGACGTACATCAGGCGTCTCCGATCCGGGTGGAGCGCGGCAGCGCGGCGAGGCGGGGGCCGCAGGTCAGGAAGAAATCGACGCCCTGGGGATAGAGATCGGCGTTGCGGCGCAGCCGTTCGGCGTCGGGCACGCTCAGCCGCGCCGCGGTCTCGATCCCCGGCCCGGTCAGGCGCGGCCCGTCCGCGTCGAGCCGCGCCGTCTCGACGATCAGCGTCGCCGAGCGGTCGGGGTGCTCCGGCGTGCCGATCGCGTAGTCGTCGAGCGGCGCGAGATCGGCCCAGGAACCCGCGGCGAAGAACGCCGCGCCCTTCGACCCGGCCGGCGCCCCGGTGTGGAAGGTCAGCCAGTCGCGCGCCGCCGCCGCGCGGCCCGCCAGATACACCGGCGTCGCGTGGTCGGCGAGCACCAGGAGCAGGACGGCGGCGGCGGGCGGGAGGCCCGGCACCGAGGGACCGTCGATCTCGTGGATCGTCCCCGGCCGCGCCATCGCGCGCATGGCGACGCGGAAGGCGCGGGCGGCCTCCACGGGGCGATCGGCGAAGCCCGCGGCGAGGCTCACGGGTCCTCGCCCCGCACCAGGGTCTCGAAGTCCACGCGCGTCGCCTCGGCCTTGCGCGCGGTGGTCTCGCGACGCGCCGCCTCCTCGCGCGCGAGGGGGTCGAGCACGAGGCGGCGCACCCGCTCCGCCCGCGCGCCCTGCATCAGCGCGTCGACGAGGGCGGCGCGGGTCGCGTGGTCCCGGTCGCGGCCCTGGACGATGGCATGGCCCTCGGCGCCGTCGGCCGTGCGCAGCGCGCAGCGCGTCGCGGTGACCTCGCCGAGGTTGAAGGCCGCGCCATGGCCGCCGGCCCGGCCGCGGACCATGACCGAACCGGCCTCGGGCGCGCGCAGCCAGTCGTAGGCGGGCGCGTCGCCGAGCGCGTCCACCAGAGCCGCCAGACGCTCGGGGCGAGCGCGGGCGCAGAGGCCCATCCAGTCGCGACGCTCCATGGTCTCCTCGACGTCCGCCGCGCCGAGAGCTAGCCGAGCCGGCCCGGCCGGACCAGCGAAACCGGCCGCGTCGTCCCCCGGGGTCATTCGTAGCGCTCCAGAAACGCCTCGGCCGGGAGCGAGCGGAAGTCGTCGAGCCGCGCGCGCAGCGTCGCGTGGTCCCAGTCCCACCAGGCGAGGGCCATCAGCCGCTCGGCCACCCGGTCGGGAAAGCGGGCCCGGAGGGGGGCGGCCGGCACGCCGGCGACGATGCGGTAGGGAGCGACGTCCCCGGTGACCACGGCGCCCGCGGCGACCACCGCGCCGGTGCCGATCGTCACGTCCGGCTTCACCATCGCCATGGCGCCGATCCAGACGTCGTGGCCGAGCCGGGCGATGCGGCCGCGCCGATGGGCGAACCAGGCGCGATCGGGCTCGGCGTCGTCCCAGTAGTCGTCCGAGCGATAGAGGAAATGATGCTGCGAGGCGCGCGCCATCGGGTGGTCGGTCGCGCCGATCCGGACCATGGCGGCGATGCTGGCGGAGCGGCCCACCTCGGCGTTGGCGATGTCGGCCAGGCGGTCGCAGTAGCCGTAGTCGCCGAGGCGCGAATGGGCGATGCGGCTGCCCCGGCCGATCTCGACGTAGCGCCCGAAGACGCAGTCGTCGGTGATCTCGCAGCCCGGATGGATCACCGGCGCGTCCGGTCCGAGGCGCGCCATTCCCCGCTCCCGCGTCATGAGCCTTTGATCAGCCTGCGCCTCAGCCACCCCGAGAAGGCGTCCATGGCGAAGACCGTCAGCACGATCAGCACGATGTAGTAGGTGACCTCCTCCCAGTCCTTCTGGGTGATGATCGCCTGGGTCAGCAGAAGGCCGATGCCGCCGCCGGTGATCGCGCCGATCACCGTGGCCGAGCGGGTGTTGGATTCGAGCATGTAGAGGATCTGGCTCAGATACACGGGCGCGAGCTGGGGGATCACGCCGTGGCGCGCGCGGGCGAGCGTGCCGGCGCCGGTGGCGCGCACGCCCTCGATCTGGCGGTCGTCGACGTTCTCGAGGCTCTCGGAGAACAGCTTGCCGAAGGTGCCGGTGTCGGTGAGCATGATCGCGAGCGCCCCCGTCAGCGGTCCGGGGCCGTAGGCGCGGCTCAGGATCACCGTCCAGATCAGGCCGTCGACCCCGCGCAGGAAGTCGAAGGCGCGCCGCACCGCTTGGCGCACGACGCCGAGCGGCGCGAAGTTGCGCGCGGCGAGGAAGGCCACCGGCAGCGCGATCATCGCCGCGCCGGCCGTGCCGAGAAAGGCCATCAGGATCGTCTCCAGAAGCGCCCAGAACACCTCGCCGTGACGCCACATGTCGTTGAACCAGAAGTCCGAGACGATCGCGCCCGCCTCGCCGGAAAGCGCCCGCCCCGCGAGCGCGCCGGCGCCGAGGCCGTGATAGGGGCTGTCAAGGGTGAAGAAGAACAGCTCCCAGCCGAGGAAGGGGCGCATCACCTCGGTCCGCGCCCGGGTGACGCTGACGCGCCCAGCCCCGGTGTCGAGCGAGACGCGATTGGCGCCGACGCTGATCCAGTCGGGAACGGGGCCGTCGGGGAAGGTCGCGCTCACGCCGCGGCGGCGGTCGGCCGTGGCCTCGACCACGCCGTAGCCCGGCACGTCGTAGCGCAGGCCGTTCCGGCCGGTCAGCTCGACCACGTGGCCGCCGCCGAGATCGACGCGGGTGGTGCCCTCGGCGATCTCGACCCAGGCGGGGGTCTCGCCCTCGGGGTAGCGGCCCTTGCGCTCGCCGCCGACCGCCACGGTGATCCCGCCCGACCGGTTGTCGCGGGTGACGTGGGTGTCATGGCCGACCATGTCGCCCATCAGGATGGCGGCGTTCTCCCCGTCGGCCTCGGCCATCAGGCGCGGCACCTCGAAGGCGAGGAAGACGTACGTCAGGTAGGCGAGGATCAGGGCCGGAACCCCGAAGATCGCGATCCGCTTGCGCCGCATCAGGCGCTGCGTGTCGTCGAGGGCGGCGCTCATGCCCGCCCCGCGGTCAGGCGATTGCGGATCGCGCCGCCGCCCTGGTCGACCACGACGATGGTGGCGAACAGCAGCAGGAAGATCGCCGCCGCCTCGTCGAACTTGCCGAGGCCGAAGGACATGGTGTTCCTCAGGTCGTAGCCGATGCCGCCCGCGCCGACGAAGCCGAGGATGGCCGAGGCGCGGATGTTGATCTCGAAGCGGAGCAGCGCGTAGCTCAGCCAGTTCGGCGCCACCTGCGGCATGACGCCGAACAGCATCCGCCCCGTCCAGCTCGCGCCGACCGAGCGCAGCCCCTCGACAGGGCCGAGGGCCGCGTTCTCGGCCACCTCCGAGAACAGCTTGCCGAGCGCGCCCACGGTGTGCAGCGCGATCGCGATCAGCGCCGGCACCGGCCCGCCGCCGAGCACGAAGATCAGGATCAGCGCCACCACGATCTCGGGCACCGCGCGCAGGACGTCGAGCAGGCGGCGCACCGGCGCCACCGCCCGTGGCGCGGGGGCGAGGCCGCGGGTGGCGAAGAGCGCCGCGACCGCGCTCGCGAGCGCGCCGAGCAGCGTGGCGGCGGCGGCGATGTTCACCGTCTCGACCAGCGAGGGCAGGTAGTAGAGCAGAAGCCCCGGCATCCGCGCGGCGTTGTCCCAGGCCTCGGCGATCACGTCGGCGGGGAAGTCGAGGATCTGGGGCAGCCCGTCCCAGAAGCCGCCGGCGTTGCGCTCGTCGGCGACGACGAAGGCGCCGAGGAAGGCGACGACGAAGAGCAGCGCGCCGGTGGCGGTCCAGAGCCGGCGCACGCGCAGTTCGGCGAGGTAGCTCGCCGTCACGTCCGGCGGGCGTCGGGCGTCCGAGGCGGCGTCGGTCACGGATCGGGTCTCACGGACGGCTCGGGGGCGGGTCGCGACGTCGGCCGCCGCGGGGTGCGCGGCGGCCGGAAGACGCGGCTCAGCCGCCGATCTCGCGCTTGCGCACCTCGACGATGGTCTCGTAGGCGTCGTGGCCGATCGGGCGGAAGCCCGCGGTCTCGCCGGCGGCGACGCTGTAGGCGCAGTCCTCGTCGATCGAATGTAGGTTGCCGACGAGGCTCACCATCTCGTCCTTGACCTCCCGCGGCAGCGCCGAGCGCAGCACCACCGGACCCTCGGGGATCGGCTTCGAGCGCCAGATCTCGACGAGGTCGTTCATGTCGACGATGCCCGCGTCCGACGCCTTGCGCAGCGCGCCGGAGTTGTAGCCGTCCTCCCAGTTGCCGAGGCCGTCGGCCCAGGTGACGCCGCCGTCGATGTCGCCGTTCGAGACCGCGACGATGGTCTGCTCGTGGCCGCCGGTGAACACCACGTCCTGGAAGTAGTCGCCGGGCTCCATGGTGATCTCCTCGCCCGCCTGCGGGATCTCGACCGAGGGGATCAGGTAGCCCGAGGTCGAGTTCGGGTCGCCGAAGCCGAACACCTTGCCTTCCATGTCCTCGAGGCTCTCGATGTCGCTGTCGGAACGGGCGAAGCCGATCGAATGATAGGAGTAGGAGCCGTCGAGGTTGGTCTTGACCAGCACCGGCTCGACCGCCTTCGGGTCCTGGAGGTAGACGGCCGCGTAGCTCGACGCGCCGAGCCAGGCCATGTCGAGCGAGCCGCCGAGCAGGCCCTGGATCACGCCGTTGTAGTCGGCCGGCGTGAACACGTTGACCTCGACGCCGAGGCGCTCGGAGGCGTAGTCGGCGAGGCACTGGTTGGCGGTCATGCGGTCCTGTGC
The DNA here is from genome assembly GCA_050330995.1 of Paracoccaceae bacterium. GTDB lineage: Bacteria > Pseudomonadota > Alphaproteobacteria > Rhodobacterales > Rhodobacteraceae > Thermohalobaculum. The sequence continues at coordinate 30,769 of JBHJHI010000072.1, forward strand.
GTTCTCGCCGCCGAGCACGCCGATGTTGAACTCGTCGATCAGATCGGCCTCGCTGTCGGCGAGGTCCTCCTCTGAGGTGTCGGGGATCTCGCTCTCCTGCGGCGTCATCTCGGCCTCGGCGCCGCTCTCCTGGCCGGAGGTCTGGGCGAGGCCCGGCGCGACGAGCGCGGTGGAGGCGAGAAGGGCGAGGGCGAGGGTCTTCGGGTCCATGGTCGCGTCTCCCGATGGGGTGTCGGTCGCCGGCCCGGCACGCCCGGGCCGGCCGGTGGCCTCAGAGGGCGGCCGCGGCCTTCCGGGCCGGCGAGCGCGCGTCGGCGTCGCGGATCTCGGTCGAGGTCGCGTCCTCGGAGAAGGTCCCGTCCGCGCCGTAGACGTCGCGTGCGGCGGCGGCGGTGAGCGCGCTCGGCGGGCCGTCGAACACCACGCGGCCCTCGCGCATGCCGATCACCCGGTCGCAGTAGCGCCGGGCGGTGTCGAGCGTGTGCAGGTTGCACACGATCATCCGCCGATCCTCGTCGTGGATGCGCCGCAGCGTCTCCATCACGATCTGCGCGTTCATGGGGTCGAGCGAGGCGATCGGCTCGTCGGCCAGGATCATCTTCGGCTCCTGCATCAGCGCGCGCGCGATGGCGACGCGCTGCTGCTGGCCGCCCGACAGCGCCTCGGCACGCTTGGCGACCTGCGTCTCGATCCCGAGACGCTCCAGGATCGCGATGGCGCGGCGGATGTCGGCTTCGGGCCAGAGCGCCGAGAGCGCGCGCAGCGTGCCGGTGCGGTAGAGCGTGCCGTGCAGCACGTTGGTGACCACGTCGAGGCGCGGCACGAGGTTGAACTGCTGGAAGACCATCGCGCAGTCGGACTGCCAGCCTCGCGCGCCACGCCCCGACAACGCGCTGATCTCGCGCCCCTCGAACACGATCCGGCCGCCGGACGGGCGTTCGAGCAGGTTCAGCATCCGCAGCAGGGTCGACTTGCCGGCGCCGGAGGCGCCGATCACGCCCACCATCGCGGGCCGGTCAATCTCGATCGAGACGGCGTCGACCGCCGTCACGGCTCCGAACCGTTTCGTCAGGGCATGGAGCGTGAGCATGGAGCCGTCACCGGGTGGTTTTTCACGCCTTAGCGGCGCTGTGCGACGCTCCGGTTTCCGTTCGGTGAAAGGTTGACGACAGGCCCGGCGCAGGGCCCGGAACGCGCCGTCTCTGGCGGCGGGGCCGAGCGGCCCTCCCCCGGATCAGGTCCGGCGCTCCGGCCGTTCGTGTCCGCGCGCTTCCACGACGCCCGAGCCTTCCGCCCGGGCTGGGAAGCGCTCGGAGGGTCGGCTTCGGCGCGGGCCGATCTTCGGTGAGCACTTCCGGAGGTGGCGCGACCCGCGCGCCCCGCTCCGACGAACCCCGCCCGTCGGCACCCGAATCCGGGGAGGGCGGCCGAGGCTCGAGCCCCGCTCGGGGCGCTATGTCGACGCGAGATCGCGCGCCCGTCGGCACCGACGTCAGGGCGTGGCGACCCGCCCGCCGCTGACCGCCCGCGCCGCCCCCGTCGTCGAGGGCCCCGAGGTCGCCATCCCGCGCAGCACTCGCACGGCCAGGAAGCCGAACGCCTGCGCCTCCAGCATGTCGCCGTCGAGGCCGACCGCCTCGATCGGCTCGACCGCGCCGTCGAGCGCCTCGGCGAGCCAGGCCATCATCGTCGCGTTGTAGCGCCCGCCACCGCAGACCAGCCAGCGCGCCGGGGGCGTCGGCAGGTGGTCGAGCGCGGCGGCGGCGCAGTCGACGGTGAGACCGGTCAGCGCCGCCGCGCCGTCCTCGACGCTCTCGCCCTCCAGCAGCCGCGGCAAGGCGTTGAAGGCGTTGCGGTCGAGCGACTTCGGCGGCGGGCGGCCGAGATGGTCGGCGACCGTGTTGGTCCGCAGCCGCTGCGCGAGACGCGCGCGCGCCGCCCTGCCCGCCGCCGCCACGCCGCCGCCCGCGTCCATCGCCCGCCCGTCGTGCTCGGCCATCCAGTCGTTGACGAGCGCGTTGCCGGGCCCGGTGTCGAAGGCGACCAGCGCGCCCGGCGCCGTCGGGTCCCCGGCGCGCGGATCGACCCAGGTGACGTTGGCGACGCCGCCGATGTTGAGCACCGCGACCGGCTCGGCCAGCCCGGCCGAGCGCATCGCCGCCCAGTGGAAGAACGGCGCGAGCGGGGCGCCCTGCCCGCCGGCGGCGACGTCGTCGGTGCGGAAGTCCCAGACGACGGCGCGCCCGAGCGCGCGCGCGAGCGCGGCGCCGTCGCCGATCTGCCAGGTGAGCCCGCGCTCGGGCGCGTGCAGCACGGTCTGTCCCGGAAAGCCGACCACGGCCGGCGCACGAGCGGCCGGCGCGTCGGCGATCAGGGCGGCGGCCGCGCGGGCGTGGACGCGCACGACCTCGCGCGCCGCTTCCCCCAGCACCTCCGCCGCGCCCGGCATCGTGCCATCGCGGAACGCCGCCGGCTCGGCCATCACGTGCGACAGGGCGGGCAGCGTGTCCGCGTCGTAGGGCTCGTAGAGCGAAGGGCCGGTGTCGAGGATGCGCTCGCCGTCGGTGAGGATCAGGCTCGCGTCGACGCCGTCGAGCGAGGTGCCGCTCATCAGGCCGAGCGCCCAGACCGCCCCGTCACGGGCCTCCCCGTCAGTCTCCACGCCCATGGCTTCCCTTTCGCGCGGGCTCGCTGCATAGGGGCGACGCACGCCGAGGGAGCGACCCGATGATCCACACGCCGAAGTCCGAGTTCCTGCACGTCCTGACGACGCGCGGCTTCGTGCAGGACTGCACCGACTGGGAGGGCCTCGACAAGCGCCTCCGCAGCGGGACGGTCTCGGCCTACATCGGCTACGACTGCACCGGCCCGTCGCTGCACGTCGGCCACCTCGTCAACATCATGATGCTGCGCTGGCTGCAGAAGACCGGCCACCGCCCGATCGTGCTGATGGGCGGGGGCACCACGCGCATCGGCGACCCTTCGGGCAAGGACGAGACCCGCCAGCTCCTCGACGATACGCGGATCGCGGCCAACATGGCGAGCTTACGGGGCGTCTTCGCCAAGTACCTGAGCTTCGAGGAGCACGGCGGCGACGCGATCCAGCGCGACAACGCCGACTGGCTCGACGGCCTCGGCTACATCGCGTTCCTGCGCGACTACGGCCGGCACTTCACCGTCAACCGGATGCTGACGTTCGAGAGCGTGCGCGCCCGGCTCGACCGCGAGCAGCCGCTGACGTTCCTGGAGTTCAACTACATGCTGCTCCAGGCCTACGACTTCCTGGAGCTGCACCGCCGCGAGGGCTGCCTCCTGCAGATGGGCGGCTCGGACCAGTGGGGCAACATCCTTAACGGCGTCGACCTCACGCGCCGGGTCGAGGGCGCGGAGGTCCACGGCTTGGTGACGCCGCTGCTCACCACCTCGGACGGGCGCAAGATGGGCAAGACCGCCCAGGGCGCGGTCTGGCTCAACGCCGACATGCTGTCGCCGTACGACTTCTGGCAGTTCTGGCGCAATTCCACCGACGCCGACGTCGGTCGCTTCCTGAAGCTGTTCACCGAGCTGCCGGTCGGGGAGTGCGAGCGGCTGGGCAGCCTCGGCGGCGCCGAGATCAACGAGGCGAAGCGCGTGCTCGCCACCGAGGTCACCACGCTCGCCCACGGGCGCGAGGCGGCCGAAGCGGCGGCGGCGACCGCGGCCGAGACCTTCGCGGGCGGGATGGGCGCGGACCTGCCGGTGGTCGAGATCGCGCCCGCGGACCTGCCGGTCTCGGCCGCGCAACTGTTCGTGCGCGCGGGGCTGGCCGCATCGGGCAAGGAGGCCAAGCGCCTGATCGAGGGCGGGGGCGCGCGGCTCGGCGAGGACGTGCTGAGCGATCCCGGCCTGATGGTGAACGCCGAACGCCTGTCCGAGCCGGTACGGCTGTCGGCGGGCAAGAAGCGCCACGCGCTGGCGCGGCTGTCGGGGTGATCGCGACGAAGCAGCTATCCGGCGAGATGGCCGACTGGTGCTGTCTGCCGCGCGGCGTGCCGGATCGCCGGGAGTTGGGGAACGGTCCGCTGCCAGGGCGTTCGGACTACGGCAACTTCGTCGTTCCGGAGACGCCCACCAGCCCGCACGTCCACCGCCGCGTCACCATGGTCGGGCCGTCTTCCTACCAAGCCTCCCCGTTCCAGCGCGGGCGGATCGCGCCTCCGGTGAACGCGCATTACGACGTGGTCGATCACGACGACGACATCCTGCGGCTGACCGGAACACGCCCTGTGTTCGGCGAGCCCCGGACCGCTCTGTTCGACGCGGCGATCGAGGACGCCTGTCGAGAGTAGACGGTCTTTCGCGGCGCGTCGTGGGGCGGTCAGGTCCGTAACGGCGAGACGCCCTGCCTCCTGCTCAAGGCCCCCACAGGCACCCTCTGGATGGCCTTCTCCAAAATGACCGCGCCCGAGGCCGAGAGCGGCCGGCGCGTCCACGCCCCGACCTTCGGCACGGCTGGCGCGCATCGCGCGTTGCCGACCTCGTGACCCTCCCGGACACCGGCTGACCACCCGGCCCGCCTCGTGTAGGTTGCCCCCCGCGACGCGGCCAGCCAACGGGAGCCCCCCATGACCAAGGCCTTCGCCTCCACCATCACCTGTCCCGCCTGCGGGCATCGCCACGCCGTCACCGTCCCGACCGACCGCTGCGAGCTGGCGCACGACTGCCCCGCCTGCGGGGTCGAGCTGCGCCGCGAGCCGGGAAGCTGCTGCGTCTACTGCGCCCACGGCGCGCGGCCGCCGGAGGGATCGGCCGCGCCCGCGTCCTGAGGCCGCCGCCTCGCGGATCGCGGCGCGTGAACGGGTGCGCCGGTCCGTATGGCGAACCGGCCGGGTCCGTTCGATCGGCACCGGCGGGAGAGGCGGGCGTCTCGTGCGCCCACGCCCCCGTGGGGCGTCGCACGGCGCCCGGCCGCACGGACCGCGCCATGGCGCCGTCGGGGGCGAGGATCCTCGCGGGCCCCTTCGACGAGCGCCGGCGGGACCGAACCCTCAGACCCGCGCCTCCAGCCGGTCGAGCGCCGCGATCAGCGCCTCGGGGGCGGCGTGGTGGGCCATGTGCCCGACGTGCGGCAGGAGCGTCAGCCGCGCGTCCGATAGCGCCGCGTGCAGTCTCAGCGACTGTCCGCTGGGGTCGATGAAGTCCTCGGCGCCGTGCACGATCTCGGCCGGCACGCCGAGCGTGGGATAGAGCGGTTCGAGATCGCCGAGCGCGGCGCCGATGTGGCGCAGGTCCGCCTCGTTGGCCTCCAGCGTGGAGGTGCGCAGCGCGAGGGGGGCGCCGACGTAGGCGGCATAGCCCGTGGGGATCGGCTGCGGACGGAAGGCGCGCTCCAGGAAGTTCTCGAGCCCGCCCGCCTCGAAGCTCGCCTTGACGTATTCGGTGTAGGCCCAGGCCAGCACGCCCGCGAGGCCGAGATCGCCGATCGCCCGGCCGACGCCGCGATAGGGCATCGTCACCCCCGAGACCGGCACGACGCCGGCGACGCTCGACGGCGCGTCGGCCGCCCAGGCCATCGCCACCGCCGCGCCGAGCGAGTGGCCGACGACGAAGGCGCGCTCGACGCCGAGGCGCGCCACCGCCCCGCGCAGCACCCGCGCCTGCACCCTGGGGTGCCAGCCGCGCGCATCCGGCCGCTCGGAATAGCCGAAGCCGGGGCGGTCGAGCGCGATCACGGGGCGATGCTCGGCGAGGCGCGGCGCCGCGTCGAAGGTCCAGTCGCGCAGGTTGCCGGACGCGCCGTGGATCAGCACCGCCGGCAGGCGCCGCGCCCGGTCGGGGTCCTCGGGATCGCGGCGCCAGTAGTGCACGCGCAGCCCCTCGGCCGCGACGAACTCGCCGATCGGGGGGTAGCGCGCCTCGGCGCGGTCGGTCGGGTAGGGCGCCCCGCAGCCCGCGAGCGCGAGGCTCGCGGCCCCGCCCGCCAGCAGCAGGCGCCGGTTCGGCCGGCCCGCGCCGGGGACGAAGGCACCGGCGGACGGGCTCGGGGCGCGGCGCGGCGAGGGGCGGCGCATCGGGCAAGGCATGGCGGACCGGCTCCTCTCGCGGCGCTAAGGCGAGACGGGCAGCGAGATGGGGGCGCGCCCGCGGCCGGCAACCGCCCTGCGGCGTCGGAGACGCCTTCCCGTCGCGACCGGGCCGGTCAGCCGACGGCGCGCATCGCGCCGGGGCACGCGGCGTCGGGGCGCTCGCCCGCGCTCCCGATCAGGGCCACGTCGAACGGCGCGGTCTGGTAGATCTGGTTGAGCCAGTTGCCGAACAGCAGAAAGGCGTGGCTGCGCCAGCGGTTCTCCGGCGGCCGGCTCGGGTCGTCGCCGGGGAAGTAGTGGCGCGGCGGGTCGATCTCGACGCCGCGGGCGCGGTCGCGCTCGTACTCCACCCTGAGGCTGTCGGTGTCGTACTCGATATGGTTGAACATGTAGAGCGCGCGGTGCGTGGGGTCGTCGACCAGGCAGGGGCCGGTCTCCGGCGCGCTCATCAGCAGTTGCAGCCCGCGGCCTTCGGGCAGCTCCTCGGCGCGGGTCTCGGTCCAGCGGCTGACCGGGACGGTGAAGTCGTCGGAGAAGCCGCGCAGGTAGGGGTGCGCCGGCGCGCGGTTGCGGTGGCGGTAGCAGCCGAACGCCTTCTTCGCGAGCGCGCGCTTGGGCACGCCGTGGAAGTGGTGCAGCATCGCCTGCGCGCCCCAGCAGATCGCGAAGGTCGCGTGCGCGTTGGTCTGCGTCCAGTCGAAGATCGCCGTCAGCTCGTCCCAGTAGCCGACCGCCTCGAAGGGCAGAAGCTCGACCGGCGCGCCGGTGATGATCACGCCGTCGAACTTCAGCTCGGCGATCTCGCGGAAGGGGCGGTAGAACGCCTCCATGTGGCTCGCCGCGGTGTTCTTCGGCACGTGGTCGGACATCGCGACCAGCGTCAGCTCGACCTGGAGCGGCGTGGCGCCGACGAGACGGGCGATCTGCGTCTCGGTCGAGATCTTGTCGGGCATCAGGTTCAGGAGCGCGATCCGGAGCGGGCGGATGTCCTGACGCTCGGCCAGCGCCTCGGCCATGACCATCACCCCCTCCTCGGACAGCGTGCGGAAGGCGGGCAGATCGGCGGGCAATCTGATCGGCATCGGGCGGGACCTCGGGCTCTGACGCGACGGCGCGCGGCCTTTCGAGATACGTCCCGCCCCCGCGAGCGGCAAGGTCGCCATCGAGACCGTCCCGCTGCGCCGGGGAAACCACGGGGCGTGGAAACCGCGGGGCGGGCGCCGCGGTTCGGGAGCCACGCGAGGTGACGGAGACCAACCCATGAGCGACGACAAGCGCCCGAGCATCAAGGACGAGGAGACCTACGAGGCGCTGCGCGATCAGGGCGCCTCGAAGGAGAAGGCCGCGCGCATCGCCAACGCGCGGGCCCGCCCCGACCACGCGCCGAGCCGGAAGGGGGGCGAGAGCCCTCCCTACGAGGACTGGACGGTGGAGGCGCTGCACGCGCGCGCCCGCGAGATCGGCATCGAGGGGCGCTCGTCGATGAACAAGGACGCGCTGATCGCGGCGCTGCGTCGGCACTGACGCGCCGCTCCCGTTCCGGATTGCAACCGGCCGCGTTCTGCGGTGTTGTATCGAAACGACACGACACGAGGAGGCGCCGATGCCCTTCCCCTTCGCCCTGCACGCCCGTCGTCCCGGCGCGCCGATGCCGGCGCCCCTCGCCGTCCGGGAGCCCGCCGCCCCCCTCTGGCCCGATCGGCCGAAGTGCCGCGTGTTCGAGCGCTGGCGCAAGGAGACGCTGCTCGCCGAGGCGCAGGCGCGCCGGGTCGAGGGCTGCGCGCGCATGAGCAAGGGCGAGCTGATCGCCGCGCTCTACGCCGCCGCCCGGCGCGAGGCGGCCCCGGTCGGCTGAGGCCCCCTTCGGCGGCGCCGGGGTCCGGGCGAGGTCTTTCGCGGCGTCGCGCCGCATGCTAGCCGCGCGCCTGCGAACCACCCCTCCACGAGGAGAGCCGACCATGGACATCGACGCGATCCCGGCGGGCAAGAAGCCGCCCTCCGACATCAACGTCGTCATCGAGATCACCGGCGGCGCCGGCGGCGGCGCGCCGGTCAAGTACGAGATCGACAAGGCGTCGGGCGCGGTGTTCGTCGACCGGATCATCAACACGCCGATGTTCTACCCGTGCAACTACGGCTTCGTGCCGAACTCGCTGCACGACGATGGCGACCCGACCGACGTGCTGGTGCTCTGCGACTTCAGCCTCGCGCCCGGCGTCGTGATCCGCTGCCGCACCATCGGCGTGCTGAAGATGGAGGACGACGGCGGTGTGGACGACAAGCTGATCGCCGTGCCGGTCGAGAAGGTCGACCCTTTCCAGGCGAACATCCAAGACCTGAAGGACATCCCCCAGAAGACGCTCGACCGCATCAAGCACTTCTTCGAGCACTACAAGGACCTCGAGGAAGGCAAGTGGGTCAAGGTCACCGGCTGGGGCGACAAGGCCGAGGCCGAAGAGATCCTGATGACCGCGATCGAGCGCGTCGCCAAGGGCAAGGCGGCGGAGTAAGCCCGGCGGACGGCCGCGACGCCATACCGGCTTCGACCGGTATGGTGCGCGGCACCGCGCGCGCCGATCGCCGCGATGCTCCGCCCTGACTTCAGGGGGCCGCGGCGAAGCCCGTGCCCGCGCCGAGGCCGGCCGCCGCGGCGAGCGCGTGCGCCGCGATCGCCGTGTCCTGCGCGCCAGTCCCGGTGAGGTCGCAGAGGGTGACGGCCTCCTCGGAGCGTCGCGCGGGCGCGCGTCCGGCGATCACCTCACCGAGGTCCACCGGCGCGATCCGGTCGCCGAGACCGGCCGCGAGGGCCGCGCGCAGCTCGCCCATGACCTCGGCCTGCGCGCGGCGATCGCAGACGTAGGCGTCGGCCGCGGCCAGCGCCGCGGGCTCGATCTCGTTCTTGCCCGCCTGGTCCGAGCCCATCGCTGTGACGTGCAGCCCCGGGTGCAGCCAGTCTGCACGCAGGACCGGCGCGCGCGCGGGCGTCGCGGTGACGACGAGCTGGCTCTCGGCCACGAGGCGGGCGGGGTCGGCCTCGGCACGGACGTCCGCGCCGGTCGCGGCGGCGATCTCGGCCGCGGCGGCCCCGGCCCTGGCCGGATCGCGCGCCCAGACGAGGCCGCGCCCGTAGGGCCGCTCCAGATGGGCGGCGATCATCTGTAGTCTCGCCTGCGCGCCGGCGCCGATCACGCCCGCAGTTTCGACGCGCGCGGGCGCGAGGTGGCGCGCGGCGACGGCGCCCGCGGCGGCGGTGCGCAGGTCGGTCAGGTAGCCCTCGTCGAGCAGCACCGCGCGCACTTGGCCCGTGGTGGCCGAGAGCGCCACCATCAGGCCCGACAGGCTCGGCAGCCCGATCTTCGGGTTGTCGAAGAAGCCGGGGCTGATCTTGACCGCGAAGACGTCCAGCCCCTCGATGTAGGCGGTCTTGACGTCGACCTCGCCGTTGGCGGCGGCGATCTCCATCGAGAGGACGGGGGGCATCACTACGCGGCCCTCGGCGAGCGCGCGGAAGGCGCCCTCGACCACGTCGACCGCCCCACGGTCGAGCGGCACGGCGCGGCGAAGCTCGGCGGCGCTCAGCAGCAGGATTTCACGGCTCATAGGACGCCCCCGGTATCGTCGTGTCCCCGAGCGTCACGTCGCGCCCCTGCATGACGTCGGCGTGCAGCCGCATGTCGAGCGTGCGCCCGGTGATCACGGTGGCGACCGGGCCGTGGAAGGGGGGCAGCCTGCCCGCCTGCATCGCGGCGACGCCGACCACGCAGGCGCCCTCGCAGACGATCGCGTCCTCGTAGTAGATCGTCTGCAGCGCGCGGTAGATCTCGGTCTCGGTGACCAGCACCACGTCGTCGAGCAGATCGCGGCAGAGCCGGTAGGTCAGGCGGTTGTCGAGCCCGATGCCGCCGCCGAGGCTGTCGGCGAGGCTCGCCACCTCGCGCACCCGCACCGGCTTTCCGGCTTCCAGCGAGGCGTGCATCGCCGCGCCGCGGTCCATGCTGACGCCGATCACCCGGACCGACGGTTTGATCGCCTTGGACGCGAGCGCGATGCCGCCCGCGAGCCCGCCGCCAGAGAGCGGCACGAGGAGGGTGTCGAGGTCGGGCCGCGCCTCCATCATCTCGAGCCCGATGGTGCCCTGCCCCGCGACCACGCGCGGGTCGTCGAAGGGCGAGATCGCCGCGAGGCCTTCCGCTTCGGCGAGGCGGGCGACCTCGTCCTCGGCCTCGTCCTGGCTCTGCCCGACGATGCGAAGCTCGGCGCCGAAGGCGCGCACGCCGGCGCGCTTGGCCTCGGGCGTCAGCTCGGACATGCAGACCACGGCCCGGAGCCCCATGGCGCGGGCGGCGTAGGCGACGCCGCGGCCGTGGTTGCCGGTCGAGCAGCAGACCACGCCGGGCGTGCCCGCCGGCAGGCCGGCGACGGCGTTGGTGGCGCCGCGCAGCTTGAAGGCCCCGGTCGGCTGCGCAAGGTCGAGCTTCAGCAGGAAATCCTGCCCCGCGAGCCGCGAGAGATGGGTCGAGGGGACCAGCGGCGTGCGTTCGGCCACGCCATGGATCACGCGCCGCGCCGCGAGGACGTCGGCGAGGTCGGGCACGGCGGCGTCCGGTACGGGCGACCCCATGGCCCCGGCCCTCCTCAGCAGTGGTCGCGCGGGATGCGCTCGTCCCAGGCGCGGTCGTCGATCAGCGCCTCGCCCTCCCAGGCGCGCTGGCGGGCGCGGACGACGAAATGGGTGGCGTCCGCCGTGAGCGTGGTCTCGGTCAGCGAGGAGACCCGCCAGTCGCCGCGCTCGAGCCCCATCTCCCAGACCGTCGAGGCGGTGACGGCCTGCGGGTCGCGGTCGTCGCCCTCGTAGCGCTCGCGCGCCTTCTTGGTGATCGTCACCCCGTCCTCGACGAGGCGCCGGACGCCCGAGCCGTCGGTCACGTCGAGCGCGGTGGTCCCCGCGCCGAGATCGCGCACGAGCGTCCAGCCGGCGTCCGCGGCTTCGACCGTCTCGACCGTCGGCCCCGCCCCCCGCTCGGGCGCGCCGAAGGGCGCGAGGCGCTCGTCCCCGGCCGAGGGCGCGCGCACGGGCAGGACCAGCGTCGAGGCGGCGGGGAAGATCGTCAGCGTCACCGGCTCGGGCGAGGGCCAGATCACGGGGAAGTACTCGGGCGAGAGCGCGAGGCGGACGCGGTGGCCCGCCCGGAAGGTCTGCGCGACCGGCTTGAAGGGCACGCGCACGCGGACCCGCTCGCCGGGGGTCAGCGGCCGCGGCTCGGCGTGGCCCTCGCGATGGGCGAGGTTGAGGACGCCGTAGGCGCAGCGGGTGACGGCGCCGTCCGGGGCCACGTCCGAGAGCCGCGCGGCCACCTGCGCCATGGGGCGGTCGGCGCAAAGCTCGACCTCCAGCGCGGCGTCGCCGGCGATCTCCAGATCGCGCGCGAGCGGGGCGGTCTCGAACACGAGCGCGAGGGCGTCGTCGGCGCGCTGGTCCACCGGCTGGTCCCCCGGCACGGCGTAGGAGCACCACTTGCCCCCGCCCGATCCGGCCCAGGCGGCCGGGGCGACCGCGAGCGCGGCGTCGCCGTCGTCCTCCGGCGCCTCGACCAACGCGCCGCGGGCGGCGAGGTGGAAGCGCGTCGGCGTCACGTTCGGCGAGGGCCAGGCGGGCTCGGCCACCCAGCGCCCGGCGCGCTCGGCGTACTGCCCCGCCGGCGGCGCGTGGTCCTGCATGAAGAGCCTGAGCATCGGCTCGTCCATGATCCCGGTGTCGCGGCCCTTCAGCCAATGATCCCACCAGCGCAGCGTCTCCTGCAGCCAGCCGATGGCCGGGCCCGGCACGCCGACATGGGGGTACTTGTGCGCCCAGGGGCCGATCAGTCCCTTGCGCGGGCCCGGGAGGTTCTCGCAGAGGCGCAGCACCGCGCGGCAGTAGCCGTCGGCCCAGCCCGAGACGGCGTAGACCGGCACCTCGACGTCGGCGTAATCCTCGCAGATCGAACCATGGCGCCAGAAGGCGTCGCGGCGCTGGTGCTCCAGCCAGTTCTTCAGCCAGAGCCCCGAGCCGTCGAGCCGCGCGCGCCACTGCTCGCGCCAGTCGGGGCGGCAGGCGGGGTCGGGCGGCAGCGTGTTGCGCGCGAACATCTGGCTCGCCCACGACAACTGGTCGAGCAGCAGGCAGCCGCCCATGTAGTGGATGTCGTCGGCGTAGCGGTCGTCGGTCGAGCAGACGGTGATCACCGCCTTCAGGGCCGGCGGTCGGTGGGCGGCGATCTGCAGCCCGTTGAAGCCGCCCCAGGAGATGCCGATCATGCCGACGGCCCCGTCGCACCAGGACTGACCGGCGATCCAGGCGATGGCGTCGACGCCGTCGGCCTGCTCCTGCGCCAGGTACTCGTCGCGCATCAGCCCTTCGCTGTCGCCCGCGCCCCGCAGGTCGAGGCGGACGTAGGCGTAGCCGTGGCCGGCGAGATACCGCCCCGTCGCGCGGTCCTCCGGCGCGCAGAGATCGCCCTTGCGGTAGGGGATGTATTCGAGGATCGCCGGCACCGGCGCGCTCTCGGCCTCCTCCGGCATCCAGATCCGGGCGCCGAGCCGGCAGCCGTCGCGCATGGGGACATCGACATGCGCGATCTCGCGCACCGCACGGGGGAAGTCCTCGACGATCCTCATGGGCGGGCCGTCACTCCTCGATGTCGGTGAACTCGAAGTCGAGGCCCTTTAGCACGCGCTCGTAGTTCCAGAGGAGCGAGGACTGCTTGTTCGCCCCCATCCAGACGCAGGCGACGGCGAAGGAGTAGGCGTCCTGCTCGGGCAGCTCGGTCAGCCGCATCCCCTCGCGCACCTGCGGGATGATGGTGGTGCCGGGCACCTTCTCCTCGGCCGCGGCGATGTCCTCCGGGGTCGGCACGCGGGCGACCGTCGCGTTGCGGAAGAACACGCGGTAGAAGAACTCGGCCGCGCAGCCGTAACCGCCCTCGCGACGGGGCATCCGCGGCTCGCGCCCGAGGCCAAGATCCACCGTCACCTGCTGGTGGCTGACCCCGTCCACCTTCTCGAACAGGTCGCAGTGCGATTGTGCGATGCGGGTGTTGATCTCCAGGAGCCAGATCCGGTCCTGCACCTCGTCCCAGAAGAACTCGACGTTGAAGCCCGAGTTGTCGAATCCGGTATGCTCCATCGCCTTCTCGGTGATCTCGCCCATCTTGCGCTGCACGCGCTCGGGCAGCTTGGAGGGGTAGAAGTAGTAGAAGAAGCTCAGCACCTGCGGGTAGCGGATCGAGTCGACGATACCGTAGGCGCGCGCCTTGCCGTTGTGGACGTAGCCCTCGACAGTGCACTGCCGCCCGCCGATCACCTGCTCGGCCATGCAGTAGCGCCCCGAGATCGCACGGATCTCCTCGGGCAGCTTCGCCTGGTCGAGGACATGGTCGAAGGGCTCGGAGATCTGGGCGATTTCCTCGCGGAAGCGGGCGAGCGCGAAGTCGAAGTCCTCCGGGTTGTCGATGCGGAAGCCGAGCCGCGAGCCGGAAGACTTGATCGGCTTGACGAAGAAGGGGAAGGACAGCCCCGCCTCGCCGATGCGCCGCAGCGGTGCCTCGTCGAAGGGGTCGAAGGCGGTGAAGGCCGTGACATGGTCGGGCACCGCCTCGCGCTGGACCACGCGCGACCAGTACTTGTGCTCGCACTTGAGCAGGCTCTCGAGCGAGGTCGAGATGGTCCCGTACTTGCGGCACAGGATCGGCAGCATGGTCGAGACGGGGAAGTCGGCGTAGCCGACGATGGCGTCGATCGAGCCCCCCGCCTCGCGGAAGGCGTCGAGCTGGCGTTCGGCGGTCTCCAGGAGGGCGGCCATGTTGAAGTCCTGCGTCTCGAACACGGCGGCCGCGTCCAGGAGGCCGTGGAACGCGACGTCCTCGACGCCCCTAAGGCGCCGCAGGCGTTCGCGGTTCAGATCGTTCAGGCCGACGACGAAGACGTTCCTGGTCATGACGCGGCCACCCCGCCGGCGACCGGGGCGGGCGTGCGGAAGCTGCGCCCCTTGAGCCGCTGGATCGTGCCCTCGATGTCGTCGACGAGCAGCAGCAGCAGATCGCCCTCGGCCGCCTCGTCCATGGCGCGGCCGATGGCGTCGTATTCCTTCATGACCAGCTCCACCGAGGCACCGCCGTCCGATGCCGTCGCGCCGCGGTGGACGAGGTCCGCCGCCTCGCCCTCGGCGCGGCCGCGCGCGTCGGTCTCGTAGACGAACAGCCGGTCCACCATCCGCGCGAGCTGCGCGCCGAGCCCGCGCAGGTCCTCGTCGCGCCGGTTGCCGGGCGCACTCGCCACCGCGATGCGCCGCCGCCCGGAGAGCCCGCGCACGAGCGGCTCCAGCGCCTCGAGCGCGGGGACGTTGTGGCCGTAGTCGATCAGGCAGCGCACCCCGTCGGCCTCGATCAGGTTCACGCGGCCCGGAAGCTGGCCGGGGGTGGGGTGGAAGGTTCTGAGCCCCATGGCGATGTCGCCGAGCGAGAGGCCGAGCGCGTGGCCCGAGGCGGCGGCGGCCATGGCGTTCTGCACGTTGAACGGCGCGTGGCCCTCGAAGGCGATGGGCACGTCCACCACCTCGATCACCTCGGCCTCGACCGCGCCCTGGCGCATGACGATGCGCCCGTCGCTGACAGTGAAGGCGGTGCCGTGGCTCGCCACGTGCTCGGCCACCTGCGGGTGCTCGGGGTCCATGGTGAAGTAGACGACCTTGCCCCGCGACCAGTAGGTGCCCTGGTCGAGCACGCGCGGGTCGTCGGCGTTCAGCACGCAGGCGCCGGACCTCTTGACCGCGTCCACCACCACCGTCTTGCAGCGCGCCAGCTCGTCGAGGGTATGAATGTCGCGCTCGCCGAGGTGGTCGGAGGCGATGTTGAGCAGCACGCCGACGTCCGCCTCGTCGAAGCCGAGGCCGCGGCGCATGATGCCGCCCCGCGCCACCTCCAGCACGGCATGATCGACGGTCGGCTCCTTCAGCACCGCCTGCGCCGCCGCCGGGCCCGAGTAGTCGCCGCGCAGGACGACGTGGTTGTCGATCTCCACCGTGCCGGTGCAGGCCATGCCGACCTTGCGCCCGGCATTCCTGAGCAGGTGCGCCGTCAGCCGCGTGGTCGTCGTCTTGCCGTTGGTGCCGGTGATCGCGACGATCGGGATGCGCCCGTCGTCGCCGGGCTCGAACAGCATGTCCACGACCGCCGCGCCGACATCGCGCCCCTTCCCGTGCGTCGGCGAGAGGTGCATGCGGAACCCCGGCCCGGCGTTCACCTCGACGACGCCGGCGGACTGCTGGTCGAGCGGCTTCGCCAGCGTCTCGGCGAGCAGGTCGATGCCGATGATGTCGAGGCCCATGAGCCGGCCCATCCGCTCGGCGGCGAAGCGTACCTCCGGATGGACGTCGTCGGTCAGGTCCGTCGCCGTGCCGCCCGTGGAGAGGTTGGCGGTGGACTTGAGGTAGACGATGTCGCCCTCGGGGACGACGCTCTCGAAGGTGAGCCCCGCCTGCGCCACCAGCCGCTCGGTCTGCTGGTCGATGTGGATCTGGGTCAGCAGGTTCTCGTGGCCGCCGCCGCGGCGGGGATCGGCGTTCTCGCGGTCGATGAGGGTCTTCAGCGTCGAGCGCCCGTCGCCCCCGACATGCGCCGGGCGGCGACGCGCGGCGGCGACGAGCTTGCCGTCGATGACGAGCAGGCGGTGGTCCTCGCCCTTGATGTAAGTCTCGACCACCACGCTCTCGTGGCGGGCGTGGGCCGCGTCGTAGCCCTCGCGAAGCTCGGCCTCGGTGGCGATGTTGGTGGTGATGCCGCGGCCGTGGTTGCCGACGAGCGGCTTGGTGACGACCGGGTAGCCGATGGCCTCGGCGGCGTCGCGCGCCTCCTCGAAGGAGTAGGTCACGCGTCCCTGCGGCACCGGGATGCCGGCGTCGCCGAGGATCTGCTTGGTCCAGTCCTTGTCGTCGGCGATCGAGTGGCCGATGATGCCGGTCTTCCACGTCACCGTCGCCTGGAATCGCTGCTGCTTCACGCCGTGGCCGAGCTGGATGTAGCTCGTGCCTTCGGTCAGCGGGTACCAGGGGATGCCGCGCGCCTTGGCCGCCGCCACGATCGAGCCGGTCGACGGCCCGAGCATGTTGGCGTCGCGCACCTCCTTCAGCCGCGCGATCACGGGATCGAGGTCGGGCGTCTCGCCGTCGTAGAGCGCGCGCACGATCTCGACCGCCTCGCGCCCGGCGGCGAGGCCCGAGGCCTCGTCGCGGTAGCGGTAGACCACGTTGTAGACGCGCGGCTCGTAGCTATCGACCGTCTTGCCGTAGCCGACCGAGAAGCCGACCATGTTCTGCAGCTCGATGGCGACGTGCTCGACCATGTGGCCGGCGTAGGTGCCGTTCTCCACCCGCTGGAGGAAACCGCCCGCCGTGCCCACCGAGCAGCGGTGCTCGTGGATGCCCGGCATCAGCGTCTGGAGCTTCTCGGCGAGGCCGGGGACGCGGTCGCTCGGCCGCTCGTCGAGCGCGCCGATGTCGAGGCGCATGTAGATGGCTTGATAGCGGCTATAGTAGTTCGGGCCGCGGAGCGCCCGATGCTCCAGGATCCGCATGTCGCATCGCCTCCAAACGATCGTTCAGGTCGGCAGCGCGTAGAAACCGCCGTTCGGCAACGTCGTAGCCGAAGCCGCTGGTCAGGGCATGCATCAGGACGTGCGAGGTGGCGACTGGCATGCCGTCGGTGAGGTCTGCGACATTAGAGTAGCCGAGCTGGGCGCAGTCAACCACGACGACGTGCCCGTTGCCGATCGCCTCCAGCACGCCGTCGTCGTGGACGATCACCGCGGCGTCCTCGCCGAGGCCGATGCCGACGAACTCGGGGTTGGTCGCGCCCACCTCCATCAGGCGCGTGAAGCGGCCGCGCTCGAGGAAGTGGCTGTCGATCACCACCCCCTCCCAGAAGCCGAGGCCCGCGGCCATCTTGACCGCGCCCTTCCTCAGCGCGTCGGCGGCGTGGCCGTTGTAGATCATCGTCGCCGACATCGCCGCCGCCCCGGCCGAGGTGCCCGCGATCACCGCGCCCTCCGACCGCACGCGGCGCATGGCCGCGAGCAGCGGCGAGGCGCCGAGCACGTTGGTCAGCCTCAGCTGATCGCCGCCCGACATGAACACGACGCCCGCGCGCTCGACGGCGGCGACGCGGGCCGGATCGCGCGCGCCAGCGCGGTCGCGCACGTCGAGATGGTGCACCGCCTCGGCGCCCAGCTCGCCGAACACCTCGTCGTAGGCGGGGAACACCTCGTCGGGGATCATGCTCGCGGTGGTGATCACCGCCACCTCGCGCCGTCCCTCGGGCGCGAGCGCCATCACCCGTCCCAGGATGACGGATTCCTGGCTCTTGTCCTCGGCGCCACCGATCGCGACGATCCTGCCCTTCATCGCGCTCCCCCGCGCCGCCCTCGAAGCCGCGGGTAAAGCACCCCGGCGCGGCCCCGGCAAGGCGAAGGCGCGACGCTCAGCCGACTACCTCCGCCACCACCCCGAGGCAGTCGCCCGCCTGCACGAGGCCGGGGAAGTGCCGGCTCGCGAGCAGGCCCGAACGGCGCGCGGCGACCGTCACGGGCGCGACGCCGGTGCGGTCGAGGGGCCAGATCCGCGCGAGCGGCGCGCCCTTCTCCACCCGCCCGCCGAGATCGACGAGCGGCTCGACCATCCCCTCGGCTTCGGCGAAGACGAAGCAGTCGCCGTCGGGCATGTCGAGCATCGTCGTCGGCCCGATCTCGGGCTCGCCCGCGAGGATGCCGGCGTGCCTGAGGACGTTGCGCACCCCCTTGGCCGCGATCGCGACCGTCGCGGCCGTCGAGGTGCCGCCGCCGCCGAGCTCGGTGGTGACGAAGGTCTTGCCCATCGCCTCGACGGCGGTGTCGTACATGCCGACCGCGTCGATCTCGAGAAGCCGCATCGAGTAGGGCGCGTTGAAGGCCCGCATCGCCGCGAGGCAGGCGGCTTCCTGCCGCTCGTCGGAGAGGACGTGGGCTGCGGCGAAGGGCACGAAGTCGAGCGTGCGCCCGCCCGAGTGGTAGTCGAGCACCACGTCGGCCATGGGCAGCAGCACGCGCTGGAAGTAGTTGGCGATCTTCTGTGTCGGGCTGCCGTCGGGACGGCCGGGGAACAGCCGGTTGAGGTTGCCCCCGTCGAGCGGCGAGGTGCGCTTGCCCGCCCGGAAGGCGGGCAGGTTCATGTAGGGCACCACGATTACCCGGCCCGAGACGGCCTCGGGGGCCAGCTCCTCGATCAGGCCCTGGAGCGCGATCGGCCCCTCGTACTCGTCGCCGTGGTTGGCCCCCGTCAGCAGCGCCGTCGGGCCCTCGCTGCCCGCGATCACGCTGATCGGGATCAGCACCGAGCCCCAGGCGCTGTCGTCGCGCGAGTAGGGCAGGCGCAGGAAACCGTGGCGCTTGCCCGGCGCGTCGAGCGGGATCGTCGCGACGATCGGCGACGGCGGCGGCCCGGCGACGGCGTCGTCGGCCATCTCAGTCCTTCACGAACAGCTTGCGCGGGACGTTCGCGAGGCACTCGTGACCCGTCTCGGTGACGACGAAGCTCTCGGTGATCTCGATGCCGACCTCTTCGAGCCAGAGCCCGGACATGAAGTGGAAGGTCATCCCCGCCTCCAGCACGGAGCGGTCGCCGCGGCGCAGCGACATGGTGCGCTCGCCCCAGTCGGGCGGGTAGCTGAGCCCGATCGGGTAGCCCGTGCGGTTGTCCTTCTCGAAGCCGTGCAGGCCGAGGGTGCGGAAGAAGGCGCTCGCCACGTCGTCGCAGGTGGCGCCGGGCCTCACCGCCTCGAGCCCCGCCTCCATCGCGTCCAGCGTGGCCTTCTCGGCGTCGAGGAAGATCGGCGTGGGCTTGCCCAGGAACACCGTGCGCGAGAGCGGGCAGTGATAGCGGCGGTAGGTGCCCGCGATCTCGAAGAAGGTGCCCTCCCCCGCCTTCATCGGCTTGTCGTCCCAGGTCAGGTGCGGCGCCGCCGCGTCCGAGCCCGAGGGCAGGAGCGGCACGATCGCCGGGTAGTCGCCCCCCGCGCCGATCTCGGGGTCGTAGCGCAGGCCCGCGTCGTAGATCTCGGCCACCAGATCGCACTTGCGGATGCCGGGCTCGACCTTGTCGAGGATGCGCGCGTGCATCTTCTCGACCCGGCGCGCGGCGATGCGCATGAAGGCCAGTTCCTCGTCGGACTTGACCGCGCGCTGCCAGTTCACGAGGCCGGTCGCGTCGATGACGGTGGCGTTCGGCAGGTGGTGGCGCAACACCGCGTCGCCGCGCGCCGTGTACCAGTAGTTGTCCCACTCGACCCCGATCGCGAGGCGGTCCCAGCCGCGCTCGAGGATCACGGTGGAGAGATAGTCGACCGGGTGGATGTCGGAGGCCTGCACGTAGTGGTCGGGGTAGCCGACCACGTGCTCGTCGTCCATGAACACGGTGCGCACGGCGCCCTGGGCGTCCTGGCCGCGGCCGAACCAGACCGGGTCGCCCTCCATCGCTAGGAGCACGCACTGGTGGACGTAAAACGACCAGCCGTCGTAGCCGGTCAGCCAGGACATGTTGGAGGGATCGTTCACGATCATCAGCTCGATGCCGCGCGCGGCCATGGCCTCGCGCGTCTTGGCGATGCGCCGGGCGTATTCCTCCAGCGAGAACGCCGG
Source organism: Paracoccaceae bacterium (assembly GCA_050330995.1). Taxonomy (GTDB): domain Bacteria; phylum Pseudomonadota; class Alphaproteobacteria; order Rhodobacterales; family Rhodobacteraceae; genus Thermohalobaculum. The sequence goes on from JBHJHI010000072.1 coordinate 50,535, forward strand.
GTCCGTGAGCCTCTCGTAGGACACGCTGTCACCTCGTCGGGTCGTCCCCGCCCCCGGGGTCTTCGCCAGCCAGCCTAGCGGCGCGGGCGGCCCTAGGGGAAGGGGGTCTCACCCCGCCGGCGCCGGCAGGGCGAGGAGACGCCCGAGACCCTCGCGCGGCGCGGCGGCGCCCGCGAGCGCGCGCAGCCGCCAGAGGCTCGCCTGGTTCGAGGTGACGACCGGCTTGCCGAGCCGCGCCTCGATCGCCGCCGCCGCGCCGAGCGCCGGCAGCGCGGTGCAGGAGACGAACAGCGCCTCCGCCGCCGGATGGTCGGCCTCGGCCGCGGCCTCGGCGATGGCCGCACGGGAGACGCGGGCCATCGCGCGGTCGTCCTCCATCCCGAGGCAGCGCGCACGCACGATCTCGACGCCGCGCTCGGCGAACCAGCGGGCCATGGGCGCGGTGACGCTTTCGGTATAGGGCGTGAGCAGCGCCACGCGGCGCGCGCCGAGGGCGGCGAAGGCGTCGAGCGCGGCCTCCGGCGGGGTCACGACCGGCACGCCCGGACGAACGGCGCGGATGGCCGCGGCGACCGCCTCGCCCCCGATCTCGACCGTGCCGGAGGTACAGGAGAAGCAGACCGCCGAGAGCGCCGCGCCCGGCACCAGCAGCGCCGCCCCCTCGGCGATGCGCGCGCCCATGCGGCGCAGGCTCTCGCGCGTGGTCGGGTTGTCGAAGGCGACGCGCGCGGCGTGCGCGGCGATGCCTTCCGGGGCGAGCACGCGCGCGGCGTCGCGCTCGGTGGTCAGATCGCTCGACAGGAGCAAGAGACCGACGCGCGCCGGCGTGCCGGGCGGGTCGAGGCGGGGCGGCGCTGGGGCCGTCTCGACCGCCGGCGTGGCGAGGTCCATTCAGACCACCAGCACGGGGACGTCGGCGAGGCCGCTCACCTTGTGGCTCACCGAGCCGAGCAGGTAGCGGTCCATCGAGCCGAGCCCGCGGCTGCCAAGCACGACCAGATCCGCGTCGTGCTCCTCGGCGAAGGCGACGATGCCGCGCGCGACGGGGCCGTTCTTGACGAAGGCCCGCGTCCCCGCCGCGCCGAGCCTGACGGCGACGGTCTTGCCCTGCTCGACCACCTCCTCGGCGTGCTCGCGCATGGCGTCGTCGAGCGTGCCCGCCGTAGCCTCGGGGCGCACCATCGAGATCGAGGCCTCCAGCATCGAGTGGTGGCGGTAGACCGTCAGCACCATCAGCTCCGCCTCGCAGAGCTTGGTCAGCTCGACCGCCTTCCTCAGCGCCTCGGTGGCCCCCTTGGAGCCGTCGTAGGCGACCACGATCCGACGGAACATGCGCGCCTCCCTACTTGTCGAAGGCCAGGTCGCGCAGGCCGAGCGCGATCTCGGGCACGAAGATCAGCGCCACCGCGACGCCGAGCAGGATCAGGATGAAGGGCGGCGTGCCGCGCACGACCTCGGCGTAGGGCCGCTTGAACACCGCGATGGCGGTGAAGATGTCGCAGCCGAAGGGGGGCGTGGCCGAGCCGATCGCGACCTGGAGCGTGATGATCGTGCCGACAAGGACGGGGTCGAGCCCGACGCTCTCCACGACGGGCGCGAAGATCGGCACCAGGATCAGGATCACCACGATCGGATCGACGAACATGCAGCCGACGAAGAAGGCGATCGAGATCGTGAACAGCACCCCGATCTGGCCCATCTCCGAGATGCCGATGCCGTCGAGCACGTTCTGCGGGATCTGCGCGAAGGAGATCACCCAGGAGAACGCCGCGCCGGCCGCCACCAGGATGAACACCACCGCGGTGATGAGCCCGGTGGACTTCGCCGTCTCCCAGACGTCCGCGAGGCTCATCTCGCGGAAGATCACGACCTCCAGCACCAGCGCGTAGAGCACGCAGGCCGCTGCCGCCTCGGTCGGGCTGAAGATGCCGCCGTAGATGCCGCCGATGATGATGACCGGGAAGCCGAGCGGCCAGAGCGCGCCGTAGATCGCCTTCGCCCGCGTGCGCCAGTCGGCCTTCGCCTCGACCGGCAGGTCGTGGCGGCGCGCGTAGACCACGCTGTAGGCGGCGAACAGCGCGAGGATCAGCAACCCCGGGCCGATGCCGGCGATGAACAGCTCCGCGATCGAGGTGCCCGAGACCACGCCGTAGATGATCATGCCGATGCTGGGAGGGATCAGGAAGGCGATGTCGGAGGCGTTGACGATGAGCGCGAGCACGAAGCTGTCGTTGTAGCCCGCCTTCAGCATCCTGGGCCTGAGCGGCGAGCCGATCGCGACCACGGTCGCCTGCGTCGAGCCCGAGACCGCGCCGAACAGCGTGCAGGCCGTCGCCGTCGAGACCGCGAGCCCGCCCTTCAGGTGGCCGACGAAGGCCATCACCATGTCGATGAGGCGCCCGGCCGACTGGCCGCGGGTCATGATGTCGGCGGCGAAGATGAACATCGGCACCGCGATCAGCGAGGCCGGGCGGATGCCGGCCATCAACTGCTGCACCATGGTCTCCATCTGCGAGAGCCCGCCGAACATGGCGACGAAGCCGTAGGTCGCCCCCGCGATCAGCGGGATCATCATCGGAAAGCCGAGCAGCAGGAGCGCCAGCATGATGGCGAAGAGGGTGGACGCGGCCATGGTCGGGGCTCCTCAGACTTCCCGCTCGTCGTCCTCGTAGCCTTCGAGCACGTTGGTCGAGAGATAGATGTCACGCGAGGTCAGGTTCTTGATCGCCGTCAGCAGGTACTGCGTGCCGGTCATGAAGAAGCCGACCGGCACCCAGACCAGCGTCACCCAGACCGGGATCTGCAGCGCCGGCAGCAACCGGCCGCGGTCCATCTGGGTCAGCAGGTAGCCGATCGAGTACCAGCAGAGCCCGAACATGAAGACCGCGGTGGTCAGCGCGATGACCACCATCAGCGGCTTGCGCATCGCCGGGGGCATCGCGTCGTAGATCGCCGACATGCGGATGTGCCGGCCCTGGCGAGCGGCGTAGCTGATGCCGGCGAAGGTGATCAGCACGATCAGGATGCGGTTGAGCTCCTCGGAGAAGAACAGGCTCTGGCCGAAGGCGAAGCGGCCGACGACGTTGGCCACGGTGTTGAGCGCCATCAGCAGCACGCCGGCGCCGAGGAGCACGGCCTCGACGCGGGCGATGGCGCGGTCGACGGTGCCGAGCACGCCCGGCAGGGCGCTGTCGTCGCTCAGCGGCTTGGCTTGATCGCTCACGCGGGCACTCCCGGGACGCGTTGCTCGAAGCGAAGGCCGGGGCCGGCGGCGCGGTCCCGGCGAAGGCGGGTCAGCTCCCGGACTGGGTGGCTTCGAGATCCTGCTTCATCTGCTCCAGGATCTCCTCGCCGCTGTCGCCGGTCATCTCGACGAAGCGCTGCTCGACCTGCTCGGCCGCCTCCATGAAGGGCTGGCGCTGCTCCTCGGAGAGGCGCGTGACGGTGATCGAGGGCTTCTCCTCCTTGATCGTCTCGAGCGCGCGCTCCTGCAGCCCTTCCTGATAGTCCATGATGTAGTCGAACGCGACGTCGACCGCGTCCTGGATCAGTTGCTGATCCTCCTCCGCGAGGCCCTCGTAGAAGTCGAGGTTGGCCATCAGCGCGGTCGTGAAGGAGTTGTGGCCGGCGAAGGTGATGTGGTCGGTGACCTCGTACATCTTCGTCGATTCGACGAAGAACACCGGGTTCTCCTGGCCCTGGATGATGTCGGTCTGCATCGCGCCGTAGACTTCGCCCCAGGGCAGCGGCGTCGGCGTCGCGCCGAAGGCCTGGTAGCTCTCGACGAGCAGCGGGTTGGTCATCGTGCGGAACTTGACATTGTCGAGATCCTCCGGGCCGGTGACCGGCTGCTTAGTGGTCATCACTACCTCGCCCTCGGGATACATGACCAGGAGTTCGAGCCCCTGCTCGGCGTAGAGCTCGGGGAACATCTCGTTGACCGCCTTCGATTCCTCGAAGAAGCGCCGGAGGTGGTCCTGATCGGTCGGCAGCAGATAGGGAACGAAGAAGACCTGCGCCTCGGGGATCAGCGAGCCGGTGAAGCCCGGCGACTGGTTGACGAACTGCAGGATGCCGGCCTGCGCCTGCTCCATGATGTCGGCCGACTCGCCGAGCGTGCCGAAGGGAAAGAGCTGGACGGTGTGATCCGAGTTCGCCTCGACCTCTTCCTTGAACTTCTGGGCGAACTTGCCCTGCACCTCGTCGAGCGCTTCCTCGAAGGCGTAGCGCCAGGTGTCAGCCGGAGCGGCAGTCGCGAGGCCGAGCGAGAGGGCCGCGGCCGCGGCGCTGGCGAGCATGCGGTCAATCGGCTTCGTCATCGGGGGCTCCTTCCTGTGTTCGGTCGCATCCGCGTCGGGCGCCCGGGGGCGGTCGCGTTCGATCGGGCGTCCCGAGGGGCGCGGTGTCCGATCGGGCGGCCTGCGTCGCGGGCGTCGTCGGTCACCGACGCTTTAACGTGGCGGAAGCGGTGTCAAACATTTTGTGGCGAAACCGTGCACGTGCTGCGCCGCCGCATAAATCGCGGGCAACGGATCGCGAAAGGCCGCACGGCGCCGTCGCCTTCGGCGAATTGACACCGCCCGCCGGGCCGATAAGCCTGCCGCCCATGCCCGGCCCCGCCCTCGACGATCGCGATCTGCGCATCCTCGCGATCCTCTCGCGGGAGGGCCGGATCGCCAAGACCGACCTCGCGCGCCGCGTGAACCTGTCGCCCACCCCCTGCGGCGAGCGGCTGAAGCGGCTCGAGGAGGCCGGGCTCGTGCGCGGCTACCGCGCCGACATCGCGCTCGCGCGTCTGGCCCCGCACATCACCGTCTTCGTGCTCGTCGAGATCGAGAGCCACCGCGCCGAGAGCTTCCGCGCCTTCGAGCGCGCCATCGCCGTGCACGAGGAGATCGTCGCCTGCTGGTCGGTGGGCGGCGGCTTCGACTACGTCATGCAGGTGGTCGCGCGCGACGTGGACGCCTACCAGCGCCTGATCGACGCCCTGCTGGAGAGCCGCGCCGGGCTCGCGCGCTACTTCACCTACATCGTCACCAAGGAGGCGAAGGCGCCTGGCCCCCCGCCGCTCGGCGCGCTGCTCGGCGCCGACCCGGCGTGATCCTTCCCGCAGGCGCCAGCGCCTTCGGGGCGATCCTCTGCGCACGCGCGCCTTTTCGGTGAAATCCGCTCCGCCGTCGGGGTCATTCTCTGTTTCGCGAACGACAGCGGGAGGAGAACCCCATGCGGGCGGTCGAGGAACGCGGCGAGAGCCTGATGGCCGGTCTCGGCGACCGGGCGCTGATGCGGGGTTTCGCCTATCTGGACGGGCTCTGGACGAGCGGCGCCGACGGCGCCGCCTTCGCGGTGACGAACCCTGCGGACGGCACCGAGATCGGCCGGGTCGCGAAGCTCGGTGCGGCCGAAGCCGAGGCCGCCGTCGATGCCGCGAGCCGCGCCTTCCCCGGCTGGGCGGCGCTCCTGCCCCAGCGCCGCTCGGCGATGCTGCGCCGCTGGTACGAGCTGATGGTCGAGCACCGCGAGGACCTCGCGCGGATCATGACCTTCGAGCAGGGCAAGCCGCTCTCGGGGGCGAAGGGCGAGATCGACTACGCCGCCTCGTTCCTAGAGTTCTACGCCGAGGAGGCCAAGCGGCCGAACATCGAGGGCGTGACCTCGCACCTGCCCGACGCCGAAGTGGAGCTTTGGCGCGAGCCCGTGGGCGTCGCGGCGCTGGTGACGCCTTGGAACTTCCCCTCGGCGATGATCACCCGCAAGGCCGCGGCCGCCCTCGCCGCGGGCTGCACCACCGTCGTCCACCCGGCGGCCGAGACACCCTACTCCGCGCTCGCGCTCGCGGAACTCGCCGAGCGCGCGGGGCTGCCCGCGGGCGTGTTCAACGTCGTCACCGGCGAGGCGGCGGAGATCGTCGGCGCCTGGACGCGCGACGCGCGGGTGCGCGCGCTGTCGTTCACCGGCTCGACCGAGGTCGGCCGGCTCCTCTACCGCCAGTCCGCCGACACGGTGAAGCGGTTGGTGATGGAGCTCGGCGGGCACGCGCCGTTCCTGGTCTTCGCCGACGCAGACCTCGACCGTGCCGTCGCCGAGGCGATCGCGGCGAAGTTCGCGACCTCGGGGCAGGACTGCCTCGGCGCCAACCGCTTCCTGGTCGAGCGTTCGGTCTACGACGCCTTCTGCCGCCGCTTCGCCGAGGCCGCGGGCGCGCTCGCGCTGGGGCCGGGCATCGAGGACCGCGACCTCGGCCCGCTCATGAACGAGCGCGCCGTCGCCAAGCAGGAGGCCCACGTCGCCGACGCCATGGCGCGCGGCGCGCGCCTCCTGTGCGGGGGCGGGCGCGATCCGCAGGGGCCGCTCTACTACCCGGCGACGGTCTTGGCGGACGTCCCCCCGGAGGCGCTCGTGTTCCGCGAGGAGACCTTCGGCCCCGTCGCCGCCATCGCGCCCTTCGAGACGGAGGCCGAGGCGGTCGAGCGCGCCAACGCCACCGAGTACGGCCTCGTCGCCTACCTGCACACGCAGGACCCGCGGCGGATCTACCGCCTGAGCCGCGCGCTCCAGTTCGGCATGGTGGCGGTCAACCGCACCAAGGTCACTGGCGCGCCGATCCCGTTCGGCGGCATGAAGCAGTCCGGCCTCGCCCGCGAGGGCGCCCGCCACGGCCTCGAGGCCTTCACCGACATCAAGTACGTCTGCCGCGACTGGGGCTGAGCCCCTCGCGCGCGAAAGGAGAGAGCCATGCTCGACAACGACCAGCTCGCGGCCTGGGACCGCGAGAGCTTCCTGCACCCGTCGACGCACTACGCCCAGCACGCCCGCGGCGACACGCCGGGGCGGGTGATGACCGGCGGCGAGGGCGTCTTCGTCGAGGATCGCGACGGGCGGCGCTTCCTGGACGCCTTCGCTGGGCTCTACTGCGTCAACGTCGGCTACGGCCGGCGCGAGATCGCGGACGCCATCGCCGAACAGGCGCAGCGCCTCGCCTACTACCACGCCTACGTCGGCCACGGCACGGAAGCCTCGATCACGCTCGCGCACATGGTCATGGAGCGCATGCCCGCGCACATGGCCAAGGTCTACTTCGGCCTCGGCGGCTCGGACGCCAACGAGACCAACGTCAAGCTGGTCTGGTACTACAACAACGTGCTCGGCCGGCCCGAGAAGAAGAAGATCGTCTCGCGCTGGCGCGGCTACCACGGCTCGGGGCTGGTGACCGGCTCGCTGACGGGCCTGAAGCTGTTCCACGACAGGTTCGACCTGCCGCTCGGCCCGATCCTGCACACAGAGGCGCCCTACTACTTCCGCCGCGCCGACCGCTCGATGTCGGAGGCCGACTTCACCGCCCACTGCGCGGCCGAGCTGGAGGCCCTGATCGAGCGCGAGGGCGCCGACACCATCGCCGCCTTCGTCGCCGAGCCGCTGCTCGGCACGGGCGGCATCGTGCCCCCGCCCGCGGGCTACTGGGAAGCGATCGCGCCGATCCTGAAGCGCCACGACATCCTGCTGATCGCCGACGAGGTGGTCACGGGCTTCGGCCGGCTCGGCTCGATGACGGGCTCGGCGCACTACGGCCTCGAGCCCGACCTGATCACGCTCGCCAAGGGGCTGACCTCGGCCTACGCGCCGCTCTCGGGCTCGGTGATCTCCGAGCGGGTGTGGAAGGTGCTCGAGCAGGGCTCGGACGCCTACGGCCCGCTCGGCCACGGCTGGACCTACTCGGCCCATCCGATCGGCGCGGCGGCGGGGGTGGCGAACCTGGCGCTGGTCGACCGCCTCGGCCTCGTCGAGAACGCCGCCGGGGTCGGGCCGTACCTGCGCCGCCAGCTCGCGGCCGCGCTCGGCGAGCACCCCCAGGTCGGCGAGGTGCGCGGCGAGGGCATGCTCGCGGCGGTCGAGTTCGTGCGCGACCGCGACGACCGCGCGTTCTTCGACGCCTCCGAGAAGATCGGCCCGCGCGTCGTCGCGGCGCTAATGGCCGAGGGCGTGGTCGGGCGCGCCATGCCCGAGGGCGACATCCTCGGCTTCGCGCCGCCGCTGTGCCTCGACCGCGCCGAGGCCGACCTGATCGTCGAGGCCACGCGCCGCGCGGTCGCGGCCGTGCTCGGCTGACGGGGAGAGGCCGGGGCCGTCCGGGACGCCGTGGCGGTCGACGCGTCCGCCGAAGGGGCCGCGGCTCGCGCCGGTCGCCTCCGGCGCTCGCGAGCCAGCGTCGGCCACCGGCCGGCGGGCTCGTCGCGCGCACGCGAGGCCTCCCAGGCGGCCTTTAGCCCGAGCGCAACGCTCGGGCGCCGCGAAGACGCGCGAGAACGAGACCCCGGCGTGCACGACCCGGTCCCGTCGGGCCGAACAGCGCTCCGGGTCGAGCCGAAGCGGGAGGAGACGACGGCCGGCGCCGCTCAGCGCAGCGCGAAGCTGACCGGGACGGTGAGGCTGATGGTGTCGCGCCCGAGCGCGGGCGGGATCGGGGGCAGCGGCTCGGCGCGCTCGATCATCGCGAGCGTCGCCGCGTCGAGCGCCTCGTGGCCCGAGCTGCGCACGAGGCGTGCGGACAGCACGCGCCCCGAGGCATCCACGGTGAAGGCGAGCCGCGCGGTGCCCTCCTCGCGCCGGCGCCGCGCGCGGTCGGGATACTCCTTGTAGCGCGCGAGCCAGGCGGCGAGCGCGGCGAGGTAGTCGCGCCGCGCGCCCGGATCGCCGCCGCCCGTCGCGGCATCGCCACTCTCGCCCGGCTCGGCGGGCGCGCTGGCGGTCTCGCTCCCGGAGGATGGTCCGATACCCCCGGCGGCCTCCGCCTCGCGCGCGCGCGCCTCGCGTCGTCCGGGATCAGGCGCGCGTCGGGGCCTAGTGCGGGCGGTCGGCGTCTCCGGCGGCGCGGGCGCGGTCGCCTCGACCGTCTCCCGGGGCGGCGCAGCGGTCGTCTCGGCCGGCCCCTCCGGCTCGACGGGAACGGCGGTCGCGTCGGGCGCGATCGGCTCGGCCGCCGGCACGGTCCCGGCGACGCCCGGCTCGGGGAGGGCTTCGGCCGCCTCCGGTGCCGCGGTGGCCCGTTCGGGCGCCGCCTCGGCGACAGTTTCCCCAGCGGGCGCCTCGCTCGCGGCCTCGGGCGCC
>JBHJHI010000073.1:0-17956 GCA_050330995.1 Paracoccaceae bacterium
CCGAAGATCGTCGACTGGTACATGGAGGGCAAGATCGAGATCGACCCGATGATCACCCACACCATGGGCCTCGACGAGATCAACCACGGCTTCCACCTGATGCACGAAGGCCAGTCGATCCGCGGCGTCGTCAAATACTGAAACACGACACGCCAGAGGGCGGGCGCAGGCAGACCGCGCCCTCAGCCCCGACGGGGCTCGACGCCGGCACGGACAGCCGGGCACGGTCGCGGCGAGCGACCCGCGAGGAGGCCCGCCGTGTTCGAGATCCTGCTCTCTCTCTGTCTCGCCGCCGACCCGGGCGCGTGCACGCGCGAGCGGCTGGCCGGCGGCGAGAGCCGCGCCGCCTGCGAGACCCGCGCCCGCAAGGCCGCGCGCGAGGCCGAGGCGGAGGCGCCGGTGATCGCACAGTCCTGGCCCTGCGTGGCGGCAGGCGGCGACCCGGCCGTCGCCCTCACCGCCGTGGCGCCCGGCGTCTACGTCCACAAGGGCGCTCACGCGCTCGCGACCGAGGCCAACCGCGGCGACATCGCCAATCTCGGCGTCGTCGTGGGCGAGCGGTCCGTCGCGGTGATCGACGCGGGCGGCTCGCCCATGGTCGCGCGCGACCTGCTCGCCGCGATCCGCCGGATCACCGACCGGCCGGTGAGCCATCTGATCCTCACCCACATGCATCCCGACCACGTCCTCGGCGCGCCGGTCCTCGCCGCCGAGGGCGCCCGGATCGCGGGCCACGCCAGGCTCGCCCGGGCGCGCGCCGCGCGCGCCGACGCCTACCGCGCCTCGGCCGCCGAGGCGCTGGGGACGCCGGCGGCCGGGCTCGCGCTGCCGCGCGTCGACCTGCCCGTGGCCGAGCGCCACGAGATCGACCTCGGCGGACGGCGACTGGTGCTCGAAGCGCAGCCCACGGCGCACACGGACAACGATCTCACCGTCTACGACCCGGCGACGCGGACGCTGTTCCTGGGCGATCTGCTGTTCGCGGGGCACATGCCGGTGATCGACGGATCGCTCACGGGCTGGCAGGCGCTGATGCGGCGTCTCGCCGGGCACGAGGCGGCGCGGGCCGTGCCGGGCCACGGCCCGGTGGCGCTGCCCTGGCCCGAGGGCATGGCCGCGCAGCGCGCCTATCTCGTCGCTCTCGCCGAGGCGACGCGCGCGGCGATCGCGGCGGGACGGCGCATCGACGAGGCGGCAGAGACGGTCGGTCGCACCATGCGGCCGCAATGGTTGCTCTCGGAGACCTTCGGCCCGCGCAACGCTTTGACGGCTTTCAAGGAATTGGAGTGGGAGTAACGGGCGGCAAGCCCGGAGCATGGTCCGTCTGCCGCGGCGCGGCACGAACTCTCATCATCTGAGAGCTTGCGCCTGCCGATTTTCCACGCAAGAGTTTCCGCGTCGGGACGAACCGGCACGCGGTAGTCACCGCACAAGATGCCCGAGGCGGATGTGGTCGCCCTCATGCCGTCTCGAGAAGGAAAACCACCTTCCCGGGCTGTTCCATAGTGGAGGAACCATGAAGAACCTCGCCTTCGGCCTTCTCGCGTCCACGATGATCGTGGGCGTCGCGGGCGCCAACGACAGCGTCAAGCTGCTGACGTCCAACCCCAACGCCTGGGCGATCCAGACGGGTGACTATCAGAACACCCGTTACTCGCCCCTGAGCGAGATCAACGGTGAGAACGTCGGCGACCTGCAGGTGGCCTGGCAGTTCTCGACCGGCGTGCTGCGCGGCCACGAAGGCGGCCCGCTGGTGATCGGCGACATCATGTACGTGCACTCGCCGTTCCCGAACAAGGTCTACGCCCTCGACCTCAACAACGACGGCAAGATCATCTGGAAGTACGAGCCGCAGCAGGATCCGGACGTGATCCCGGTGATGTGCTGCGACACGGTCAACCGCGGCCCGGCCTACGCCGACGGCAAGATCTTCCTGCACCAGGCCGACACCAAGGTCGTGGCCCTCGACGCCCTGACCGGCAAGAAGCTCTGGGAGGTCGTGAACGGCGACCCGACCAAGGGCGAGACCAACACCGCCACCGTCCTGCCGGTGAAGGACAAGGTGATCGTCGGCATCTCGGGCGGCGAGTTCGGCGTGCGCGGCCACGTCACCGCCTACGACATGAACACCGGCGAACAGGTCTGGCGCGCCTACTCGACCGGCCCGGACGAGGAGATGCTGGTCGACCCGCAGGAGACCACGCACCTCGGCGAGCCGATCGGCGAGAACTCCTCGCTCGAGAGCTGGGAAGGCGACCAGTGGAAGATCGGCGGCGGCACCACCTGGGGCTGGTACAGCTACGATCCCGAGCTGGACCTGATCTACTACGGCACCGGCAACCCCTCGACCTGGAACCCGGAGCAGCGCCCGGGCGACAACAAGTGGTCGATGACCATCATGGCCCGTGACCCGGACACCGGCATGGCCAAGTGGTTCTACCAGAAGACGCCGCACGACGAGTGGGACTACGACGGCGTCAACGAGAACATCCTGGTCGATCAGGAGATCGACGGCGAGGAACGTCCGCTGCTGGTCAACTTCGACCGTAACGGCTTCGCCTACACCATGGACCGCGAGACCGGCGAGCTGCTGATCGCCGAGAAGTTCGACCCGGTGGTGAACTGGGCGACGCACATCGAGACCGACAAGTCGTCCGACCAGTACGGCCGGCCGCAGGTGGTCTCCGAGTACTCGACCCGCCAGCAGGGCGAGGACGTGAACACCACCGGCATCTGCCCGGCGGCGCTCGGCACCAAGGATCAGCAGCCGGCATCGTTCTCGCCGAAGACCGGCCTGTTCTACGTGCCGACCAACCACGTCTGCATGGACTACGAGCCGTTCCGCGTGGCCTACACCGCCGGTCAGCCCTACGTCGGCGCCACGCTGTCGATGTATCCGGCGCCGAACAGCCACGGCGGCATGGGCAACTTCATCGCCTGGGACGCCACCGAGGGCGAGATCGTCTGGTCGCTGCCGGAGCAGTTCTCGGTCTGGTCGGGTGCGCTCGCGACGGCCGGTGACGTGGTGTTCTACGGCACGCTGGAGGGCTATCTGAAGGCGGTCGACGCCGAGACCGGCGAGGAACTGTACCGCTTCAAGACGCCGTCGGGCATCATCGGCAACGTGATGACCTACAAGCACGCCGGCAAGCAGTACGTCGCGGTGTACTCGGGCATCGGCGGCTGGGCCGGCATCGGCCTCGCGGCCGGGCTCGTGAACCCCAACGACGGCCTCGGTGCGGTCGGCGGCTACGCGTCGCTCTCGGACTACACCGCCCTCGGCGGCCAGGTGACGGTGTTCACCCTGCCCGACTGATCGGACGGTGAGGACATGCGGATGCCAGCGCCTTCGGGCGCTGGCATTACTGCGTCCGGACCCGTGCGCCACACCGATCGCGATCTTGGAGCGACCATGAAGACCCTTTCGACGCTGTCCGCGGCAGCGATCCTCTCTTTCGGCCTTGCCATGCCCGCCGCCGCGCAGAGCACGGAGCCCGACTGCCCGGAAGACTTCGACACCCAGCCGGGCTGCGACATGAGCCCGATGGACGATCCCGACTATCCCGTGAACCTGTCGAACCGCCAGCCGGTCTCGGGCGGCACGACCGCACCGACCTCGCCGGACGGCGAACGGGCACGGGGCGAGAAGACGCTCGCCGGCCCGGAGACCGCCGGCAATCCCGCCCCCGAGGGCGGCGAGAGCGCCACCGGCAGCGAAGAGGCGAGTTCCGACGAGGCTGATACCGACACCGCCGCTTCCGAGAGTTCCGAGAGCGGGACGGAGATGGCCTCGGCACCGACCGGCGAAGCCTCCGCCCCCACCACTCACGAGGTTCAGGCTCGCGGCGTGCAGTTCGTGCCGGCGATCATCTACGTCCGGCCGGGCGACAAGGTGAACTGGACGAACATGGCGTCCCACAACGTCGAGACCATCGACGAAATGGTCCCGGAGGGCCAGGAAAAGGTCAACTCGACGATCGGCGAGAACGTCCAGGTCACCTTCGACACGACCGGCATCGTCGTCTACAAGTGCACCCCGCACTGGGGCAACCGCATGGGCGGGATCGTCGTCGTCGGCGAGCCAGAGAATCCGGGCGAGCTGATCCAGAGCTATATGGACAGCACCACGGAGCATACCCAGAACCTGCCGGCCCGTGGCCTCCTGAAGGACCTTCGCGAGGACATGGAAGAGAAGGGCATGATCTGAGGCCGACGCCCGCGCGACGACGGACGTGTTGAACGACGAGGCGAGAGAACCGATGCGCGCCATGCTTGAGAACGTCTTCGGGCGAGGCGCGCGCCTCGTCCCCTCACCCGTCCGATGCGCTCTCGCCGCGGCGGCGTTCGCGGTCGGCGTCTCGCCGCTCCCGCCTCGCGAGGCGGGAGCGGTCGACACCTCCGACCTCGTCTCGGACGAGTACTTCCGCGTCTGCGCCGACCCGGCCAACATGCCGTTCTCGAACGAGGCGGGCGAGGGCTTCGAGAACGAGCTGGCCGAGCTGTTCGCCGAGAAGCTCGGCCGCGAGGTCCGCTACGAGTGGTTCCCCCAGGCGACCGGCTTCATCCGCAACACGCTGAAGGCGGCGAAGTGCGACGTGGTCATGGGCTACGCCCAGGGCCACGAGCTGGTGCTCAACACCAACCACTACTACGTCTCGGCCTATGTGCTGGTGGCGCGCGCGGACGGCCCGCTCGCCGGGGTCGAGCGGCTCGCCGACCCCGCGCTGGAGGGCAAGCGCCTCGGCGTGGTCGCCGGCAGCCCCGTGGCGAGCCACGCCGCACGCTACGGGCTCATGGGCAGCGCCAAGCCCTATCCGCTGATGGTCGATCGCCGCTACGACGACCCGACGCGGGAGATGATCGACGACATCGTCTCCGGCGAGACCGACGCCGCGCTCGCCTGGGGACCGCTGGTCGGCTGGTACGCCAAGAACGCGGACGCGGACCTCGTGGTCACGCCGCTCCTGGACGAGCAGGGCCCGCCACGCCTGTTCTACCGCATCACCCTCGGCGTGCGTCAGGGCGAGCTGTCCTGGAAGCGCGAGCTGAACTCGGTGATCCGGCGCAATCAGGACGCGATCGACGCGATCCTGACCGAGTACGGCGTGCCGCTGGTCGAGGAGTTCGGCCGCAGCGAGGCGACCACGCAGTGAGCCGCGCCGCCCTGCTCGCGGCTCTCTGCCTCGTGGGCGGGCTCGCGGTCGGCCCCGTCCTCGCGAACGGCGCCCCTCCCGAGCCGGACGGCTACCGGATGGAAGCCTTCCTCGCCCCCGTGCCGGAGACGGTCGCGGGGGCGCGCGTGATCGACGCAACCGAGGCCGCGCGGCTCCACGCGGCGGGCGTGCCCTTCGTCGACGTGATGCCCCGCCCCGAACGGCCGGCGAACCTGCCGGCCGACACGCTCTGGCTCGACCGCGAGCGCCGCTCGATCCCGGGCGCGCTCTACGCGCCGAACGTCGGCTACGGCCGGCTCCCCGCCGGGAAGGACGCCTACTTCCGCGCCGTGCTGGAACGGGCGACCGGGGGCGGCCGCGACACGCCGGTCGTGATCTTCTGCCGCGCCGACTGCTGGATGTCGTGGAACGCCGCCAAGCGCGCCGCGACCGAGTACGGCTATACCGCCGTCGCCTGGTTCCCGGGTGGCACCGACGCCTGGACCGCGGCCGGGCACGGTCTCGAAGCGGTCGAGGCGATGCCGGCGGAGTGAGGCGCCCGGCCCGCCGCGGGAGCCTCCGATCAGCCGTCGCCGAGCGCGCCCTGGATCGTGCGCGCGATGGCGAAGACGCGCTTCTCCAGGATCACCGGGCTCTCGCAGACGTAGGTCAGCGACCGGCGGCGATCGTCGTAGATGCGCGTCTCCCAGTCGATCGTGTCCCGCAGCTCGTCGATGCGGTCGAGCGCGTCGAAGTCCTCCGGCCCCGCCTCCGCTTCGAGCCGCGCCAGATCCTCGCGCATCGTCTCGATGCGCTCGGCGCGGGCGCGCTCGCGCCGGGCGAGACGGGTGATGCCGTCGACGATCTCGGCGCGCTCGGCGTCGATGCTCGCGAAGACGCCGGCGAAGAGCGCCGTCAGCCGCTCGTCGCGCGAGCGTGCCTCGGTCGCCTGCACTTCCTCGAGCATCGGCGCGATCGCGTCGAGGCCCGTGCGCCGCGGCGCCATCACGGCGACGAGGCGGGAGAGCGTCTCGTCCTCGCGCCAGGCGGCGGACTCCTCGGGCAGCACGGGGCCGGTCCACATCTGTCCCCAGGACAGGTGGCGCACCTTGCGCGCCTCGCAGGGCCAGTCGGGGTCCTTATAGGGCTGCGCCGACGCGGCCCCGGCCGCGAGCGCGACGATCACGGCGGCCCTGGCGATCGTGGTGGCGGTCATCTCCGTCCCTCCTGGCCTGTCCCGACGGGCGGAATCGTCACCGTCGCGGTCGAACCATGTTGCGGTGCACAAATTGTTCTTGCGCGTGGCGCCGATCCGCGATCGGCTGATGCCACGGCAGGAAGACCGCGCTTCGGCCGGGGCGGCACCGACCCCGTGCGGCGCGCGGTCCGCCAAGGAGAGCGCCCATGCTGAAGCTCGTCTTCCTCGTCTGCCTCGCCACCGGTCCCGAGACCTGCGAGCAGCGCGAGATCGTCATCCACGAGCCGGAGGTGACGCCGATGGCCTGCCTGATGGGCGCGCCGCCGACGCTGGCGCAGTGGCGCGCGACGCACCCCGGCTGGCGCATCGCGCGCTGGCACTGCGAGGGCGGCGAGCAGGCCCGGCTCGACCACTGAACCCGGCCGGGCACGTCGCGACGGGGCCTCGGCGCGGTGGCGATCGAGACCGCCCCGGCGGGGCCGAAGACCCCCCGACACATCCGCGCGCTTCCTCCCGTGGCTTTCATGCACGACACGGTAGCGGCGGGCGAACCATCGCCCATACCGACCGGCGAAAGCGTCTCCCGCGCTCTCGGCGCGGGGGTGCGGGGTCGCGGGCGAGCGGTGGTGGCCGGATCCCGGCAAGCGACCCCGTCTCCTGGTAGCGAGAGAGCGACGGCGTGCGTCCGGCCCCCTGCCCCGGTCGCGACGCGCGAGCGGTTCCGGCGGACCCGTCCAGCCGCCGCGGCAAGGAGGCGCGCGGCGAGGACGATGGCGACCGACCGGATCTTCGTCACGTCACTTCCCGCGGATCGTCGTCACCGGTGGTCGGGAAAAGGCGGCGGCCAGTCGCGGCCGCCGCGAGAGAGCGAGGCGTGGAGGGGCCCCGCTGCCCCTTACTCCGGCGAGACGACGACACCCCAGGGCGCCTCGCCGACCGGAATGGACTTGATCACCTCCTCGGCCTCCACGTCGATCACGCTGACGTCGTTCGAGTTGCCGTTGGTCGTGAACAGGTAGCGCTGGTCCGGGGTGAAGCCGAGCTGCCAGACGCGCTGGCCGACGAGCAGGTAGTCGATCACCTCGTCGGTCTCGCCGTCGATCACGGCGACGCGGTTCGACGGCCCGAGCGCCACGAACACGCGCGAGCCGTCGTCGGTCACGCGCACGCCGACGGGCTGCAGCGCCTCTGGCGTGACGCCGGGCACTTCGAACGTGATCTTCTTGGTGATCTCGCCCGTGGACGGGGCGAGCACGCTGACGGTGCCGCCGATCTCGGCCGAGACGTAGAGCTTCGAGCCGTCGGCGGTGAACTGCGCGAAGCGCGGGCGGCTGTCGACCAGCACGTTGGTGTTCAGCTCGAAAGTCTCGGTGTCGATGAAGTGCGCCATGTTCGTGGTCTCGGAGGTGTTGACCACGATGGAGCCGTCTGGGGAGACGCCCATGCCCTCGGGCTCGACGCCCACGGGCACCTCGGCGAGCACCTGCTTGCTCTTCACGTCGACCACGGTGACGATGTTGTCGTCCTCGTTGGCGATGTAGAGCGGGTTGCCGCTCGGATGCAGCACGAACAGCTCCGGGTCCGGCCCGGAGGGCAGCTCGTGCAGCTTCTCCATGGTCTCGGGGTCGTAGACCTCGACGGTGTCGTCGTCGGAGGCGCAGACGTAGAGTTCCGAGCCGTCCGGCGCGATGGTGATGCCGCGCGGGCGCTGGCCGACGGGGACGGTGCGGATCACCTCCAGCGTCTCGATGTCGATCAGCGTGACGTCGTTCGACTTCTCGTTCGAGACGTAGGCCGTGCTGGCGAACGCGGGTGCGGCGAGAAGGGCGAGTACGGCGGCGAGGGCGGTCGAAGGGCGCATCGGGATGCTCCTCGGTTGGGGCTTCAGTTGAGCGAGCAGTCGGACTCGGGCTCGTCGAAGCCGAGCGTGTCGAGGCGGGTGCGCTGGTGCAGGAACTCCTCCTGCGGGCTGACCGAGACCACCGATCGGCCGTCGGCGAGCAGCACCCCCTGGCGCAACTGCTGGTTCCAGGGCCGGAAGGTCAGCGCCTGGCCCTTGAAGGCGGCGATCTCGAACTGGTCCGAGACGAGGTAGTCGCGCACCGCCCGCGGCTCGGCCGAGTTCGTGCGCGTCACCGCCTCGCCGAGCACGCGCAGCGCGAGCCAGGCCTGGTAGTCGACCTCGGTCATGGTGCGGCCCTGGTCGCGCTCGAAGCGGCGCTGGAGCTGCGTCGCGCCCCAGCTCTCGTGACTCGGGTGCCATGACAGCGCGCGCAGCCCGGCGTCGCCGGCCACGGGCCGCGGCTCCCAGGTGCGATAGGGCAGATAGGTGGCGAACAGCTCGTTCTCGTCGGCGGCGAGGACGACGTGGTGGTCGGGCAGGCCCTGCATGAAGGTCGGGATCTGACGCTGCACGAGGACGTGGCCGGTGTCGGAGGTTCGCATCGACTCGGCCTGCTCGAACACGCGCTCCTCGACCACCTCGGCGCCGAATTTCCGCGCCGAGCGGCGCATCGCCTCGGCCGTCGCCTCGTCGCCCGCCTCGGTGCCGCGCACCAGCGCCCAGTCGCCCCACTTCTTCCAGATCAGGTACTGCGCGAGCCCGTCGGCGAGCATCGCCCGCGAGGGCGCGACGTGGAACACGTTGGCCGGGCACGCCTCGGCACGCAGCCGGTCGTCGCGGGCGTAGGCGTTGACGATCACCGCCTCTGGCGCCGCCTCGGCCGCGCGCGCGGCCAGCCGCTCCAGCGTCGCGCCGTCGACGAGCGCCACGACGAAGCGCACGCCCTCCCCGATCAGGCGGTCGAGTTCGGCCACCGCCTCCTCGGGCGTGGGCTCGACCGTCTCGGTCTCGTAGGTGTGGCCGAGGAAGCGCCCGGTCGTGGCGTTGTCGGCGGTGGCGCGCTCGGCGCCGGCCGAGCCCTCGTCCTCGGGCGGCTCGTCGAGGCGCGAGATCGGCTGGAGCGGGCGCTCGTAGGCCTTGATGACGGCCGTGCGCAGCGTCGCGGCCTCGGCGTCGGCCGCTGCGGCGGCGAACGCCATGACGGCGACGGCGGAGGCGGCGAGCGCGCGCGTGGCCCGGCACCGTCCGGACGGGCGCGGACGCGCGCGGCGGTCGATCGTCGAGGTCGTCATCTCTCTCCCCCGTGCCCCGCCTCTCGCCATGGCCTCCGGCGGTGCGGGATCTCGTTCTGCCGTGACCGGTCGAGCATCGCCCGAAACGGGGGACGAGCGTCAAGCATCCCCGCTACGCGCCCTCGTTCCTTCAGTTTCTAAGAAGCGCCGCGACGCGCGACGCCCGCTGGCGTTGACCGGGCGGTCCCTCTGTCGAACTGTCCGGGCAATGCTCCGGAACCCACGTCTCCTCGTCGCCGGCGCGGTCGCGCTGTGCCTCCCCGCCGGCGCGGCGTCGGCGGACGACCCGCGCTCGGTCGCCTTCCTCGGCGCGGCCATCGTCAACACGAGCCCCGCGCCCACCACCGAGGCCGAGCGCGAGCGCCTCGCGCTCATGGAGGCGCGGCTCGCCGAGGCGTTCGAAGCCTCCGAGGACTACGTCCTCGTCGATACCGCGCCGGTGGCCGAGGCGGCGGCGGGCTACGTCAACCTCGCCCACTGCAACGGCTGCGACGCGGACTTCGCCGCGGAACTGGGCGCCGACCTCGCGGTGACGGCCGAGATCCAGAAGACCTCGAACCTGATCCTGCACATCTCGGTCTATATGCGCGACGCCGGGACCGGCACGCTGGTGGGCGGCGGCTCGGCCGACATCCGCTCGAACACCGACGAGAGCTGGCTGCGCGGCATCGACTACATCCTGCGAAACCGCATCCTGTCGGAGTGAGACCGTCGCGCCCGGTTCGCCGTCCCGGCGTTCGACGTCGCCCAGGCGATCGTCCGGGGTGCCCCCGACCCGCGGCGGAACCGACGCGCGAGCACGAAGCGGCCCGGTCCGGCGCGGATCGCGCGCGTGTCCTCCGCCTGGCGCCTGTCCCGACACGCACCTCGAGGAACGGCGCCCCCCACGGCGCGGCGCGAGGCCGGAACATGGACCGCGCGGCCATGGCGAGCCTTGTGCGCGCGGGCTAGGCTCGCGCCCGCCATGACCGCAAGCCTCGCCGCCCCCCCGACGCACGCCCCGCCCGCCCGCCCCGTCCGGGGCTCGATCGTCGCGCGCCTCGTCGCGGCCCTCGCCGTGCTCGCGCTCCTGCTCGCCGCCCTCGGCGGGCTCACCGTCCGCAGCGCGAGCCGCGCGCTCGACGAGGTGCGCCACGCCGAGCGCAGCCTCGTGCAGATCGAGAAGGCGCTCGCCATGGAGGCCGCCTTCAACCGCTACCTGCTCGACGAGACCGTCGCCCGCCTCACCGGCGAGGGCGTCGCCGTCGACACGGCGCGGCGGCTGCGTGGCGCGCTGCTCGCCTACCGCGCCGGCATCGCCCACGGTATCGAGACCGCGCGCGACGAAGCCACGCGCGACGCCGAGCGCGCCGAGATGCGTCGCGCGGCGATGCTCTCGACGATCTTCGAGGTGGTCCAGACCGAGGCGCTGCGCGCGCGCGCCGAGGGGACGGGCTCGCCCGGAGAGGCGGCGCGGCGCTTCGTCGAGGGCGCGATCGGCGAACGCGACGCGGTCTTCCGCACCCTGGTGGGCCGGGTGCTCGAGGACGAGCGCGCCGAGGCGGTGGCCGCCTTCTCCGGGCTCGACCGCCTCGCCGGGCGCGCCGCGGCCGCCTGGGTGGCGCTCGCGGCGCTCCTGCTCGGCGCGGCCGGCGTCTTCGCTTGGCTGTTCTATCGCGGCGTGACCCGCCCGATCGCCGCCTTCGCCGAGGCCGCCGCCCCCGGCCCGGTCCCCGCCCGCGTGCCCGAAAGCCTGCCGGGCGAGTTCGCGGCCCTCGCGCGGCGCTTCAACGCCATGGCCGGGCGCATCGCCTCCGAGCGCACGCGCCTCGAAGGCGTCGTCGCCGAGCGCACCGCCGCGCTCGAGGCCGCCAACGCCGAACTCCGCGAGATCGACGCCGCGCGCCGGCGCTTCTTCGCCAACGTCGGCCACGAGCTGAGGACGCCGCTGACGGTGCTGCTCGGCGAGGCGCAGATCGCGCTCAGGGGCGCCGATCCAGAGGGCGCGCGCGCACGCGAGGCGCTCGGGCGGATCGTCGTCTCGGGGCGCTACCTCCGCCGCCGGCTCGACGACGTCCTGCGCCTCGCTCGCTCCGAGGACGGCCGCCTGGCGCTGGAGATGGGCGAGGCCGACCTCGCCGCCGCCGTCGGCGCGGCCGTCGAGGCCACGCGCGGCTACGCCGAAGCGCACGAGATCGCGCTCGTGGCGCCGCCGCCGCCCGCCGCCTGCTGGCGCCTGCACGCCGACGGCGAAGCGCTGACCCAGGCGGCCCTCGCGCTGATCGACAACGCGGTCAAGTTCACCCCGCCCGACGGCACGGTCACGGTGACGCTGTTCGCGGACGACGCGACGCTCGGCTTCCGCGTCGCCGACACCGGCCCCGGCTTCGAGGGCGAGCCCGCGCGGCTGTTCGACCGCTACGCGCAGGAGAGCGCCGGGCGCGGCGCCGGCGGCTCGGGCCTCGGCCTCGCCATCGTGCGCTGGATCGCCGAGGGCCATGGCGGCCGCGTCGAGGCAGGCGGCCGCCCGGGCGGCGGCGCGGTGCTGCCCGTGACGCAGCCCCGCCGCACCGCCGAGACGCGGAGGGGGACGCGCGGCCCAAGTGAGACGCGCGCGGAGACGCACGATCCCGACGAGGCGCGCGCAGGGACGCACGACCCCGACGAGGCGCGCGCAGGCGCGCACGACCCCGGCGAGGCCCACGACAGCGGGGGCCGGCCATGACCGCCGGGCGTGGCGCGCGGCCCGACTGCACGGTGCTCCTCGTCGAGGACGACACCGGCATCGGACGGATGCTGGAGCGCGGGCTCGCCGCGGAGGGCTACGCCGTCGTCTGGGCACGCGATCTGAAGGGCGCGACCGAGGCCGCGCGCCGCGCGCCGCCCGATCTCGTGGTGCTCGACCGGATGCTGCCCGACGGCGACGGCGCCGACCTCTGCCGGGCGCTACGCCGCTTCGGCGCCCGCGCGCCCGTGCTGATGCTGACCGCGCGCGAGACGCTCGACGACAAGCTCGAGGGCTTCGACGCGGGCGCCGACGACTACGTCACCAAGCCCTTCGAACTCGACGAGCTGCTCGCCCGCCTCGCCGCTCTCGCCCGGCGCCGCCCCGACGCGCCGTTCGAGCCGGTCCTGGACGAGGCCGACCGCGCGCTCGTGGCCGGCGGCGTGCGGGTGCGCTTCACCGCGCGCGAATGGCCGCTGCTGGCCCTTCTCTTCGCCCACGAAGGGGAGACGGTGTCGCGCGCCGCGCTCCTGGAAGCTGGCTGGGGCGCGGGAAGCGGCGTGAGCGCCAACGCCGTCGACGTCTACGTCGGCTATCTGCGGCGCAAGCTCGACGCCGTCGGCCCGGGGCTGCGCATCGAGACCGTCCGCGGCACGGGCTTCGTGATGAGGCGATGAGACCGCGACGCGGCGGCCGGGGCGCGCCGGCCGGACGCTCGAAAAAGCCGCTCGAAAGCCTCGCGCCCCGGACGCGACGTGTTAGCCTGCCGCGGGGGCCGGCGCAGACCGGCGCGTGAGAACACACGGGGAGGTCCGAGTCTTGTCCCAGAACAACGTCATGCTCGCCGCCATCGGCGGCCTGCTCGCGGGCATTTTCCTGTCCGCCGTCGCCGACGACGACGACGAGCGCTTCGCCGCGCTCGACGGCCGACTGGAATCGCTGCAGCGGACGCTCGGCGAGGTAGCCTCGGACGCGGGTCAGGCCGAGGCGCGGACCGCGCGCATCGCCGATCGGATGGAGGCGGTCGACGCCCTCGGCGCGGACGTCGGCGCCCTCGCCGAACGCCTGACGGCGATCGAGACGGGGCAGCGCGACGCCGCCGGTACGCAGGACGCCCTCGCCGAGGGCCTCGACACGGGCCTGGCGCGGCTGGAGACCGCGCTCGGGACCGAGGCGGAGGCGATCGCGGCGCTCTCCGCCAGGATGGACGAGATCGCCGACGGCGCCGCCGGGACAGAGGCGGTCGCGGCCCTCGGCGAGCGCATCGACGACCTCGGCGAGCGCAGCGCGGCCCTGCCGAGCGCGACGGCGCCGGCCGGGGAGGCGGCGCCGGCCGCGACCGAGGAAGCGCCCGCCGCCGCGGCGCCGGCCGAGGAGGCGGTGCCGGCCGAGGAGGAGGCGGAGCGTCTGACCGACGAGATCGGCCCGGAAGGCCTCGTGATGGGCTTCGGCGAGAGCCGCTCCGTCGGCGAGACCCGCGTGTTCCTCTCGCGCATGGACGGCGAGGACGTGGTTCTGCGCGCGGGCGCGCGGGAGATCGTCCTCGGCCCCGACGCGGGATCGGCGACCATGGACGGCTGCCGGCTCTCGCTCGCCGGCATGGTCGAGCGCACGGCCTACATCGCGCGCGACTGCGAGGACGCGGCCATGGCCTCCTCGGGATCGCAGGAGAGCGCCGCGCCCGCGCAAGGGGCGACGACGGCGACGCTCGGCATCGGCCAGAGCGCCGAACTCGCCGGGACACGGCTGTTCCTATCGCGGCTGGACGGCCCGGACGTGGTGCTGCGTCTCGCCGGCGGCGAGGACGTGGTCGTGGGTCCCTCGGCCGGCACGGCCCGCATCGGCGACTGCCGGGTCTCCCTCCTCGGGCTCGACGGCCGCACCGCACGGCTGCAGGCCGACTGCTGACGAGGCGCTGACGCCGGCACCTGACCCGCGATCGGCCGCACGCGGGGGGCGGGGACATCGGCCGCGGATCGACGCGGCGCGAGGAAGCGGGGGCCGACCGCCCCCGCCATCGCGAGGACGTATCGTCCGTCTAAGACACGACCGGCCCCACGCCCCACCGCAGGAGCATCCCGCCGACGCTGGCCGACCGGAAGGCCGTTCGACCCGATCGGGTCGGGCCCGACGCCTCGGCTCGCCATTCTCGCGACCGCCGGGACCGGCCGCCCGAGGCGGACGAAGGCTCCGGTGCCATGGCAAGCTGTCGAAGGGGCTGGTGAGCGGGGTGGGGATCGAACCCACGGCCAACTGATTAAAAGTCAGTGTCCCGCCGGTTTCAACCACAACCGACCGCGAGCGCGCTTCACCAGCCAACCCGCTGTGCTCGCTGGATTTATCCTCCTTGATACGCCAAACCGCGTGCATCCTGTATCGACCACTGGCAACCACATCTCGTTACCCCTATTGTTACCCCACGGACCAACTGATGCTGGGGTAACAGATGGCGCGGGCACTGACGGCGCGGGGCGTGGAGGCGGCGAAGGCCGATCCCGCGAAGCGCCAAGAGATACCGGACGGCGCGCTGCCGGGACTGTTCCTCGTGGTGCAGCCGAGCGGGGCGAAGTCCTGGGCCGTGCGCTATCGCCACGAGAACCGGCCGCGAAAGCTGACGCTCGGCAAGGCGCCCGCGCTGTCGCTCGGCAAGGCGCGAGAGGCGGCGCGCGTGGCGCTACGGGCTGTCGCCGAGGGCGCGGACCCGGCCGGCACGAAGGCGTCCACCAAGAGAGCGCAGCGCGAGAACCCCGACCGTGATCTGGTCCGCGGGGTCGTCGCGGACTTTCTGACCCGACACGTCGCTACGAAGCGTGGACACGCCGAGATGCGCCGCATCCTTGAGCGCGAGGTTCTGCCCGCCTGGGGGTCGCGGCGGCTTGACAGCATCACGCGGCGCGATGTGATCGAGTTGTTGGACGGGATCGCCGATCGGGGCGCCCCCGTCATGGCGAACCGCACCCTCGCCCAAGTGCGCCGGCTGTTCTCTTGGGCCGTCGCACGCGACGTGGTGCCCGCTTCGCCCGTCGCAGGCGTGAAGCCGGTAGCGGCAGAGACGAGCCGCGACCGCGTGCTGTCGGATGCCGAGGTTCGCGCCTTCTGGCAGGCGACGGGACGGATGGGACCGCCCTTCGGGCCGATGCTGCGCACCCTCCTGTTGACGGCGCAACGCCTCGGCGAAGTCGCTGAGATGACAGCGAGCGAGATTGAGGGCGACGTGTGGGTGATCCCCGCCGCGCGGGCCAAGAATGGGCGTGCCCATGCGGTGCCGCTCTCTGAGGCCGCCCACGCCGCGCTCGCGGCACAGCCGCGGATCGCGGGTGCGGCGGGCTACGTGTTCACGACGACAGGCGAGACACCCCTAAGCGGGTTCTCGCGGGCCAAGCGCCGCCTCGACGCTCTTATGGCCGAGGCACTGAGCGAGGAAGCCGGCGAGACGGTCGCGCTGGCCCCGTGGCGGCTGCACGATCTGCGCCGCACGGCGGCGACGGGCATGGCTCGCTGCGGGACGTCGCGCGAGACGGTCGAGAAGGTGTTGAACCACGTCTCGGGCGCCTTCGGTGGCGTGGCGGGCGTCTACAACCGCCACGGCTACGAAGCCGAGATGCGCCGGGCGCTCGACGCCTGGGCGGGGCTGGTCGAGCGGATCGCAACGGGGCAGACGGCGAAGGTGGTGGCGCTTCATGGGTGAGCGAGAAGAAAGGATCGCGGCGGCGCTGTGCCGGCTGCCGCACAAAGACGGAGCACAAGAGAACATTGAAGGAGTTACCCAAGCAATAATATTTATCGCTGGTCTCTATAGAACTCAGGAAGCGCCGAGGTTTAGGGGCGCCAGCCAAGAGGCAGCAATGAAGCAGCTTGTTGATCTTGGAGCTACACTCATTAAGGCTAGAGAGGAAGTTTCCAAACTTTCGGGTCCTGCTTTTGAGGCGCTTCCGGCGAGAGATTTGCATATTCTAAGGAAGCTGATGGACGATATGGTAAATAAAATCAGCGATGTTCTAGATGATGGAAGTGTAGATGACCGCCCCATAAGGGGCGCGAAAAAGAAAATCAGCACTGCCGCGGTATCTGACTATTGCGCAAACCACTTCAAGATTGTCGTAGGGCGAGAGCCTACTGTGGTGAAGTATCATAATGGGCGCCAGTATTGCGCCGGTGGCCCGTTTATAGAGCTGCTGACAGAAGTATTTAGTGCGCTTGGCATCGAAGATAGCGTCCCATCGCAAGCGGAGGCAGCGATAGCCCGTATGCAGAGAAAGGCCCCCTGAAAGGCCGATTAACTGGTTTTGCAAGTACAACCACTCCTGCGCCATCGTGCAACCACGCCAATAAAGTTGCATGGAGGTGCAATCAGTGCAGAACGCCGGCCCCAAGTATATTCCCGTCTCGGCGCTGTTGAGGCGCTACGGGATCGCCAGCAAGTCCACGGTCTATCGTTGGGAGCGTGATCCCGACATGGGCTTTCCCACGCCCGTGTTTTTCGGACAGCGCAAGTTCTACGACCTCGCCGAGCTTGAAGCCTGGGAAGCGCGCCAGCCGCGCGGGCCGCTCGCGGACAGCGAGGCCGCCTGACCCATGGCCGAACGAAGAAACCGCCCGGCAGGCATCCGGGCGGCTCTCGACTGTTCGCGTGGTGGCGATGGCCGAGAGCATAGCGCAAACCCCTATCGGACGCCAGTTCCCCGCCTTCGGCCGACATGGCGTGCCGACCTCGCCGACATGCGCGACGCGCTCGATCGCGGCGACCTCGACGGCTGGCCCCGCGACTTCACGGCGTCGATCCTCGCGCAGTCGCGCCGCCGGCCCCGATGGGTGCCGAGCGAGCGCCAGCGCGCCAGCCTGCAACGCCTCGCCCGCGACCTGGCCGACGCCCGCGCGGTGCTGATCGAGATCGAGGACGGGAGGGACGCGGCATGACCGGCCGCGTAACCTTCCCCCGTCCCGGCCGCGTCCATGTCGCCAGCGTGGGCGACGTCTGGGCGATGCGCGTGGAGGCCCCGGCGCTCGGACCTGACGGGCTCGCGGTGCTCTTTTCGAGCCGGGGCCGCGCCGAGCGCATGGGCCGGTCCTTCGCCCTGGCGCACGGCTTCGCCTTCGACGCGGAGGGCGCGATATGAGCGGCGCCCCGGAAATCGAGGTGATGGGCGACGACGGTTCCGGCTTCGTCGGCTACGTCTGGGCGAACGAACACCGCGACGCGGGCGTGCTGGTCTTCCATGCGGCCACGCTCGCCGAAGCGCGGGCCAAGGCGGACATGGCCCGCATCGCCTACGGGGCAGGCGCGGTGTTCATGCCGCCCGCTTCCCTCTCTGCGATCGAGGGAGGCAAGGCATGAACGCGCGCGCGCACCCCATGCTGGACTTGGCCCTCGCCTACGCGGCGAAGGGCTACCGGGTGTTCCCCTGCGGACAGGACAAGCGCCCGCTGACGCCGCACGGCTTCAAGGACGCCAGCGCCGCTCCCGACACCATCCGCGCGTGGTGGCGCCAGCACCCGCACGCCATGGTCGGACTGCCAACCGGCGATGGGCTCGCGGTGGTGGACCTCGACGTGGACAAGGGCACGGGCGAGGCAATCGGCGAGAGCACGGCCGACGCCCTCGGATGGGGCGACGTGCTCGCGGCCGGACTGACGGTGCGAACGCCGAGCGGCGGACGGCACGTCTACTTCGCGGGCAACGTGCCGACCAAGGCCCGCACGTTCGGCCCCGGCGTCGATACCCGCGGCGCGGGCGGCTACGTCATCGCGGCCGGCTCGATCACCGGC
>JBHJHI010000074.1:0-40826 GCA_050330995.1 Paracoccaceae bacterium
GGGCCACGTCGCGGGCGCCGAGCGCGACGGGGCGCGCCAGGCGGCGCTCGGTGGCCCGGCCGGCGGGCGCACGCTCTCGGCGGCGCTGCGCGCGGCCGGCGGCATCCGCCCCGACGCCGATCTGTCGCGCGTCGCCCTGGAGCGGGGGGGACGCACGCGCATCTTCGATCTGAACGGCGCGTTCTCGGGCGGCGCGTTCGAGGACGCCGTGATGGTCGCCGGCGACCGCGTCTCGGTGCCCTCGCGCGGCTGCTTCCAGGTGGCGCTGATGCGGCCGAACCCGGTCTCGCCGCCGGGGATCACGGTGCACATGTCGAACCTGACCCAGCCCGCGCGCGCCAACGCGCCGTCGGCGATCGGCCAGCACGTGCGCGAGATGCCCTACGGCGCGCGCTTCCTGCAGGCGGTGTTCTCGATGAACTGCATGGGCGGAGCGGCGGCGACCAACGCCGACCGCTACGCCGTGCTGTTCTCGCGAAACCCCGTCACCGGCCACTCGGTGGTGGTCGAGCGGCGTCTCGAGGACCTTCTGCGCCGCGCCGACCGCGACGCGCTCGATCCCTACCTGCTGCCGGGCGACGCCGTGGCCTGCTACGACAGCGCGGTCACCAACCTGACCGAGGTCGCCCGGGCGATCGGCACCATCGCGGCGACCGGGTTCCTCGTCTCGCTCTGAACGGGGATACGCCTCCGGCCGGATGGTCGTGTCCTGGGGAACGGGCCGCCCTGACACCGGAGTGATCCGGGGCCCCGGCCGTACGACGCACAGAACCTGCCGCGTTGGTCGTCCCACCCTGGCGCCTGGGCTGCGGGCGGTCCTGGCTGTGTAAAAACGCGCTGATCCCGGTAGACTCTGGCGGTGATAGCCGGGGGCCGATGCATGAAGCGCTACATCGAAGGCACCGATCGCGACCAAGGCGTGCTGTTCCCCGACCATCTCGAGGACTGGATCGGCGAGGACAACCCGGTCCGCGCGATCGACGTCTTCGTCGAAGGGCTCGACCTCGGCGCGCTTGGCTTCGAGCGTAGCGCGCCGGAGAGGACGGGACGGCCCGGCTATCGTCCGGCCGTGCTGCTCAAGCTCTACATCTACGGCTACCTCAACCGCGTGCAGTCGAGCCGGCGGCTCGAGCGCGAGGCCGGGCGCAATGTCGAGGTGATGTGGCTCACGGGTCGGCTGGTGCCCGACCACAAGACCATCGCCGACTTCCGCAAGACGAACGGCGCGGCGATCGGCGAGGTCTCGGCCGCGTTCGTCGAGCTCTGCCGGCGGGTGGGGCTCCTGTCGACGCCGAGCGTCGCCATCGACGGCAGCAAGTTCAAGGCCGTGAACAACCGCGACCGCAACTTCACCTCGGCCAAGATGCAGCGCCGCCTGGCGCAGATCGAGGAGAGCGTGGCGCGCTATCTGCGCCAGCTCGACAGCGCCGATCGGCAGGCGCCCACCGAGGCGCTTGAGAAGAGGAAGACCCGCCTGCGCGAGAAGCTCGAGCGGCTGCGCGCCGAGACCGAGCGCCTCGACGGTCTGAAGAAGCAGATGGAGGCCTCGCCCGACGGGCAGATCTCGCTGACCGACCCGGACGCGCGCTCGATGGCCACGAGCGGGCGCGGCTCGGGCGTGGTCGGCTACAACGTGCAGGCCGCCGTCGACACCGAGAACCACCTGATCGTCGCCCACGACGTGGTCACTACCGGCAGTGATCGCAGTCAGCTCTCCGGCATGGCGATGAAGGCGAAGGCGGCGCTCGGGGTGGACGAGCTCGCGGTCGTGGCCGACCGTGGCTACTTCAAGAGCGAGGAAATCCTCGCCTGCGATCGCGCCGGCATCGCGGCGACACTGCCCAAACCCGTCACCTCGAGCGCGACCAAGGCCAAGCGCTACGGCAAGGAAGACTTCCGGTACTTTCCCGACGAGGACGTCTATCGCTGCCCCGCCGGCGAGACCCTGATCTACCGCTACACCAGCGAGCTGGCCGGCCTCATGGTGCGCTACTACTGGACGAGCCACTGCGAGGGTTGCGCGCTGAAGGCGAAGTGCACGCCGGCGCCACAGCGCCGGGTCTATCGATGGGAGCACCAGGAGGTGCTCGACGCCGTCCAGCGCCGGCTCGACGAGGACCCCCAGGCGATGCGCCGCCGTCGCGAGACGGTCGAGCACCCCTTCGGCACCATCAAGGCCTGGATGGGCGCGACGCACTTTCTGACGAAGACGCTGCTCAAGGCGAGTACCGAGATCGACCTGAGCGTGCTGGCTTACAACCTGCGCCGGGCGCTGACGCTGCTCGGACCCGCCGGCCTCGCCCGGGCAATCAGAGTGTAGCGGGCGAACCAGGCGCCGTCGGCCTGCCTCCCATCGCCGCAGAGCTCCATCGACGCGACCTCGCGCCCGAGGGTGCGCGGTCGCCGGCGATCGCATCACGCCATGCACCCTTGGCCAGCCGTTTCTACACGGCCAAGGTCGATCGCGGGCGCTGCAGCGAACGGCTGCCGCCGCGGCGAGGCCCGACGCCGGATCGACGACCGTCCCGCGCGGCCTCGGCCCCTCCCGACTCCACGAACCTCGCCGCGTGCCGTCCCATCGGGAGGCGGTCGCCTGATCGGCGAGGGACGCCGCGCCCATCCCGACGCGGCTGGTGCGCCCGGGCCGGCTCTCGTCGAAACCTGCACGAAACGCGAGGCTCGGCTGCACGGCGCGAGGTCATACCGCGGATATGACACGCGCTCCGATCGATACCGCCGCCCTCGTCTTCGCCCTGGCCTCGGCGCTCCTGGCCGCCGCGCCGCTCGCCTGGCTCGTGCGGAGCTGGAGCGAGCCGGCCTACGCCTCGGACGGCTGGGCCCACGCGGGTCTCCTCGGCCTTCTCGTCGCGCTCGGCCTCGCGAGCGGGCGCCCCCGGCACGATGCCCCGCGTCCGCCCGTTCTCGCGCTCCTGATCGGGGCCGCCCTGGTCCGGCTCGCCGGTCAGGTGCTCGCGATCAACCTGCTCTCGGCCCTCGCGCTCGCGCTCGACGTGCTGGCGCTCGCGCGGCTGGCGCGGCTCGACGCGCGGCCCGTCGCGCTCTCGCCCCTCTGGCTCGCGGGCCTGTTCCTGTTCGCCTTGCCGCTGCACGGGGTGGTCGAGCGCGCGATCGGCTTTCCCCTTCAGCTCGTCTCCGCCGCCGGCGCCTGCGGCCTGCTCGCGCCGCTCTACGACGACCTCGCCTGCGCGGGCACGCGGATCACGGTCGACGGTCTCGACGTGCTCGTGGACCTGCCCTGCTCGGGGGCGAGCGGCCTCGTGACCATGCTGGCGCTCGCGACCGCCGCTAACGCCGTGCTGCGCCCGCGTCTCCTGACCGGCTGTCTCGCGCTCGGCGCGGCGCTCGGCCTCGCGCTCGGGGCCAACGTCCTCAGGATCGCCCTCCTCGCCGCGGGCCTGGTCGAGCGCGAGGCGCTCGGCCTCGACGTCATGGCCGAGCCCTGGCACGCCGGCATCGGGCTCGCGGCGCTGGCGCTCGGCGCGCGGCCGCTCGCGCTGTTCTACCGGCCTCGGCCGGCCCCGCCGAGCGTGCGCGGGGCGAGCGGACGCCGGCTGCCGGCGCCGCTGCGGCTCGCCGGCGGCGGGCTCGCGCTCGCCGCCGCCCTCGCCATCGTCTCCGCCGAGGGCCGGCCCCTCGCCACCTCGGGCGCCGTCGCGGCGCCGGCGCTGCCAGGGCAGATCGCGGGCCGGCGCGCCGAGCCCGTCGCCCTCGCGCCGATCGAGGCGGTCTACTTCACCCGCTACGGCGGCAGGGCCGCGAAGGCGCGCTACGGCGCGCTCGGGCTCAACGTCGTCGCCACGCGCTCGGCGCTGCGCCACCTGCACGGCCCCGAGACCTGCCTGCGCGGCCTCGGCTACGAGGTCCGCCCGCTCGGTACGCGGGTCGAGGACGGCGTGCCGAGCGCGGTGTTCCGCGCCGAGGCGCCGGACGGCCGGGTCTGGCGCGTCGATGTCACCTACGTCTCCGAGCACGGCCGGACGGCGAGCAGCGTCGCCGAGGCGGTCTGGCACTGGTTCCGGGCCCCCGGCACCGCCTGGACCGCCGTGCAGCGCCTGACCCCCGCCGACCTTCCCGACGCCGAGCGCCGCGCGCTCGACCGCGCCGCTCTCGCCGCGCTCGACGTCGGCGCGGGCCGCGCCGCCTCCGACCCTGGCGCGGGCCCGGCCTCGCCGCTCGCCGCCCGATGACGCGCCCTGTCCGATAACGCCCCGAACGCCAGCCATGGAGGCCAGCATGACCGCCCTCTCACGTCGTCCCGCCGCCCGCGCGGTGGTCCTCTTGCTCTTCTGCCTGAACGTCGCTCCGGCCGTCGCGGCGCGCACGGACGACGTCGCCGGCCGGGTGGTCGGCCGCGTCGACGGGCGCACGGTCGAGCTGCCGCTCCTGAAGGCCGACTACGACGTGCGCATAGCGGGCGATCTGGCGACGATCACCCTCACGCAGCGCTTCGCCAATCCCTCCAGCGTGCCGATGACGGCGACCTACCTGTTCCCGCTCGACACCCGCGCGGCGGTGTTCGCCATGGAGATGCGCGCGGGCGACGAGGTCGTGCGCGCGGTGATCCGCGAGAGGG
The DNA here is from genome assembly GCA_050330995.1 of Paracoccaceae bacterium. Taxonomy (GTDB): domain Bacteria; phylum Pseudomonadota; class Alphaproteobacteria; order Rhodobacterales; family Rhodobacteraceae; genus Thermohalobaculum. The sequence goes on from JBHJHI010000074.1 coordinate 4,595, forward strand.
CCGAGGCCGAGGCCGCCTTCGCCGCCGCCGAGCGCGAGGGCAAAGCGGCGGCGCTGCTGACCCAGCACCGGCCGAACATGTTCACCCAGCAGATCGCCAACCTGATGCCGGGCCGTCCGGTCGAGGTGCGCCTCAGCATCGTTCAGCCGGTGCGCCGCGTGGACGGCGCGCTGGAGCTCGTGGTGCCGATGATCGTCGGCCCGCGCTACGAGGGCGCCGCGCCGGACACGGACGCGCTGGTCTCGGCCGACGACGAAGCCTCTCTCCCCGAAGCGCGCCCCGACGGCTGGCGGATCGCGGCGATGCCCGATCATCCCCCGGTCGCGGGCATCGACCTGCCGCCCGAGAGCGTCGATCCCGGACGCGTCTCGCTCGACCTCGCGCTCGACGCCGGCGGGCTGGCGATCGCCGAGGCCGCGAGCCCCACGCACGCGCTCGACGTCGAGGAGACCGGGGACGGCCTTCGCGCGCGCCTCGCCGAGGGCCGGGTGATCGGCAACCGCGACTTCGTGCTGCGCTATCGTCTGGGCGGCGCGGACACGGCCGTGGGCGTGCTCGCCCACCCCATCGGGGCGGGCGAGGGCGGCGTGATCTCGCTGATGCTGACCCCGCCCGAGGTCGCGGCCGATGCGCTGGCGACGCCGCGCGAGCTGGTGTTCGTGCTCGACACCTCCGGCTCGATGAACGGCGCGCCGCTCGCGGCGTCGCGGCGCTTCATGGACGCGGCCCTCGCGGCCCTGCGCCCTGACGACGCGTTCCGGATCGTCAGCTTCTCGAACGCCGCGCACCACTTCGCCGCGACCGCCCTGCCGGCGACGTCGGCCAACGTCGCGGCCGGGCGCGCCCACGTCGCGCGCCTCGCGGCCGGCGGGGGCACCGAGATCGACCGCGCGATCCGCTCGGCCTTCGACACCGTCCCCGCGCCGGGCCGGCTGCGCGTCGTCGTGTTCCTGAGCGACGGCTACATCGGCGACGAGGCCACGGTGCTGCGCACCCTCCGCGATCGCCTCGGCGACGCGCGCATCCACGCCTTCGGCATCGGCACGGCCGTCAACCGCTACCTCCTGGAGGCCATGGCCGAGGAGGGGCGCGGACGGCTGCGCGTGGTCGACCCGACCGAGACCGCGTCCGAGGCGGCCGAACGCCTCGCGCGCGATCTGGAGACGCCGGTGCTGACCGACATCGAGATCGACTGGGGCGGTCTCGACGTCGCCGAGCCCGCCCCGCGCCGGCTGCCCGACCTGTTCGCCGGCGACGGAGTGCGCGTGCTCGCGCGCTACGCGGGCGAGGGCCCCCACGAGATCGTCGTGCGCGGCCGGGTGCGCGGGCGCGAGGCGGAACTGCCCGTGCGCGTCGCGCTGCCGGGCGGGTCCGATACCGGGGAGGCCGCCACCGCGGCGCTGCCGCTCGTCTGGGCGCGCGAGCGCATCGCCGGGCTCGAGCGCGCCCATGCCGTGCGCGACGGCGACCCCGCGCGGATCGAGGCCGAAATCACCCGCCTCGGTCTCGAGCACGGGCTTCAGACCCGATACACCTCCTTCGTCGCCGTCTCCGAGCGGGTGGTCGACGATACCGGCACGCGCCCCGAGCGGCGCGCGGTCGCCGACCCGATGGTGGCCGGCGTCGAGGAGACGGCCTACGAGAGGGCCCTCGTCGCCCCCGCGCCGGCCGCCGCGCCGGGCTTCACGGGGGGCGCGACGCCCGAGCCGGAGACGCTCGCGAGCCTCGCCCTGCTCTCGCTGATCGGCGGCCTCGCCGCCTGGAGGCGCCGGCGCGCGGCGGCGCACCGCGCGATCGGCACCGGGTCGTGGACCCGTCCGGCCGCGGTGTCGCCATGAGCGCCCGATCCGGCGCGGCACGGCGTCGACGCGCCGTGCTTTCGAGGACATCGCTTGGCAGACGATCGCGCCCGGGCGAGACAGGGAATGCCGCGGGGCACGTGCCGGCCGGGGGAGGGCGCGCGGTGAGCGAACGGGGGCCATGACCGCGCACGTCCTGATCGTCGACGACGACGACGCGATCCGCGAGGTCGTCCGCTTCGCGCTCGAAGACGCCGGCTTCCGCGCGAGCGAGTGCGCGAGCGGCGCGGGCGCGCTCGGCCTCCTCGGGCGCGCGAGGGTCGATCTCGTCGTCCTCGACGTCGGCATGCCCGGGATCGACGGCTTCGAGACCTGCCGCGAGATCCGACGGCGCTCGGACGTGCCGGTGGTGTTCCTGACCGCGCGCGACGACGAGGTGGACCGGGTGGTGGGCTTCGAGCTCGGCGCCGACGACCACGTCGCCAAGCCCTTCAGCCCGCGCGAGCTGGTGCTGCGCGTGCGCGCGATCCTGCGCCGTCATGCCGGCGCGGGGGCGGACGAGGCCCGATCGCTCGCGCACGGCGATCTCGCCATGCATCCCGACCGCCACCTCTGCACTCTCGGCGCCGAGACGGTCGCGCTCACCGGCGTCGAGTTCGCGGTGCTGCTCGCCCTCCTGCGCGCGCCCGGACGCGTCCGCCCCCGCGGCGCGCTCGCCGATCTGGTCTGGGGGTCGAACAGCCAGGTCTCCGGGCGCACCATCGACAGCCACCTGCGCAACATCCGCCAGAAGGCGCGCGCCGCCGGCTACGCCGACGTGGTCGAGACCGTCCACGGCGTCGGCGTGAAGCTCGGCCGATGCCGCCGCTGACGGGGCGGGCGGGGCGCGCGGGCACCGTCCGGCGCAAGTGGCGCCCCTCGCTCGCCATGCTGATCGGCGCGCTGTGCGTGCTGCTCGTCGCGCTGCCGGTGATCGCCGTGCTCGCCGCACGGCTCGTGGACGGCCAGCTCGTGCGGGAGACCGAGACCAGCCTCCAAGCGCAGGCGGCGCTGCTCGCCGCGGTCTACGCCGAGGCGATCGGCCCCGATCCCGGCTTCGGCCGCGCGCTCGACCCCGAGCACGTCGAGCGCCGCGCGGCCCGCTTCGACCCGGCCCTGCCGCGGCTGTCGGGCGGCTTCGAGCTGCTCGACCCGCTGCCCGAGCCCCCCTCGGGGCACGGGCGCATGGCCAAGCGGCGCGCGGCAGAGGCCGACCCCTTGCCCGCCCCCCCGTCCGCCGCTCCCGCCTCGCCCTCGCCCGCGCGAGGCGACCGGACACGGGCGGTGCGCTACGACCGTGCCGCGGCCCGCCTGGACGCGGTCGCGCGCACGGCCAAGCGGCGCACGCTCGCGGGCTACGTCGCCACCGACGCGGACGGCCGGGTGATCGCGTCGAGCGGCACGCTCTCGGGCGATCTGGGCCACGTCCCCGAGATCAGGGCCGCGCTCGACGGCGAGGACGTCGCGACGCTGCGCCGGCGCGGCGACGACCCGGGGCGCCATCCGCTGACCGCGGTGAGCCGCAACACCGGATACCGTGTGTTCGTCGCCCAGCCGGTCGTCGCGGGCGATCGCCTCGTCGGCGCCGTGCTGGTCTCGCGCACGCCGACCGACCTCGGCCGCTTTCTCTACCGCGAGCGCGCCACCGTGCTGCGCGTCGGTCTCGTGATGGCGCTCGGCGCGGGGCTCGCGGGGTGGCTCTCGTGGCGGCTGATCTCGCGGCCCGTGCGCCGCATCGCTGCCCAGAGCCAGGCGGTCGCCGACCGCACCCGGCCCATGCCCGACGCGCTCAACCATTACGGCGTGCGCGAGCTGGCCGGCCTCGGCGAGAGCGTGCTGTCGATGGCGCGCGCCCTCGACGAGCGTGCGGGCATGGTCGAGACCTACACCGCCCACGTCACCCACGAGCTGAAGTCGCCGACGACCGCGATCCTGGGCGCGGCCGAGATGCTGCGCGACGCCGGCGCGATGGCCTCGGAGCGCCGGCTGCGCCTGATCTCGACGATTCACGCCCAGGCGCGGCGCATGACCGCGCTGCTGGAGCGGCTGCGCACGCTCACGCGCGCGCGCCTCGCCGATCGTGACCGGGCGGTGGCGCTCGACGCCGCCGCGGCCGCCCTGAGGGCGACCGATCCCGGCCTCGTCGTCGAGGTCGAGGCCGCGCCCGGCGCCATGCTGCCGCTCTCGCGCGAGCAAGCGGCCATGGCGCGCGGCCAGCTCGCGGCGAACGCCCGCCAGCATGGCGCTAGGCGCCTGCGCCTCGTCCACGACGCCGACGGCCCCCGGCTCGACGTGGTCGACGACGGGACCGGCATCGACCCCACCGACCGGGCGAGGGTCCTCGAGCCCTTCTTCACCACCCGCCGTGCCGAGGGCGGCACCGGCATGGGCCTCGCCATCGTCGCCGCGATCGCCGAGGCCTCCGGCGGCCGGCTCGCGCTGCTCGAGGGGACGGCAGGCGCCCGGTTTCGTCTCGACTGGGGCGCGGCGGGGGCGGCGCAGCGGAGGGACGCGTGCGTCCTCCCGGGCGATCGGCGAACGCCGCCGTGGCGGTGACGGCCGGCGCGCGTCGATCCCGCGATCTTCGCCTCCGACGACCCGTATCGGCGTTCGCGGTCGGTCCGGGCGCGGCCCCGCGGGCCGCCACGGACGGCCGTCGATGCTCGTCCGGGGCCGACGGCCCGCGCTCGCGGTGCGCCGGGCTCGGGCCGGACCCGGACATGCCGTGCGCGTCGCCGGCCGGACCCGGCGCCGCGCCTCGGTGCCGCGCTCAGCGTCCCCCCTCGATCATCCGTGCGTGGACGTAGCCCTTCACCACGTCGATCATCTCCTCCATGCCGGTCTCAAAGAAGTGGTTCGCGCCCGGCACGGTGGTGTGGGTGACGGTGATGCCCTTCTGCGCCTTCAGCTTGTCGGCGAGCTTCTTGGTGTCGCCCATCGGCACGATGCGGTCGGCCTCGCCGTTGATGATCAGGCCCGAGGACGGGCAGGGCGCCAGAAACGAGAAGTCGTACATGTTGGCGGGCGGCGCGACCGAGACGAAGCCCGTGATCTCGGGGCGGCGCATCAGGAGCTGCATGCCGATCCAGGCGCCGAACGAGAAGCCCGCCACCCAGCACGCCCGCGCCGAGGAGTTCAGCGACTGCAGGTAGTCGAGCGCCGAGGCCGCGTCCGACAGCTCGCCGATCCCCTGGTCGAACACGCCCTGGCTGCGTCCGACGCCCCGGAAGTTGAACCGCAGCACCGTGAAGCCGAGGGCGCGGAACGCGCAGTGCAGGTTGTAGGTCACGGGGTTGTTCATCGTCCCCGAGAACTGCGGGTGCGGATGCAGGATCAGCGCGATCGGCGCGCCGCGTTCCGCACTCGGGTGGTAGCGGCCTTCGAGCCGTCCGTCGGGGCCGGCGAAGATCACCTCGGGCATCGGTGCCCCTCCTCCTGCGCCGGCGAGAGGTTGACTCTTGTGCTCGGCGATTTTAGAAGAATTCTAAACGCGGTCGGGAGACCGCCGCGGCGGCGATGGGTAGGGCGCGCACCCTTCGGCGTCAACGCCGACGCCCGTGTCGCAGCCGAGAGGAGAGCCCCTGTGAAGCTCAGCACCCGCGGCCGCTACGCCGTCACCGCCCTCGCCGACATCGCGCTCAACGCCGACGGCGGCCGGGCGGTGCCATTGGTCGACATCGCCGAGCGCCAGGGGATCTCGGGCGCCTACCTCGAACAACTGTTCGTGAAGCTGCGCCGCGCCGAGCTCGTCACCTCGGTGCGCGGCCCCGGCGGCGGCTATCGCCTCGCACGGCCCGCGAGCGCGCTTCGCATCTCCGACATCATGAGCGCGGTCGACGAGCGGCTGAACGCCATGGGCTGCGGCGGCGACTACGAGGCGGGCGGCTGCGGCGGCTCGCGCGAGGCGTGCCTCACCCACGCGCTCTGGGAGCAGCTCTCGGCGCACGTCCACGTCTTCCTGTCGCGCACGACCATCGCCGACGTGATCGCCGACCGCATGGTGCCGTGCCCCGCCGTGCCGGACTTCACCGTCCTCGTGGACGCCGATGAGCCGGCTGGATGACGGGTCTCGACGGCCGGCGGGTCTATCTCGACTGGAACGCGACCGCGCCGCTGCGCCCGGAGGCGCGCGAGGCGATACTCGCGGCCATGGACGCGGTCGGCAATCCGTCGAGCGTGCATGCAGAGGGGCGTGCCGCGCGGGCGATCGTCGAGCGGGCGCGGGGGCGGGTCGCGGGACTGGTCGGCTGCGCGCCGGACGAGGTGGTGTTCACCTCCGGGGCGACGGAGGCGGCGAACGCCGTGTTCGCGGCCGGCTACGACAATGTCTGGGAAGGCGAGGCCGAGCACGACGCGGTATCGGGCGCGAGCCTGAACGCGCGCGGGCCGCTGCGGCACGGGTTGCAGGTGCCCCTTTCACGTTCGGGCACGATCAACCTCCACGGCCTCGCCGATCCGTTCGCCCGGACGGAGGACAGTGGCGACGGGTTGGTCGTGGCCTGCGCGGCCTATTCCGAGACCGGGGTCCTGAACGATTGGGCGGCGATCGGGCGGATCGCCCGTGGGCACGGCGCCGCGTGGCTCTGCGATGCGACGCAAGCGGTCGGCAAGACGGGGTTCGATGCCGTCGCGGTCGGCGCGGACCACGCTTTCGGGTCGGCGCACAAGATCGGCGGACCGAAAGGCGTGGGCTTCGTGCGCGTGCCCGCCGCCATCACGCGTCCGTTCCGGCACATCCGCGGCGGCGGCCAGGAGCGCGGCCGCCGCTCGGGCACCGAGAACGTGATCGGCATCGCCGGCTTCGGGGCCGCGGCCGAGGCGGCGCGACGCGATCTCGCGGACGGGTTGTGGGAGCGGGTCGCGCACCTTAGAAATATTCTAGAAAGCGAGGTTGAAGCGGCGGCCCCCGACGTCACCTTCCTCGGGCGCGAAGCGGTCAGGCTGCCTAACACCACCTACTTCGCGGCGCCCGGCTGGAAGGGGGAGACGCAGGTGATGGCGCTCGACCTCGCGGGCTTCGCGGTGAGCGCCGGCAGCGCCTGCTCCTCGGGCAAGGTCGCCGAGAGCCGGGTGCTGCGGGCGATGGGGGTCGATGCGGAGACGGCGCGGAGCGCCATTCGCGTCAGCCTCGGCCCGACGACGACCGAAGGCGAGGTCAGGGCCTTCGCCGCGGCATGGAAGACGCTCTACGCGAAGCGCGCGCGGCGCGCGGCGCTCGCGGGATGAACAACGGGCCGACGCCCGAGACGTGAGGAGGCGGACATGAACGCTCTCGATAAGACGATGGACGTCGAGGTGAAGGAAGGCGTCGATCAGGAGACGATCGACACCGTCCGCTCCATGGGCAAATACAAGTACGGCTGGGAAACCACCGTCGAGACCGAGTACGCGCCCAAGGGTCTGTCCGAGGACATCGTCCGCCTGATCTCGGAGAAGAAGAACGAGCCCGAGTGGATGCTCGAATGGCGTCTCGCCGCCTACCGCCGCTGGCTGGAACAGCCCGAGCCGGACTGGGCGATGCTCGAGATCACGCCGATCGACTACCAGGAACAGTATTACTACGCGCAGCCGGCGAGCTTCAAGAAGAAGCCGAAGTCGCTCGACGAGGTCGATCCGGAACTGCTGCGCACCTACGAGAAGCTCGGCATCCCGCTTTCGGAGCAGAAGGTGCTCGCCGGCGTCGAAGGTGCCGCGCCGACGCCCGCCGATACGGGCGGGGGCGAGAAGCGCAAGGTCGCGGTCGACGCGGTGTTCGATTCGGTCTCGGTCGGCACCACCTTCAAGGACGAACTGGCCAAGCACGGCGTCATCTTCTGCTCGATCTCCGAGGCCATCGAGAACCACCCGGAGTTGGTGCGCAAGTACCTCGGCTCGGTGATCTCGAACGCGGACAACAAGTTCGCGACGCTGAACGCGGCGGTGTTCTCGGACGGCAGCTTCGTCTACGTGCCGCCCGGCGTGCGCTGCCCGATGGAGCTATCCACCTACTTCCGCATCAATGCGGAGAACACGGGTCAGTTCGAGCGCACGCTGATCATCGCCGACAAGGGCTCCTACGTTAGCTATCTCGAAGGCTGCACCGCGCCGCAGCGCGACGACAACCAGCTCCACGCCGCCTGCGTCGAGCTGGTCGCGCTGGACGACGCCGAGATCAAGTATTCCACCGTCCAGAACTGGTACCCGGGCGATGAGAACGGCAAGGGTGGCATCTACAACTTCGTGACCAAGCGGGCCGACTGCCGCGGCGCGCGCTCGAAGGTGTCGTGGACGCAGGTGGAGACCGGCGCGGCCATCACCTGGAAGTACCCGAGCTGCATCCTGCGCGGCGACGAGAGCCAGGGCGAGTTCTACTCGATCGCCATCGCCAACAACGCGCAGCAGGCCGACACCGGCACCAAGATGATCCATCTCGGCAAGAACACCCGCAGCCGGATCGTCTCGAAGGGCATCTCGGCCGGCCGCGCGCAGAACACCTACCGCGGGCTCGTGTCGATGCATCGCAGGGCCGAGAACGCGCGCAACTTCACGCAGTGCGACAGCCTTCTGATCGGCGGCGATTGCGGGGCGCATACGGTGCCCTACATCGAGGTCAAGAACCGCACGGCGCGGGCAGAGCACGAGGCGACCACCTCGAAAGTGGACGACGATCAGTTGTTCTACTGCCGCCAGCGCGGCATGGACGAGGAGGAGGCGGTCGCCCTCGTCGTCAACGGCTTCTGCAAGGAAGTGCTGCAGGAGCTGCCGATGGAGTTCGCGGTCGAGGCGCAGAAGCTGGTCGCGATCTCGCTCGAGGGCTCGGTCGGCTGAGACTGGTCTAGCGCATAGCGAAGGACGTCCGGCCCCGGCGCGCGACGGTCGCGTTCCGAGGCCGGCTTCACGGTCGTGGCCCGGCCTTCCCGACGGTCGGGCTTGGCGTCGCCCATCTCGCCCGAGACGGTCGCGTCCAGCGGCTTCGGGACGACGCGTCGCGGCAGTGGCGGAATAGGTTTCATGAGACGGATGGCGCCCGAACGGTGTCGTTCGCACATGGAGCGCGACGGCAGGGCCGCGGGGCGGCGTTGGTCGTCGCGGGGGCTGGCACCATTCGCCGGCCGTCTACGGGGCGCCGCGCCACCAGGGCGGCGACGCCCCCATGAAGCGGCGCCGCAGGGGGCTGCCGCCAAGAGAGGAGAGCGGTGATGATGAACGACGTTAAGGAAGGCGCGAAGCTTCTGATGCTGGCCGAAGCGGCCGAGAAGCATCTCAAGGAGCACGGCCATGCCGTCAAGATCGACACCAACGACGACCTGACCGCCTTCGACATCAACCCCCAGGGCGAGGGCGAGCGCTTCTGCCGCGTGCAGGCGATCGGCCGCGAGAGCTGGGAGCTGGTGCGCCCGAACGGCGAGACGCTGACCGGCATCGGCGGCGAGCAGACCTTTCTGACCATGCTGGAGCGTGTGGTCGGCAGCCGCTGACCCCTCGTGACGGCTTGCCGGGCCGCGCGAGCGGCCCGGCCCGCGACCGTCGCGCCGCGCGCGACGGTCACGATTTGCGAACCCCTCCCGGCCCACTGTCGCGCCCGAGGACGGCGCTTCCGGCACGGGGACGGGACATGGACGGCGAGATCACGATCAGCGGACGGCTGCAGACGATCGTCGAGGAGGCGATCGGCGCGGTCGAACGGATGGACGACGACCCCGAGCTTCGCACCGTGCTGATGCGCCACCTCGTGCGGCGCTTCGAAGCGACGGTCGCGGCTCGGACCGAGGCGAAGGAAGCGCCGGTGCTGCGGGCGATCGCGCCCGAGCCCGGCCCCGAGCGGGGAGAAGACGATGCTCGAGATCAGGAACCTGCACGCGCGTCTGGAGGAGGAGGACAAGGCGATCCTCAAGGGCGTGGACCTGACGGTGGAGGCGGGGAAGGTCCATGCGATCATGGGCCCGAACGGCTCGGGCAAGTCGACGCTGTCCTACGTGTTGGCGGGTCGCGAGGGCTACGAGATCACTGAGGGCTCGGTCACCCTCGACGGCGAGGACCTTCTGGACAAGGAGGCCGAGGAACGTGCCGCGGCCGGTGTGTTCCTCGCCTTCCAGTACCCGGTCGAGATCCCCGGCGTGAACAACATGACCTTCATGCGCACCGCGCTGAACGCGCAGCGCAAGGCCCGCGGCGAGCCGGAGGTCTCGGCGCCCGACTTCCTGAAGCTCGTGCGCGAGAAGGCCAAGGCGCTCGACATGGCGCCCGACATGCTGAAGCGCGCGCTCAACGTCGGCTTCTCGGGCGGCGAGAAGAAGCGCAACGAGATCCTGCAGATGTCGGTGCTGGAGCCGCGGCTCTGCGTGCTCGACGAGACCGACTCGGGCCTCGACGTGGACGCGATGAAGCTAGTAGCCGACGGCGTGAACCGGCTGCGCTCGCCGGACCGCGGCTTTCTGGTGATCACCCACTACCAGCGCCTGCTCGACCACATCAGGCCGGACGTGGTGCACATCCTGTCGGACGGCCGCGTGATCGAGACCGGCGGGCCGGAGCTGGCAGAGCGCGTCGAGCGCGAGGGCTACGGCGCGATGAAGGCCTCGGCCTGAAGGAGGCGATCATGGCGAGTGACGCGAGCCGCAAGACCGCCGAGGGGCTGCTCTCGGCGCTGCCGCTGCCCGAGGGCGAGGCCGGCTGGGCGCGCGACGTCCGCGCCGAGGCGCGCACGCGCCTCCTGGAGGCCGGCGCGCCGGGCAGACGCGACGAGTACTGGCGCTTCACCGATCCGACGCGGCTCGTGAAGCCGCTCGCGCCGGTCGAGAGCGACGAGGCCCCCAGCGCGGTCGAGGACGCCTTCCCCGGCATCGACGCCGCGCTGGCCGAGTTCGTGAACGGCCGGCGGCGCCCCGATCTCTCCGACGAGCCGGCCGCGGACGGCCTCGCCGTCCAGCCGCTCGCCGAGGCGCTGGGCCAGGATCTCAGCGTCGCGCGCGAGCTGTTCGGGCGCCTGGAGACCGCGGGCAACGAGAAGGTCGTCCGCCCGCTCGCGATCCTGAACACCGCGACCGCGCGCGACGGGCTCGTGATGCAGGCCACCGGCACGGTCGCGCGGCCCGTCCACCTGCGCTATCGCGACATCGGCGCGGCGGGGGCGAGCGTGGTGCGCCACCTGATCCGCGTCGAGGAAGGCGCCGAGCTGACGCTTCTGGAGAGCGGCACCGCCACCAACAGCGTGATCGAGGTCGATCTCGGCCCCGGCGCCACCTTCCGCCACCTGCGCGTCCAGTCCGGCGAGCGCCCCGCGGGCGTCTCCCACGTCTTCGCGCGCGTGGGCGAGGGGGCCAAGTTCTCCTCCTTCGGCCTGATGGCCGACGGCGAGCTGACCCGCGCCGAGACGGTGATGGAGCTGGCCGGCGAGAACGCCGTCGGCCACGTCGCCGGCGCCGTGCTCGGCCGGTCGGAGGCCCATCTCGACAATACGGTCTTCGTCACCCACGCCGCGCCGGACTGCGAGAGCCGGCAGGTGTTCAAGAACGTCCTGACCGAGAAGGCGAAGGCCGTCTTCCAGGGCAAGATCTTCGTGCGCCCCGTCGCGCAGAAGACCGACGGCTACCAGATCAGCCAAGCGGTGGTGCTCGACGACGGCGCCGAGTTCCTGGTCAAGCCGGAGCTGGAGATCTACGCCGACGACGTGCAGTGCAGCCACGGCTCGACCACCGGCGCGCTCGACGAGGACGCGCTGTTCTACCTCATGGCCCGCGGCATCCCGCGCAGGACGGCCGAGGGGATGCTGGTCGAGGCCTTCGCCGACGAGGCCATCGCCGAGATCGACGATGGCGACCTCGCCGACGCGATGCGCGCCACCGTCGCCGCCTGGATGTCGTCACGCCGATGACAAAATCTCGGCCGATAACCGAGGCGGTTGTCGGAGGGTCGTCGTGGTGCTGAAGGCGCAGCCGAGCGAAGCGGGGTTCATCGCGCGGGTCCTGACCGCGTGGCTGGACCTGCGCGCCTCGATGCGCTCGATCCTCGCCTCGAACCCGAGCGAAGGGCGGATCCTCAGTTTCGCGATGCTCTCTGGCGTCGTGCTGTTCGCCGGGCGCGCGCTGGCGCTCCTCTCGGGGACGGAGCGGTTGCCGCAGGGCGTGCCGATGGAGGCCGCCTTCGCCTCCGGCCTGCTGTTCCAAGTGATCGCCTGGCCGCTCGTCCTGTTCGGCCTCGCCGCGCTGATCGCCTCGATCGCGCGCGCCGTCGGGGGGCGCGGCGGCTGGCGCGAGCCCCGCGCGGCGGTCGCCTGGGCGGCGATCGTCCAGGCGCCGGCCGACGTGCTGCTGACGCTGCCCGTCGCTCTGGGGGGCGTCCCGCAGGCGGTCGCGAGCGTCCTCGGCGCGCTCTCGGCCTTCGTCTTCGCCGCGGTGCTGTCGTTCTGCATCGCCGAGGCGCACGAGTTTTCCCGTGTCCGGACCGTGTTCGCGGTCCTCGGCGGGGTCACGGCCCTTCTCTGGGCCGGCGTTCTGTTTCTGGTTTCATGATGGAGGCGGCCGGGCGGCGTTGACGCCCCGGCCCCGCGCCACGCACTCGGGGGGAACGAGCATGGCGAGCGATCAGACGAGCGTCGGCATCGACGCGAGAGAGACGGCGGGGGGCTTCGGGGCGGTCGACGTCGGGGCGAAGCCGATGCCGAACGTGACGCTGGCCGATCTCGACGTCGATCCGGAGTTCGAGCGGCTGCGCTTCGCCACGCTGAGCGCGCGCATCCGCCTCAGCCTGACCGACATGCGCCGCGCGGTGCGCATGCTGCTCGACGAGAACCCCGACGAGGCGCGGCTCCTGTTCTACGTGCTGATGTCGGACGTGATCTTCCTGCTGAACTTCGGTCTCAAGTTCGTGATCTCGCCGAGCGGCGCGGCGCTCAAGAGCGAGGTGCCCGCCGAGTTCGCCGGCGCGATCGGCGGGCTTCTGGTGCTGTGCTTCCTGGTGCGGACCGCCTCTCTCTACGTCTTCTCCGCCGTCGTGGCGGGGGGGTGCCGCCTCCTCGGCGGGCAGGGGTCGTGGCGCGACACGCGCGCGGGCGTGTTCTGGGCCTCGCTCGTGGCCGCCCCCGTCGGCGTGCTCGGCGCGCTGGCGGTGACCGGGCTCGATTATCTCGAAACGCTCCACCCCTCGCTCTCCACCCTGACGACGGTGCTCTACATGCCCGCGCAGTTGATCGGGGTGGTGGCCTTCGTGTTCTTCGTCGCCGCCGCGGTCAGCGAGGCGCACCGCTTCCGCGCGACCTCGCCGGTGTTCATCGCCTTCTCGGTGTTGACGGTGGCGATCCTGCTCGTGGCCCTGTATGCCGGCCAGCAGGTGGTGGGCGCGCTCGCGTGAGGCCGCCGGAGCGCTCTCCGGCACGGCCGGGCGTCGCGGCGGCGCGCTGAACCGGTAGAGGCGCGACGGCGCCACAGGCCGAGCGGGACGGGCGTGACAACCATCGATCTGGCAGGCGATATGATCGAGGGCCTGTTCGCGCCGCGTCGCTCGGCGCGTCGCGTGCTCGCGGCCGGCTGGGGGCTCGACGTCGCGGTGCTGCTCGCCGTGCTCGCCTACGCGCTGCAGGCGATCCTCGCGATCCTCGTGCCCGGCGCGCGTCCCGAGACGGCCGAGGGATCGCTGCCCCTCGGCGCCCATCTCATCAACCTCCTGCGCCAACTCGCCGTGGTCGGGGTCGAGGGCTTCGCCGTCTGGGGGCTCGGGCGGCTGTTCGGCGGCACCGGCTCGCGCGAGGGCGCGCTGATCCTCGTCGCCTGGCACGCCTTCGTCACCACGCTGCTCGCGCCCTTCTTCCTGTTCGGCCAGGCGTCGCTGCGCGAGGGCGACGAGGAGGCGCTGCCGCTGCTGCTGCTCGTCGCCCTCGCCCTCGCGCTCGCGCAGTCGATCTGGGTGCTCGCGGCCTACGCCACCGAGCTGCACGGCTTTCGCAACCCCTGGGGCGTCGTGGGTGTCATGGTCGCAGTGATGATGCTTTTGTCGACCATCGTGGTTAGTTTATTGGCCTGAACGCGCCGTCTTCTCCGGGCGGCGCGGAGCGATTGTCAGACAGCGACCACGGACCGGCCCCATGTCCTCTCCCGCTCCCGTCTACGACGTCGAGAGCATCCGCGCCGACTTTCCGATCCTCGGGCGCGAGGTGAACGGCGTGCCGCTCGTCTACCTCGACAACGCCTCCTCCGCGCAGAAGCCGCGCGCGGTGCTGGAGGCGGTGCAGACCGCCTACGCCGAGGAATACGCCAACGTCCATCGCGGGCTGCACTACCTGTCGAACCTCGCCACCGAGAAGTACGAGGGCGTGCGCGGCGTGATCGCCCGCTTCCTCGGCGCGCGCCACGAGGACGAGATCGTCTTCACCTCCGGCGGCACGCAGGCGCTCAACCTCGTGGCCTACGGCTGGGCGATGCCGCGGCTCGAAGCCGGCGACGAGATCGTGCTCTCGGTGATGGAGCACCACGCCAACATCGTGCCCTGGCACTTCCTGCGCGAGCGGCAGGGCGTGGTCCTGCGCTGGGTGCCGGTCGACGACCGCGGCGACCTCGACCCCGAGGCCGTGATCGACGCCATGGGGCCGCATACCAAGCTGGTGGCCGTCACCCACATGTCGAACGTGCTCGGCACCGTGGTCGACGTGAAGACCATCGCCGCCGCGGCGCGCGAGCGCGGCGTCGCCGTCTGCGTCGACGGCAGCCAGGCGGCGGTGCACATGCCCGTCGACGTCGCCGACCTCGGCGTCGACTTCTACGCGATCACCGGTCACAAGCTCTACGGGCCGAACGGCTCGGGCGCGCTCTACGCCCGCCGCGGGCGCCAGGCCGAGATGCGCCCGTTCCAGGGCGGCGGCGACATGATCCGCGAGGTGCACCAGGACCGGGTGGACTACGCCGAGGGGCCGATGCGCTTCGAGGCGGGCACGCCCGCGATCGTGCCCCAGATCGGCCTCGCCGCGGCGATCGAGTACCTGGAAGGCGTCGGCATGGAGGCCGTCGCCGCGCACGAGCGCGCGCTTCGCGACTACGCGCGCGAGCGGCTCGACGGCATCAACTGGCTGCCCACCTACGGCAACTCGGCGCAGAAGGGCGCGATCTTCTCCTTCGCCCTCGCCGGCGGCGCGCACCCCCACGACATCTCGACCATCGTCGACCGCAAGGGCGTGGCGGTGCGGGCGGGCCACCACTGCGCGCAGCCGCTCATGGACCACCTCGGCGTGAACGCGACCTGCCGCGCCTCCTTCGGCATGTACAACACCGAAGGAGAGGTCGATCGGCTGGTCGAATCGCTGGAACTGTGTCATGAACTTTTTGGATGACGCGATCCGGTTCCGGCAGTAGCAAATAGCTACTGCGCTAGTCCTTCTTTCCGACTTGCGCGTTGACCTTCCAACAAGCGAGAAAAACGCGAGCCAGCGCCGTGATCGTTGGCACCGAAGCAACATCCTTGCGTCTCGCTTCCGGTCACCTTGCCGAAAGATGCTCGGGTCATCATGATCTTTGCATCCTTGGTATGTGACGTAGCGCAAATGGAGAGTAGAATGCCCAGCACCACGATCAGCACCGCCGCCCGCAACGCGCCCTCGGCCACCACCGAGCCGTTCCGCTTCGCCGCGCCCGAGGGCTTCGAGGCCGGCGCGAAGAGCCTCGCGCTGATGTGGACCCTGCCGATGCGCACGATGATGGTGGTGCTCGGCGAGGCGGCGCGCCCCTACCGCCGCTGACGCGCGCCCCGCCTGACCGGACCCGGTCGGGCGGCCCCGGGGGCGGGCCGCGGCCGGAACGCCGACATTCCGGGGGACGGCCCGCCGTCACTCGGAAGCGGGCGAGAGGCGAAGCTCTCCGAGGCCGCCGAGCCGCGCGTCCGCGTCGTCCATCGACATCGCCACCGCGTCGCCGCGCGCCCACAGCTCGGCCATGTCGTCGTAGTGGCGCGACAGCGGATGGCCCGACTGCCCGGTGGCGACGATCACCCGCGAGCGGTCGAGATCGGCGAAGTCGAGCGCCATCCTGAGCCCCGAGGCGTGGACGTTGGCGAAGGGCCGCTCGCCCTGGCCGCGCGTGGCGCCGCGCATCACCGTGTAGTCGCCCCCTGAGCTTTCCTGACGGATCGAGAGCAGCGCTCCGAACGGCTCGACGTGGCCGAGCGGCAGGTGCGTGTGCTCGGCCACGTGCGCCGCCCCCCAGCGCCAGCCCGCCATCCGCGCGCCGTAGTCCGCCGCCAGCCGCGCCAGCGCGTCGTCTAGGGCGGCGGCGGCGATGGTGTCGCAGTCCTCGCGCTCGGGCGTCTTGTCGACGTCGCACCAGACCCCCGCGCCGTCCACGTCGCGGAACACCCGCTCGACGAACAGCGGGCGGATACCCGCGGCGAGCGGCATCAGCGGCCCCAGCTCGTCGGCGGCCAGCCGCTCGGTGAGCCGGCGCATCCACTCGGCGAAGATCAGCGGTTCGGGGCGGTGGCGGTCCATCGCGCCGTTCCACTCGGCCAGGAGATCGAGCGCCGCCGAGCGCCGCGCCCGCGCCGGGGTGTCGGACGCCTCGTCGCGGCCCTCGCGCCACCAGAGCCCGCGCGCGACCAGCGGCAGCATCGCGCGCGCCATCTCCGAGACCGCGTCGGCCTGGAGCGCGGTGAAGCCCGGGAGCGAGTGGAACGCGCGCGCCGACAGCTCCTTCTCCAGGCGCTGGATGCGGTAGGGCAGATCCCACGACTGGCTGACGTGATCGGGGAAGGGCTCGGCCACCACGCGGTTGTTGGCGTTGGCGATCGCGCCCTCGCGCGGGTTCAGGAAGCGCGGGTTGGCCTCCGGCGGGCGCAGGCCGGTCCAGTCGGTCGAGGCCAGCCAGCCCGGCGAGGGCACGCGGCCCCGCGTCGGGCTCCCGGGCCTGCGCGCGGGCAGGGCGCCCGCGGCGATCATGCCGATGTCGCCCTTCCTGTCGGCCAGCATCACGTTCTGCGCCGGCGCGCGCACCTCCTCGGCCGCGGCCATCGCGTCGGTGACGCTCTCCGCGCGCATCAGCGCGAGCGCGGCCGTGAAGGTGCGGTCCTCGTCGGCGAGCGCGGTCCATTTCAGCGCGGCGACATGGCCCTCGGGCACCACCGCCTCGGCGCCCATCAGCCCGCGGTCGAGCACGGGGCCGTGGCGCGTCGTGCGCACGGTCTCGACCAGCGCCTCGGCGCCGTCGATCTCGATGCGGATCGGGCGGGTCTCGAAGGCGGCCCAGCCCTCCGGCGTGGCGTAGCGGGCCGGGTCGTCGGGATCGAGCCGCTCGACGTAGAGATCGGCGTCGTCGGCCGTCAGCGTGGTCAGCCCCCAGCCGACGTCGCGGTTGCGCCCGATCAGCACCACCGGCGTGCCCGGCAGCGTGCCGCCCATCGCCGCGAGGTCGCCACCTTGGAGATCGGCCAGATACCAGAGCGGCGGCGCCGAGAGCCACAGGTGCGGGTCCGAGGCGAGAAGCGGCGCGCCGGAGGCCGAGCGGCTCGCGTCCACCACCCAGGCGTTGGAGGCACCCGCGCGCTCGGGCAGCCAGGCCGGCCCCAGCGCCTCGACCAGCGGATCGGGCGGCACAGGCGGCGCGTGCGCGGCGAAGCGCGCGCCCTCGAACAGCGCGCCGTAGCGCTCTATCACCGCGCTCGCCGCGCCGGGCGGGTCGGGCAGGATGTCGGCGAGGCGCGCGGGGGGCAGCGCCAGCGCGAGGCGCGCGCGGCGGATCTCGTCGCGCGCCGCCGAGGTCAGGCGCAGCGCCATCACCTTCAGGATCGCGAGGCTGTCGGCCGGCTGCCAGGGCGCGAGCCCCTCCCCGCCGAACAGGAAGAACTCCGGCGCGCCGCGCCCCTTCGCCTCGCGCCAGACATGGGTGATCCAGGCGTTGACGCCAGCCGCGTAGGCCTCGAGCGCGGCGCGGGCGTCCTCGCTCTGGTAGGGCAGCGAGCGCCGCGCGTGGCCGTAGAGATCGAGCGTCTTGACGAGGCGGTCGAGCCCGACGGTGCGCTCGCCGAGCAGTGTCGAGAGCCGGCCCTGCGCTGTGCGCCGGTTCAGCTCCATCTGCCAGAGCCGGTCCTGCGCGTGCACGAGGCCGAGGGCGAAATAGGCGTCGGCGGCGCTCTCGGCGCGGATGTGGGGGATCGCGTGGCTGTCGCGGATCACGCGCGCCTCGGCGCCGAGGCCCTCCACCACGAGATCGCCCTCGAACTCGGGCAGCGAGCGCGCGACGAGGTAGACGCCGAGCGCGAGGGCGCCGGCCGCGAGGGCGCCCGCGACGAGCGCGAGGCGCAGAGCCCAGGTGAGCGCGAGCGTCATGCGTCCGGTCGATCCCGCCTGCCTTCGCCCCCGATCCGCGCGTCCCGTCGCGGACCTGGCGCGCTTGACCGCCCTCTAGCACGACCCACTCTCCCGCCCGCAACCATGCGACCGCGCGCCGCGCGGGCTTCACTGGAAAATCGCCCGGCGCGTCCCCTCGCGTCCGCGCCGGGACGGGGAGGGAGATCCACCATGGCCAAGGTCAGCTTCCTCGGGCTCGGGGGCATGGGCTATCCCATGGCCGGCCATCTGAAGGCCAAGGGCCACGAGGTCACGGTCTACAACCGCACCTTCGAGAAGGCCGAGAAATGGGCGGCCGAGCACGGCGGCACCGCCAAGCCGACGCCGCGCGAGGCGGCCGGGGGCAGCGAGATCGTGTTCGCCTGCGTCGGCAACGACGACGACCTGCGCTCGGTGGTGCTCGGCGATGACGGCGCGCTCGCCGGCATGGGCGAGGGCACGGTGTTCGTCGATCACACCACCGCCTCGGCCAACGTCGCGCGCGAGCTGTCCGCGCTCGCCGCCGAGAAGGGGATCGGCTTCGTCGACGCCCCGGTCTCGGGCGGGCAGGCGGGCGCGGAGAACGGCGCGCGCACCATCATGTGCGGCGGCGACGAGGCCACCTTCGAGCGGGTCGCCCCGGCGATGGACGCCTACGCCAAGTTCCGACGCCTGCTCGGCCCCGTCGGCGCGGGCCAGCTCACCAAGATGGTCAACCAGATCTGCATCGCGGGCCTCGTCCAGGGGCTGTCGGAGGGGCTGCACTTCGCCGAGAAGGCCGGCCTCGACGGACGCGACGTGGTGGAAGCGATCTCCAAGGGCGCGGCGGGCTCCTGGCAGATGGACAACCGCCACGCCACCATGCTCGACGACCACTTCGACCACGGCTTCGCGGTGAACTGGATGCGCAAGGACCTCGGCATCGCGCTCGACGAGGCGAAGCTCAACGGCGCGCGTCTGCCCGTGACCGCGCTCGTGGACCAGTTCTACGGCGAGGTGCAGGACATGGGCGGCGGGCGCTGGGACACCTCGTCGCTGATCAAGCGCCTGAAGAGGTAAGCCATGAATCGCCGCCCGCGCATCGGCGTCTCGGTCTCCAGCCGCACCGGCTGGCGGGTGTTCCCGTTCTTCTGGTGGGCGCTGTTCCGCGCCGGCGCGCGGGCGGTCAAGATCCATGCCCGCAACCGGCGCAACGATCTCATGGGCCTCGACGGCGTGGTGATCGGCGGCGGGGACGACATCGGCGTCGAGCTCTACGGCGGCGAGATCGTCGCGCACTCGAAGTTCGACCCTGCGCGCGACAGGCTGGAGGTCGGGCTGAGCGAGGAGGCCGAGGCGCGCGGTCTGCCGATCCTCGGCGTCTGCCGCGGCTCGCAGCTCATCAACGTGGTGCGCGGCGGCACGCTGCACGAGGACATCTACGAGACCTACCCCAACGCCAAGCGGATCAACACGCCGCTGCCGCGCAAGAAGGTCGCCATCGCGCCCGACTCGCGGCTCGGCGAGGTCCTCGGCACCGAGCCGAGCGTGGTGAACTCGCTGCACCGCCAGTCGGTCGACCGCCTCGGCGGGAACATGCGCGCGGTCGCCTGGGACGAGGCGGGCGTGGTGCAGGCGGTGGAATGCACCCGCGGCCAGCGCTTCGTCGTCGGCGTGCAGTGGCACCCGGAGTATCTGGTGTTCTCCAAGCGCGACTGGCGACTGTTCAAGGCGCTCGCCGACAACGCCCGCCTGCCCGCGGTCGCCGACGCGGCCGACCGCGAGGAGAAGCCGGAGCCGGCGCCCGTGGCGGGGTGAAGAGCTGACAACACCCCCGGCCGCCGGCCCGTGAGACGCCGGCGCCGTGGTGTCGGTATCCATGGAGCGCGTCGCTCGAGAGCGCCGATGGCGCGGCCCATGGCCGGGCCGGTCGGACGGCCGGACCGGTGCCGCCGGCGCCCGGGCCCGCAGCGAGCCCGGCCGGAGCGATCGTCGCGGGAGATCCTCGACGGACGCACGCCCCTCCGCCGGCGAGACCCCGAGACATTCCGCGACACCGTCCGCCCGAAGCGTTTCGGCCCGAGACAGGCGCGGCTGTCCCAAGACGATGCGCTCGGTCGTCATCGTACTGGAAACTCAACCTGAGAGAGTATTCCTGCGCTTCTCCTGACCGCAGCGCACGAATTTGGTTGAGAATTCGTCGGGGTTGAGGAAACTCCGTGAAGACGAGCGTGATGGTTCCAAGTTGTGTTGCGAAGGGTGGCAGGCATGGTTGTGTCGACAGAGACGACGGGCGCGCGTCCGTATGGCGCGACCGCGAACAGCCCGATCCCTTCGCCGCGGGCCCCGCTGTCGATCCGTCGCGCCGCCTCGCTGTGCTCGGCAGCCGCGCTCGCGGCCGCGATGTGGGCGGGGCCGGCGGTCGCGGCCTGCGAGAAGAGGCACGTCGTCCGGCCGGGGGAATCCCTGAGCCTGATCGCGCGTCAGCACTACGGGACGGCCGGCGCCTACCCGAGGCTGCATCGCGAGAATCTCGCGATCATCGGCGGGAACCCGGACGTCATCCACGCGGGCATGACCCTGACCGTCCCCTGCCCGAACGAGCGCCCGCCGCGAGTGCAGCGGCCGGCGTCGGCGCCCGACGACGGCTTCGCGCGCCGCTCGCCCGCGAGCATCCAGTTCTCGGTGTCCTCGGCGGAGAGAAGCGGCGTCGCGCCGACCGCCTCCGACGCGGTGGTGTCGGCCGAGGCGCTCGCAGGCCGCCTGGCCGACGGGGAGACCCTCCAGATCGTCGATCTCGCGCCGCGCGCGACGCTCGCGCAGGGCGCGATCGACGGCGCCCTCTCGATCGGCATCGCCGACTGGGAGGCCCTCGCGCGCCGGGCGGAGGACCCCGGCCGTCTCGCCTCGGCCACGGGCATCTCGCTCGATGCGCCGGTCGTCCTCGTGCCGGCCGATCAGAGCTTCCGCGGGCTCGACGCCGCCGCGCGCGTGTACTGGCTCCTCACGTCGGCGGGCGCGGAGGACGTCGCCGTGCTCGACGGGGCGCGCGCCGACTGGCCGGAGGCCGGACTGCCGCTTTCGACGACGGTTCGCGTGCCCGTCGGCTCCTTCGAGGCGCCCGAGACGTCGTCGGCCGCCGCCAGCCCGTTCGGCGCCGCGGTGCCGGGCGCCACGGTCGTGGAAGCCTCGATCGAGGCGGCCGCCACCGACGGCGAGGGCATGGTCACCGAGCCCCTGGCGCAACTGGCCGTCCAGACCGTCGGCAACTTCAAATCGCTCGACATCCCTCTGGGATCGGCGCCGGTGCAGATCACGGACGACGGCGAGGGCGTCGCGGCCCTCGCGTGGTTCCTCCTCTCGGAGGTGGTCCGGATCACCGACGTGCACTTCGCCGAGCGATCCGGGGCGCTGGCGTCGGACGGCCTGCGCATCGTCGGGCGCGCTGTCGTCGGCGGCGATGCCGCGGTGGCGGGCGCGTCGCCCGCGGTTGGCTCCGGCAGCGGGAACCGGCCCGACGCCCGTGATCTCGCCGTGACCCGCCCCTCGCGGCGGGAGCAGGACGTGAGCATGGAGCTCAGCGCCGATGCGGGCACGACCGAGGCGCCGGCCCTCCGCGTCGACCGGACGAGCGGTGGGGCCAGGCCGAGCAGTCCGCCGAGCCTGCAGATCCTCAGCATCACCCCGCTCCGGTCGCCGAAGGACGACGCCCGGATCCCGCCGAGCCTGCGGCGCTGACGCGACCTGCCGGGCGCTTTCCTCGCCACCGTGTCCCCCGGTCCCGAGCCGAGGCGCCGGGCGATCTCGACCGCCGCGGGAACCGCTCGCGCGAGCGCCGACCTAGGAGAAGCGCTCGCGCAGCGTCGACCTACGAGAAGCGCTCGCGCAGCGCCAACCTAGGAGAAGCGCTCACGCAGCGAGCGACGCATGATCTTGCCCGTCGCCGTGGTCGGCATGGTGTCGACGAAGATCACCGAGCGCGGCGCGACGTGCGGGCTGACGCGCTCGCGCACCCGCGCTTTCAGCGCCTCGGCGAGGGCGTCGTCGGCCTCGACGCCCTCGCGCGCCACGACGAAGGCGGTCACGACCTCGGTGCGCACCGGGTCGGGCGCGCCCACCACCGCGGCCAGCGCCACGTCCGGGTGGGCGGCCAGGCAGTTCTCGATCTCGCTCGGGCCGATGCGGTAGCCGGACGAGGTGATGACGTCGTCGGTGCGCGCGGCGAAACGGAACACGCCGTCCTCGTCGACCGTGCCCTCGTCGCCGGTCAGCATCCATGGCCCGCGGAACTTGGCCGCGGTCTTCTCCGGCTGGTTCCAGTATTCGAGGAACATGGCCGCGTCGCCGCGCCGGACCGCGATCTCACCGGTCTCGCCGGGGTTGAGCGGCGTCTCGCCCTCTGAGCCGAGGATCGCGACGTCGGAGCCGGGGAAGGCGCGGCCCATGGCGCCGGTCACCACCGGGGCGGCGTCCTCGCCCTGGCCGACCACGAGGTTGCACTCGGTCTGGCCGTAGAACTCGTGGATTGTGAGCCCGAGCGCCTCGCGGCCCCACTCGATGGTGGACGCCCCGAGCGATTCGCCGCCCGAGCCGACGGTGCGCAGCCTCGCCCCGAAGCGCTCGGGGCGCGTGACCGATCGCATCAGGCGCAGCGCGGTCGGCGGCACGAAGGCGTTGCGCACGCCGTGGCGGGCCATCAGGTCGAAGGCGCGCTCGGGGTCGAATTTCTCCATGCGGTGCGCGACCAGCGGCACCCCGGCGCGGAGTGACGGCAGCGCCATGTTGCACAGCCCCCCGATCCAGGCCCAGTCGGCCGGTGTCCAGGCGAGATCGCCCGGTTGCGGGAACCAGCGGTGGATGAGCTGAAGCGCGGGGATATGGCCGAGCAGCACCCGATGGCCGTGCAGCGCCCCCTTGGCCGGGCCGGTGGTGCCGGAGGTGTAGCTGATGAAGGCCGGGTCGTCGGGGGCGGTCTCGGCCACGCGCGCGTGCGCGGCCGCCTTGCCGAGTTCCTGCCAGAAGCCGACCGCGCCCTCGCCGGGGCGGTCGACCGAGAACACGGTGGCGAGATCGGGCAGCCGCTCGCGCAGCGCCGCCACCTTGCCCAGGTTGGCGTCGTCGGTGACCAGCGCGCGCACGCCCGCGTCGCCGAGCCGGTGCGCCAGCGCCTCGCCCGCGAACAGCGTGAACACCGGCACCACGATCGCGCCGAGACGGTAGGCGGCGAGATGCGCGATCAGCGTCTCGGGCATCTGCGGCAGCAGCACGCCGAGGCGGTCGCCGCGACCCAGCCCGTGCGCCTCCAGCGCGGAGGCGAAGCGGGCCGAGGCGCGCGAGAGCTGGGCGTAGCTGTAGTCGCGCCGCTCGCCGTCGGGGCGCAGGTAGATCAGCGCGAGGCGGTCGGGCTCGGTGCGCGCCCACTTCTCGCAGACGTCCCAGGCGATGTTGTAGCGCGCGGGCAGGTCCCAGCGGTGCGCCGCGCGCAGGGCGCCCCAGTCCCCGCCGGGGGTGAGCTCGACCATGCGCGCCGCCTCCCTTTACCAAGCGTCCCGGACGCTATTGGCCCCCCGCGCGCGCCGCAAGCCGCGCGGCTCAGGCCTCCGGGCGGGTCCCGGCGAAGGGGGCGAGGCCGTTCGCCCGCTCGACCAGCGCCGCGAGCTTCGGATAGCCCGGCTCCAGGAGCCAAGGGTTGGTCGCGGCCACGAAGTCGTGGAGGCACACCGCCGCCACGTCGCCGCCGTCGGGGCGCGCGTCGCCGGGGCCGGAGAAGCCCGCGTCCGGCAGCCCCGCCTCGATCGCGCCGAGCCCGCCCGCGACCTGCTCGCCGAGCCGCCCGAGCCAGTCGTCCCAGCGCAGCGCGGTCGGGCGGCGGTTCTTCTCGTACTCCAGCGCGACCGCCTTGTCGGCCGCGGCCGAGGCCAGCGCGATCCGTGCGAGGCAGAGGCGCCGCTCGGGGCCGCCGGCCGGCGTCAGCGCGTGGTCGGGCGCGGTCTCGTCGAGCCAGTCGCAGATCGCGAAGCACTCGACCAGCGGCACGCCGTCCTCGGGCACCAGCACCGGCACCCGCAGGACCGGGTTGACCGCGCGGATCGCCTCGGCGTTGGCGGGGTCGAGGGCGGCCAGGGCGCGTTGCTCGAAGCCGCGGCCCTGCAGGCCGAGCCAGATCGCGACGCGGCGCACGAAGGGCGAGAGGTTGCGGCCGTAGAGGACCATTGGCGGGCTCCTTGATGGCTCGGCGAGACATGCCACGGCGCGACGCCGCGCGCCATGTCCGGCCTCGCGGCGCGACGGCGCGTTGCGCCGCCCCCGCGCCCCGCTTAAGTCTCGAGGTAGCACTGGGAGGAGCCATGAACGCGCCGCTGATCGACCCCTTCGCGCGCCGGATCGACTATCTGCGCGTCTCGGTCACCGACCGCTGCGATTTTCGCTGCGTCTACTGCATGGCCGAGCAGATGACGTTCCTGCCGAAGCGCGACCTGCTCACGCTGGAGGAGCTCGACCGGCTGTGCTCGCGCTTCGTGGCGCTCGGGGTGCGCAAGCTGCGCATCACCGGCGGCGAGCCGCTCGTGCGCAAGAACATCATGCGGTTCTTCCAGGCGATGGGGCGGCATCTGGAGGCGGGCGCGCTCGACGAGCTGACGCTCACCACCAACGGCTCGCAGCTCGCCCGCTTCGCCGCGCCGCTGTACGAGGCCGGGGTCAGGCGGGTGAACGTCTCGCTCGATACCCTCGACGACGCCAAGTTCAAGGCGGTGACTCGCTGGGGTCGTCTCCCGGACGTGATGGCCGGCATCGAGGCGGCGCAGGCGGCGGGGCTGCGCGTCAAGATCAACACGGTCGCGCTCAAGGGCTTCAACGAGGACGAGCTGTTCGCGTTGACCGACTGGTGCGCCGGGCGGGACATGGACCTCACCTTCATCGAGGTCATGCCGATGGGCGACATGGGCGGCGAGGACCGGCTCGACCAGTACTGGTCGCTCGCGGACGTGCGCGCCCGCCTCGCCGAGCGGCTGACGCTCAGCGAGACGCCCGAGCGCACCGGGGGACCCGCGCGCTACGTGCGCGTGGCCGAGACCGGGCAGAAGATCGGCTTCATCACGCCGCTCAGCCACAACTTCTGCGAGAGTTGCAACCGCGTGCGCCCCACCTGCACCGGCCTGCGCTACATGTGCCTCGGCCAGGACGACGATGCCGACCTGCGCCGCGTGCTGCGCGAGAGCGAGGACGACGCGGTGCTCGACGCCGCGATTCGCGGCGCGATCGCGCTGAAGCCGCGCGGGCACGACTTCGACTACTCGCGCCGGCGGGTCGAAGGGCAGGTGGCCCGGCACATGAGCTTGACGGGCGGCTGAGCCGTCCGGCCCTTCGGCGGGGGCTCGGTCCGTTCCTGCGGACCGCGCGCCGCGCCGCGGCGAAGGACGTCCGGTCGCACCGGAGATTTCGTGAAAAATTCGTTAATGAGGCCAAGGCCGGTTGAATTCGGTTCGCCGTTGAGTAGAATGATCGCAGAGGGCCGGGGGCGGTTCCCACTGAAGCGAGAAAAAAGCGACCTGTCCCAGGTACTCCTATAGTAGTGTTGTGAGTAAGCCGATAAGTAAGCGTTGTGTCTAAGTTCATCGCGGCGAAAGCCGCGATTTTCTTTTTTGGGTTATTCTTTTCTCCAGTGCCGGCCGTGTTCGGCGTTACGGATCTCGACGGCGGAATGCCGGGAGCGATGGCCTCGTCTCCGGCAGCGGTGTCGCCGGGGAGGTGACCGGCGAAGGCATGTCCGGTGACGGTTCCGGTCCGGCCCTTCCGGTGCCTGACACGGACCGAGCGGCGTCCCCGACCCCTTCCCATGCCTGCCCGACGTCGATCCCGACCGGTCCGATCCCGAAGCCGGTCCTCGGCGGCGCTCCCCGACCGTCATCGACCCGAAGCCGGTCGCGGCCCGCCGCGCGCGCTCGCGCGGGCCTCGCCCTCGTCGCGCGGCACGGGCGGGTCCGGCGATGCGTCCGGGAGGGGGCGCCGGGCGGAGCGCGCGAAGCGGGTCGCCATCGCGACCGATCGGTGATGGAGTGGCGCCGTCCGCCATCCGTGGAGAAGCGATGCCCCGCCCCGCCCTCACTCGCCCCGCCTTCACTCGCTCTGCCCTCCCGTTCGCCGCCGTGATCCTCGCCGCCGCCCTCGCCTGTCCCGCCGCCGCCCAGGAGGCGCAGGACCCCCGCGCCGTCCCCGAGGCGGCGAGCGGGCGCGAGGCCAAGCCGCTCGCCGTCGCCTCGTCCCACATGGTCGCGGCCGCCCATCCGCTCGCCGTGGCGGCCGGCGAGGCGATGCTGGCCGTGGGCGGCAGCGCCGCCGACGCGGCGATCGCGACGCTGCTCGCGCTGAACGTGGTCGAGCCGCAGTCCTCGGGCCTCGGCGGCGGCGCCTTCGCGCTGGTCCAGCCGGCAGAGGGCGATCTCACGACCTACGACGCGCGCGAGACCGCGCCGATGGCGGCGACGCCGGCGCTGTTTCTGAAGGGCGGCGACCCCATGGACTTCTTCGAGGCGGTCGCCTCGGGGCGCTCGGTCGGCGTGCCGGGAATGCCGGCGCTGCTGGCGAGGCTGCACGAGGCGCACGGCCGGCTCGACTGGCCGGCGCTGGTCGCGCCGGCCTACCTGCTCGCGGCGGAGGGCTTCCACGTCACCCCGCGTCTCTCGCAGTCGATCGCGGCGACGCGCGAGCGGCTCGCGGGCACCGACGCGGCCCGCGTGTTCCTGCGCTCGGGCGAGCCGCTCGCGGTCGGCGAGATCCTGCGCCAGCCCGAGCTCGCCGTCACCCTGGAGCGGATCGCGACCTACGGCCCGCGCTCGCTCTACGCCTGGCCCACCGCCGCGGCGATCGTCGCGGCGACGCGCGCGGGGCCGGGCGAGCACGGCGGCGCGATGACCCCCGCCGACCTCGCCGCCTACGAGGTGATCGAGCGCGCGCCGGTCTGCCTGACCTATCGCGAGACGGCCGAGGTCTGCGGCATGGGCCCGCCGTCCTCGGGCATGACCACCGTCGGCCAGATCATGGGGCTCCTGCAGGGCTTCGAGGTGCCGGTCTCGGCGGCGGAGGAAGCCCATCTCTTCGCCGAGGCCTCGCGCCTCGCCTACGCCGACCGCGCGATGTATCTCGGCGACCCGGACGTGGTGGAGGTGCCGGTCGCGGGGCTGCTCGACCCCGGCTACCTCGCCGAGCGGCGCCGGCTGATCGACCCGGGCGAGGCCGCGACCGGCCTGGCCGAGGCCGGCACGCCGCCGATGCGCGAGGCGCGGCTCCGGGCGCCGGACGACGGCCCGACCCGGCCGGGCACCACCCATCTCTCGATCGTGGACGCGGACGGCATGGCCGTCTCGATCACCGCGTCTATCGAGCAGGCCTTCGGCTCGGGGCGCATGGCGGGCGGGTTCCTCCTCAACAACCAGCTCACCGACTTCGCCTTCGAGCCGACCGGCGAGAACGGCGCGCCCAAGGCCAATGCGGCCGGGCCCGGCAAGCGGCCGCGCTCGTCGATGGCGCCTACCATCGTCTACCGCGAGAACGGCGAGGTCTGGATCCTGGCGGGCTCGCCCGGCGGCTCGCGCATCCCCGAGTACGTCGTGCGCGCGCTGACGGCGATCCTCGACGCGGACGCCGACGCGGCCGAGGCGGCGGCGGTGGCGCACGCCTCGCAGCGCAACCGCGGCGCGCTGGTGCTGGAGGAGGGCGAATGGTCCGTCCAGATCGTCGGCGAGCTGGAGGCGATGGGCCACGAGGTCGAGGCCGGGGAGATGACCTCGGGGCTGCACGTCGTCGTGGTCGCGGAGGACGGCACCCTGACCGGCGGCGCCGATCCGCGCCGCGAGGGCGTGGCGCTCGGCGACTGAGGCGCCGCTTCCGGGCGGACGCTCGGGCGTCGCGAGAGGGGCCCGGCCGCCCGATCCGGCCGGGTGCCGCGGGATCGCCGCCGCGTCGCCCGATTGTTAACCACCTGCGCGGATAAGGGCGGGGTCCTCAACCGTTGGAGCCCCGCCCGTGCTGGTCGTCTCTCTCGCCCTCGTGCTCGTCACCCTGTTGCTGGTCGGCGGCGCCATCGCGTCGCTGGTGCTGTTCTCCGGGCTCGTCGCCGACATCGCCGCCGTGCTCGACCGGCACGACGCCGATCGCTCGCCGAGGCGCGAGCCCCCGCGCGGGGCGTGCCGCCTCTGACGTCGCGGCGGGCGCGCGACGCCCGCCTCCCCGCCACCGCGCCGGAGGGGACGCCCCGACGTCGCCCCGGCCCGCCGAGACCTTGCCGATGTCCGTCCTGCTCGCCCTCCTCCTCGCGGTCCTCGGACCCGCGCTCGCCGTCCTCCTCGGCTTCGCTCTCCTGCTCGGGCGGGCGAACCGCGTGCTCGCCGGGATCGAGCGCGCCGCGCCGCCGGCCGGACGCGCCGCCGGTCGCCCGTCCCGTCGTCCCCTCCCGCCGGCCGCGCCCGTCCTCGGCGAGGCGGCCCGCGCGGACCTCGCCGCCTGAGGCCGTCCGCTCCCTGCGTTGACCGCCCGCCGGCCGGCCGCTAGGGCCACGGCGGCGTGGCGGCAGGGAGACGACGGCCATGGGGAGCGCGCCCCGATCGTTCCAGGAGGTGCTGATGCGGCTCTCGGCCTACTGGGCCGGGCAGGGCTGCGCGGTGCTCCAGCCCTACGACATGGAGGTGGGCGCGGGCACCTTCCATCCCGCGACCACCCTGCGCGCCCTCGGGCCGCGGCCGTGGGCTGCGGCCTACGTCCAGCCCTCGCGCCGCCCGACCGACGGGCGCTACGGCGAGAACCCCAACCGTCTTCAGCACTACTACCAGTTCCAAGTGCTGATGAAGCCCTCGCCCGAGGACCTGCAGGAGCGCTACCTCGGCTCGCTCGCGGCTATCGGGCTCGACATGACGACCCACGACGTCCGCTTCGTCGAGGACGACTGGGAGAGCCCGACGCTCGGTGCCTGGGGCCTCGGCTGGGAGGTCTGGTGCGACGGCATGGAGGTGAGCCAGTTCACCTACTTCCAGCAGGTGGGCGGGCACGACTGCCATCCGGTCTCGGGCGAGCTGACCTACGGCCTCGAGCGGCTGGCGATGTACGTGCTCGGCCACGACCACGTCATGGAGATGCCGTTCAACGACCCGGACGCGGCCGTGGCGCTCACTTACGGCGACGTCTTCCGCGAGACCGAGCGCGAGTACTCGCGCTGGAACTTCGACGTCGCCGACACCGCCGTGCTGCTGAGCCACTTCAAGGACGCCGAGGCCGAGTGCCGGCGTATCCTGGAGACGCCCGCGGAGGACGCCAAGACCGGCAGCCTGATCGTGATGGCGCACCCGGCCTACGACCAGTGCATCAAGGCCTCGCACCTGTTCAACCTGCTCGACGCGCGCGGCGTGATCTCGCCGACCGAGCGGCAGGCCTACATCGCGCGGGTGCGCGCTCTGGCGCGAGCCTGCGCCGACGCGTTCCTGGAGACGCCGACGGGGCGGGCGGCGGCGAGCTGACGTCGCGAAGCGGCGACCTCCTCCCCGTTCGCTGGAGCGTCCTCGCGAACGGCGCCCTCGGAGGCGCGCCGCCCGGGCGCGTGGCCGGCCGTGACGTCGTCCCGACCGTGCCGGGTTCGGGCGTCCCGCGATCGGCGCCGGACCGTGCCGGGGCCGCCGGGCCACGGGGCCCGTCGCCGGAGAGGTGGTCGCCGCGGGCGCGGGCATCGGCTCGGACCCCCGAAGCCACGCCCGCGCGCGGCTCGAACGCGTCGTCCCGACTGCGCCCTATCCGCGAAGGCCCGACGACGGCTACCCGGCCGCCGGCTCTCCGGCGCCCTCTGGACGGGGCCGTCGTTCTATGCTCACATCGGAATAATATACAATAAGGGAGGAGAAGATGCCGGGAAAGCTTCTGGCTGCGAGCTTGGCGCTGGCCTTGCTCACGGGTCTTTCCACCGTGTCCATGGGTCTTTCCACCGTGGCCGGCGCGGAGGAGGCGACTTACGGGACACAGAAGGTCGTCTATCACGTCAACTACGAGGGCGGTGACGACGACAGGGCTTATCGCGGCGCGATGAGGAACATCCAGAATCATCTCGACGCTGTCGGCGCGTCGAACATGGACGTGAAGGTCGTGCTGCACGGCAACGGCCTGGGGCTGCTCATGGCCGCCAAGGAAGACGACAGGTTGCAGACCACGGTCGGCTCGCTGAAGGGGCAGGGCGTGAGTTTCCAGGTCTGCAACAATACCCTGCAAGGCAGGAACATCAGCTACGACGACGATCTCTACGACGTCTGGGAAGAGGACATCGTGCCCTCCGGGGTCGCGGAACTGTCCCGGCTCCAGCAGCAGGGCTACACCTACATCAACCCCTGACCCGACCGGCGGCTCCCGTCGCCGGAGAGGCCGGCACCGCGCGGCGTGAGCGACGGCGGGACCGCCTTTCGCACGGGCCCGGCTCGGGCATTCCGCCGAGCCGGGCCGTGCCCGGACGCCCGCGCGGCGTCGTCCGGGGGCGGAGGCTCCCGCCTTCGCGACGGCCAGGCCTCGGTCTCGCGCAGGGTGTCCCGTCCGGGCCGGACGGAACGCCCCGACCCGCCCCCGGTTTTCATTCCTTCATGAAGCGAAGGGCGCGGAGCACCGGGGACGACACGCCGCGCTGGGTGATCGTCGCCATGCGCGCGGGCTTCGCCGCGCGCGGCATCGTCTTCCTGCTCGTCGGGGGGCTCGCGATCTACGGCGCGGAGGCGCACGGGCTGCGCGGCTCGCTCGCCGCCCTCGAAGGGGGCGCGCTCAGCGTGCCGGCGCTCGGCGTCATCTCTGCGGGGCTGTTCGCCTACGCGCTCTGGTGCCTCGCCGCCGCCTGGCTCGACGTCCAGCGCTTCGGCGGCGGGCTCTACGGCCTGGCCGGGCGCGCCGTCATCGCGGTCATGGGGCTCGCGCACGGGGCGCTCGGCGGGTTCGCGCTCCATCTCGCGCTGCTGGTCGAGGACTACCAGGTCGAGCGCCTGGCCGAGACGGCGCCGCGGATCGGGTGGTTTCTCGACCAGCCCTACGGCTGGCCGCTCGTCGTCGCCGTCGGCCTCGGCGTGGCGGGATCGGGGCTCGCCTTCGTCTACAAGGCGTTCACGCCCGCCTTCTGGGTCCAGCTCCGGCGCACGAGCGTCAATCGCTTCCTCGCCCCGGTCGGCCGGATCGGCCTCCTGGCCTACGGCACCGTCCTCTGCCTCGTCGGCGTGTTCGTCGCCCAGGCCGGGTGGACCACGGACGCGGCCGAGCTCGGCGGCTTCCGCGAGGCCTTCGCCTACGTCGAGAGCCGCGCCCACGGCGAGCGGTGGCTCACCGCCCTCGGCGCCGGGGTGGTCGGCTTCGCGGTCTTCTGCTTCGTCCAGGCGGGCTGGCGCGGGGTGCCGGGCGAGACGGTTCCGATCCGGAACGAAAGACCCGACGCGGCGTCGTCCTCGGCGACGCGAAGGGAGGACGCCATGGCCGACATCGCACCCGGGTGGGTGGTCCCCGTCATGCGCGCGGGCTACGCCGCGCGGGCGGTGGTCTACGTGCTGATCGGCCTCGTGCTGCTGTTCGAGGCGCGCACCACCGGCCCCGAGGGCGCGCTCGCCACGCTCAGGAGCGAGCCCTGGGGCACGCCGGCGCTCTACGCGATCGGCGTCGGGCTGTTCGCCTACGCGCTCTGGCGGCTGATCGCGGCCTGGATGGATCTCGAACGCCACGGGCGCGGCGCCAAGGGCATCGTCGCCCGCGTGGGCCTCGTCGTCACCGGGCTTCTGCACGTCGGCCTCGGCGTCGCCGCCGTGACCCTCGCCGCCGGCGGGGGCGGGGGCGGCGACAGCAAGCAGACCGCGACCGCCTGGCTGCTGAACCAGCCGTTCGGGCGCTGGCTGGTGATGGCGGCGGGCGCGATCGTGATCGGGGCCGGGATCTACTACGGCTACAAGGGGATCTCGGGGAAGTACAAGGAGCACCTCGCGCCGAGCCGGCTGGCCGAGCGGCTGACGCCCGCCGCCGTCGCCGGCCTCCTCGCCCACGGCGTCGTCATCGTCATCATCGGCGGCTTCCTCGTCTGGGCGGGCTGGAGCCACGACTCCTCCGACGCCGGCGGGCTCGGACAGGCGTTCCAGTACGTGCGCGAGCAGCCCTACGGGCAGTGGGGCATCGCCGCCCTCGGCGTCGGCATGATCGGCTTCGCGGTCTACTGCGCGATCGAGGCGTGTTACCGCGTGGTGCCGGCGCGCAGCGAGGACGGCGTCTCGACGCTCGCGAGCCGGGCCAGAGCCGAGGCCCGGCGCGCGGCGGCGCAGGCGGGCTGAGGCGCCCGCCTCCGGGCCGGTCCCGGCGGATCGGTCCCGCCGTCCCGGCGGCGCGAGCGGCCGGACGGCACCGGCGCCGAACCGGCCCCTGAAAGCGCTGGACGCGGGCGGCGGGCGCGACTATCCCGCCGGCGACCCCCGGCCGGGTTCGTCCGGTCGCAACACCCCCCGTGCGCGATGTCCGGCCGCCTGCTCATGTCCCTGCTGCTCGGCTTCACGGCGGTGTTCGCCGCCGGGCTCTGGTACACCCAGTTCTACGCCTTCTACGAGGAGATCGAGGCCGAGCGCGTCACCATCGCCGGCACCGAGTATCCGGTCGAGGCGTTCCAGGGCATCGACGCCGGCACCTCGCCCCTGAAGCTGCGCGCCTGCTTTCGCCTGCCCGAGGCGCCCGAGGCGCCGGTCTACGAGCGCGCCGAGCCGCTGGTCGCGCCCGGCTGGTTCGAGTGCTTCGACGCCGAGGACATCGCGATCGACCTGAACGCCGGGCGCGCGACCGCCTATCTGGCCGCCCCGGACGACGCCACCGGCGCCGACCGCGTGGTCGTGCGCTACCCCGACGGGCGCGCCTTCATGTGGCGCCAGCTCACCGAGGAATACGCGGAGCAATAATGCCCGACCTGCTGCTGGAGCTGTTCTCCGAGGAGATCCCTGCGCGGATGCAGCCGCGCGCGGCGGACGACCTGAAGCGGCTCGTCACGAACCACCTCGTCGAGAACGGCATCACCTACGCCGACGCCAAGGCCTTCGCCGGGCCGCGCCGGCTGACGCTGGCGCTGGTCGATCTGCCCGCAGAGACCCGCGCGACCCGCGAGGAGCGCCGCGGCCCCCGCGCCGACGCGCCCGAGAAGGCGATCGAGGGGTTCCTGCGCTCGACCGGCCTCTCGCGCGACCGGCTGGAGACCCGCGCCGATAAGAAGGGCGAGGTGCTGTTCGCGGTGATCGAGCGCCCTGGCCGCCCGGCCGCCGAGGTGGTGGCCGAGGCGGTCGAGCAGGCGGTCCGGAATTTCCCCTGGCCGAAGTCGATGCGCTGGGGCACCGGCTCGCTGCGCTGGGTGCGCCCGCTGCGCCGCATCCTGTGCCTCCTGCACGACGACGCCGGCGCCGAGGTGGTGCCGCTCGTGATCGACGGGATCGAGGCGTCGGACGTGACCGAAGGCCACCGCGTCCACGGCCGCGGCCCGCTCCGCGTCGCGGGCTTCGAGGACTACGCCACCAAGCTCGAAGACGACCGGGTGGTTCTGGACGCCGAGGGGCGCCGCGCGCGGATCATGAACGCGGTCCGCCAAGAGGCCTTCGCCCTCGGGCTGGAGCCGGTCGAGGACGAAGGCCTGGAGCGCGAGGTCGCCGGCCTCGTCGAATGGCCGGTGGTGCTGATCGGCGAGATCGACGAGGTGTTTCTCGGCCTGCCGCCGGAGGTGCTGCGCACCTCGATGAAGGAGCACCAGAAGTTCTTCTCGCTGGGGAACCCCGAGACCGGGCTGATCGAGCGTTTCGCGACGGTCGCCAACGTCGAGGCGGCCGACGGCGGCGCCGCGATCCTCGCGGGCAACAGGCGAGTGCTGGCCGCGCGTCTGGCGGACGCGAAGTTCTTCTGGGAGAACGACCTGCGCGTGGTCGGCGGGCAGGGGGAGGCGGGCCTTCGCCTGATGGCTGGGCCGCTCGCGACCACGGTGTTCCACGAGAAGCTCGGCACGCAGGCCGACCGCGTCGCGCGCATCGAGGCGCTGGCGCGCGAGATCGCGCCCGCCGTCGGCGCCGACCCGGACATGGCGGCGCAGGCGGCGCGGGTGGTCAAGGCCGACCTCGCCTCGGACATGGTCGGCGAGTTCCCCGAGCTTCAGGGCACGATGGGCGGGCACTACGCGCGGGCGGCGGGGCTGCCGGACGCGGTGGCGGATGCCTGCGAGGCGCATTACCGGCCTCTGGGTCCGTCGGACGCGGTGCCGAGCGAGCCGGTGGCGGTGGCGGTGGCCCTCGCCGACAAGATCGACATGCTGACGGGCTTTTGGGCGATCGACGAGAAGCCGACGGGGAGCAAGGACCCGTTTGCGCTCAGGCGGGCAGCGTTGGGCACTCTCAGGACTACCCTTGAGAATGAATTTCGCTTTCCTCTTGGTTGGTTTCTCGGGTTGGGCTTCTGGGAGCATCTGAAGTTTTCTAGTGCCGAGAAGAAGGCCTACATCGCAGAGATCAACAGAGAGCAATCAGGCGAACGCTTTCTAGCAGTAGGTCGGTGGTGGGCTGCGGCTCAAGATATTGGAAAAAAACAAAATCTTTGGGTTCGCTTCGTAGAGGCACAGAAAGAATACACGAGCGATCGTGAGGGCGCGGAAAAGGCGCAGGCGCTCGTTACCGACATATCCGAACGATCCAAAGCTCTCTCGCTCGACCTCCTCGCCTTCCTCGCCGACCGCCTGAAAGTCGCCCTCCGCGACCAGGGCGTGCGCCACGACGTCATCCAGGCCTGCTTCGACCTCGGCGGGCAGGACGACCTCGTCCTGCTCGTCGCCCGCGTGAAGGCGCTCCAGGCCTTCCTCGCCACCGAGGACGGCGCCAACCTCCTCTCGGCCTACCGCCGCGCCGCCAACATCGTCGTGGCCGAGGAGAAGAAGGACGCCACCACGTACGACGCCGAGCCCGACCCGGCCCTCGCCGCCGAGGACGCCGAGCGCGCCCTGTTCGGCGCCATCGCCGCGCTCCAGCCCAAGGTCGAAAGCGCGCTCGCGGCCGAGGACTTCACTGCCGCCATGGCCGCCATGGCCGAGCTTCGCGCGCCCGTCGACGCCTTCTTCGACACCGTGACCGTCAACGCCGACGACCCGGACCTCCGCGCCAACCGCCTGCGCCTCCTGAACGGGCTGCGCACCCTGATGAACCGCGTCGCGGTCTGGGACGGGATCGAGGGCTGAGCCAAGGCCGCGGCGTCTCGCGCGGGCCACGCCGGCCCGCCGCCCGCGACCCCCGCGCGCCGCCGCCTTGTGCGGCTGCGAAGCGCCGCGCTACCTAGACGTCATGAAGCGCGAGAGCGAGAGCATCGGCTGGATCGGGCCGCGGGCCGCCGGCCTCGCGGACCACGGCGCGAGCCCGCGCCTCGACCCCGCCCGCTTCGGCGAGAAGGCCGCCCGCCTCGCCGCCGCCGCCGCGCTCGACCTCCCCGTGCCGCCGGGCTTCGTGCTCGACGCCGCCACCGCCGCCGATCCGCGCTCGGCGAGCCGCGCGATCGACGTCGGGCTGGCGCGGCTGGAGGCCGCGACCGGCTGCCGCCTCGGCGATCCCGAACGCCCGCTCCTGCTCGCCGTGCGCCCCTCGCCCGCGCCCGGCGCGATGGGGCAGGGGGGCTCGACGGGCGGCGGCGCGGTTGCGCCCTCGGTCCTGAACCTCGGCGTCTGCGCGGCCACGCGCGCGGCGCTGGCGCACCGCCTCGGCCCGCGCGGCGCGGCCGACCTCGCGCGCCGCCTCGCGCAGGGCTGGGGCGCGGGCGTCGCCGGCCTCGACGGCGAGGAGTTCGAGTTCGCGCTGCACGACGCGCTCCGCGCCACCGGCGCCGACTGCGAGACCGATCTCGGCGCGGAGGCCCTCGACCGTCTCGCCGCCGACTGCCGCCGGCTGGCCGAGGGGGAAGGCCATCCGCTGCCCGACGCGCCGCGCGCCCAGCTCGACGCCGCTGTCGCCGGGCTCGCCCGCGCCTGGCGCGCGCCCCGCGCGGCGCGCCGCCCCCACGCCCCCGGCGGCCCCCAGGGGGGGGGGCGAGCGGGGATCGGTAAGGGGAATGGGCTCGGGGGCTACCCGGCCGGCGGGGGCACGGAGTCCGGCGC
>JBHJHI010000075.1:0-10331 GCA_050330995.1 Paracoccaceae bacterium
CGCGCACGCGAGCTACTGGCAGGACCGCGGGCTGTCCTGGGCCGTGGTCGAGGACAGCCCCGGCGCCGACGTCACCGCCGTCGCCACACACCTCTCAAAACTCGTGCGAGAATACTGAGCGAAAGCAGCACAACAGAGACGACCGGACCGCGACCCCGGCGCCCCGGTGAAGAGGCGTCAGCCGCCGGCCGGACCCGTCTCCGAGCGGACGCCCCCGGCGGGCCGGGGACGATCGTTTCCCGTCGCCGGCCCCGTCTCGGGCAGGGCGCCCGCCCCCCGACCCCGCCGCTCGTCGATCCAGGTGCGCGGGCTCAGCCGCACGCCGGAGCGATAGGCCGCGCGCCCGATCATGTGCGCGGCCACGGGCGCTGTCAGCAGGAGAAAGGCGAGCGCGCCGATCGCGCGCGCCGAGGCGCCGGTGTCCTCGAAGCCGATCGCGGTGCCGAGCATGACGAAGCCCGCCCCGAGCGTGCCGGCCTTGGTCGAGGCGTGCATCCGCATCAGCACGTCGGGCATCCGCACGAGCCCGATCGCGGCGATCACCACGAGCCCGGCGCCGAGCAGCACGAACACCGAGGCGAGCGTGTCGACGAGTCCGCCGCCCATCACGACCCCCAACCCGCTTCGGCGCGCTCGTCGTCGGGATCGACCTCGGCCTCGGAACGGCCCGCGGCACGATCGCGGGCGCCGCGCGCGTCCGGGCCGAACGCGTTCTCGCGCACTTCGGAGCGGCGCGCGATGAAGCGCGCGAACGCCAGCGTCGTCAGGAAGGCCGAGAGCGCGAGCGCCATGGCGACGTCGAGATAGGCCGCCTCGCCGGTGGCGAGGGCGCGCAGCCCGGCGAAGGCGGCGAGGATCACGCCGAGCTTGTCGAGCGCCACGGCGCGATCGGCGGTGGTGGGGCCGAGCACCAGGCGCACGAGCACGAGCGCGCACGCTGCGAGCAGCGCCCAACTCGCCCAGTCGGCGGCGACAGCCGGGTCGGCGAGCGTGATCACGCGAGCGCCTCCAGCACCGGCTTCTCCAGCACCTCGACGATCTCGGCGCGGAGCCGCTCGGGATCGTCGACGAACATGGCGTGGACGTAGAGTTCCGAGCCGTCGTCGGAGAGGTCTAGCGAGAGCGTGCCCGGCGTCAGCGTGACGAGGCTCGACACCAGGAGCAGCTCGACCTCCGAGCGCGCCTTCAGCGGCACCGCGATCACGCCGGGGCTGTTGCGCGGCCTCGGCCGCAGCACGTCGCGCGTCACCTCGATCGAGGATAGCACCAGCTCGCGCAGGAACACGAGCGCGAGGCGCACGAGGCGGGGCAGGCGCAGGAAGTAGCCGTCGTCGGGGAACAGCGGCTTCGCCGCGAGCAGCGCGAGGAAGCCGAGCAGGAAGCCCACCACCAGGTTCGACAGCGTGAAGGCGCCCGCGAGCGCGGCCCAGCCGGCCGCGAGCAGCAGGTTGATGGCGAAGGCGTTCATCGGGTCCCTCCCGTCCGGGCTTCGGCCGTCTGGGCGTCTCCCATCACGGCGGCGATGTAAGGGGCGGGGTCGAGCAGCTCCCCGGCCGCGCGCGTGGACAGCGCGACGAAGGGTTCGGGCCAGAGCCCCATGACGAGCGAGACCGCCACGAGCGCGCCGACGGGCGCGAGCATCGCGCGCCGCGCCTCGGCGGGCAGCGCCGCGCGCGCACGAGTGCGCCCCGCGGGACGCGGCTTCAGGAAGCCCTTCAGCCAGATCTTGGTCATCGAGTAGAGCGTGAACAGCCCGACGCCCAGCACGGCGAGGGGCACGATCCAGTCGCCGCTCGCGAGCCCCGCCTCGACCAGCATGAGCTTGCCCCAGAAGCCCGAGAACGGCGGAATGCCGGCCATGGCCAGCGCCGCCAGCACGAACAGCGCCGAGAGGAGCGGCGAGGCGGCGTAGAGCCCGCCGGCGCGGTCGAGGTCGTGGCTGCCCGAGAGCCTGCGCCCGAGCCCCGCGATCAGGAACAGGCAGGCCTTCACCACGATGTTGTGGATCATGTAGAGGATCGCCGCCGCCAGCGCGAGCGGGGTCGCGATCGCGAGGCCGAGCGCCATGTAGCCCACCTGGCTGACGATATGGAACGACAGGATGCGGTGCACCTCGCCCTGCGCCGCCGCCCCGATCACGCCGAGCACCATGGTCAGCACCGCGAGGGGCCCGAGCAGGTCGAGCGCCGGCGCCTCGGGGAAGACCAGCGTGAACACCCGCATCATGGCGTAGACGCCGGCCTTGGTCAGCACGGCGGCGAACAGCGCCGTCGTCGCCACGGGCGGCGCGTGGTAGCTCGCCGGCAGCCAGAAGAAGACGGGAAACAGTCCCGCCTTCATGGCGAAGGCGCCGAACAGCAGGAAGGCCGCCGCGCCGGTGGCGGCCGGGTCGGCGTCGGCGAGGCGGCCGGGCAGATCGGCGAGCGTCAGCGTGCCCGCGAGCGCGTGGATCAGCCCGATGGCGAGCAGGAAGAGGATGGTCGCCACCACGTTGAGCGCCGCGTACTTCACGCCCGCGTCCAGCTCGACGCGCGTGCCGCCCAGCACCATCAGCCCGAAGGAGGCGATCAGCATCACCTCGAACCAGACGTAGAGGTTGAACAGATCGCCCGTCAGGAACGCGCCGGTGGCGCCCGCGAGCAGGACGTGCACGAGCGCGTGCCAGCCCGCCCGCTCGCGCCGCGCGTCGATGTCGGCGAGCGCGTAGGCCGCGGTCGCGAGGCCCATGAGCGCGACGGTCGCGACCATCAGCGCCGAGAGCGTGTCGGCGACCAGCACGATGCCGACCGGCACCGGCCAGCCGCCCATGGTCGCCGCGATCACGCCCTGTCCGATCACCACCGCGGCGAGGTGGACGGCCGCGGCCGCGTGCAGGCCCGCGCCCACGAGGCCGACGGCGCGCGGCGCGATCCCGAAGCGGGGCGCGAGCAGTGCCGCGACCGCCGTGACGAACGGGATCAGCAGCGGCGCGGCCAGGGTCCAGCTCACCGGGCGCCCTCCGCCGGCGCGGCCGCCACGGCCCCGGTCGGCGCCGCCGTCGACGCGCCCGATGGCGTCCCCTCGGCCGGCACCGGCTCGGCCACCCGCATGGCCTCTGGGTCGACGGTGCCGAGCCGGCGATAGGCCGCGCGCGCGAGCGCGAGCATGAAGGTGGCGATGCCGAAGCCGATCACGATGGCGGTCAGCACCAGCGCCTGCGGCAGCGGGTTGGCGACCGGCCCCTCCGGCGCGTCGCGCCCGTCGGGGATCAGCGGCGCCGCGCCCTCGGTCAGCCCGCCGCCGACGAACACGACGAGGTTGGCGGCCGAGCCGATCAGCACCACGCCGAACACGAGGCGCAGGAGATGGCGCGCGAGCATCAGGTAGACGCCGCAGGCGGCGAGCAGGCCCGCGAGGAGGGCGAGGACGGGTTCCATCAGTCTTCCTCCTCCAGGGCCAGCACGAGGGCGAGCACCGAGCCGAGCACCGTTAGCCAGACGCCGAGGTCGAACAGCAGGATCGAGGACACCGGCACGCCCTTGCCGCCGGTCTCGTCGCGCCCGAGGAACAGCCACTGCCCGGTGAAGGGCGCGTCGGCGAACAGCGCCGAGAGGAGCCCCGCCGAGAGCGCCGCGGCGATGCCGAGCGCGATCACCACCACCGGATCGAGCCTCAGCGCCCGGCGCGCGACCGTGACGCCGTGCGAGGCCGCGAGCAGCGCGAAGGCGGCCGCGGCGATCAGCCCGCCGATGAAGCCCCCGCCCGGCTCGTTGTGCCCGCGCGCGAGCAGATAGAGCGAGAACAGGAGCATCAGCGCGACCAGCACGCGGGCGGCGGCCTTGAGGATAGGCGTGGTCACATGGGTCTCCGGCTGAGCGCGCGCATGCGAAGGAGCGCGAGGGCGGCGATGGCGGCCGCGCCCACCACGACGATCTCGCCGAAGGTGTCGAGCGCGCGGAAGTCGACCAGCACCACGTTGACGACGTTCTGCCCGTAGGCCTCCGGCACCGAGCGGGCCACGATCTCGCCGGCGAGCGCGCCGTCGAAGGCGCCGTGCGTGGCCGCGAGGGTCAGGCCCGCGACCGAGGCGCCGACGACTGCCGCCACGAGCGCCGCCCCCGCGCGGTGGTCGCGCCGCGGCCCGAGTTCGGGCAGGTGCGCCATGACGCCCGCGATCAGCACCACGAGCAGCACGTCGACCAGGAACTGCGTGATCGCCACGTCCGGCGCGCCGTAGAGCACGAACAGCATCGCGAGCCCGGTGCCGACCGCGCCGAGCCCGCCGATCGCGGTCATCCGCCGCTCGGCCACGGCCGCGATCAGCGCGCCGCGCGCCGCGAGCAGGGCGGCGCCGGCGGCGGCGGGATCGAGCGCGTCGGGGACCGGCAGGGCGACCCCGCCCGAGAGCGCGAGCCAGGCGAGCGGCGGGGCGGCCAGCGCGAGGAGGCTCGCGCTCAGGTAGGCGCGCAGCGAGCCCGGCTGCATCGCGCGCGCGAGGCCCGCGAAGCCCGAGGCGATGCCCGCCATCAGCGCGTCCCAGCCTCGATCGGCGACGGCGGGGATCAGCGCGATGCCGCGCGCGAGCGCGCGGTGCGCGGCGAAGGCGGCGACGCCGAGCCCGACAGTGACGAGGCTCATGGCGAGCGGCACGTTGATGCCGTGCCAGAGCTTAAGCTCGACCGCCTGCGGGCTGCCCGCGATCGCGCTCACCGCCGGCTGG
Source organism: Paracoccaceae bacterium (assembly GCA_050330995.1). Lineage (GTDB taxonomy): Bacteria > Pseudomonadota > Alphaproteobacteria > Rhodobacterales > Rhodobacteraceae > Thermohalobaculum. The sequence goes on from JBHJHI010000075.1 coordinate 4,700, forward strand.
ACCAGGAGATCGCCGAGCGCGTCCGGGAAGGTGCCGAAGGCGAGGCCCGCGAGCGCGAGCGAGAGGGGTGGCAGCCACATCGCCACGGGCGCTTCGTGCGGCCGCTTCGGCGTGTCGCCCGGACGGCCGAGCACCACGCGCAGCACGATCACGAGCGCGAGGGTGACCATGAGCGCGTTGGCGAGCACGGCGGCGCCGGCGAGCGGCCAGGGCTCCTCGGCGATGGCGAGCGCGCCCTCGTACTTCAGCTCCTTGCCGATGAAGCCGAGGAAGGGGGGAAAGCCCGCCATCGAGCCGGCCGCGAGCAAGGCGGCGAGCGCGGTCATCGGCATGGTGCGCCAGAGCCCGCCGAGACGCGCGATCTCGCGCGTGCCGGTCTCGTGATCGATCGCGCCCACCACGAGGAACAGCGAGCACTTGTAGAGCGCGTGCACGATCAGGAAGGTCACGGCGGCGGCGATCGCGATCGGGGCCTCGGCGCCGAGGAACATCACGAGCGAGCCGAGCGCCATCACCGAGGTGTAGGCGAGCGCGAGCTTCAGATCGCTCTGGCGCAGCGCGAGGAACGCGGCGAGCAGCATGGTGACGCCGCCCACGGTCGAGAGCGAGAGCGCCCAGGCGTCCGTGCCCGAGAGCGCCGGGTGCAGCCGCGCGAGCAGGTAGACCCCCGCCTTCACCATCGTGGCCGAGTGCAGGTAGGCCGAGACCGGCGTCGGCGCGGCCATCGCGCCCGGCAGCCAGAAGTGGAAGGGAAACTGCGCCGACTTGGTGAAGGCGCCAAGCAGCACGAGCGCGAGGATCACCGGATAGGCGGCGTGGTCGGCGAGCCCCGGCGTCGCGACGATCTCGGAGAGGCGCGAGGTGCCGGCGGCGCCGATCAGCAGGACCAGCCCCGCGAGCAGCACGCGCCCGCCCGCGCCGGTGATCAGCAGCGCCTGCCACGCGTTGCGCCGCGCCTTCGCGCTCGCGTGGTCGAAGCCCACGAGCAGGAACGAGGCGACGGTGGTCAGCTCCCAGAACACGAACAGCACCACCACGTCGTCGGCGGTCACGAGCCCGAGCATCGAGACCATGAAGAGCGCGAGGTAGAGCACGAAGCGCCCTCGATGGGCGTGGCCCGCGAGGTAGCGCGTGGCGTAGGCCGCTACGCCCGCGCCGAAGCCGGTGACGAGCAGCGCCATCACGAGCGACAGCCCGTCGAGACGGAAGGCGAGCCAGACGTCGAGCGTCTCGACCCACGGCACGGCGAAGGAGGGCGCGGCGCCGCCCGCGACCGCCGGCACCCGCGTCGCGAACCAGCCGCAGGCCGCCAGCGCGGCCGCGGCGAGCAGCCAGCCGGCCGCGGCGGCGGCGCGATCGGTGGCGGCCGGTTGCGCGTGTGTCGCCTCCGGCGCCGTCTCGTGGCCGAGATCGCGCATCAGCCGACCAGCGTCCCGGCCGTCGCCTCGTGGAGCGGGACGCGGGCGGGGCGGTCGGATGGGGAGGCGATCCCGAGCGGGAGCGCGAGGTGGATCGCCGGCCGCGCCTCGGACGGCGCCGCGCGCACGGCGGCGGGGGCGGCGATGAAGCCCGCCGAGGCCGCGGGCGCGGCGAGCAGCGTCGCGCCGCTCGCGGAGAGCCCGAGCCCGACGAAAAGGCCGAGCGCAGCCCCGAGGAGCGGTATGACGAGCGCGATCGAGAGGGAGTCCAACGGCGTCTCCTGGGCCTGCGTCGCGGAATGCGGCGCAGATAGCGGCGCCTCGTGGTCAGATTAATGTAGTCGATGCAGCGCGATGTCATTGGAAAAAACTATCGCTAGATGAGATCGCGGTCACTCTCGCGCAGCGCGTCCGGGCGTGGATAGAGCGTGGCGGAGGGTTGCCGGGCGAGCGTGATCGCACGGGTGATGATGCGGCCCGCGATCTCGCGGGGCACGACCTCCGGACCCTCGCGGATCTCCGAGGCCGCGTAGGCGCGGGCGGGAAGGCCACGCCCGTGCCGGGCCTAGCCGTCGGATCGGGCGCAGCGTGCCGCTGCCGGCCGTGCGCCTGCGGTCGGCGAGGACGCCGACCGCACCGAGGATTTCCCGCGCGCCTCGACCCCGCACCCCGCCGGCGTCCGCGTCTCCCTCAGCGCCCGCGCTCGGCTGGCGGCCGACCTGGGTCGAAGGGACGACCCGAGCCGACGACGCCGTCAGCCGCCGACCCAGAGCTCGACGGTGCCGGGGGTCGGACGCGGCGCGAAGTGGGTAAAGTCTCGTATCGGCACGGCAGCGCCGAGACCTTCGGCGGAGCGGGCGGCGAGGACGCGATCCGCTTCGTGGAAGTAGCGCACGTTGCTCCTCGAAACGGAGAAGGCCACGCGCCTGAGCGAGACGTCCGCGAAGCCTTCCGCGCGCAGGCGCGATGCCACCTCGCGCGCGGGCTCCAGCCCCGCGGCGTTGTAGTGGACGACGATGCGCGCGGCACGGGAGGGCGTCGCGCCGGCCGGCCGCGGGTTCTCGGGCGCGGGCTCCGGGCCAGCGCCCGGCGTCGCCGGTCGTGGGCTCGGCAGCCGTGCGACGACGTCCGTGATCGCCACCGGCGATGGTGCCGCGGTCGTCACGGGATCCCGGGCGCTCCGCGTCGACGCGACGGGGCGCCGGGGGTCGAGGTGATGAGCGGAGGCCTCGGAGCGCACCGCGTCGGGCCCGGGGCGACCGTCGGACGCGTCCTCCCCCACTCGACGCGGCCCGTTCGCGACGGCGTCCCGATCCCGCGCGAGCGGGGTCGATCGCAGCGGCGCTCGCTCGAACGCGGTGGTCGTCGCCGGCGCCGGGCGATCCGGCGCGTCACCCCGAAGCGCGGGCGCGAGCGGGACCGTCGCGGCCGGGGGACCGGAGACCTGCCTCGTCCGGGGAGGCGAAGGTTCGGCGACGGGGCCCATGGGCCGGGGCTCTGCGAGGCGCCCGGACGGTGCGATCGTCACGGACGCGGACGCCGAGGGCGCGGCCGTCGCGGGCGGGAACGCCCCGGGCGCCGAGGCGATCTCGGCATCGATCGCGCTCGTCGGCCCGTCCGCGCCGAGGCTCGACAGGATCGCGAGAAGGGCGAGCGGCGGGCCCGCTGCCCGGAGCGTCCAGCCCGTCGTCGCCGACGCCACCCCCGCGAGCGACCCCGAGAACGCCGCCGGCGCGTCGGCCATGGCCGCCCGCCACCGGCGCGACGGCCTCGCGCGGCGACGGCCCTTCATCGTGTCCGGCGGGGGCGGGACGAGGAGCGACGCGCTCAGCAGGAGCGCGCGGGCGTAACCCGTCGCCGATGCCGGCATCGACCGTCGGCCGACCACGGCCCCCCGAGGCGACGTCGACGCGCCGGGGCTTCGCGTCCCGGCCTCGGCACTCGGTGCGGCGGCGTCGACCGTCGGGGTCGTCCTCGGCGCCGCGCGGCGGATCGCGGCGAGGTCGAGGTGCTCGCGGAAGAGCTCGACCGCCACCTCGCGCCGGCCCGGCGCGGCCGACGCCGGGCGCCGATCGGCCCGGTCCTGCGGGTTCGTCGCGCCCATCGCCTCACTCCTCGCGCATCGAGCGGGCGAGGGCGTCGGCGATCGGCGCGACCAGGTAGTCGAGCACCGAGCGCGACCGCGTCGGCACGATCGCCGTGACGGGCATGCCGGGGGCGAGATCGATCCCGTCCGGCACGCCGCCGAGCGCCACGGTCATGGCGTAGTGCGCCTCGCCCTCGGCGCCGTCGCCCTCGATGCGGTCGGCGGAGAGGCGCGCGACGCGGCCCGCGACGCTCGCGTCGGCGCGGCGCGGCTGGCCGGCCACGCGCACCTCGACGGTCATGCCCTCGCCGAGACGCTCGCGGTCGGCGGGATCGACGCGCGCCTCGGCGATGAGCGTGGCGCTCGCGGGGACGATGTCCATCAGCCGCTCGCCGGGGGCGACGACGCCGCCGACGGTGGCGACTGACAGGCCGACGACGACGCCGCTCGCAGGCGCGCGCAGGGCGGCGCGGGCGATGCGCTCCTCGGTGGCCACGAGCGCCGGCTCGATCTCGGCGAGGCGGGCGACGACGTCGGACAGCTCCTCGGAGGTCGCCGCGACGCGCCGCGTGTCCGCCTCGACGCGCTTAAGCCGCTCTTCGGCCGCCGCCGCCGTCGCCTCGGAGAGCCGCGCGTCGAGCGCGGCGCGCGCGCCGCCGAGGCCGGCCACGTCGCGCTCGCGCTCGCGCCTCGCCGCGCGCGACATCACGCCCCGCTCGGCGAGGGCGCGCGTGGCGTCCGCCCCCTCCTCGGCGAGGGCGAGCTGGGCCTCCAGCCCGTCGCGCTCGGCGCGGATCGCCTCGACCCGCTGGGCGAGGCGGACGAGGGTGCCGTCGGTCATCTCGGCCTCGGCCTCGCGCTCGCGCCGGCGCGCCTCGAACAGCGCCCGCTGGCTCTCGACCGCCACGGCCATGCTGGCGCGTCCGATGCCTTCGAGCGCGGAGAAGTCCGGCACGCGGCCGGCCAGCTCGGCGCGCAGGCGCAGCGCCCGCGCCTCGAGCGCGTCGCGCTCGGCCATGAGCGAGGCGCGCTCGGCTTCCGCCTCGGTGGTGTCGAGACGCACCAGCGCCTCGCCCGCCTCGACGCGCTCGCCCTCGGCGATCTCGATCGCGGCGACGATGCCGCCTTCGAGGTGCTGGACGGTCTTGCGCTCGCCCTCGACGCGGATCTCGCCGGGGGCGATCACCGCGCTCGCTACCGGCGCGAGGCTCGCCCAGGCGGCGACGGCGAGGGCGACGAGACCGAAGACGGCGAGCGCTGCGACGACCGGGCGCAGCGCGCCGTCGCCGGGATGGTCCGCGCGCCTCATGCCGACACCTCCGCCGTCCGCTCGCCTACCGGCCGCAGCGACTGCCGGCGCATCGCGTCGAGCACCGTCGCGCGCTCCTCGAAGACCTCGATCGTGCCGTCGCCGAGCACCATGATCCGGTCGGCGAGCGTCGCGATCACCGGCTTGTGCGAGATCACGACGGCGGTGACGCCCTCGGCCTTGCGCCGGCGGAGCGCGTTCAGCACCGCGACCTCGCCCTCGGCGTCCATCTGCGCGCTCGGCTGGTCGAGCACCACGAGCCGGCGCCGTCCGGCGAGCGCGCGCCAGAGCCCGACCGCCTGGCGCGCGCCCGGCGGCAGGGCGCGCCCGCCCTGGCCGACCTCGGTGTGGACGCCGCGCGGTAGCCGCTCGATCAGCCCCGCGAGGCCGTAGGTCCGCGCTGCGGCGAACGCCTCCTCGGCCGACAGCCGGCCGAAGCGGGTGACGTTGTCGAGGACGCTGCCGGCGAAGAGGGTCGCGTCCTGGGGCAGCCAGCCGACGCGTTCGGCGAGCGCGCCCGCGTCGAGGGCGGCGATGTCGATGCGGTCGAGCCGGACCTCCCCGGACTTCGCCGGCTCGGCGCCGGCGAGGGAGCGCGCGAGCATGGACTTGCCCGCCCCGCTCGGCCCCGCGACGACCACCGTCTCGCCGGGCCCGACCGAGAAGCCGACCGAGCGCAGCACGGCGCGGCTCCCCTCCGGCTCGGCGACGACGAGGCGCGAGACGTCGAGGCGGGCCCCTCGCGGCGCGGCCTCCTCCCCGGCAGTGGGCGCCTCCCCGGCCGTCCGGTCGGCGGGCAGGCCGTCGAGGCGCCCGGCG
>JBHJHI010000076.1:0-5046 GCA_050330995.1 Paracoccaceae bacterium
GCCGGCGACTGTTCAGTAGAATCTCGCTCGCGCGCAGGTTCTCTCCGAGGACGGCGAGTACGAGGCGGCCGCGGCTCTCGCCTAGGCGGCCCGCGCCGTCGCCAACGCCGCCCTCGCGCGCGCCACGCGCACGCGCTCGCAGGACACCGAGAGCCCGCTCGCCGAGCAGACCGCGCGCAACGCCGAACTGACCGCGCAGCTCGCCGAGCTGCAGGCGCAGCAGACCGAGCGCGGCGCCGTGGTCACGCTCGGCGACGTGCTGTTCGAGACCGATCGGGCGACGCTGACCACCGAGGGGCTCGCCCGCGTCTCCGAGATCGCCGCCTACCTGCAGGCCAACCCCGGCGAGGCGGTGGTGATCGAGGGCCACGCCGACGCGCGGGGCGCCAGCGCCTACAATCAGGCCCTCTCCGAGCGGCGCGCAGAGACGGTCGCCTCGGTGCTGCTCGCGCAGGGCATCGCGACGCCGCGCCTCGTCTACACCGGCCTCGGCGAGGACTCGCCGATCGCGTCGAACGACACGCCGTTCGGCCAGAGCCTGAACCGCCGCGTCGAGGTGGTGTTCGTCGACCGCGGCTGACCCTCAGCCCGACGGCGCGCCCGCATCCTGCGCGCGGGCGCGCCGGAACGCGTCGGCGTGCGCGGCGAGCCGTCCGTCCGCGATCGCCCGGCGCAGCCCGGCCATCATCCGCTGGTAGAAATGCAGGTTGTGCGCGGTCATCAGCATGGCCGCGATGATCTCGCCCGCGCGGTGGACGTGGTGGAGATAGGCGCGCGAGTAGGCCGCGCAGCAGGGACAGTCGCAGTCGGGATCGAGCGGCCCCGGATCGTCGCGGTGGCGCGCGTTGCGGATGTTGACGTCGCCTCGCGAGGTGAACGCCTGCCCCGTGCGTCCCGAGCGGGTCGGCAGCACGCAGTCGAACATGTCGCAGCCGCGCTCGACGGCGCCCACGATGTCCTCGGGCTTGCCGACGCCCATCAGGTAGCGCGGCCGGTCGGCTGGCAGCTGGTCCGGCGCGTAGTCGAGCACGCCGAGCATCGCCTCCCGCCCCTCGCCGACGGCGAGCCCGCCGATGGCGTAGCCGTCGAAGCCGATCGCTGCGAGCGCCTCGGCCGAGGCGGCCCGCTGGTCGGGGTAGAGCGAGCCCTGCTGGATGCCGAACAGCGCGTGGCCGGGACGATCGCCGAAGGCGGCGCGCGAGCGCTCGGCCCAGCGCATCGAGAGGCGCATCGAGCGCTCGGCCGTGGCCTCGTCGGCCGGCCAGGGCGTGCACTCGTCGAAGGCCATGACGATGTCCGAGCCGAGCGCGCGCTGGATCGCCATCGAGGACTCGGGCGTGAGGCGATGCGTCGAGCCGTCGACGTGGCTGCGGAACGAAACCCCGTCCTCGTCGAGCTTCCTGAGGTCAGCCAGCGACATCACCTGGAAGCCGCCCGAGTCGGTCAGGATCGGGCGGTCCCAGTTCATGAAGCGGTGCAGCCCCCCGAGCCGCTCGACCCGCTCGGCGCCAGGGCGCAGCATCAGGTGGTAGGTGTTGCCGAGCAGGACGTCGGCTCCGGTGGCCGCGACCTGACCGGGCAGCATCGCCTTGACCGTGCCGGCGGTGCCGACCGGCATGAAGGCGGGCGTGCGGATGGTGCCGCGCGCCGTCACGAGCCGGCCCGTGCGGGCGCGCCCGTCGGTGGCGTCGATATGGAAGGGAAAGCTCATCCCCCGGCGATAGCGCGCCCGATGTCCCGGGACCAGATACCGGCGCCGGGCCCTGGTATCTCGGCTCGACGCTCGCGCCGCTGCAAACCGTTGTCGGTGCCGTATTTTCCGGTCGCGATCGGCGAAACGGAGATATGCTCCCGCCGGAACGCGCTCTGGACGCCCGCCTCGGCGTTCCTTATGTCCGACGAAAGCGATCAGGGACACGGCCTCCATGGATCACAGCCCCCAGCCCGGTGCGGGCGAACCGCTCGCCGAGCCCGCCGAGGGCGAACCGCTCATCGCGCCCTCCAGCACGGAGCACCCGCTCTACGAGCAGGTGGTCGAGGCCTGCCGCTCGGTCTACGACCCCGAGATCCCGGTCAACATCTACGACCTCGGCCTCGTCTACTCGATCCGCGTCGAGGGCGAGGGCGACGTCGAGGTGGACATGACGCTGACCGCGCCGGGCTGCCCGGTCGCGGGCGAGATGCCGGGCTGGGTCGCCGACGCGATCGAGCCGGTGCCGGGCGTCAGGACGGTCGAGGTCCGTCTCGTCTGGGAGCCGCCCTGGGGAATGGACCGCCTGACCGACGACGCGCGGCTCGAACTCGGCCTGATGTGAGCCGACGGCAAGGAGACCCCCATGTTCGCCATCCCCGGCAAGGACCCCGTCACGCTGACGCCCTCGGCGATCCGGCGCATCGCCAAGCTGATGCAGGGCGGCGAGGTCAAGGGCCTGCGCGTCGGCGTCAAGAAGGGCGGCTGCGCCGGCATGGAATACACCATGGAGCACGCCACCGAGATCGGGCAGCACGACGTGGTGATCGAGCGCGAGGGCGCGCGGCTGCTGATCGCGCCGATGGCGCAGATGTTCCTGTTCGGCACCGAGATCGACTACAAGACCTCGCTGATCGAGTCGGGCTTCGTGTTCAACAACCCGAACGTGGTCGAGAGCTGCGGCTGCGGCGAGTCGATCAAGTTCGCCGACCAGCAGGGCTGAACCGCCCGCCCCTCGCAGTCCCACGCCGCGACCCCAGCCTCGCGCACGCGTGTGGCCATCGCGGCGGCGCCACCCGGCACGCTCGTCGCGGGGCCCCGTGCCCGCGGGCGTGCCACCGCCCCCCTCGCGCCCGTGGGCGCGCCACAGCCAACGCGCCCGTGGGCGCGCTACAGCCAAGGAGCGCGATCATGCCTCGCCGTCCCCTCGTCGCCGGCAACTGGAAGATGAACGGGCTCGCGTCGAGCCGGTCGGAACTCGACGCGATGGTCGCGCGGATCGACGGCTCGGGAGCCGAGGTGCTGGTCTGCCCGCCCTTCACGCTGCTCTGGCCCTTCGTCGAGGCCGCGGCCGGCACCCCGGTCAAGATCGGCGCGCAGGACTGCCACGCCGCGCCCAAGGGCGCGCACACCGGCGACGTCTCGGCCGAGCAGCTCGCCGACACCGGGGCCGTGGCGGTGATCCTCGGCCACTCGGAGCGCCGCGCCGACCACGGCGAGAGCGACGAGATCGTGCGCGACAAGGTCGAGGCGGCGTGGCGCGCCGGGCTCCAGGCGATCGTCTGCGTCGGCGAGACCGAGGCCGAGCGCGACGCGGGGCGGGCGCTGGAGGTGGTCGAGCGCCAGCTCCGCGGCTCGCTGCCCGAGGGCGCGACGGCGGCGAGCCTCGTGGTCGCCTACGAGCCGGTCTGGGCGATCGGCACCGGACGCACGGCCGAGAGCGGCGACATCGCCGAGATGCACGACCGCGTCCGCGAGGTGCTCGTCGAACTGATGAGCGGCAACGGCGAGGACGTACGGCTGCTCTACGGCGGCTCGGTGAAGCCTGCCAACGCGGCCGAGATCTTCGCGCTCGGCAACGTCGACGGCGGCCTGGTGGGTGGCGCCAGCCTCAAGGCCGACGACTTCCTCGGAATCGTCGGGGCCGCCGGCTGACCGGCGGCCCAGGCCGTCGCGCGACCGGGCCGGTCAGCCGCGATGCTGGCGCGCCTGGCCGACCCAGTCGTCGCGGAAGCACCGGCCCTTGAAGGCGGTCAGGTTGTCGTCGATCCAGGCGAGGTTCGCCTCGGTCATGTCCGCGATCTGGCTGAAGTGGTAGACGCCGAGGCCGTTGAGCTGCTTCTCAAGCGCCGGGCCGACGCCGCGGATCAGCTTGAGATCGTCGGGGGCGTCGGGCGCCTTCTTGTAGAGATTCGAGGGCTTGGCGAGATCCGCCGCCCGCTTGGCGCCCTCGGCCCCGGCGTCGGTGGCCTTCTTCGCTGCCTCGCCGCCCGCCTTCGCAGCACCCTTGGCCTCGTCGGCCGCGGCCTTCGTCTCGCCCTTCGCCGCCTTGGCGCCGGCCTTGCTCCCGCTCGTCGCGGCCTCGCCCGCCGAGCCGACGGTATCGACGCTGCGCTCGGCCATGGTCTCGGCCGTGCGCTCGGCCATCTCGCGCGCGCTCGCGGCGGCCTCGCCGGTCGCGCGCATCGCGGAGACCGTCGCCTCCTGGCCGGCCTCGACGCTCTCGCGCGCGACCTCGACGGGCTGCTCGAGCGGCGCGGCGTCGCCGGGCGTCTTCGGTGGGCTGGTCTCGCTGCGCGCCACGGGGCGGGTGTCGCCCGAGGCCGGCCTGGACGTCGCGTTCGCGCCGGCGCCCGGGGCGAAGCGCCAGTCGACGCCGAACAGCGGCGCGGTCGGGAAGAAGCTGATCCAGGTCTCGAACGCTTCGCGGGCGGGCTTCGGCATGGCATCGAGCGCCTCGCGGGCGCCCGGCATCTTCGGGGTGTTCATCGGTGCCTCCCTCAGAGGTAACGCCTCTTTGTCAATACATAGATCGGGGTTTTGTGCGATGCAACATGGGACGCCCCTCTCGTGGCCTCCTCCCCCGTGACCGCCGTCGTCGAGCGCTTCGCGCCGAGCCCGACGGGGCGGCTGCACCTCGGCCACGCCTATTCGGCGCTCCTCGCCCACGACGCCGCGCGGGCGGCGGGGGGGCGGTTCCTGCTCCGCCTCGAAGACCTCGACGAGGGTCGGGTGCGCGAGCCGTTCGCGCGGGCGATCGTCGACGATCTCGGCTGGCTCGGGGCGCATCCCGACGGCGCGGTGCTGTACCAGTCGACCAGGACAGCGGCCTACGACGCCGCGCTCGACCGCCTCGAAGCGCGCGGCCTCGCGTTCCGCTGCGCCTGCACCCGGCGCGACATCGCCGTGGCGGCTAGCGCGCCGCAGGAAGGCGCGATGCCGCCGGCCGGCCCGGACGGGATCGTCTACCCCGGCACCTGCCGGCGCCGCCCGCCGCCCGCAGACCCCCGCACGGCGCAGCGCCACGACATGGGCCGCGCGATCGACGCGGCGGGCGGCGCGGCGGGGGTGGCCCG
>JBHJHI010000077.1:0-13977 GCA_050330995.1 Paracoccaceae bacterium
GCCGCCGCCGAACGGCGCGTCGAGATGTGCGACCGCATGGCCGTGCTCGAAGCGCTCTGCGCGCGCCGCGCCGCGCGCGCCGCGGGGCCCGTGGCGCGCGCGCGGCTCGGCGCGCTGCACGAGGCCTGCGAGAACGCCGCCCGCGCGCGCGACGCGGACGCGTACTACTACGTCAACGAGGCGTTCCACGAAGCGATCGACGGCGCGACGGCGAACGCCTTCATGAGCGAGCAGACGCGCGCGCTGCGCCGCCGCCTCAAGCCGTTCCGCCGGCTGCAGCTTCGCGTGCCCGACCGGCTGGAGGCCTCGCTCGCCGAGCACGCCGCGATCCTCGCGGCGATCGAGGCGCGCGACCCGGCCGCGGCGGACGAGGCGATGCGCGCGCACGTCGTGGTGCAGGGCACGCGCTTCGACGACGTCGCGCCGCAGGCGCGCGCGGTCGCCGGGGCGCGCTAGACGACGCCGCCGCACGGCATCGTTGCGCACCGTCTGACGCGGGCCTAGACAGCCGGACGGGAGAGGCGGGGGCGCCGTGACGCACACTTGCGACAACTGCGGCGCGCCGATCGAGCGCCGCCTCGGCGCCTCGCGCGTGCTCGCCTGCCCCTTCTGCGCGACCACGCAGGTGGTCGTCGACGACGTGCTGCGGAGCGCGGGATCGGCCGGGGCGATGCTCGACGCGCCGACGCTGCTCGAGCTGGACCGCCCGGCCGTAGTCGCGGGCCGCCGGGTACGCCCGGTCGGGCACCTGCGCTACTCCTACGGTCCCGGCTGGTGGGACGAGTTCTGGTGCGAGGCGGGGCGCGACACCGTCTGGGTCAGCGTGGACGAGGGCGACGTCGCGATCGAGCATCCGCTGTCGGACCGGGTCCGCCGGGCGGGCATGCGCCTCGCCCTCGGCGAGACGCTGGAGCTGCCGGGCGTCGGCGTGACCGGCGCGCCGGCGCGGTTCACGGTGGTCGAGGCCGAGACCGCCGAATGCGTCGCCTTCCGCGGCGAGCTGCCCGAGGTCGTGCGCCTCGGCGAGCGCCATCTCTTCTTCGACGCGCTCGGCGAGCGCGGCGCGATCCTGAGCGCCGAGCAGTGGGAGGAGGACGGGGAACGGCGCGAGGCGTGGTTCGTCGGCCAGTGGGTCGACCCATGGACGGTGACGCACCCCGAGGACGGGGCGCGCGGGACGGTGACGCGCCCCGCGGGCGGGGCGCGATGACCCGCGCGCGGGCGACGTCGATCGACTGCACGCAGTGCGGCGCCGGGCTCGATCTGCTCGGCGGCGGACGGGTGCGCGCGCTGGTCTGCGGCTTCTGCGGCGCCGAGCTCGATGCGCGGGGCGACTACGCGGTGCTGCGCCGCTTCCTCGACCTGGAGCGCCCGGCGACCCCGTTCGCCCTCGGCGCGCGGGGCGAGATCGCGGGCGTGGCCGTCACCGTGATCGGCACGATCGCCAAGCGCGAGCACTGGAAGGGGCGGACCTGGCACTGGGTCGAGCACCAGCTCTACGCGCCGACGCACGGCTACGCCTGGCTGACGCTCGAGGACGGCCACCTGAGCTTCACGCGCAAGATCCGCGAGCTGCCGAGGCCCGCCACGCTCTCCGCGGTCCGGATCGAGACCGCCGACAAGCGCCCGAGCGTGCGTCTCGGGGGCGTGCGCTACGACTACTACGCCTCCGGCCACCCCCGGATCACCTTCGTCGAGGGCGAGTTCAACTTCGTGCCCGAGACCGGCGAGGCGCCGCGCTACGTCGACCTGCTCGGGCCCGAGGCGATGCTGACCATCGTCAACGGCGCGAACGAGACCGAATACGAGCTGACGACCCTGCCCGACCGCGCCGCGCTGCTCGCGAGCTTCGGCCTGACGCCGGCCGACGTGCCGCGCCCGCGCGGCACCCATCCGCTCGCGCCCTACCGCGCCCATCCGCTCGCGGGCTTCACCCGCACCCTCGCCTTCCTCGCCGCGGCCGCCTGCGGCCTGCTCGCGCTCGGGCTCGACGTCGCGAGCGGGCGCCCGGTGCTGGAGCACGGCGAGGTCGCCGCGGGCGCGCCATTCGAGGCGGGCTTTCGCGTCGGCGAGGGGCGCGGGCTGGTCGAGGTCCGCCTCGCCACCGACGCGACCAACGGCTGGGGCTTCTTCGAGGGCGAGATCACCGACGACGAGGACGCGGCCGTCGCCGCGTTCGGCCGCGAGATCGGCTACTACACCGGCGTCGAGGACAACGAGCGCTGGAGCGAGGGCTCGCGCGAGGGGCGCGTGCGCCTCGACCTACCGCCCGGCGACTACACGCTCTCGATCGAGATGACCGAGACGGGCGACTGGCGCGGCGGCCGGCCGCCGGGGCGCCTGGCGGTCTCGGTCAGCGAGGGCGTGGCCTTCGTCCTCTGGCTCTGGTTCGGCGCCGGGGCGTTCGCGCTCGCGGGCCTCGGGCTGCTCGCGCCGCGCCTCCTGCACCGCCACCGGCGCTGGTCGGGCAGCGACTGGAGCGACGACTGATGGCCCGCCTCGTCATCGCGCTCGTCTTCGTCGGCCTCGTGGGCGCGTTCGGCTGGCTCGCCTGGGCCGGCGTCTGGGGCGAGAGCGCCTCGGTGGTCTCGACCCGCGCGGGCTCGCCGGGCGGGGGCTACGGCATCGGCAGGGTCAAGTAGGAGCATCGCATGGACCTCTTCAGCCGGATCGATCTCGCCGAGATCGTCTCCACCGTCGTCTACGTCCTGCTCGGGCTCGGCCTGTTCGGGGTCTCCTGGCTGATCATCGAGCGGCTGACGCCGTTCTCGCTCCGCCGCGAGATCGAGGAGGACCAGAACCTCGCGATCGCGGTGCTGATCGGCTCGGTGTTCATCTCGCTCTCGATCCTGATCAGCGCGGTGATCCTCAGTTGAGCGAGACGGCCGCCGGGCGTGGCGCCGCCGCACGGGGGCCGTCCCGCGGCGGCGCGCAGGGACCATGGCTGCTCGCCGCGACCTTCGCCGTCGCGGTCTCGGGGCTCGTCTACGAGCTGATCGCGGGGGCCGCGGCGAGCTACCTGCTCGGCGACAGCGTGGCGCAGTTCAGCCTGGTGATCGGCCTCTTCATGTCGGCCATGGGCCTCGGCGCCTATCTCTCGCGCTACGTCGAGGACGCCGAGCGCGGCTTCGCGCTGAGCCAGATCGCGCTCGGCCTCGTCGGCGGCTTCTCCGCGCCGGCGCTGTTTCTCGCCTACGGCTGGCTCTCGACCTTCGAGCCGCTGCTGGTCGGGCTGGTGGTCGCGATCGGCGCGCTCTCGGGGCTGGAGATCCCGCTGGTCACCCGCCTCCTGGAGCGCGAGGGAGCGCTTCGCACGACGCTGTCGAGCGTGCTCACGGCCGACTACGCCGGCGCCCTCGCCGCCGCGCTCGCCTTCCCGGTGCTGATCGTGCCGCATCTCGGCCTGACGAGCGCGAGCCTCGTGTTCGGGGCGATGAACCTCGCGGTGGCCGGGCTCTCGCTCTGGCTGTTTCGCCGCTCGCTCGGCTGGGGGACGCGCGCGCTCTGGGCCGGCGCGCTCGCCGCCTGCCTCACGGGGTTCGTCTTCTCCGAGCGGCTGGTCTCGGCCGCCGACGCGGGGCTCTACGAGGACGAGGTGATCCTGTCGGAGGAGACGCCCTACCAGCGCATCGTCGTCACCCGCTCGGCCGCGCGCACGCGGCTGTTCCTCGACGGCGCGATCCAGTTCGACACCCTCGACGAGCACCGCTACCACGAAGCCCTGGTCCACCCGGCGATGGGCCTCGCGCCGCGGCGGGCGCGCGTGCTGATCCTCGGCGGCGGCGACGGCATGGCCGCGCGCGAGGCGCTGCGCTGGAGGGACGTCGAGGAGGTGGTGCTGGTCGATCTCGACCCGCGCGTGACCGGGCTGTTCAGGACGCGCGACGACCTCGCCGCCCTCAACGGCCGCAGCCTGAGCGATCCGCGCGTGCGCGTGATCAACGCCGACGCCTGGACCTGGCTGGAAGACGCGGCGACCGGGCGGAACGCCAGGACGGCCTTCGTCGCGCCGGATGGCGCGCCCTTCGACAGAGCGCCGGATGGCGCCCCCTTCGACAGAGTGCCGGAAGTCGCGCCCTTCGACGTCGCCTCAGGGGAGGTGCCTTTCGACGTCGCGATCCTCGATCTGCCCGACCCGTCGAGCCTCGAGGTCTCGAAGCTCTACAGCCGCGCGTTCTATCGCCGCCTCGTGCGCGTCATGAGCGCGAACGGGGTGATCGTCGCGCAGGCCGGCTCGCCGCTGTTCGCGCGCCGCGCGTTCTGGTCGATCGTGCGCACCCTCGGCGAGACCGCCAACCCGGCGCGGCCGGACGCACGGCTCGGGGCGACGGCCTACCACGCCTACGTCCCCTCCTTCGGCGACTGGGGCTTCGCGCTCGCGGGGCTCGGCGCGATGCGCGAGACCCCGGCGACCCCGCCCGGGGGATTGCGCTTCTACGCTCCCGCGCTGTGGCCGGCGATGACGCGCTTTCCGGCCGACACCGGCCCGGTCGAGGCGGAGGCGAACACGCTCCATACCCACGCGCTCGTCGGCTACTACGAGGAGGGCTGGGCGCACTGGTTTCGCTGACGGCGCGCGACGGCTCGGCTGGAGCGTCGCGGTCGGAAGAGAGCGGACGTCGTTCGGCGACCCGGCCGGCCCTCGCCGCGCCCGGCGATCCCGAAACCGCTCCCGGTCAGGGGCGTGCGTGCGACGCCGCACGAAGGCTCGGGCGGCGGGCCGGCGCGTGCCCTCTACCCGGGGGCGCGCGGCCCGATCGCGGCCTCGACCACCGGCGCGCCGTCGGGGGCGGTGAGGCGCAGCCGGTCGCCGCGGGCGGCGACGTGGTGACAGTCCTCCGGCCGGCCGCGCCCGGCGAAGACCAGCGTGCGGCAGAAGCGCTCGCCCTCGAAGCGCCAGATCCCCGCGAAGGGGCGCGCCCCGGCGCGGCCGACGAGGCTGCCGTCCGCGCGGACGGTGGCGACGCTGCCGTTGGGGAAGCGCAGCTCGCGCCCTTCGACGCGGTCGAGCAGCGCCTCGGCGTCCGTCACCGGCGCGAAGCCGTCGCGCGCCGCCGGCATCGCGTCCTGCCCCGCGGTCTTCTCCGTCGGCGCGGAGGAGGCGCAGCCGAGGAGCGCCGCCGCGACCGGCAGCAGCACACCGAGGCGAAGGACGGTCGGCGTCATCGGCGGACACTCCGGACACGAGGGGCGACGGGCTCGGCCATGGCCGCGCGGGCGCGAGAGCATAGCGCGTCCGCGCCGGGCGTCGCCTCCGTCGTCGCGTCCGGTCGCGGAGCGTCCCGCCCCGGCACGGGCCGCTCCTCCGGGGTCGCGCGCCCTCCCGGCCAGATCCGGCGGGCGGCGCCCGAACCGATGACCCGCTGCGACGCGTCCGACGGGAGGTCGGGCCACGTCTCCCCTCGCACGTCGTGGCCGGAACGGCGGGAGCGTGGAACGCTCGTCGCGCGCGCGAGCGCCGTCGAGCGGGGGTCGCCCGAGCGGCGGTCTACCGGATCGGAAGGTGCGGGAGCGCGCGTCGGAAGCCGCCGCGCCGCGCTCGCCGGCCCGAGCGCGCCTCAGCGGCCGTCGTCGCCGAGGCGCTCGGGCTCGGCCAGGAGGTGCAGCCCGCGGCGCAGGGTGCCGACGAGGCAGGCGGTCGCGAGCCCGAGCCCAGGGTCCGCGGCGGCGAGGCCCGCCGCCGCGACGAGCCCGGTGAGAAGCGCGGCATCGGCGAGGCGCTCGAACATCGCGCCGAAGCGCGACAGGTCGGGCAGGCACAGGAGCGACAGCGCGGTGGCGAACGCGGCCATGAAGAAAAGGAATTGAATGCCGGCGTCGCCGACCAGCGTCTGAATCATGTTCGTCCCCCCGCGCGCCCGACGCAAATCTCCCCGAGCCCGCCTCAATCTGCGGCCAATCGTGGCGAAATCATGTCTTCGCCCTGCACGCCGCATCGCATGGTGCGCGAATGCCACGGGGCCGCGGACGACGCCGACGCCCGGGCGGGGGGCCGACCGCACGGGGACGGACGGGGCGGCCGGCCACCGTCGCCGGATGTCGCCGGCGTCCGGGACCGGAGCGTTCGTCCCGCCCGAGCGGAGCGTCCGGACCGAAGGACGCCCTAACCGAGCGCGAGGCGGATCAGGCCGCCGACGGCGGCGACGGCGAGGACGCCGCCCGCCCAGAGGCCGGCGAACCAGAGCGCCTTGCGCGCGGCCGGGCGCATCAGTGGTAGCCCTCGCCCGGCGCGATCTTGCCGCGGAACACCCAGTAGGCGTAGGCCGTGTAGGCGAGGATGACCGGGATCAGGATGCTCGCGCCGACGAGCAGGAACACGAGGCTGTCGTCGGGCGCCGCGGCCGCCTCGATCGTCAGCCGCGGCGGCACGATATAGGGATAGAAGCTGATCCCGATGCCGACGTAGCAGAGCACGAAGATGCCGAGCGCGCTCAGGAACGGCTGATAATCATGGCCGCGGCGCAGGCCGTCGAACAGGAGATACGCCGCCCCCGCGACCAGCGCCGGCACCACCAGGCTGAACAGGACGGTCGGCCAGCCGAACCAGCGTCCGAAATAGGCCGCGTCGATGAAGGGCGTGATCAGGCTGACCGCGCCGATCAGCGCGAGCGTGGCCACGCCGGTGACACGGGCGTAGTACTGCGAGAGGGCGGCGACCGGCCCCGTCGTCTTCATCACGAGCCAGGTCGCGCCGAGGAGCGCGTAGCCCAGCACCAGCGCCGTGCCGGTCAGCACCGAGAAGGTGCTGACCCAGTCCCAGGCCCCGCCCGAATAGGCGCGCCCCTCGAACTCGATGCCGTGCACCAGCGCGCCGAGCATGGCGCCCTGCATGAACGCGGCCACCACCGAGCCCCCGGCGAAGGAGAGGTCCCAGAGCCATTTGCGCCGCTCGGTGCGCCAGCGGTACTCGAAGGCGACGCCGCGGAACACGAGGCCGAGCAGCATCGCGATGATCGGGATGTAGAGCGCCGGCATCACGATGGCGTAGGCGAGCGGGAAGACCGCGAACAGCCCGCCGCCGCCGAGGATCAGCCAGGTCTCGTTGCCGTCCCAGACCGGCGCCACGGTGTTCATGGCGAGGTCGCGCTCCTCCTCGCGGCCGAGGAAGGGGAACAGGATGCCGACGCCGAGGTCGAAGCCGTCGAGCACGACGTAGGCGAGCACCGCGAAGGCGATCAGGCCGGCCCAGACGTGGGGGAGGTCGGGAAGGAACTCGGTCATGGTGTCCTCACTCGGCCGGAACGGCGCCGCCCTCGCGCTCGGGCGAGGAGCCGGCCCGCGCGCCCTGGAGCCCGGGCGTGATGCCGGCGGTGCGCAGCGGCCCGCGGTCGCCCGGCCAGCCGGCCTCGGGGGTCTTGGCCATCAGGCGCAGGATGTAGAGCGTGCCCGCGCCGAACACGAAGAAGTAGACGACGACGAAGGCGATGAGCGACCAGCCGACCGAGCCCGGATCGAGCGTCGAGGCGGCCTCGGCGGTGGTGAGCTGGCCGTAGACCACGTAAGGCTGGCGGCCGACCTCGGTGGTGATCCAGCCGCAGACCACCGCGACGAAGCCCGACGGCCCCATGGCGAGGGTGGCGCGGTGCAGCCAGCGGTCGGTGTGCAGCCGGCCCTTCCAGCGCGCCCAGGCCGCCCAGAGCGCGACGCCGAGCATCGCCATGCCGAGACCCACCATGACGCGGAACGACCAGAACACGATCGCGCCGGGCGGGCGCTCGTCCTTCGGGAAGCTCTTCAGCCCCTCGACGTCGGCGAAGGGGTCGTGCTTCAGGATCAGCGAGGAGAGGTAGGGGATCTCGATCGCGTAGTGCACCGCCTCGGCCTCGTCGTCGGGCAGGCCGAACAGCACGAGCGGCGCGCCGCCCTCGTAGTTCTCGTAGTGCCCCTCCATGGCGGCGACCTTGGCGGGCTGGTGCTCCAGCGTGTTCAGCCCGTGCTCGTGGCCAGCGACGATCTGGAGCGGCGCGACCACCAGGATCATGCCCATGGCCATGCCGAACATGACCCGTGCGCTGAAGTTCCTGCGGTCGCGCAGCAGGTGCCACGCGCCGACCGCGCCGACGACGAAGGCGGTCGTGAGGTAGGCCGCGAGCACCATGTGCACGAGGCGATAGGGGAAGGAGGGGTTGAAGATGATCGCCCACCAATCCTCGGGCACGAACTGGCCGTTCTCGGCGATCGAGTAGCCCGCGGGCGTCTGCATCCAGCTGTTGACGCTCAGGATCCAGAAGGCCGAGCCGAGCGTGCCGATCGCGACCATGAAGGTGGCGAAGAAGTGCAGCTTGGGCCCGACCTTCTCGCGCCCGAACAGCATCACGCCGAGGAAGCCCGCTTCCAGGAAGAAGGCGGTCAGCACCTCGTAGGCCATGACCGGGCCGACCACGGGCCCCGCCCGGTCGGCGAACACCGACCAGTTGGTGCCGAACTGGTAGCTCATCACCAGCCCCGACACGACGCCCATGCCGAAGGCGACCGCGAAGATCGTCTTCCAGTAGTCGAACAGGCGCAGATAGGCCGGCTCGCGCGTGGCGAGGTGCAGGCCGTTGAGCACGGCGAGGTAGCTCGCGAGCCCGATCGAGAACGCCGGAAAGATGATGTGGAAGGCGACCGTGAAGGCGAACTGGAAGCGCGCCAGATCGATCGCCTCGAAGCCGAGGAACATCGCGGACCTCCTTTCGACACTGGCCCGGTGACATAGCACGTCCAGACAGCCGACGAGGCGTCCGCGCGAACAAGTCGCGCCTGCCGGCCCCCGTCCGCGTCCGGGCTCGGGCGCACGGCCGCCGCGCGTCCCGGCTCGCCGCGCGCCGCGCGGCGATGCGGCATTATCGCCACGGTTCCCGACAAAGCTCGGAGAGGCGCGCGTCGCGCCGCAGCATGGCCCCGTCGTCCACCATGCTGACCGGGTCCGACGCGCACGCCGATGGGGGATCGCCATGCTCGCCACGCTTCTCAGCCTGCCCCTGTCCCTCGCGCCCGGCCACGGCGCGCCCGCGGCGCTGGCCGAGGTGGCCCTCGCCGACCCGACCCGGGCCGAACTGAACCGCCTCGCCGAGTGCATGACCATCTTCCGCGCGAGCGCGGCCACGGCGGCCGAGGACGACGGGGCGTTCGCGCGCTCGGCCTACGTGCTCGCCCACACCACCGCCGTCGGCCTCGCGATGGCGCGCTGGGACGAGGACGCGGCCGCGGCGAGCGCGCGGGTGCGCGGGATCCTGCGCGCGCAGGCCGGGACGCCGCGCCCGATGATCCTCGACGAGGACGACGTCGCCCGCGAGCCCTGCCTCGCGATGCTCCTCGAAGAACGCGCCGCGCTCTACCGCGAGATCGCCGGGGCCCGGCGGTAGGAGCCGCCCCGGACGGACCCGGTCCCGCTCCGTCCGCCCGGGCGCGCCCGGGCGACGCCGGCGCCGGACGACCGCTTCGAGCGCGCCGAAGCGGGTCTCTGGGGCGGGGGCGAGCTCGACAGGCTCGCGGACCGAGGATCGCGGCACCGTCACGGAACG
This sequence comes from Paracoccaceae bacterium, assembly GCA_050330995.1. Taxonomy (GTDB): domain Bacteria; phylum Pseudomonadota; class Alphaproteobacteria; order Rhodobacterales; family Rhodobacteraceae; genus Thermohalobaculum. The sequence goes on from JBHJHI010000077.1 coordinate 9,507, forward strand.
TTATATTGTAACGTCCTCGTCGATGAGGCTATCGTGGCCCCGAACGAGCCGCCGAGCGAAGGAGCCCCCGATGACCCGCACCCTGACGATCCCGATGCTGCTCGCCGCCACGGCCTGGCCGGCGCTCGCGCAGGACGAGACCCGCGGCCTCGGCGCGCACGAGCACGGCGTCGGCGCCTTCAACCTCGCGATCGAGGGCGAGCGCGTCGCCATGGAGCTGGAGGCGCCGGGCGCGGACATCGTCGGCTTCGAGCACGCCGCCGAGAGCGAGGAGGATCGCGCGGCGATCGAGGCGGCGCGCGGCCGTCTCGGCGAGCCGCTCGCGCTGTTCGTGCTACCGGCGGAGGCGGGCTGCGAGGTCGCCTCGAGCGAGGTCGAGCTGATCGCCGAGGGCGGCGGGCACGAGGAGGCTCACGGGGAGGAGCACGGGGACGGGCACGAGGACGAGCACGCCGAGGAGGATCACGCCGACGAGCACGGCGCCGGACACGACGAGGCGCACGCCGGGGAGAGCCGGCACACCGAGTTCCACGCCGCCTACGAACTGACCTGCGCCGACCCCTCGCGCCTCGACCGCATCGAGTTCGCCTATTTCGAGGCCTTCCCGAACGCGGAGGAACTGGAGGTGCAGATGATCGGCGCCGAGGGATCGACCGGCCTCGAGGTCACGCGCGAGAGCCCGACGGTCGAGATCCCCGGCAATATCTGAGGGACGTGCCGCGTCGCACCGGCGCCTTCGGGGGTCGCGAGGCATGAACGTCCCGAGGACCGCGACCGCCTCGGTCGAGAGGCGTCCGTCGGCGCTGGCCGTCGACGGCGTAGGTTTCGCCTGGCCGGGCGGCGGATTCTCGCTCGCCGTCGACGCGCTCGCCGTGGAGCCGGGCGAGCGGGTGTTCCTGCAAGGCCCGAGCGGGTCGGGCAAGTCGACGCTGCTGTCGCTGATCTGCGGCATCGTCGCCCCGGACACGGGAAGCGTCGAAGTCATGGGCGAGGCGTTCTCGGCGCTGCCCGCGCAGCGGCGCGATCGTCTCCGGGCCGAGCGCTTCGGCATCGTCTTCCAGATGTTCAACCTGCTGCCCTACGCCTCGGCGATCGACAACGTGGTGCTGCCGCTCGCCTTCGCGCCCCGCCGCGCGGCCCGCGTCGGGCGCGACCGCGAGGGCGAGGCGCGCCGGCTCCTCGCCGCGCTGGAGCTGCCGCGATCCGTGATCGAGGCGGGCAAGGCCGCCAGCCTCTCGGTCGGCCAGCAGCAGCGCGTGGCCGTGGCGCGCGCGCTGATCGGCGGGCCGGACGTCGTGGTCGCCGACGAGCCGACCTCGGCGCTCGACGCGGACGCGCGCGAGGCCTTCCTCGCGCTGTTGTTCGAGCGCGTCGCCGAGGCGGGCGCCACGCTCCTGATGGTCAGCCACGACGCAGGCCTCGGCGCGCGCTTCGACCGGCGCGTCGCGCTCCACGAGATCGCGCGCGTGACGCGGGAGGGCAGGCCGTGATCCTCCTGCGCCTCGCCGTTCGCTCGCTCGCCAACCGCTGGATCACGGTGGCGCTGACGGTGTTCGCGACCGCCCTCAGCGTCGGGCTGTTCCTCGGCGTCGAGAAGATGCGCACCGGCGCGCGCGAGAGCTTCGCCGACACCGTCTCGGGCGTGGACCTGATCGTCGGCGCGCGCTCGGGCTCGGTGCAGCTCCTGCTCTACTCGGTCTTCCGCATCGGCAACGCCACCAACAACATCACCTGGGAGACCTACGAGGATCTGCGCGGGATGCCGGCGGTCGACTGGATCGTGCCGCTCTCGCTCGGCGACAGCCATCGCGGCTTCCGCGTGCTCGGCACGACCGGCGAATACTTCGACCGCTACCGCTTCCGCGGCGGCCGTGCGCTCGCCTTCGACGCGGGCGAGCGGTTCGACGACGTGTTCGACGCCGTGCTCGGCGCGAGCGTCGCCGAGGAGCTCGGCTACGCCCTCGGCGACGAGATCGTGGTCGCCCACGGCCTCGCCTCGTTCTCGCTGCACGACGACAAGCCCTTCCGCGTGGCCGGCATCCTCGCGCCCACCGGCACGCCGGTGGACCGCACCGTGCACGTGAGCCTGGAGGGCATCGAGGCGATCCACGTCGACTGGCAGGGCGGCGCGCGCATTCCGGGCGCCGAGGTGAGCGCCGCGGAGGTGCGGGGCATGGACCTGGAGCCCCAGGCGATCACCGCGGCGATGATCGGCGTCACCTCGAGGCTCGCCGTCTTCCGCCTCCAGCGCGCGAGCAACGAATACCCGGAGGAGCCGCTGCTCGCCGTCCTGCCCGGCGTCGCGCTGCAGGAGCTGTGGAGCCTCGTCGGCGTCGCCGAGACCGCGCTCGCGGGCGTCTCGGGAATGGTGGTGGCGACCGCGCTCCTCGGCATGGCGGCGATGATCCTCGCGGGGCTCGGCGAGCGGCGGCGCGAGATGGCGATCCTGCGCGCCGTCGGCGCACGGCCGCGCACGGTGGTCGGGATGCTCGTGCTGGAGGCCGCGCTGATCAGCGCCGCGGGCGCCGCGCTCGGGTTGATCGCGGTCTATGCCGGCCTCGTGCTGGCGCAGCCCTGGCTCGACGCGGCCTACGGGCTCTATATCCCCATCGCGCCGCCCGGCTCGCGCGAACTCGCGATCCTGGCCGCGATCGTGGGCGCGGGCACCGCGATCGGGCTCGTGCCGGCGCTCAGGGCCTACCGGCTGTCGCTCGCCGACGGCATGACGGTGACGACGTGAGAGAGGGAGACGAGCGATGACCCCGACGATCACCCGGCGCGGCCTGATGCTCGGCGCCGGCGCCTCGGCGCTCGCGATCGGGCGGGCGAGGGCGGCGGCCGAGCCGATCGAGCTGGCCTGGGAGGACCTGATCCCCGGCGGGCGCGACCCGATGCGCCAGACCTTCCAGGACCTCGGCCTGAACGACGCGGGCAAGTTGCTGGGGCTGGTGGACGAGCAGTCGCTGGCCGCCGTGACCCGCGCGTACGACGGCAAGCGCGTGCGCCTGCCGGGCTACATGGTGCCGATGGGCTACGACGGCACGGGCGTCAGCGACTTCCTGCTGGTCCCTTACGTCGGCGCCTGCATCCACGTGCCCCCGCCGCCACCGAACCAGATCGTCATGGTCACCGCCACCGCGCCCTACGAGGTGTCGGGCTACTTCGAGCCGATCTGGGTCACCGGCACGATGCAGACGCAGAGCGTCGAGACCGAACTCGCCGAGGTGGGCTACGTCATCGCCGACGGCGAGGTGGCGCCCTACGAGATATAGGCGGGCCGCCGCCCGGTCGGCGGCCCGGAGGGCGGACGCCGGCCCTCGCGAGCCGGCGCGCCCCGCGCGCCCTCAGAGCGCGCCTTCGATCCAGCCGGCGATGCCGCGCTTCGAGTCGGCGCCGACCTTGCGCTCGATCACGTCGCCGTCCTTGAACATCAGGAGCGTCGGGATGCCCCGGATGCCGTAGCGCGACGGCACGTTCGGGTTCTCGTCGATGTTGAGCTTGGCCACGCGCACCTTGCCCTCGTACTCGCTCGCGATTTCCTCGAGCGCAGGGGCGATCTGCTTGCAGGGACCGCACCATTCGGCCCAGAAGTCGACCACGACCGGCACTTCGGCCTTCAGCACGTCGTCCTCGAAGTTGGCGTCGTTCACGCTCATGGTCGTCATGGCGTCTGTTCCCTTTGTTCTCGCCCGCCTCGCCGGAAGGCCAGGGGCGCTCTTTGCAGGACGCCGAAGCTAGGCAAGCGGGCGAGCCGCATCAAGTGAGCCCGTCGAGCGCCGTGCGCCAGGCCGCGAGGCAGTCGTCCGCCGCCAGCGCCATCAGCCGCGGCGCGGCGGTCCAGAGGATCGCCGGGCGCACCGCGCGATCGGGGTAGATCGCGCCCAGGGCGGCCGCGTAGGCGCCGAGCTGCGCGCGGTAGCCCGCCGAGACCGCCGCCGGCGTGCCGGGCACGGCGCGGTCGGTCTTGAAGTCGACCACGAGGACCTCGCTCGCCCCGATCACCACGCGATCGGCGCGCCCGGTCAGCCGCCCCTCGCGCGTGTCGACGGGAGCCGTGAGCGCGGCCTCGGCGAGCGCGTCCGCGCCGAACAGCGCCGCCGCCTCGGGCATCGCGAGCACGGCTTCGGCCTCGGCGAGGGCGCGCGCGGCCTCCGGCGCCGCGACGAGCCCGTCGGCCGACGTGATCGCCATGCGCAGGAGCCCATGCGAGGCGCAGTCGCCGTGCCGCCACATCGACTGCTCGGCGTAGAAGAAGCGATCGTCCCACCCGATCATCCGGCTGCGGAGTTCGTAGCGGTCGCAGGCGCGGACGCGCCGCCGGTAGCGGATCGAGACGCCGGCGATCGTGCCCGCCCAGCCGCGGCAGCGCAGCACCGGCAGAAAGCCCAGACGAATGAAGAGCACGACCCGGCCGAGATCGTAGAGCGTCAGGACCCGGCCGTTGTTCAGCTCGCGCCAGGGATCGACGTCC